>JADFCY010000020.1 GCA_018263335.1 Methanolinea sp. | reverse complement strand
CAGAAACTCTCTTGCTTTTTTCATATGTCAACATACCTTTGCCACCTCGATATCTTCCGATAGCCAGAAGTGATAGAATGATGAATCTATAAGCCTGCCTGCCTTTGATGCCACCTTATCTATCCATCACTCGGTCGCTCTGACTTGTGCGTTGGATATAAATGACTTTTGTTCTTTACAGTCATATAAAGATTTCGTAGTAATATTGCCTAAAATTCAGCGCTCATGGCATTGTCTCCCATTTTCAGGCAATCAGGTCTCTCTTCGTGACCCTCGTATTGCCAGATCTCGCTGAGGCACGACCTCCATTATTCACATTGGTCTCTTCACACTACTTTCCGTTGGTATCGTAGTCTGCCGATTTAATCAAGTTACTGTAAGATGTGCGATTTTGACCGATCAATTGAACCAGAAGTGACAATCAGGCATTCATTGCTGGCAACAACCGCCAAGAGAGAATATCATCTATTCACAAAATATCATCCATTTTACGTGTTATCCTGAAAACAGGGGAAACGTCTGAAAAGATTGTCCATTAATAAAAGGGGCTCTTTTATATACGAGTAAGAAAGGTCGATTAGTCGGATAGCGTGTGGGAGACTTTTCGACTTTGAGCCCCTCTTCAATCAAGAATGCCACATCCCGGCCGGCGGTTCACTCACTCATTTGGTTTACAGATTTAAAATTTTCATTCCATACTTTTATACCCAAATCAGCAAGGGAGAAAAAAATGGGATGTTCATAGAGAGGGCTGGACGGATATCAACCCTGTTTTGAGTATCCGGAATCCTCCGGACGGCGTCGTGATCCGGAGGGAGACCGAGAAGGTGCCGGGTTTGGTATAGGTATGGGTCGGGTTCTGCTCGGTGGAGACCGTCCCGTCGCCGAAGTTCCATGACCATGCCGTCGGGTTCGCAGTCGATCTATCGGTGAACTGCACGGTGAGGGGGACTGCTCCGGAGGTCGGGCTCGCAGTAAAGTCGACCGGCGAGGGGACGGACGTCGGAGTGGGAGTTAGAGTCGGGGTCACCGTGGGAGTCGGAGAGGGAGTCGGAGTGGGAGTTGGAGTCGGGGTCACCGTGGGAGTCGGAGAGGGATCGGGTGAATGCAGCGTGATGTATCCCGTTTTGAGAATCCTGTACCCCCCGGACGGCGTCGTGATCCGGAGGGAGACCGAGAAGGTGCCGGGTCTGGTATAGGTATGGGTCGGGTTCTGCTCGGTGGAGACCGTCCCGTCGCCGAAGTTCCATGACCATGCCGTCGGGTTCCCCGTCGATCTGTCGGTGAACCGGACGGTCAGCGGTGCCGGACCGGTGGTGACATCGGCGGAGAAGTCAGCTCCCGGTGCTGCGGGGGTCGGCGTGGGGGATACAGTGGTTGGGACAGTGGTTGGGACAGTGGTTGGGACAGTGGTCGGGACGGTGGTCGGGACGGTGGTCGGGACAGTGGTCGGGACGGTGGTCGGGACAGTGGTCGGGACAGTGGTCGGGATGGTGGTCGGGATAGTGGTTGGGATTGTGGTCGGGACGGTGGTCGGGACAGTGGTTGGGATAGTGGTCGGGACGGTAGTCGGGACAGTGGTTGGGATAGTGGTCGGGACAGTGGTTGGGATAGTGGTCGGGACGGTGGTCGGGACAGTGGTCGGGACGGTGGTCGGGATGGTGGTTACCGGGGGAGATACATGGATCAGGTTCTCTGCGCGGGTCGTGTTCGACCCGCCGGGATTGGTTACCGTCAGGGATACAGTATAGGTGCCGGGGGTTCTGTAGGTATGGATGGGGTTCTGGAGATTGGATGAGTTGCCGTCGCCGAAGTTCCAGTTCCAGATCGTGGGGTTCCCCGTCGAGGTATCGGAAAACTGGACGGAGAGGGGTGCAGGACCGGATGTGGGTGATGCGGTGAAACCTGCAACCGGGGGACGGATATTCCGGGTATACGCCTTCAGGCAGACATTGGTATTGTGGGTTGTGATATCCGTCCAGGATGTGCCATCTGGACTGATATAGCTCTCGCCACGGGAGGCAGTTGCTCTGCTGGAGTAATGCGGTATTGGCTTCTCAATGGGAATGGGATAGGTCCATCCCGGTGTCGTCAGCTTCAGGACCACAGAGAAGCGCTCCCCGGGCCAGAGGCGCACGGGGTTGTCGAGGGGGATCGTCCGGTACCCGGGGTTATCTATCGTTCCGCGCTTCTGGGCCACACGTCGTGCCGGGTTCACCGGCCCGGAGCTGCCATCGAGGGAATAGATGGAGAGCTCGTACGTGGATCCGGGAGAGTAGACATACGTCCCCACGGCGACAAGTTCCTCGTTCCGGTTTGCCGTGAATATGTTTGCGTACCAGGCGGTTTCTGCAGGATAGGTTCCACCATACGTGGAAGAGGTCCATCCGAGGGGGTCGTACTGGTAGATATAATCATACGTGGAAAGGGGGGAGGCGTTGAAGGCACTGTTTGGATTATATAATATACTTAAAGTTAAAGGAGTTCCCACAGATCCTTCCCTTCCAAGAAATGTGTCATAGTAGGAGATCCAGAAGTATCCTCCATAACCCCGGTCTGATCCCCAGCTGTTCTTCGCGAGGAATGCACCGTTTCCCGGCGGCAAATACGTGAATTTTGTCCTGGGGTAATTGTCGTCCCAGCCTACAAGGGTTATGGCATGGAAACCTCCGCCACGGGGCGAATCGTTTTTTTCGGTAAAAGGATAATAATAATCCTTTTCACCAGCAAGGTTTATAAAAATATATCTATTTAAATAAAATGTTGAATACACCCCCCCACATTCCATGATGCTCCTCTTGATATTTTCATTGTCCACCGGTCCCGCCCGCGGAGGAACGATGGTGACCTCCTGGACGTGCAGAACGGGGGAGAGTCCCGGTGGGGAAGTGCCCGAACCCGGGTTATACGGGTCGTCCGTCTCGTTGACGGGACCACTCCCCCGCGTGAGGTATGCCATGGACATTGCGCTGGTCCCGCCCCCACAGTGATCAAGGTCGAACCCGTGGGTGTTCTTCAGGTGGTTCTCCGAAAAGTCGTATTCCATGCCGGTCTGCGACATGAGCACGGACTCAAGCGAACCGTAGGTCGCAAATGCCCAGCAGCTCCCACAACCTCCCTGGTCCTTCACGCGTGTCACGCGTTTCTCCTCGCGGAGGTCGAAGCGGGAGGGGAGGGACGCCACCGCGCTGTCCGGGAAGACGAGCTGTTTTCCCTGCAGGGGAGAGAGGTTGATCGGGAACGGGATGGCTCCCCCACTGAACCCGTCGGTCTCGAGAGCTGCCGTTGACCGGGATTCGAGGTAGGCAAGGAAGTCCGGGTTGAGGGGGCCCGGGTCTGCCGGGGAGGGACTCTCCGGTTCTCCCAGGGATCCGTCAGACTCCTGTGCCGCTGTTCCTGCAGATGCAGTCCCGACCGTGACGAAGCCGGGTTTGAGTATCCGGAATCCTCCGGACGGCGTCGTGACCCGGAGGGAGACCGAATAGGTGCCGGGTTTTGCGTAGGTGTGGGTCGGGTTCTGCTCGGTGGAGACTGTCCCGTCGCCGAAGTTCCATGACCATCCGTTGGGGTTCCCTGTCGATATATCGGTGAACTGCACGGTGAGAGGTACTGCTCCGGAGGTCGGGCTTGCGGTAAAGTCGACCGGAGAGGGGACGGACGTCGGAGGGGGAGTCACCGCGGGTGTTTGTGTGGGTGTCGGGGTCGGTATCAGTGTCAGGGTTGGCGACGGTGTCGGCGTGGGCATCGGAGAGATACCCGATGGTTCCACCGTGATGTATCCCGTTTTGAGAATCCTGTACCCCCCGGACGGCGTCGTGGTGCGGAGAGAGACCGAATAGGTGCCGGGTCTCGCGTAGGTGTGGGTCGGGTTCTGCTCGGTGGAGACCGTCCCGTCGCCGAGGTTCCATGACCATGCTGTCGGGATCCCTCCCGATGCATCGGTGAACCGGACTGTGAGCGGTGCCGGACCGGTGGTGACATCGGCGGAGAAGTCAGCTCCGGGTGCGGCAGGGGTCGGCGTGGGAGGTACTGTGGTCGGGACGGTGGTCGGGACGGTGGTCGGGACAGTGGTCGGCAGGGGCGAGAGCAGGGACAGGGCCTGGTATGCGTTGATCCGTCCTCCCGATATCGCGTGCCCGGTGGACGGACAGGGATCTGCAGAGTCGAGGATCAGGTTTTTTACCTGGAGGGGAGAGAGGGAGGAGTCCTTTGCGAGGAGGAGACCGGCGGCACCGGCAACGTGGGGAGCGGCAAAGGAGGTTCCGGATGAGGGTTCAAGCGCATGAGAGAGGTGGTAGACGGGGACATCGACACCGGGTGCACCGGCGTGGACAGAAGTCCTGCCATAGTTGGACCACGGCGGGAGTTCATCGCTATTTCCCGTTGCGGCCACCGAGATGACATTTGGGAACGGGTAACTTGCAGGATAAAAAGGCCGGATATCGTTGTCATTGCCCTCGTTTCCGGCAGCGCAGACGAAGAGCAGGCCGGGAGACTGCTGTATCTGCGTCCTCTCGAGGGCATCTGGAGTATATTTTCCAAACGAACAGACCACGATCCGGGCACCATTCTCCCGGGCATACCGGATGGCCTTCATGATGTCCCGCGAGGAGAGGCGCCCGGTCTGATCCCCCACTTTGAGGGGCATGACCCGGACGTCCTGCATCATCCCCGCGATCCCGAACCCGTTATCGACCCGGGAGGCAATCACGGACGAGACGGCAGTCCCGTGTCCATAGTCATCATCCGGATCACTGTCAGAATTGACAAAGTCCCAGCCATGCACATCATCGATGTACCCGTTGTCATCGTCATCGATGCCATTGCCCGGGATCTCCTCCGGGTTGATCCAATTCCGTCCGGAGAAGTCCGGGTTCGAGAAGTCGATGCCGGTATCGATCACGGCGATGACAATCGATGGCGATCCTGTCGCGATATTCCATGCTGCCGGGACCCCGACCCTTCCGAGGTTCCCCTGCCGGGAGAAGTCCGGGTCATTGGGAAAAAACGCAGGTGAGGAGAACCGCATTGAGGAGAAGGCGGCAGCACTCTGCCGGATCCCCGGGGTATCCCCTCCATGGACGGAAAAACCGGAAACGCCCTCCCCATCCCCCAGGCCGGAGGATGGCTCTGGCACACGAACGATGTAGTTTGGCTCTGCCCAGAGGATCGCCGGTTCAGAGAGGTAGAAGTCCAGTGCATCTTCGACCGAGATATCCGGGGAGAGCGCAATGAACTGGACCCCATCCATGCCGAGATCATCCGAATCCTCGAGGACTCTCGATCCAATTGCGCCGTGGATGCGTGCTTCGGTCTCTTCAAACAGGTGCGGATCCCCTGCCACGTCGGGTGTGAAACAGACGAAGAGGACACCCGGCTCATACTCTGCGGGTACTGGAGTTTCGAGAGATGCAGACCCGATACCGGTAACTAGGAATACAATAAGTAATAAAATAGCAACTTTTTGTTTGAAAAGATAAGACATATTGTACTCCACCTACGAGGTACTCCTCACCTGGGAAGATAAACATTATTATTTGTTTTCTTTAATAATATTCGAAAACAGAAAAGGGTGCAAAAAACCTGATATACTTCCTAATCACTCGCAATTTGGGACTATTGTGGAATTTCACTAAAGAATTGAGAGTGGTTATGCAGGTTCATTCTCTCGGTCTTTTTATAGGATTACCTCCTTTCTCTCCTTGGAGGATCTGAATATGAAACCATTTCGTATTGGAGTACTCTTCATGGCCGTGGCATTCTCTCTCTTGCTGCTGGTCCCAGGAGCACTTGCCGAGAATGAACCCCTGATGCCCCACCTCTTTTATGGCCAAGCATACATCGGGGGATTGCCTGCTCCGGCAGGAACAATTGTCGAGGCATGGTGCCCTGGAATACAGAATGGGACTGCCGGAAATCCTGTTCTGGTCAGTAAAAACGGTCAGTTCGGGGGACCCGGCTCCTTTGACGAAAAGCTGATCGTATCAGGAGCTATCACAGTGGATACCCCGGTCTATTTTTTTATCAGTAATGCCCGGGCCCTCTGCCGTGAGACCGGTTCAGAGTCTGCATATGCCGAGAGCTATCCTTTCAGGCCATCTGAGTTGACGGAACTTGACCTCTTGGTGGAAAGTCAACCAGATTCAGTTCAAGAATCTTCCGGCACAACCTCTGTCACCACATCAGGCACTCCACCTTCCACTTCTGGGATTACCGTCACGGGGGGTGCAGGAGGTGGTGGGAGCAGTGGTAGCGGTAGCACAGTCTCAAGTAGCGTTGGATCCATGGCAACTCCAACGGCATCATCGGCAGTCACTACTCCGACAGTAATTGAAGGTGGTCTTTCGACTGCAACAACTCAATCCGAAGAGACAGGATTAAATAATACAGTCAATGTTCTCACAAGTCCCTCCAACTCAAAGACACTGCCTGAAGGGACTCAAAACAAGGCAGGAATTGAACCTGTATTCTTCTGTCCATTCCTTATGCTGGGGATCTTTCTCCTTCTTCTCTCTATGAGAAGAATTATTTAAACCCATTCCTCATTTTTTCCCAGATAAATAAGAAAGCGACTCGACCCTCCATTGGTCATCAGGTGATTTCGTCCTTTCCAGGCGGCTCCCGCGCACCCGGCCTGACCTTCAGGAAGTAGACTGCAACACCCGCTCCAATGATCACTACAACCACGATGATGAGTATCAAGGTCCATGGCAGTGGGACTTCTTCGGGTACCGCGGTGGTGACCGGCACCACTGTCTGGGTGGGTGTGGCAGGCTGCCGGGCAAACAGGCCATAGGTGCCTCCGTGCGAGATGCCGGTGATCACCGTCCTCCCTGCAGCGTCGACCGATGTGGGGAGCGGCACCCAGCTCCCCGAACCCGGGTCATACCGCATAAGGACAAGGTCCCGGCCGGAGAGCGCTGCCCACTCTTCAGGAGTGAAGGAGAGGGTGAGCAGCACCTCGGGGTCAAATTGTGCCTCTTCCGGCGACACCAGGTAGGGGTATCCCGTGAAAGCCGGATCGACGGGGAGATTGGAGAGGTCGCCAGGGTTGACCGGGAAGATGCTGATGTCTGCGAGTGGTGTGCCGTTCGCACCGGTCACCGCCACCCCAATCCCTATTGAGATGGTCGCGATACCGTCATAGGACCCGACCATCACAGGCTGGGAAGTCCGGTTTTCGGGCCCTAATGGCAGCGTCTTCTCATAGATTTGGGTAGGTGTCGGGGTAACAGTGATTGTCACATATGGTGTGGGACTCGCAGTGACAAAGAATGTCCCGCCGCTCCCGCCTCCCCCTCCACCGCCACCTCCTCTGTGACGAACTGTGATATAATTATTCCTCACCAGAATGTCGTTGGCAGTACCGTTTGATATTGTGAGTGAGACTGAATAGGTCCCTGCAGTATTATACGAATGAACGGGATTCACTGCGGTAGAGATAGACCCGTCACCGAAGGACCAGTTCCAGCTGAGTGGGTCACCTTTTGACAGGTCACTAAAGGATACGAGAAGAGGGGCATATCCCTCTGTCGGTGCCCCAATAAAATCTGCACGAAGCACGGGGGGAAGAACATGGATATATCCTTCCTTGGTAATTGTGTTCCCACCATATGCATTCGCTGCCGTCAGGGCTACAGTATAATTCCCGCCATGATGGTAGACATGAACCGGGTTTTGGAGTAAGGAAGTATTCCCATCCCCAAACGTCCAGCTCCAGGAGGTCGGATCGCCGGATGAGAGGTCCGTGAACTGGACCGGGAGCGGGGCGTCTCCGGCCGTGACATTTGCGACAAAGTCAGCGACCGGCGGGTGTGCCAGGACGTGGATGTAGTTTGCCTTCGTCTCGGTGTCGAACCCTCCAAGGCCCCTGACGGTGAGCGAGACAGTATAGTTCCCCGGAGATGCGTAGGTGTGGAGCGGGTTCCGGTCGGTGCTGCTCCCGCCGTCGCCAAACGACCAGTTCCATTCATAGGGCGACCCGCTCGAGAGGTCGGTGAACTGGACCGGCAGCGGCGCATCTCCGGTCGTGACGTTCGCCGTGAACTGGGCCACAGGCGGGGGCGGGACCGCGAACACGGTGATGTAATTGGTCCTCGTCTTCACCGAAGGCGTGCCGCTCCCCATCCTCACCGAAAGAGAGACCGTGTACGTCCCGGTCGAGGTGTACGTATGGCCCGGGTTTTGGGCCGTGGAGGTCCCTCCGTCGCCGAAGTCCCAGTTCCAGGTGTCGTGCGGCCCGGTGGATGTGTCGGTGAACTGGACAAAGTGGGGAACGAACCCGGCGGTCGGAGTCCCGTAAAAGTCAGCTTGGAGTGCGGGGGGCGAAACAGTGATATAGCCGATCTTGGTCTCCGTGTCCGATCCGCCGGGGCCGGTGACGTTCAGGGAGACAGTGTACGTCCCTGCAGAGAGGTAAGTATGCGACGGATTGACACCGGTCGAGGTCCCCCCGTCCCCGAAGGTCCATGCACGGGAGGTAATCGTCCCCGTGGAATTGTCGGTGAACTGGACGGCGAGTGGGGCAGGGCCCGTGGTGGGAGTGGCAAAGAAATCTGCATCCGGCGGGAGATACGAAGTGACGTTGATGTAGAAGTCCTTCCGCTCGGTGCCGGACCCGAATGCGTTCGACGCAGTCAGGGTGACGTTGTAGAGGCCCGGAACGGTATAGGTATGACTGGGGTCCTGTGCAGCCGAGATGCCGCCGTCGCCAAACGTCCAGTTCCACGCAGTGGGAGAGTCACTGGACAGGTCAGTGAACTGGACCGGGAGGGGGGCCGGACCAGTAGTGGGGGAGGCATTGAAGTCTGCCAGCGGGGAATTCCCGATTGATATCCGGTCCTGGTCGAGTGCGACGACCGTGTTGTTCACGTCGGCTCCAAGTGCATAGATGCTGAAATTTCCGGAGAGCAATCCCTGCAGGTCATCGAAGGGGATGGTCACCTGGCTTGCATGGAGCGCATATCCTGATGTGCCATACCCGGGCGTGATGTTGATCTTCGAGAAGTGGGAGGAGTGCGGGGGCGTGGAATTGCCCACTGCCTTGATCGAATACGAGACCACTTTCTTCAGGTCGCTCTGACCGAGTCCCAGATCTTTTAAAATCGAAAGGAACGGGTTTCCGGAGAGGATGAGATCGAGGCTCACCGCACCGCCACATTCCTCGAGCGCCGTCATGTTCACGCGGACATCGGCATCGTAAGTCTCTGCTTCCTTGATAAAAACATAGCTGAGGTTATGAATATGTGCGGTATTCTCAAAGGTGAGGCTCAGGTCACCCCCTGTCCTCTTGTTATAGAGATATGGATGTGTCTTTCCAACCAGTGTGAGGCGGTTATCTCCGTCAAGGATGATCACTGGCCACGCGGCGTAGGTAGTGATCTTTCCCGTTGGGGGGGGAGTGTACTGGAATCCCGAGAGGAGATATTCTCCAGAAAGAGGAGGAGGATTATTCGAGGCCGAAAGTTGTTGCGCAATAATCCGATCGAGTATGAAATTATCGAGAAGATTCTCGTTTTTTAGCAGGGTATATCCCATGTCGGTTTGGTTGAAATCACTCAGAGACACATTGATAAAAGTATTCTTCCCCACCGTGCCATTAGGGAGGATCTCCAGTCCTACACCACCAAATGTACGAAGTATGTAAAGCCGATCAGTATTTGTAAGAAATTGGCTCAAGTTGGCAGGAACATTCGATCCCTCTATTCTCGAAAGGAAAATGTCTCCCTGTGCTTCATTGACCTGGCATTGGATAACAGGAATTTTTTTCTGAGTGAAGAGAGTAAAACCCTTAAATCCACTCCCTGAGACGGTTGAATCCGCATCCATAACGGTCAAGGTGTTTCCGTTCCACGTCGCATTGTCCTTGGGATAAAATATCCTGCGAATTTCGTGAATTGAGGGGAGAGTGAGGTTCTTGGTGTCGGTCCAGTCCCCTGTCGTGGAGTGGAGAGTGACCCGGGAGATGGAGAGGTTCATGATATCAACCGTCTCGAGGCTTGAGACGGTCATGTTCCTGTACGTCTGGGACTGGTTCAGGTCCAGACGTGCAAATACTGGCGGGGCTGCACTGCATGCCTGGGCAATGAGCACCAGCACAAGCAGCCCAGCCACCCCCCGTTTGGCCCATATTGTATGCGATTGCCTGACACGACAGGTATCAGGTGTCACGGTCCGGGATTTCAATTCCGCTCTCTTACTCTTCATACCTGACTCTCTCCCTCCACTCTTGTGTACGCACCGTTGGGATGGTGCACAGATTTATATATATGGTCCTTGTACCACCCTGCATTTAAATGTATGGGAAAAAAAAGCCTGTTTCTTCCCGGGATTTCGAATGCGGGGTGGCATCAGCGGATACTCCCCCGCCAGGAAAAGTGCAACCCACTAAGGTCAGGTCGTTCAGGACCCGGATTTTTACACACCGAATTGATAATAAGAAGGCCCATACCATGAGAATATAATGGCCAGGGGGAATATGCCTGTGAAAAGACTGCACCTGTTATATAGCATCATTCTCGTCGCAATTGTAGTACAGGGTGTCCATGCCCTGTCGATCACCGTCGCACCGGAGCAGGTCGAGAGAGGGGACCAGGTCACCGTATCAATCGTCGACCTGCCGGACAACCGCACCTTCTCGATGCATATCGAGGGGACCTTTGCCGCAACTCCCGGGGGGACGTTCTCCTTTGAGACCAGGGACCTCGTCCTCCCCTTTGCCCTGGACGACGGCTCTCTCTCCGCGACACTCAGGAATACCGATACCAACGTCCTGATAGTAAAGAAGGGCGACACCGAGGTGAAGAAGGTGGGCCTCTCCCAGAATGGCGTCTTCTCGACGACCGATTCCGGCTCCATCCCGGCGGGAACTTACGATACGATCTCCCTTGGCGGGACGGCAGCTGCGGATGCAACCCGCATCATTGCGAGCATGACCATCCAGGGGAGAAAGACAGGTCCTGCCGACTCAGAGATCACGTTTATCGTTGACGGCGTTGCCGAGGGAGAAGTCGCCGTCACGGTCTCTGTGGACGGCGGGATCGCACTCACCCGGACTATCCAGGTCGGAAACCCTCTTGCGGTAACACCCACCCAGACATATTACTCGAGCGGCGGGGGAGGGGGAGTATCCCAGGTATATGCGACCACTGCTCCTGCGACCGTGACCACCACGCCGACGTCACCCCAGACAACCCCGGCGACCAGCGCCCCCACTGCACCGGAGACGGCCACTCCGACTGCTACAGTGACTGTCGGCGAAGTGAAAGTCACCCAGGAGCAACCGCTGCCGCCGTCCCCCTCTCCCACAGGCACGCCGATCCCGGCGTACCTCGCCCCGCTCGGGATCGCCCTTGTGCTCCTTGTCCGCGCGATGAGGCGCCGCTGAACCGGGATGCCCAAAGAAGGCAGCATCCCCCCGTTGGGGAGACTCTTCTCCTCGTTTTCACCGGAGAACACCCCTGCGGACCTGGTGATCGTCTACCTGTGGACAGTCCTCTCCGCTCTTGCAATTTATGCACCGGTGGTGAACGAGACCCCACTCCGGTTGATCCTGGCGCTCCCCATGGTGCTCTTCTTCCCGGGCTACTCCCTGATCGCCGCGCTCTTCCCCGGGAGGGGGGAGATCGACGGGCTGGAGAGGCTGGCACTCTCGTTTGGGCTCTCGATCGCGGTGGTCCCCCTCATCGGCCTCGTGCTCAATTATACCCCCTTCGGGATTCGCCTCGACCCGGTGGTCACATCCCTTGTGATCTTCACCCTCTGCATGGCCGTATCAGCCCAGGTCAGGAGGGCAGGCCTGCCAAGGAGCGAGAGGTTCGAGGTCCCGTTCAGGGAGATGTGGGCGGCACTCCGCGCGGAATTCTTCCCTTCGGAGAGTTCAAGGATAGACCGTGCCCTCTCGGCGATCCTCCTCGTCGCCATCGTTGCCGCGGTGGCAACCACTGTCTACGTCGTGGTGGTTCCAAAGGAAGGTGAGAAGTTCACCGAGTTCTACATCCTGGGAAAGGAGGGAAAGGCAGCCGACTATCCGACCGACCTCCGGGCAGGCCAGGCGGAGTCAATCATCATAGGCGTGGGAAACCACGAGTACCGGAACGTGACATACTTCGTGGAACTCCATTTCGTGGACCAGGAGTTCGACCCCGCGACCAACACGAGCACCGTACGCTCAATGGAGAGGATCGCCTCTTTCCCGGTCACCCTTATGCACAATACCACCTCCCAGGAGCAGCATACCTTCTCGGTCAACCGGACAGGGGGAAACCAGCTCAAGTTCCTCCTCTTCATGGACGAAGCGCCTCCCGATTCGCTCTGGGGAGCCGAGCGGATCAACCAGAGCTATCGGGACCTTCACCTCTGGGTGCGGGTCCGGTGACGCTCCGGTACACCACCACCAGCCCTCTGCGGGCTTCCTCGATGCGGACATGCTCGAGGTGCCACGGGACAGACAGCCCCCGCGCAAGGAGGCAGGCCACCAGGCTGCAGATCCCGCACGGGTGCATCGTGCAGCACTTGGGGGATTGCGCTGCGATGGAGAGGCATCCGGGATAGAGGCGGTATCCCTTCACGCTCATCACCAGTGTCTCGCCCTCCCTCTCGATCACTACCTCCTCCGCAAGTTCCAGCACATCCTCGCAGATCTCCCGTATCCCGTGCAGGAGCCCGGGTTCTCCTGAAGGCACCACGAGCCCTCCCTTCCTCTCCAGGTACTCGATGAGCGGGGAGGCAGAAGGAGCAAGGAGGATGCCGGGAGATGCAGGATCGGTAAGGAATGAGAAATCTGGGAACGCGTCCGGGATCTCAAGGCCCTGGACCGGGATGAACTCCCGTAAGGCCTTCTCGTCGCCGGAAGGAGGAATGAACCAGGCATCTCCCCGGACCCCGAGGTCTGCGCAGATGCGGCAGACATTGAGCATCCCCGCCACCGGCAGGAGCGAGGCAACCTCCGTGTCCAGCGGGTCGGACCTGGAAAAACTGAGCATGAAGACTCCCGCCAGAAAGCAGGCGACACCCAGCAGGAAGAGGGTGGCGCTGCTCATGTCGCCGCGGTCGGTCAGCGTAGCGACGGCAAGGAGGACAAGGGCTGCAGCGAGGAGCACGATGCCCGAAAGCACATAGTCATTGTGGGGTCGGATCTTCATTGGGTCCCCCCTCCCGCGCGGACCATGGTCCGGTATGCAAGTCCGAGTACAACGAGGCATGCCAGCCCTGCCGCGGGGACAAAGATGGCAAGGGGGAAAAAGACGTGCGACTGCCCCGAGAGGAGGAGTGCCATGCACCCCATGACGACGAGATAGACGCCGGAATATGCAACGTCAGTCTTTGTGCGGAGAAGGCCCATCGAGAAGAGGAGTGCCGAAACGAGGACTGCCTCGAAGAAGAATGTGAGGAGAGGTGAGATCTCCCAGGTGAGGAAAAGGCAGGGCTGGGCCAGGAGAAAGAGCGCAGGGTCGGAATGGCAGAACCAGAGGACAAGGAGCCCTGCGCCAAGGGAAATTACCGCCGCCGAGACGGCGATCGGAAAGGCAGGGTTCCCGACAAGGGCAGCGGCAGAACCGGCTGCACACGCGAACAGGGCGACCAGCATGGGGACTCCGGCCCTCATCAGACCACCCTGACGATGGAATACCCCATGCCCCGGAGACGTCGGACAAGACCCGGGGTTGCGGTCGCATCAGGGAGGCCGAGGCTTGCCTCGATATTCAGCCGCCGGGCCTGCAGGCCAAGCGTGGCGAGGTGACTCATATCCCCCGTCCCGGTGGTCAGCACGTGCAATGCGGTCTCTCCCCTGCGTCCAAGCGCCTTGGTGCACTGGATATCGAAAGGGAGGGGCCGGATCTCCGGGATGAATCGGGAATACACCTGGAGAAGACGCCTCTCGAGGCTGCCATGTACCGCGGAGCTGCCAGAAAGGCGGGTACGAAGCGCCTCTGCAGCGATCGGGTCGAGTGTGCGGAAACACTGGACCGGACGCTGGGGAGAGTGGTATTCAAGGAGCGATCGTTCGACCTTGTGCAGTGACCGCTCGTCTGGGAGGAAGGAAAGGAGGTTTGCCCCGGAGATAACCATCAGGCTGCAGCCATGCGGTCCGTTGACCATCTCCCGTGCAGCATCAAGGGCTGCCCCGACCACCGTATCCCTCAAGTCATACGGGCATGGGACTGCCCCGTCGGGGAGATCCACGACGAGGAGGGGGTGTGTGCCGGACAAGCCCGCATACTCGCGAACAAAGAGTTTCCCGTGCTTTGCAGAGAGTTTCCAGTCAACGGAACGGGGGTCGTCACCGGGCATGTAATCGCGAAACGATCTGACACCCGTCCCTTTCAGCACCGTGAGCTTCTCGAGATCCCTCTCCCCGAAGAACCCAAGTCCCTCCCTTTTCTGGTATTTGCCCACGGGGTCCACCCTGATGACAGGTGAACGGAAATTATCACCGCGAAAGGGCAGCACGAGAGAGAAGAACCTGTCGGAGACCATGAGATCAACTCCCCTCCACCGGATATTTCCGCTGGAGAGGCAGGACACCCCGTACCGAAGGTTGAGTGCATGGTCCCCGGCACCCGCTTCTGGCGAGCATGCCAGGCCGTGAACCACCGGTGCCCCTGGTGGAGGGAGGTCGCAAACCCTGGCAGACAACCCCTCTGGTACCGTGATGCGGACAGAGGTCGAGACCGTCACCACTCCCCCCTGCCTGGTCCACTCGGGCTTTGCAACCCGCTCAACGGTGATCATCGATGCCGCGGTTCCGGCACGCCCGATAAATGCGATTGCCCGGAACACCAGGAACCCTGCGATGAACGCGGAAAAAAAGAGTGCGGGGACCGAGTCAAGGAACCATGCAAAGAGAAGGGTTCCGATGGCCGCAAAGATAAATCCCCATGTAGAACGCGTCGCTTCCACGGGTCATGGCACCTCGACGCGTTCCAGTATCTCGGCGATCACACGGCCTGGAGTGATATCACTGATCTCGGCTTCCCTGGTGAGAATAATCCGGTGCATGAGGACTCGCGGGGCAAGTTCCTTGATATCATCGGGGATGACATAGGAGCGTTCCCTGAGCGCTGCAAGCGCTTTGGTCCCCCTGACAAGCGCGATAGACGCCCGGGAACTGGCGCCTATGTGAACATCGCCATGGCTTCTTGTGGCCATTACCAGGTCGCGGATGTAGCCAAGGAGCGGTTCCTCGATGTGCAGCCTGGAAACAGAGGCGATGAACCGGAGAATCAGGTCGCTGTTCATCACCGGGCGAAGCGTCGAGAAGAACGTGTCCCAGTCAAGCCTGCCCAAGTGCTCCCTCCTGATGATCTCGAGTTCGCCCTCTGCGTCCAGCTGGGAGAGGGTCATCGAGAACATGAACCGGTCCTTCTGTGCCTCGATGAGGGGAAACGTTCCCTCGAACTCGAAGGGGTTCTGCGTTGCAAGGACTATAAAGGGAGGATTGATACGGGTGGTGATCCCGTCGAGAGTTGCCTGGCGCTCGCTCATGGCCTCGATAAACGCGCTCTGGGTCTTGGGCGCCAGCCTGTTGATCTCGTCGATGAGGAGGAAATTGGAAAAGATTGGTCCCTTTCGAAGGGTAAAGTCCCTCTTTGCCTGGTCGAAGATGCGCACTCCTAGGATATCTGCAGGCTGGCTGTCTACCGCACACTGGAACCTGGCAAAGTCGCACCCGGTGAGCCGGGCAAGGGTCTTTACCATGGAGGTCTTGCCCGTGCCAGGAGTCCCTTCCATCAGGAGATGGCCGCCTGAGAGGAGCCCGATCATGCAGAGCTCGACGAGCAGCTCGTTGCCGACGATGAAGTCCCCCATTCGGTCCCGAATATCGCGGTAATACCTGGAGAGGAGGGCAAGGTCATCGCCGATATCGTTCATCTCTCCTCCCTCCTCTTTATGACCAGTATGGATCCTGCAAGGAAGATCAGGGTGATCACAGCCATTTTGGTAATGGTAGAATCCTTGACCAGATTAACCACTCGGATTGCCTCTGGTGCATATGCGGTGCGGGAATGGCCCTGCTCGACAATCAACCGAGGTCTCGCCGAGATGATCTGCCGCGCAAGCGCGTAATTTTCGTCATCCATGCCGATCCCACGCATCCCGTTTATGAAGATGCTTGGGTCCGAAATAACGTAGAGGACCCCATCTCCGACCCTTTCTGCAGCAATTACCGTGAATCTCTGGAGGGACTCCTCGCGGCTCAGCCGCGAGTCTCCATCGGCATCGATCCAGGAGAGGATCGAGGTGGCAAATACCGGCTCACCCCCCTCGAGGTAGGAAGGGTTGTTCAGCACGATGCGGGAGATCCCTGCCCCGAGTGGATCCTGCCCGGCAGGGAAGGCAAGGACAGAAGAGGGGTGGTCATAGTATCGGTCAATGCTCGTCAGGTTCGAATCGCGAATGCGGATCGTGCTCCCGAGACCTGAAATCAGCAAGTTCTCTCTCTCCCGGTCAGATACCAGCACGACGGCATTTCCCTCCTCGAGAAACGAACGCAGGAGGCCAATTTCGTCGGGGGCGAACTCTTCGCCAGGGGCAAGGACGAGGAGGAGCGCATCGCCTCCTCCCGGGAGTTCGTGGAAGCTCGATATCATCAGCGCGTCACGCTCGATGATGTCCTGGAAGAGGCGGGATGTCCCGTTCCACTCTGGGTTATAACGGCTGTATTCCAGCGTCGTGGACGCGAGGTGTGAGAGCACGGCAACAAGTCCGATAAGTACCAGGATCACCACAACCCACGCAGCGCGGCTAATGATCGACCCCCCCCAGGCCTTCTATTGCAGACCTGGCAGCGCCTGCAATCATGTCACGTTCATCGTCCGGGACAGGTGCACCGCGGTATTGTGCCTGCTCATAGATCTTCGTGAACCTGCATACCGCCGCACGGATGGGGAGTTCCCTGCACATCGCGCAGAGTTCCCGGGGAGTGAGGGAGAGGGGATACAAAAATGCCAGGTGCCTTCCGACTGCCAGCCGCAGGGCCGA
This sequence comes from Methanolinea sp., assembly GCA_018263335.1. Classification (GTDB taxonomy): domain Archaea; phylum Halobacteriota; class Methanomicrobia; order Methanomicrobiales; family Methanospirillaceae; genus Methanolinea_A. Next base: position 17,358 of record JADFCY010000020.1, on the reverse strand, counting down.
GAAAAGGCAGGAGAGATCGCCGACGGGCACGGTGTCTACTGCATCTGCCTCGCCGGCAGCTTGGACAACTCCTGCAACCGGCCCCCCATCGTCGGAAAGACGAAGCTCTTCATCGTCAGCGCTCATCGCAGCGCGCTCGCCGGGCAGGTGGAAGACCGGACCCGGAGGGGTGATTTTTGGCCTCTGCCGGCGAAGGTAGAGGAATGCCCCGATACAAGAGGCGCACAACGATATCGCAATGATTGCCCCATAAAGGGGATTTGCGAGGAGACCGTCTTCCCCGGCGATATCAGGGGAGGGTTCCGGGACGAAAATTTCAAAGGTTGCGCTTTCAGAGGGGGCAAGGGGGAATGTGTCCGCCGAAAAGAATGCATAAACCTTGTGGTCACCGGGAGAGAGCTTCAGGTCAACTGAAAATTTGCCGTCTTCTCCTGTGTGTGCCGTCCCCGCCCGCTTCCCTTCTGCAAGGATCTCGATTGGTGCAAAACGGACTGGAATCGATCCCGCGAGGAGCACCCCTTCAAATCCCGCTCGCCCATCGTGAAGTGAGGGGGGCTTGAGTTCGAGGGAGGTTTCGGACGTCTCGACAAAAAAAGTCCTGATCTCCGAGAAGACTGACCCCGAGTAGACCGCAAACACGGTGTGAGTTCCTGCCCGGTCATGCTCAACCAGGTGGGAATATGAGAAGGAGCCATCCGGTTTCGTGGGAATCGAACCTGCCTTCCTTGAATCGATGAAGAGGTCCACTTCGTCAGGTCGATCTTTCCTGTGTTCCCAGAGGAGACCCTCTATGTTCACCGCATCAAGGTACGAAACCCGTTGCCTCTCGATTCCAAGCGTGAGCCGGTAGGTGTCCATACCCGGCGTGACCGTGGTCTGCAGGGTGGTCATTTTCTCATGCTGTTCGCGGTCAATACGGCTGACAATCTCCCGGAAATCGACGACACTCTGTGCATACCCAGAAGTATCCAGGCCGAACTTCTCACCTGTCCCTCTCATCACCTGGTCCTGTTCCAGGTAGTCCCTGTAGAGATCCTGGATCCGCCTGCGGAGTGCCTCACCCTCGTAGGTAATGGTGGTGAGCATCTGGGAGTCGCCGCTGTCCCTGTATCTGATCTCCAGCGTCTGGAGTTCATTCCATCTCCCGGTCCCATTGAAGAGCTCCGTCAGTATTGCCAGGTTCTGCTGGTTGGCCTTGCGGAACTCTAAAAGCTCGCCCTCGGTCATATCCAGGTTGATCACGAGACTGTCCAGGTTCCTGGAGACCTTGCGGTAATTTTCGAGATCACGTGCGGCATATTCGAAGTCCCCGCTCCTGATGTTCAGAACGAGCGACCCCGGTGAATCCATGAGATCGGAGATCAGGGGGAGCAGCTGGGCCGCACGGTCACCCCTGACCCGATCGAATGCCGCAGGGTTCGAATGGTCCCCGCCACCCGGGTCTGACCGAGGGCTGTAAAGGAGGGGTGATCCGGCCTGCATTCCAATCAGAAGGAGGCATGCGAGTATGAGCGTTCCACTCACCAGGAGTGCAGGGAGTCGTCTCATCGTGCAAGTATCTCCAGTATCTTGCGGGCTACGATCGCCCCGAAGAGAATCACACCCGATGCAATGACCAGTCTCTGGTATCGCAGGTAACGCGGAGTAGCAGCGTGGTCAGAGACCAGCTCAACGATGACCAGAATTCCAATCAGCCAGAGCACGAAGAATATCTCGAGGTCAAGCGTCCGTGCCAGTATCATGAAACCTGTGACCAGGAGGATCCACCCCGCCAGTGCAGATATGGCCAGGTGTTTCTTCATCATGGATATGCTCTTGGTATGTCGTTAAGTCGTAAAGAGGATATCGCACGTTGAATTTTGGAAGGCGTGCCGGCGAGAAAGGATTTATGGAAGGTGCCGGCAATACTCACGCATAAAAGAGGTGCAGTAATATGAGAACGATCTCCTGTCTCGTTGCCATCCTCGCCTGCCTTGCGTTGTTCATTGCCCCCGCGGCAGCAATGACCTCGGAGAGCCTGGATATCACGATCACCAATGACGGCAACGCGGACATCCATTTCACGTACCGCCTCAAATGGATCGAATATATATCAGTCTACCTTCGCCTGGTTGACCCTGCACAGGAACTCAAAAAAGCCCTGGAGTCAAACTTCCACAAGCCCGTGACAGTGACCGGGGTCGACAGCGGGAGCGTGCACCTCTCGGTGGACTCATTTGCCAGCGTGACCGAGAGGGATGGAAAGACCACCGTGCAGACACCCGGCCTCTCCTTTGCTGAAGGTGGAGGGATCCTCAGGACCTACTGGTTTGCCCCACTCATCAGTGCCGATCTCTCCCCCTCGGTGACCACTATCCGTTTCCCAGACGGCTCGGTCGCAACCTTCATTGATGCGCTCGAGATACCACCCCAGGTCCGTTCCTGGTAGACATTTTATTTTTCCCTGGCCAAAGGAGAGGACGCACACTCCTGTCATCCATGCTCCTTGTGGCCGCGCCCTTATCAGCATGGACCGGCAATAACACTGGGTATGGACGTTGAGGAGTTCGCCCGGAAGGCACTCGCGGCCGGGCTCCATGAAGACGCGGTGAAGGATCGCCTTGCCAGGTGCATACGGGGGTTCAAACCGGGTGCGGAACCAGGGTATATCGACGAGTTAGCAGAGGCGGTCATCGCGGAGGTCAAGAATACCACGGGCCTTTCAGGTGATCTCTTCACCTTCCGTGAGGCTGGCGTCAGCATGGGGGAGTTCGGCGTGGGTTCCCGGGGCACCGGCGACTTCTATGCCCACCGCCAGATCGCAAGGATCATAGGGAGCACCGGCGCCACCGTAGGGGTAGACGAGATGGACGACGCAGGGGCGGTCCCCATCCCAGCTCTCTCCGCGAGTCACGACCTCCAGGTAGTCTGCACAGTCGACGGCATGCACTCCCGGCTCTCGGATTTTCCCTTCCTCGCGGGCTTCCACGTGACACGTGCGACGATGCGCGACGTGTATGTCATGGGTGCCCGCCCACTTCTCCTCTTCTCTGACATTCACGTAGCCGACGGCGGAGACGTCGCAAAAATATTTGAATACACGGCAGGAGTGTGCGCAGTGGGGGAGTCGATGGGGGTGCCCCTTGTTGCAGGCTCGACGCTTCGCATCGGAGGGGACATGGTGCTCGGCTCACGGATGACCGGTTGCGTGGGGACTGTCGGAATCGCCTCGCACCTGACTGCCCGCCGGGAGGCCCGGCCCGGGGACGTGATCCTTATGACGGAAGGAGCGGGGGGTGGGACAATTGCCACTGCGGCCCTCTACTCGGGGTACCCGGAGGTCGTGGAACAGACCATCAACCTCCACTTCCTCCAGGCATGCGAGGCCCTCCTGGCAAGCCCCGCCCTCCAGAGCATCCACGCGATGACAGACGTCACCAACGGGGGGCTGCGCGGCGACGCGCACGAACTCGCATCGACTGCCGGGTGCAGGGTGGTGGTCGAGGAGGAGAAGGTGCACGGGCTCGTGCAGGAGGAAGTCGGATCGCTCCTCGAGCGTCTCTCAATCGACCCGCTGGGGGTCTCGCTCGATGCACTCCTTATCACCGCCCCGCCCGATGCCGCCCATTCGATCATGGAGGTGATCAGGAGTGCGGGGGTGAGGGTGCAGGAGATCGGGTCCGTGGAAGAGGGAAGCCCAGGCGCGTTCCTCCTCACCGGGAAGGGGTTGAGGGACTTTACCCCACGGTTCCGCGAGTCAGCGTATACTCCGGTCAAGAAGGTGGTGGACCGCGGCGGGAGGGACTTTGAAGAGATGAAAGCGGCAGTCGAGGCTGCGGCCCTGGCCGCCATGCAGAAGAAAGAGCGGATGGTCGCCCGCCTCAGGAAGAGAGAGTGAGGGAACGCCGGGTATTTTCGGCATGAAAAGACTTCTACTTCTCTTCATCTTCCTGGTTTTTTCCCGCTGGCAATGAGATTGTACGCAAGCGACGGGATCTTCTCCTCGACGAACGGCTCGATGCGGCGTGCGATGGAATAGAGGGGGTCGACGAGGTTGAGGTGAGCGAACGAGCACTTCCTGGCCGACACGTCGCAGAACCCCGCGGCCTCAAGGAGCGCGATCATCTCTCCAGGGGTATAGTATCTCTCTCCAAACGCACCCACGCCCACCTGCCGAATCCGCATCGCCTCGCCGAGGGAATATACCGCAGGAAGGCCGGAGGTAAGGAAATTTCTTCCCAGCGTGCAGATGGCGAGCGTTCCTCCCGGCGCAAGCACCCTCCACGCCTCTTTGAGCATCTGTTCAGGGTTCTTAAGGTATGAGAAGGCAAGGAGGCTTGCCACCGCGTCAAACGACTCGTCCCTGAATGGGAGCATCTCTGCATTCCCGGTGCCAAAATCCGCGCTGCGGTTCCTGGCGCGGGCGCGGGTGATCATTCCCCTCGAGATGTCAAGGCCCACCGCGCTTCCTCCCTGGGAAGTATAGCGATACACAAAGAGGCCGGTCCCGCACCCCACGTCAAGGAGCCTTCCTCTCCTCGGGAGATGCGACATCACGTGGCGCGAGATGTGGGAATAATAGGCCCTCCCCCTGCGGTGGTCGTATCGGGAATCGTAGACCTCCGCCATCTCATCGTAATGCTGCTGGACCTTATCCTGGACGCCTGACATCTGCCGCCTCCCTTGCAATCCTGCTCACCAGCGCATTGAGCTGGAGGTACTCGTTCTGGCTGTGCCCCAGCACCCAGTCGGTCTCTGCGAGGGCGCAGGCGATACGGGGGTCGTTAAAGTCCCGCTTCACGACGTTGCCGAGCGCCCCCAGCACCTCCCTCCCTGAGAGGCCGTATTCGATCTGGAGTGTCTCAAGCCTGCGCCTTCCTGCCTGGATATCACCCGCGCGAATCGCCGAGAACGCGGCGGTCGCGACCTGGTCGGTCTCTGTCATGGAGATTGAGAGGAGGTTTGCGTCGGGGCCTGACTCTGCGAGCACCTGGAGGAGCATCACGGCCTTCCGGAGATCCCCGCGTGCGGCGGCAACCAGGAGCCCGATCTGGTCTTCCCTGATGGGGCATCCCCCTCTTCCTTCCGCGGTGCAGATGGCCTGCAGGTGGGATTCGACGAGCGGGTCCGGGATGGGGGAGAAGAATACCGGCAGGCAACGGGATGCAATGGCGGGGATGACTGCCGAGGGGTGGCTCGTGCAGTAGATGAACCTGCAGGTCCGCGAGGACCGCTCCATGATCCGGCGGAGCGCCTGCTGGGCCTCGCGTGGCAGCGATGAAGCCCCCTCGAATGCCATCAGCTTGAACTCTGCATCCAGGGGTCGAACCGATGAATACTCCCTAATGATTCGCTTGAAGTTTGAGAGCAGGCTCTCGTCAGCGCGGTAGAGATGGGAGTACCGCTCTTCTCCCTCGAGGAATTTCTTTCCGAGCGAGAAGAGGTCGCTTGTGGGGATGATGGTGAGGTTTTCTTCGGCAAAGTCGCGGTACAGCTCCCGTGCCAGGCACTCGACGCTCGCGCTTTTTCCTGTTCCCGGTGGTCCTGCCAGCACGAGGTGCGGCACGGCCCGGGAAGAGGCAAAGTGTTTCAGCCGTTCCACCACCTTCTCCTGCCCGATGATCTCGTCAAGTGATCGAGGCCGGTACTTTTCAATCCAGAGCATGGAGGAGCCCCCGTCTCATGGTATTTCGTGCAACTTCCAGAAAAGACTCGTTCTTGAAGGATCTGGCGAGCACCGCGGCCTCTTCCCCTGAAAGGGAGGAGCAGAATGTGGTGAGGTGGGGGAGGGCCCTCGTGAGCTCATCAACGATCGTGAGGCTCGCACTCCTTGCGGTCCTCGAAAGGGGATTGAGGTCAATGGTGATCACGGTCTTGCCCATTTTCCGCAGCGCCTGGCAGCGGTCGCCATCCTCGAGGGGAACGAGAATGACGTCTGCACTGTAGATGCCATCCCGGAGGCAAAGGGCGCGGTCATGGGAGAGGGGGAGGAGCCTCTCGGCAACCCCCTCCTCCACACGGACGCCGTGTTCGCGGAGCAGGCGGGTAATCTTCTGCATCCGCTCCTCGGTCCGGTGGAAGAGGTTGACCTCGACCTTTGCTCCGGAATTCTCCTGCAGGGGTGCGAGGAGTTCGGCGGCCAGTGCCGCAGTGTTTCCGTTCACAGAGATCACAGGTCTCTTTGCGCCACGCATCAGTGCGGCCGCCACCTTCTCCGCAAGCAGGGCGCTCTCCGTGGTCCTCTCACCAAGGAGATAGTCAAACGCCTCGCCGCGACCGTGGGCTGCGAGGCCTTCGAGGGAGACAATACCTTCTGCAGCATAGCGTGCCAGCCGTTCCCTCGCGACGAGCGACCGGTACCGGGGATGGTTTAGGGGGATCATCTCCCCACCTCGAGCAGGCGGACTCCCTCGTCCGCGGGGTGGAGAAGGAAGGCCTCTCCCAGGCGTGAGAGCAGTGGGAAGGCGCCTTCGCCGGATGCGAAGACGCCGTTGCCGAGCATCGTCATGGTAGCAGGGATTCCGGCATCATCGCAGGCAGCCAGTGCGGAAAGGACCTGCGGCGTGGCAAGCCCGCTCTCGTCGGTAAACCTCCTGGAGAGTCGAAAGAAGTCCGCGATATCCCCAGGGCAGCGGCCGGGGAATGCCCGGGCGACCTTTGCCATCGCTTCGGGTGAGCCAAGTACTTCCGGAGAGGGAAGAGGGCCGAAGACCACGGCACACAGGGACGCGGGATTGTCGTATTCGCGCTTGATATCAGCCATGATCCCTGCACCCTTCCTGCAGTCCCGGCCGCCCCCCATGCAGGCCGCGATGTCTCCAAGGCCGGTTTTGTGGACAATCTCAGTCTCGTGAGCCAGTGCCCCACACTCTGATGCCCCAAGCGAGAGGCGAAAGAGGGCATTTGCCGCGGTGGCAGTAGAGAGGAGTGCTGCTGCAGAGAGGCCGAACCCTGCCCCTATGGGAAGGCTGCACACGGTCTTCACCCTGGCAGTCACTCCCATTCGTGAAAGGAGGTAGCGGATGGGGGGGGAGGCGTGAAATACTTCGATTACATTGCCCAGGACAGGGTCCCTGCGTTCTACGGTCACTTCTGTGTCGTCAGAAGGCCATACCGTGGTCGTGACCCCCTCCCGTATCACGATACCGGCGCCAAGGCTCCCCGTGTGTGCAGGGTCGGGACCGTAGACGGGCCTGAAGTACCCTGAGAGATGACCGGGGCTGAATGCAGAGGCAAAGGAGGGCACAATAATCACGGGAGGGATTGGGCTTTTTCTTCCAATTGGTTCGTGTTAAAAGCTTAAGAAAGTGACCCGGCAGGGCTGAATCCCCGCGATTGGCGGGGTCCTCCAGGGAGTGGGGGGAAAGGGTGCGTTGGGCTTTCTTCCTTCCGACACCGGAGCAATCAAGGCCATTTCGGTCGGCCGATTTCCTGATTGTTGCAATTATGAAGGGGGATTCGGACCCCCATCTAACTCCTCCCCCCCTCCGACGAGATAGCCTGCGGGAAGGATTGGGACACTTCAGACGTGTGCGTGGGTACTCCGCACGGCGCTCCTTGGGCCGTGGTGGGCGCATCATGGAGCGTTATCGTGATAAGGGAATGTGGCTGAATCCGAAAATTGGAGAAGGGAAAAATAGACTGTCAGGGATTTATCCCACATGTTCAGGCGCAGGACCTCAAGCCATGGCCCATTCAGATATGCGATGGCTATCTTCCAGGAAAAGAGGTTTTTGCCTCTTTTTTTGAAAATTGAAAGATATCAAGTGCGCAATCGAGTATCTCGGCTGCAACCGCCTCCTTGCTGCCGGAGGCTTCACGCATGAATCCCCCTTCTCCAAGAAGCGTCACGGAGGTGTCTCTCTCCCCCATGGCGCGGGGATCGTTTGCCACCACGAGCCCTATACTGTCCCGAAGCATTGCCTTTCCCCTTGCCACGGCATCGTCACCGAGCTTGAAGGCAATGGTGGGCACATGGAAACGGTCCACGACATCATCAATGATCTTTGGCAGGGGATTGAGGGTGAGGGTTACCGGTCTTCCGCTGGGAATCTTTCCTGCCATGGGTTCGGGCAAAAAGTCCGAGACCGCGGCAGCAGAGATGAAGAGATCGACCGGGTCGTCTGCGCATATCCGGCAGACCTCCTTGTGCATCGTCCGGGCATCTGCAGCATGCACGTTCTCTGCCCCTACAAACCGGTCCCCATGGACGACCGTGACCCGGGCTCCGAGCCGAAACGCCTGCATCGCGAGTGCCCTGCCCATAAGCCCGCGCGACCGGGTGGTGAGAATCCGCACGTCATCGACCTTCTCCCTGCAGGGGCCGCTGGTGATGAGGACGTGGCGCCCTAGGAGAGGTTTTCCCATCAGTTCCCGCTCGCAGAGAAGGACAATCTCGCTGATACCGGCGATCTTTGCCTTTCCTTCCTCGATCCTGGGGCCCGCCACCACGATCCCCCATCCCTGCAGGGTCGAAAGACACCCCGCGACACCCGGGTGCCTGTACATGCTCTCGTGCATGGCAGGCGCCACCACCACCGGCATTCCCCTCCCGATCGCGGTGGTGGCAAAGGTCGTGACCGGGGTGTCATCGACTCCTGCCGCGATCTTGCAGAGGGTGTTTGCGGTTGCCGGTGCTATCAGCAGGAGATCCGCGGTCCCTCCCTCACCGCAGGAGGTGACATGCTCGACCATGCCGGTGATCGCGGTGATCGCGGGCCTGCCGGTCGCATATGTGAGGGCATCGGGATGGATGATTCCAGTGGCGGCGCGGCTCATCACCGCCTGTACCCGTGCACCCCTTCGCCGGAGCTCATGGGCAAGCCGCACGGTCTCCACCGCTGCGATGCTCCCGGTCACCGCGAGCACGATCTCCTTTCCGATGAGTGTTCCGGAGGCACTCATTCGCGCGTCACGTCCTGCACGTAATGCCAGGTATGAGGCCCCAGTTTCTTTACCTTATGGGTCTCCACGCGGGCTCGGACCCCCTGCGCTTTGAGGACTGCCATGATCTCATCCGTCCGATCACCTGCCATATGCACATGGAGGACTGTTCCCGGCCGGGAATGGGCGAGTGCAGCGGGGAGATGGTCAATGGCCCCGAAATGCCCCATGATGATACGATCGTAGGTCCCTGCGAGGCATTTCCTGCAGTCCCCGAGTTCCGCGGTCACCAGGTGTCCGACACCATTCTCCCGGATGTTCCTCTCGAGATACGAGAATGAGAGGGGACGTATCTCCATCGCATGGACCCGCGCCCCCGCAATCGCTGCAGGGAGGGTGAAATACCCTATCCCGGCATACATGTCGGCAACGTCTTCTCCTGGACGGACAAGGGAGCGCATCCGCTCTTTCTCGGCCCGGTTCCCCATCGAGAACATGATGCGCAGAGGGTCGAGCCAGTACGTGATCCCGGACTCACGGTGCCGGACTTCACCGGGCTTCCCTGCGAGTATCTCTGCCCGGGGAGTCCTCGTGACACCCTCGCAGCATTCCACCCAGAGGATACCGGCCGGGTTCTTCCATTCCATGAGGGCGCGGATCTCGCTTTCACCGGGCCTCTTGCCGTGGAAGACCGCCACGTCGCCAAGCATGTAGTATCCCCTGCCGCAGTAGGTTCTCCTTGGGGGAATGGTCGCGGTGAAGGGATAGCCCTCTCTCACCGGCACGTACGCGGTCGTTCCCTTGACATACGGCCGCCTCGTCCGGTCGACCCACTCTGCATCTCTGAGTGCCCTGAGGTCTTTGCCGGGGATTTCCCTCACCCGCATCGTCATCACTCCATCAACACCAGACGGTCACCGTCTTTTAGCATGCGAACCGTTGTCCCAGGTGAGATCTCCCTTCCCTTTGGGATCTTCACCTCTTTGGTAACCCCGGTCAATGGGTCGAGGACTCCCAGGAGGTCGCCGTCCCGGAAGGCCACCATCCAGGCGGCGGCATCGCCCTTGTGGCCTGCCCTCCTCTCGACCTGGCGTTCAGGGACTGATTTGACCTGGCCTGACGAATGGTCCAGGCACCGGAGCTGCCTGCCTTCCACGCCGAGCACTTCCATGTGCCTGCCTCCGACCACGACGACATCACCCCGTGAATAGCGGGGGAGGCGGAGCGAGTAAGTGATACGGAAGACCTGCCTGCCCGCCTTCTCCCCCACGAGTTTCGGGTGGGTGGTGAACCTCCCCCCAAGGTCGCGGGAGATTGCGGCGGCGATCTCGGAACCCAGGCGCTGGGACCCCACCGTGATGTCAATGCCGTCCCGGTGCTCTTCGAGGCGTGAAATGAACGAGAGGCGCTCCCCTGATTCCCTCATGGACGCCTCGACCGCACAGGCGATCCTTGTCGTCTCTTCGACTTCCCGTGGTGAAGGTCTCCTCCCCGTAGCACGTACCTGGACTACCCCCTCGTAGTAACTCCCCGAGATCCTGGAGCAGCGGTCGCACTGCTCCCGCTTCCATTCTAGTTCCGTGGCACAGGACCCTTCTACCGGCACCCCAAAGAGCGTCCCTGAGACCAGGCACTCGGCCCTGGTGCGGTTGACGCTTATCTCGTCGAGGGTGAGAGTCATCCCGATGTCGCGAAGGTCCGGGTGAAGTCGTATCACCCTCGTGATCAGCTGGCGGGCAAGATCATCCCTCTCGATCTGGAGGTCGGACCATCCCCCAGCCTCTTTCCTGGCCCCGCATGTCGGGCAGATTACCGTGGATACCCGGGGAGGGCATTCCAGCCAGCGCGTCTTTTCCGCCCGGCACTGCCCGCAGACCTCCCCGTCGAGCGAAGGCTTGCCGCAGAGGGGGCAGATGGTCTCCCTTATATCCATATCAGATCCGGAATACCTGTGCATGGGGTACATTCCCGAGCATCAGGCATGCTGAACGGGAGAGAAGCCCCATCTCCACCGCGATGGCAACGGCTCGCTCCCCCATGAGGTTTGCGTTCTCTGCCCCGGAAAGCGCCGATCTCACCTCGTCTGGGGATGCGAGAGCTGTCCCGTAAAAAGACCCGGTGATCCTGATCTCCACTTCGTTCCCGGAGATCGTCGTATTCATCAGCTCACGGTCGCACACCGCCACCACCTCGTCCCCGGCAGGAGAACGGTGAACCTTCATATACATGGTACCACATGTGGGAAGGGAAGCGTAATAATACTGTAACTGGCGGCCATCAGAGAACGATGTCCACGCCGTACACCCGGGATGGCGTGGCGACGTGGATCCGGTGGACCGCTTCGCTGTCGATCCTGCCCAGGGCGAGCAGCCTGGTGGTGACACGGGGTACCGATCGCGGGCCGATGACTGCGCCCGGGCGGGAATGCTCGTCCATGTAGTCGCTCTCCATCATGAATTCCCGCCCTGACCCCGCGAGTTCGGGGATATCGGGGTGAGTTGCGAGCAACGATGGCACAAGAGGGGTCCCGGGGACGGCATAGTGCTTCACCACCCTGTCAGGGGAGAGCCCGGCAACGCTTGCCATCCTCTGCATGTCGGCGCAGGGACCGCTCTCGGCGTGCACCTGGACTGCGCACCCCACCTCGCCTGCCTGCTGGAATGCGTAGGAGAGGACATCGTTTGAGGCATCCCAGATCTCCTGCGAGACCTCGTAATGCGGCCTCCCGCTCTTGATGCCGACCGCGGCACCGTCAGCAACGAACCTCGCGGCAAGCGAAATCCCTCCTTTCATGATCTCCACGGCCCTCTCCAGGGGGAACAGGTCAAGGAGGCGCGTGATCTCGGCGGGGTGCACGCCGAGGACCGGGTATACCACGATCCCCGTCTCTGATATCATCCGTGCAACCGACAGGGTCTCCTCGAACACCGGGAGGAAATCCTCGCCCCTTGAGGGAAGGATCCCAAACGATGAGGAGGGCTTGCTGACCAGGAACAGGTGGGTGCCCCCAGATCTCCTGAAGTCCTTTGCGGCATCGATACCCCTCCCATTGCGGGGATCGATATGGATGTGGTGGTCCGTGATCGGGAACGAATCGCCGCCCATCTACTCCACGATCTCCATCAGCGGATAGTTGCCTTCGCGCCGGATCCGGGCGCGGCAGGACTCCCCTTCCACGCGGGTCGTGATCTCGACGTCCAGCATGAGACCCTGCAGCTCGGAGTACCCGAACATGTTCGGCTCCATGATCCCCCTGTCGAGCCGGACGGTGATCCCCTCTACGTGCGGCTGCAGCCCGACACTCTTCTCTATCGCCTCTTCAATGGACCTGGCCGTTCCCGGCGAGACGGGTGTTCCCACCCACTGGTGGTAGAGAGCCCCGAGCTTGATCCCGGCCTCGAATGCCGCCCGCTCCCTTGCAGTCTGCATGGTGGTATTTTTTGGGCCGGGAGGCAAAAAAAGCGGTGTTCAGATCAGCTTGATGAAGCCGCTCTTTGGCTCCATCGCCTCCCCCTCGCGGAGGAATACCTTGATCTGCGCATCGATCTCCTCACGGGTGAAACCCTGGGGCATGAGCATCTCGATCAGCTCGGCGATTGCGATCCGGTCGTTTCCGGTGTCCTTCTGTATCTGCCGGATTGTCTGCTTGATCACCCTGATCAGGTCCCGCCTCCCCTTTGATATCCCGGTGACGACCTTGTCGATGTCAAATGAGCCGGTCTTTGCGTCATAGGCCACCTCGCGCAGGCAGGTGTCAACGATCTTGATCACGCGTTCGGCATCCTTCTTCTCGATAGTTGGGCAGAGGCGGATCCGGGCGCTCGCTTCTGCAAGACGCACCAGGGCCTCGAGCTGACGTGCGGTCACAGGGACGGGCTTGTCAGAACCTGCCGCAAGGTCCCTCAGTTGCATGTAATACCCGATTAAGGCTTCGCGGGCCGTCTCACTGAGGCGCGGGAAGCAGGTACGCCTTGCGTATGCGACGTATTTCCTGAAGAGCGCGGGTTCTATCTCCGGGGTCACGGGGCGGAGCTGCTCCTCTATGTATGCGTCGTCCACTCCGGGTATGGGTGTCCTCTTGTGCTGGGCGATGGTCTCCCCGATGCTGTGGGCCTTGAGGATGTGATCGGCGATGGCGCTGTCCCTGGTATGGTCCGGGATGTCGCTCATCTTGAAGATGAGATCAAACCTCGAGAGGAGTGACCCTGGCATATTGATCTGGTCCTGGATGGGGAGATATGCGTCGAACCGTCCAAGTTTCGGGTTTGCAGCGCCGAGGAGGGCGCAGCGTGACTTGAGGGTTGCCGTGATCCCTGCCTTCGCCACGCTGATTGACTGCTGTTCCATGGCCTCATGCAGCGCGGACCGGTCTTCCTTCTGCATCTTGTCCATCTCGTCCACAGCCGCGATCCCCATATCGGCAAGCACCAGTGCCCCTGCTTCGAGCGTCCACCGCCCGTCACCGAATTCGTCCTTGACAGCGGTTGCGGTCAGGCCTGCGGAGGTGGAAGACTGCCCGCTCGTGTAGATGGCCCTTGGCGAGAGCTTGACGACGTAGCGGAGGAGCTGGCTCTTTGCGATGCCGGGGTCCCCTATGAGGAGGACGTGGATATCCCCCCGAAGGTGGCTCCCGTCGGGCATCTCCTTGCTGATTCCCCCGAAGATCTGGAGCGCGATTGCCTCCTTTACGTCTTCGTTGCCGTAGATGGTGGGTGCGATGGAGTGGATTATCTTGCGGTAGATGTGAGGGTCACGGGAGAGGGCAAGGATCTCTTCCTCGTCTTTTTCATCGATCTGCACCTCTTCGAACTCCTTTTCCGCAATCTCGATTGAGTTGCACTCGAGGTAGATGTCAAAGAGTGTGTTCTTTTCACCGTGGGTAATCCGCTGCATGGACCGCAGTATCCCGTTGATGACCACCCGGTCGCCCGGTGCGACCTTCCCGGTCAGGTCGTCAGTCACGTCTACGTCAAGGGTCTGGGGCTGCTCACCGCCCCTCAGTCCCTCGGGGGACTCCTGGATGCGGATCTTCTGCGAGTCAACAAAACGCGAGCGCCTTGCGATCAGGTCAAGCTTCTTGAACGTGCACCCCTCTGTTGCACACCCGTCAGGCTCCTTGAATTTACCGTATCCCTGCTCCTTGATGGTGATATGGCCGCCAGGGCACCTGAAGACTGCCTGGACAATGCGGGGGCGGACCTCGGTGGTCTTCCGCAGGATCCCTTCGACGCTGATGAAACGGTTGATGTGATCGGAACGGATGTGCCGAATCCCGATCTTCCTGGGAAGGTTCACGAACCGGACATTCACCTCCCCTGTGGCCTTTCCGTCCCTCCCTTTCACGAGCTGGTGGTTTTTGATGGCGTTTCGCACGTCCTCGATGACTTTCCCCGGATTGTCCAGGAGCTCGTCGGCCATCCGGAGTCCCGACCGCCCGTAGCTCTCCAGTTCACGGTAATCGATCTCAAGTGATCGCCGGTAGGGATACTCCCTGGAGAGCTCGGAGAGCTGCTTTTTATACCTGCTTTTAAGAAAACGGCTCCAGTCTGCGTCGCGATCGATTATCTCGGGTGCAGCATCGGCGGCTGCAGCGTCCTCCCTTTTAGCCATGCTTCCTTGCCTGGAGCACAAACTGTGCGATCATGGCTTCCATCTGGATATCGGTGCTGGCCCCCTCGGAGAGGCGAAAGTCCGTGGTCCCCAGCTGGTCGATGAGGGCGACCCTGAGGTTGGGATCCATCTCGCGCCTGACTATCGTCCTGTAACACTGGTTGATCAGCTCGTTTGGCGCAATACCGCGATCCTGCAGAAGGTGGTGGAGGATGGCTTCCGCTCCCTCGAAGTCCCCGGAGAGGGATGTGGATAAAAGGTCCTCTATCTCGTCGGGGCGGGCCGTTGCGGTGATGGCGTAGACCATGCCTGCGTCGATCTCCTGTGCAAGGATTGCGGCACCCTGGAGCGCATTGATGGCTTTACGCATATCCCCCTGCGCGATATAGACGATCGCCTGGATGGCCGGCCCGGTGATGCTGATCTTCTCATTCTCTGCGATCCTCAGTATCTCCTTTGTGATGGCCTCGGCGGAGAGACTCCTGAACCTGTAGATTGCGCAGCGGCTTTGGATGGGATCGATGATCTTCGAGGAATAGTTGCAGGAGAGAATGAACCGGCAGGTGGTGGCGTAGCTCTCCATGGTCCGCCGAAGTGCCGCTTGGGCGTCTGGAGTAAGGGCATCGGCCTCGTCAAGGAAGAGTATCTTGAACGTGGCGCCTCCCAGCGGAGAAGTCCGGGCAAACTGCTTGATCTGGTTTCGCACCACATCTATCCCCCGCTCATCGGACGCATTGAGTTCCCTGAAGTTCAGGTTCCATGACTCCCCAAAGAACTCCCGGGCAAGGGCGACAGCAGCCGTCGTCTTTCCGACTCCTGCACTCCCCGTGAAGAGGAGGTGGGGGAGGTTCCCGGTCCTCACGTAACTCTGCAGGCGCTCCACAATATCGTCCTGGCCCACGATATCAGCAAGCGTAACCGGCCGGTACTTCTCTATCCAGATCATCGTGGTGTCTTCCATTGTGTTCTGTCTCCCGGGTGTGAAGACCGCAGTTCTGTTCTCCACTATATCGGGAGCAGGAGGAGAAATGTGTTGTGATTGGTGGATTGAGAGCAAGGCAGCTTGCCTTTATCCGGCATTCCACGAATCCTGACTTCCCAATAAATTAGGCACTATTATTCCACGCGCTGTCATTCTCTGATTCATCCGAAAAAACAGACCAAAAGATCCTTATAGCATTATGCCTAATATTACCCATAATGAAGCCGTTCACGAGGGTGAAGGTTATCAAGGGGCAGGAGTACCTCTACGAGGTTACACCGTATCGGGACGAGAAGAACAAATTACGCCAGAAAACCCGGTACCTCGGGAAGAATGTTAATGGCGTCCCAGTCAAAGTACGATCACAATACCATCCCCCTAAACGGGTACTCTCATACGGTGAATTTCTCCCATTACTCCACATCGCACGAGAACTCGAGCTCGAACGGCACCTCACGAAATTCTTCTCATCAGTACAGACCTGGTCCCTGCTCACCATGGCCATGAGCCAGGTTATTCGACCACGCGCACTTAGCCATATCAACAGCTGGTACGAGGGGACCATCCTCTCTGATGACCACCCGGATCTCCCCCTCTCATCGCAGTCGATCAGTAATCTCCTCACGAAAATCGGGGAAACTACAGTCCACCACGAATTCGCCCGCGAACTCATTCAGCTGACCAATCCTCACCGCACGATGGTGTATGACATCACTTCACTCTCCTCTTCTTCTCAGCTGATCAACCTCCTGGAATACGGGTATAACCGGGACCATCTCGATCTTCCCCAGATCAACCTTGCCATGATGGTCGACCCGGAAAGGGGGATCCCACTCATGTATGACCTATATCCCGGCAGCATCGTCGATGTTTCAACCATTAAAAACACGATTGCCAAGATGCAGAGCCAGGGAATTGAGAACTGTACTCTTGTTATGGACCGGGGATTCTTCTCAACAATGAACGTGGAAGACCTGGTGGCGCAGGGGTATTCGTTCATTATTCCGGCACCGCTCTCGCTCAAGACAGCCAAACAGGCGATTTCATCGGTCCATGTGGCAATCGAGGATCCGAATAACCTGAAACTCTACCAGGATGAACCGCTCTTCGTGATGCCAGTGACTCTCACTGTTGGTTCGGTTTCCCTGCAGGGGTATGCATTCTATGATCAGAGACGGGAACAGGATGAACGGCGTCTCTTCTATCGGCGGTTACATGATATCGCGGAAAAACTGCGGCGTGTCTCGATAAAATCCTGGATGAACCCTGCAGATGTCGTCAAGGAAACTGCCAGGAGTTTTACTCCGTACCTGGAATGGAACGTCAAGGACCATTCGTTTGAGGTGAGCATCCGGAAGAACGCGGTGTCCCAACGGGTCAACCGGATGGGACTCTTTATCCTGCTGTTCCAGGGGAGCTTTGCTTGGGATGAGTGTCTTGCCCTCTATCGATGCAAGGATATCGTTGAGAAAGTGTTTGCGGTGCTGAAAAATGATATCGATGCTCTCCCGTTGAATGTGAGGAAAGATGCTACTGTGGCTGGGTACCTGTTCGTCTGCTTCCTGGCACTCATCCTTCGCATGCGGCTGCTCCGGTTGGTGAAGGAAGCTGGTCTGAATAAGAAGTACTCTATCGAGGGGCTGTTAACGGAACTGGAGAAACTTCGGTTGATGGTCCTCCCTGATGGAACCAGGATCCCTACCGAAGTAACCAAGCGGCAGAGGGATATTCTGACTGCACTCAACCTTTGTGCCTAATCGGGTGGGAGATGAGGACGAATCCCTCCAGGGGGAGAGGTGAGCCTGCTCGGAAATTTTCCAAAAAATCGATCGTGTCCAAAAATCGGCTAAGATAATCCCTCATGGGATGATCTCACTGGTGACAAAACCAAAAGGAGATCACCC
>JADFCY010000001.1 GCA_018263335.1 Methanolinea sp. | reverse complement strand
TTTATGATGAAAATCAGAGATTTTCTTTGGATCCCAAAATAACACTTGGTCGCATTTCCTGATTCGGCTCTCATCATAAAATCCTCTCTAATTACACTATATGTATTTTAACGACTGATTTTTCAGCGCAAACGGCGATTTCAACACTTCTAATAGCTCGTCCTCGTTCCGGACCACCCGGGATGACTGCTCGAGCATCAGGTTCACGTGCTCGTGTGCCCCCGCCCTCCTGAAATCCGTTCTGACAGATATAACAGGGGTTCCGCGGGCATAGGCATACCCCATCTCCCAGGAAGTCCCGGAATCGGCATCCGCACCGTCTATTACCGCAACCACCACGTCAGACCTTGAGAGGGCATCGCAGTGGCGTGTAAACATCTCCCGCTGGGCCTCCTCGGTGCGGCAGCACCCTTCCTCGCCTGCTTCCTGCGGAAGGTAAACCGAGAAGAGGTGATCGGCGAGGATTTCGGAGAGCCCTGCATTGAAACGCCTCTCCGCCGTTGAGAAGAGGGGTGCGGCAAGGTAGATGCGGTAGCGGGCGAATGCGAGGACATCGATCAGGGGAACATCGGAAAATCGGTCCAGAAAGACACCTCTCCCGGGACGGCGTGACGGCTTTCCCTCATCAGCACCATAATAGGTGGTATCGACACCGCAGGTAGGGGAAGAATTGACGCCAATACAACAGAGAGGTGGGCCACGGGTCGCTATCACCTCACGCACTTCTTCTTCAAGCCGGTCCAGGAGGACTGAGAACTCGATCGTGTTGAGCCGCTCGAGGAATGTACCGGGGTCACGGTCTTTTCCGAGGTATAGGGTCTCAGGGCACGGAAGCGGGACGATCTCGACTCCGAAAATTCGGCAGCGCTCGATTGCCTTTGCAAACGCGTGGAGGTCCGATTCCCTTGTGATCCCGCGGGCCCGGAGTTCGGGGTGCAGGATACATGGGGACATCAACACGTACATTGATAGAGTGGTAGATGCGAAGAGGAGATAGATGATTCCCCTGTATGCATTCAGGGACAATTCCTGTGACCCGCGAAAGTGCACCATCAAGCGAATGGAACGGTCAGGACTCGTGCGGGTGCTCTCAAAAATATCCCGGATTCCCCGCAATACCCTGCTCCTGGACCCAAGGGCCGAACAGGCGCTTTCTCCGGCCGACCGTCCCGTCCGCTCAATCACGGCGCTTGACTGTTCGTGGGAGGTACTCGAGGAGATCCCCACGCGCTCATGGAGGAGGCAAAGAGCCCTCCCTTTCCTCCTGGCGGCAAACCCGGTGAATTTCGGAAGGCCATGGAAGCTCTCATCGGTGGAGGCGCTCGCCGCGGCACTCTGCATCCTGGGCGAACGGGACCAGGCCTCCCTGATCCTCGAGACCGCCCCCTGGGGGCAGAGGTTCCTTGAATTGAACGAGGAGCCGCTGGAACTCTATGCCAAAGCAGGGGACAGCCAGGAGATTCTCAAGATACAGGGGCTCTATCTCTGATCTGGTTCCGCGGATTGGGGGACTGTAACGATAAAGTGCCTCGAGAGGATCCCCCCGCTGTCCCCGAATGCCGATATTTCAGCAGTCATAACCTTGTCCATTTCCGCGGCATGCATCCTGAAAATACGCGATTCGTTCCTTTCTTTCTCGGGATGGGAGATATACTCCCTTATGAGAGGGACATCATCGGGATGGCAGAACTGAAGAAAATCCCTGCCTGCCAGGTGGGCTTCCCCGCTCTTTGCCATCGCCTGGAACGGAGTGTTCACCACCTGGATGTGGGCCTTTCGGTCGAGGATCGCAACCCCTTCTTTGAGGTGATCAAAGGCGCGCTCGAGGAATGCCAGTTCATCTTTCCCGCCTCTTTCTGCAGGTTCGAAAGACTGGTGAGTTGTCCCGCCCATAGGCGTCTGCGGCTGCAGCGTCTCCTTTGCCCGCCTCCATTCCGACATGTCCCGGAATGACTCAATTGCACCGATGATATTGCCATCACGGTCAAAGAGGGGGGTAGCCTTTCCCCAGACATAGATCCCCTTGCCCTCATGACCTCCGGGGATTACCGATTCTACAAAAATGCTGTCTTTGAACCTGCGGATGCCGGGATAGGATTTCGCAAGTTCGTGTGCGGGAAGGTCAAGGATATCCACCAGGATCGGGCGGGTCCCCCCAAGGAAACCGAAGGCATCCTGATACGTATCAGAGCCGATGATATCCTCCCTCCTGACACCTGAAAGCGTCTCAAGCGCCCGGTTCCAAGCGATGACCCGCCTGTCGCGGCCGATGATGAAGGTGGGGTCCAGCATGAACTCGACGGCGTCCTCCAGCTTCTCGTAGGTGGTCTTCAATGCCTTCTCCATCGCCTTCTGGTCCGTGATGTCCATGAAGGTCCCGATCTCGCAGAGCGGTGCACCCTGTGTATCCCTCACCCGGGTTACCGAGACCTGGAAAAACCTGGGATTTTCTCCGGGGAGTCTCAACCGGAGCTCCCCGCTCCACTTCCATTCTGCGTCGAGGGACTTTTTGATCTCTTCAATTGGGGGCACGATATCCTCAGCGATCTTCCAGAAACCGGCCACGTACTTCTGGGGCATTTTATCCGTCTCCTTCGCACCAAAAATGCGCAGGAATGCCTTGTTTGCATAGATCAGGCGGTCTTCCGGATCAGAGATGATAATGCCATTCGTGGCAGATTCAATGGCGGTATTCCTGATCCGGATCTCTCTCTCGGCCTCGACTTTCTCTGTGATGTCGATGAAAGAGGACATCATCGCGATGGGACTGCCATTCTTGTCCCTGATCAGGTTTGCAGTATGGTGGGTATGCACCCTTGTCCCATCCTTCCTGATGAGAAGGATCTCGCCCTTCCATGACCCCTTCTCCCTGAGCGCCCGCAACACGTCTTTTACACCTGGACCTGGGTTGAGAGGGTTTGCGAGCGTCTCGATGTGTGTGCCAAGGATATCTTCCAGTCGGTCTATCCCAAAGATCCTCAGGAATGCAGCATTCGCATAGGTAATCTTCCCTTCGAGCGTCGCAAGCCCGATCCCATTGATGGAAGACGCAATGGCCATGTTCATTACAAGGAGGTTCTCCTCGGCATGCTTCCTCTCGGTGATGTCCCTGCCCACGCCCTGGTACTCCACGATCTCCCCTGATTCGTCGAAAATCGCCCTGTTTGTCCAGTACTGCCAGCGGATGTTTCCCTGCGGGTCGATAACCCGCTGTTCGTGGGAGAGGTATGGCCGCTCGCGACTGAGTGAGAGGATATTCTTCTTCACGATATCGCGGTCATGCTCGTATACTTGAGATAAGACGTCTTTGCCGATGATCTCCTCCTGGGGAAGGCCGACGTACTGACATATCGCGTCGTTCACGAACGTAAAGAGTAAGTCCCGGTTATACCTGCAGATAAGCTCGGTCTGGTCCTCGACAATTGCCCTGTACCGTGCCTCGTTGATCTCGAGTTTCTGTTCGTATAACCGGGGGAGAGTCACATCCTCGAATATCAGGGTAAATCCCTTGCTCCCGTCATCAAAGACCGTGGGGACGATCTTCAAGGCAAAATAGTATTCCGCTCCGTCCCTGGTGAGGCGAATCTCCCGCTTCCCCTCCCCCATCCGCGCGGAGTCGGTCATCATTTCTGCAGGAATGTTCTCTGCGAGGCGAGGGATCCCTGCGGACCTGATATCATTTCCGAGGAGGGAGTCTTTCTGGACTGAGAAGAATGAGAGGAAGTTGTCGTTCACGTCAATGATCTTTTGATCAGAGTCCAGGATCAGTATCAGTTCCGTCGCAAACTTCAGCATCGAGGAGATAGGAACCCGCTGGGAGAGGGAATAGACCTTTGCATTCCCGTAAAGCCGCACCTCCACCTGGCCGGTAATCAGAAGGATTTCCAGGTACTTTGCGACCGAATTCCGGTTGAACTTAAGAATCTGGGAGATGTCTGATATTGTAAGCCCTTTCGGTCTGCTCTTCAGGAGCCTCTTGATCCTCGTGATCTTCTCCTGGTCAAGGATCATAACAGTGTTGTGATCCCCCTCACCCTACCATAAATATTTGCCAATCAATGATAATTTGGAAAATTGCGGGTCTTTACGGAATAAACTGGTATTAATTACCGCAATTGGGGGATAATTGGCGATTCTGTATCAATTTCGAGGAGCCCTGCACCCACAACCTTTTTCGTTCCCGGTGTATCATGTCTCCACATGGAGCACATCGGAAACCCTGCCGAGATACTCCTCGTCGAGGACAACCCAAATGACGTAGAGCTGATTCTCCATGTCTTCCAGTGGTGTAACCTCTCGGACAGGGTCCATGTTGCCTGGAACGGTGCGGAGGCCCTGGACTACGTGTTTGGAACGGGTCCATACCGGGGACGGGACATCAGGACGCCCCCAAGGGTGATCCTCCTTGACCTCAAACTCCCGAAGGTGGACGGGATCGAGGTCCTGCGACGCCTGAAAGAAGATGAAAAGACACGGACCATCCCTGTCGTGGTGCTGACCTCATCTCGGGAAGAGCGGGATATTGTCCAGAGCTATGACCTTGGCGTCAACAGTTATATCGTAAAACCGGTCCAGTTCGACGAGTTTGCGAATGTTATCCGCGAGCTGGGGCTTTATTGGAGGATGATCAACCAGCCGCCCGTAAAGGAAGAGAAGTAAAAAGAACGAACAGGCATTCCTTCCAAGGCAGGACTCGTATCACCCAATGGGTCACTTTTCCTGATTTTTGTCTTCAAAAATCGCGTATCATTCGCTTCTCCTGTGTTCCTCCTCCACATAATGCCGGATCTTCTCCTCATCCCCTTCAGTTGAGATGACCCTGCCCAGCCTGGGAATTTGAGATCCATCGAATATCACCACGGTTCCCCCCGAAGATAGTCACCCGGGAGAACCCCCATTGCCCCGGACAGGCGATACCACTATTTATAAAGAGGAGCACGTTGATAGCGGTGAAGATGCAGGGATGTCTAAGGGTGCGCCGGATGGCACGTGCGTTCTTTTTTCAACTATTTTGTGTCATGTGTGCGTAAATCCCTTCAGTGGTCCGGTCCGAGCACTGGTCCTTCTTGATTCGTGTGTCCCTTTTCCTGGCCCCTCCCCATCTTTTCCTCGGGCGTGGACGCCATGTTCGGCAACAAGGAGGTAATACGCGGCAAGACCCTTCCACGCCCCCCATTGCTCTGCGATGGCCCGTGCCCGGACGGCTGAGATCCTTTGACCGGGATAATATGCGCTCGCGATTGCCCGCCTGACACCCAGGTCGTCGGCAGGGATGATATCAAGCCTGTGCATTCCCCGGAGGAGGACAAATTCCGCGGTCCACCTCCCGACACCACGCAATTCGCACAGTTCTTCGATGATGCGGTTGGAATCGTGGACTTCCTTCAGCGACTCGAGGTCGAGCGTCCCGTCTGCAACCATCCCAGCCGCATCCCGGATGTACTCACCCTTCCGCGCAGAGAGGCCGCAGGAGCGTAAGTCTTCGGCTGTGCATGCCGCGAGGTCCTCAGGGGCAGGGTATGCAAAATACGTCCTCCCGGCAACCTCCAGCCGTTCCCCGAGCCTCCTGACCATCCTGGCCTCGATCACCCGTGCAACCCTTACGGATATCTGCTGCTCGATGATCGACGCGACGAGGGCCTCGAATACCGTGGCCGACTGCGGTGCACGCAGGCCAAGGAGATCGCGGGAAATACCTGACATCACGGGATCGTGGCGTATCGCAATGAAAAACTGCTCCAGGTCGTCATGGATGCTGAGGAGTGAAGAGACCTGCTCTTCTGCCTTTTCTCTCTCCCGCGGGGTAACCCCGCCTCCTGGGAGGATATCGACAGCGAGGACCGGATCCCACTCCTCGCCAACGTCCCTGACCTGGACAAGAGCAGGCTTCCCATTGACCCGTAACACCTGCCGGAAGGTCCCCTGCTCAAACCTCCTGACAGATGGGTCACCTTCAGAAAATACCCGGCAGCTCAGGGCGAAATCGTAGGGTGTATGCGGATGAAGGAGAAGGGGCATTCTGAGGGATCTAATTCCACGGGAAGATGAAAAAAGGTTCTTGCCCGTTCCACGGATCCAGTCTTTCGGCTGGTGAGCAAAATCCCTGTTGCCCCGTTATTTTTTACGATTTTCTCGGAAAGCCCTCATCCCTGTTTCTCCCTCCCCTCATTATTTGCGTTCGTCTTCCCACTTATTCCCCCTCCCCCCACAATTGACAACCTTTAATTCCCCTCGTTCCCACCACCTCACCATATGATCAGAGTCGCCATCAACGGGTACGGGACGATTGGAAAGCGTGTCGCGGATGCCGTCGCTGCCCAGCCGGACATGAAGGTTGTCGGGGTCTCAAAGACGAAACCCAGCCACGAAGCATTCGTTGCGAAATCGCGGGGCTATCCTCTCTACATCGCGGACTACTCGAAGAAGGCCGCATTCGAGAAGGCCGGCCTCCCTGTTGCAGGAAGCGTGGACGACATGCTGAAGGCGGCGGATATCGTGGTGGACGCAACCCCCGGAGGCGTGGGGGAGAAGAACCGGCCGCTCTACGAGAAAGCGGGGATAAAGGCCATCTGGCAGGGTGGGGAAGACCACGAGGTTGCGGGGTTTTCCTTCAACTCGGACTGCAACTACACGGACGCCATCGGCAAGCAGTTCGCCCGGGTGGTCTCCTGCAACACGACGGGCCTCTGCCGTATCATCAATGCAATGGACAAGGTATACGGCGTCGAGAAGGTGCGTGCGGTGATGGTGCGGCGTGGAGGGGACCCTGCAGACATCAAGCGCGGGCCGATCGATGCCATAGTGCTGAACCCCGTCCACATCCCGAGTCACCACGGCCCGGACGTGCAGAGCGTGCTCCCGCACATCAATATCGTCACCCTGGCAATGATCGTCCCGGTTACGATGATGCACATGCACGTGGTGCAGATGGACCTGAAAACCGCAGCGACCCGCGAGGATGTGCTCGGGATCATGGAGAAGCACCCGAGGATGGGACTCGTCAGGAAAGCGGCAGGGATCACGAGCACTGCCGAACTCAAAGAGTACGCAATGGACATGGGCCGGCCCCGCTCTGACCTCTGGGAGAACGGCATCTTCGAGGAATCAGTCTCCTGCATTGGAAAAGAGCTCTACCTCTTCCAGGCTATCCACCAGGAGGCAGATGTGGTGGTGGAGAACATCGACTGCATCAGGGCAATGACCGGTATCGAAAAGGACCCCGCAAAGTCAATCGCCATGACCAACAAGGCAATGAAATTCGTGGCAATCAAATAATTGCCGCTTTTTCTCTCATGTTCGCGCAGGGGAAGGGACTGGGGGCAAGCAGCCACCTCAACGCCTCTTTCCCTGGTTATCACCAGTACAATGACCCGGCTGAAGAGACTCTTTGGCAGGGGAAGACCCCCTCAATATTCCTTCCCTCCGGGTCCTGTGCCCCATTTCAGTGGAGAGGGTGTGCCGGAGACTCTTCTCACCCTTCCACCATATCCTGCCGCTTCACCAGAAAGACACACCAAGACAGCCACGACTTCACATGGGTAATGGGTGTCCTGGAAAGCGCCAATTCGTCTCTCCATCGCGTCCCCTCAGAGACTGGAGGTTGGAGATTTTTGGCGGTGACCTGCCGCATCACGCTTCCCTCCACTGGCTCCCCGGCCTGGAATGTTCATAAGCATTAACACCCTGCGTTCCCCATTATATATGAATGGACGCGTACGAACTGGCAACGAGGAACACCGTTGAGGTGGTCACCGATGAGGAGCTCCGGGAAGTCCTCGCCAGGCAAAAGAAGAGGGTATATGCCGGCTACGAGCCGAGCGGCGAGATTCACCTTGGCCACCTGGTCACCGTCAACAAGCTCGTGGACCTGAAACGTGCCGGGTTCGAGGTCGTGGTGCTCCTCGCCGACCTGCATGCCTTCCTGAACCGGAAAGGGACCATGGAGGAGGTGCAGGATCTTGCCATGTATAACAGGAAGTGCTTCGAAGGGCTTGGGCTCACCGACGTGGAGTACGTGCTCGGGTCCGACCTGCAGCTCAACCGGGACTACGAGCTGATGGTTTTACGACTCTCCCAGCAGATCACGCTGAACCGTGCCACCCGGAGCATGGACGAGGTGGGAAGACAGATGGAGACCCCCACTGTCTCCCAGATGATCTACCCCATCATGCAGATGGTTGACATCGCACGGCTCGGCGTGGATGCCGCGGTCGGCGGAATAGACCAGCGGAAGATCCACATGCTGGCCCGTGAGCACCTCCCTTCTGTCGGATACCCGTCACCTGTATGCATCCATACCCCCATCCTGAACGGGCTCGATGGAAAGAAGATGTCTTCTTCCAGTGGAAATTACATATCGGTTGCCGACAGCGTAGAAGACATCCAGAAGAAATGCCAGAAAGCATTCTGCCCTCCGGAGTGCGAGGAGAACCCGGTACTGCAGATCCTGCAGTACCACGTATTCCCGAGGGTACCCGAGGTCGTGGTGCGCAGGCCCGCAAAGTTCGGCGGAGACCGCACGTTCCAGGCATTCGGAGAGATCGAAGAGGCCTACAGGAAGGGCGAGATCCATCCCCTCGACCTGAAGAAGACCACTGCTTCATACCTTTCTGATATCCTTGCATGTGTGCGTGATCATATCGGATGAGAAAGGGTCCACAAATGAGCATCGATCGCATCGAGGACAGGTTCGACCGAAAGATTGCTGACCTCGGGATCCGTATCAGGGACATGGACCAGCTGAAGGTCAGGGACGATGTCTTTGACGAGATCACACTCCTCTCGCTCTACAGGCTGGTGCATAAAAAGTGGATTACCGCGATTGGGGGGTCCATCAGCACCGGGAAAGAGGCCAATGTCTTCTTCGGGGAGCGGGATGCAATGGATCTTGCGATCAAGATCTACCGTATCCGGACCGCGAATTTCAACGCGATGAGCGAGTACATCATCGGGGACCGACGCTTCTTGGGGATCCGCCGGACCAGAAAAGACATCGTGTTTGCCTGGACAAGGAAAGAGTTTTCGAACCTCTCAAGGGCACACGAGGCCGGACTTCCCGTCCCCGAACCCTTCATCTGGGACCGGAACATCCTTGTGATGGAGTTCCTGGGAGAGGATGAGCGTCCGTATCCCCAGCTTCGGTCAGTAACGCTCGAACATCCTGAAGATGTATACCGGGATATTATAGGCTTCATCAGGGATCTCTACCAGAAGGCCGGGCTTGTGCATGCCGACCTCTCCGAATACAATATCCTCTTTGGAGACCGGCTGCACATCATCGATATGGGCCAGGCCGTCACTCCGGACCACCCGCGGGCACTCCATTTCCTGGTCCGGGACATCGCCAACATCAACCGGTTCTTCGAACAGAAGTGCCTGGTGAGGGATGAACGGGAGATATTCTCCGATGTGACGGGCATCGCGCTCCCGGAACAGAAGAACACACTCAAGAGAGACGAGGGAAGAGACACATGATGCAGGAGCTCAAGGTCGCCGGCAACCGGATCGGCGTTCTGATCGGGAAGGGCGGCCTTATCAAGAAGGAACTGGAAGAGAAGACCGGGACTGTCATCTCCATTGACAGCCAGGAAGGAATCGTCCGCGTGGAGGGAGAAGACGCCGTGCCGTTTCTCCGTGCGGTCGAGGTGATACAGGCGGTGAACCGGGGATTTTCCCCGGAACGGGCATTCCGGTTGCTCGACGACGAAGACCTGCTGCTCGAGGTAATCGACCTCTCCGGGCTTGCGGACAGCCCCAGGCAGATGGACCGGCTCCGGGGCCGGATCATCGGTAGAGACGGCCGTGCGAGGGAGCAGATCGAGCACATGACCCACACCCAGATATCGGTCATGGGAAAGACCATCGCGTTGATAGGTCTCCCGGAACAGATGAAGGTCGCCCGTGCGGCAATCGACATGCTCCTCGAAGGTTCCCCGCACGAGGCGGTCTTCTCATACCTGGAGAAGAAACGCCAGGACGCAAAGCAGGACATGATCGATTACTACTATTGAACGAGGCCTTGTCCACGATGAATACCAGGTGCGCTATCCGCGGCGGGGGAGGGGTGATTTCCACTGGAAATCGCTCCCCCTGTATCGTCCTGGTTTTAATAAAATGCGCGCACTCATGCCATTGCGGACTGGAAAAGATGGGGTCGTAAATGAAGGTTGCCTCGCTCCCGCTCCCGCCCTCCCTGAAAGAGAGATACCGGACACTCGGAATTGAGGACCTATACCCTCCACAGGCAGAATGTGTCGAAAAAGGCCTGTTTGAAGGGGCAAATCTCCTCGTCACTGTCCCCACTGCAAGCGGCAAGACCCTCATTGCCGAGATGGCCATGCACGCACATGCGTCCCGGGGTGGAAAGAGCCTCTATATTGTACCGCTCAAGGCCCTTGCGAGCGAAAAATACGATGTATTTGGGAATAAAGGAGCAAGGGTCGGTATCTCTACAGGAGATTTCGACAGGCGCGACGAGTACCTGGGGAGAAACGACATCATCGTCGCAACGAGCGAGAAGGTGGATTCCCTTATCAGAAACCGGGCACCATGGCTTTCGGACATCTCGCTGCTCGTCATCGACGAGGTTCATCTCCTGGACTCTCCCGACAGGGGACCAACCCTCGAGATGGTGATCACCAAGATGCGAGCCAGGAACCCCGGAATGCAGGTCATCGCCCTCTCCGCGACCATTGGCAACCCGCGGGCCCTCGCCGGGTGGCTTGATGCCTCCCTTGTCACCAGCACCTGGCGACCAGTCGACCTCCGGCAGGGGGTTTACATGGACGGGGAGATCCGGTTCGACGACCAGTCACGGGTGGTGATGCCCATATCCAGGCACGAAGATATCAACCTGCTCCTCGACACCGTCGCAGAGGGGGGGCAGTGTCTCTTCTTTGTCTCTTCCCGCAAGAACGCCGAAGCCTTCGCAAAACGGGCTGCAAAGGCCCTGAAATGCGAGGATCCGGAACTAGACAGGTACCGTGACCGGTTAAAGAGACTGGACAGCACCATGACAGGCGAAGGCCTTGCCACCTGCGTGGGGATGGGAGCTGCGTTCCACCACGCGGGGCTGCCCAGGGAAGCACGTGCTCTCGTCGAGGAGGGTTTCAGGAAGGGACTCATACGCTGTATCTCCTCGACCCCGACACTCGCTGCGGGGCTCAACCTCCCCGCGCGGAGAGTCGTTATACGGGATTTCAGGCGCTACGAGACCGGCGCGGGAATGGTCCCTATCCCGGCCCGGGAATATCACCAGATGGCCGGCAGAGCCGGGCGCCCCGGGCTTGACCCATATGGTGAGGCGGTACTCATCGCGAAGGACGAGGAGGAACGGTGCAGCCTCTTCGAATTCTATATCCATGCATCCCCCGAGGACGTGAACTCGCAGTGCGCAAATGAGTCTGCGCTGACGACCCATGTCCTTTCGCTCATCGCCTCGGGCTTTGCCACAAGCCAAAGAGAGATCCAGGAGTTCCTGGCCAGGACCTTCTACTGCTCCCAGCATCGTGGGAGCAGGCTTATCGATTCAGTCAGCGGGAGCGCTCTGCGGTTCCTCGAAAACGCTGAGATGGTGGTGGAGAATGATGGGCATCTCTCTCCAACAGAATACGGAAGCCTGGTCTCACAGCTCTATATTGATCCGCGTGGAGCGGAATCCATCGTCTGCAGCATGCGTTCCGCCGGAAAATATTCAGATATCGGGCTCCTGCAGACCATCTGCAGTACGCCGGATATGTATACTCTCTACGTGAACAACCGCGATCTCCAGTATCTCGAACGGTTCCTGCTTGAACACGAGGACGAGCTCTGGGTCCCGCTCGGATTCGGGGAGGAGGAGGAGTATTTCAGGGCGCTCAAGACCGCCATGCTCCTTCGCGACTGGTCATTGGAGGTGCCTGAAGCCACCATCTGTGAACGATACTCGGTCGGGCCCGGGGACATATTCAACCTGGTCGAGGGCGTCAACTGGCTGCTCCACGCGTCCGGGAGGCTGGCCGGGATGTTCGCGCCGCGATTTGCCCGCGATGTGAGGGAGTACGGCGTATGCATGAAGCACGGGGTGAAGCGGGAGCTTCTGCCCCTGGTCCGCCTCAGGCAGATCGGGCGGGTCCGTGCGCGGAGCCTTTTCAACAATGGGATCACAAGCCCAGACGAACTGAGACATGCAGAGAGCGGGAGACTCGCTGCCATCCTTGGCAGGGGTATCGCAGCACAGGTCATGCGCGAGCTCGGTGAGGGGAGTGGCGCGCCAGACGACCCCCTTCCCACTGCAGGACAGGCGACCCTCTCCTCGTTTGGTGAGGAGGACTGATGCTGGCCTGCGGGATCTCCCAGGTCAGAATCGCGATACCCGACCTTGAGGAGTTCCTTCAAAAAGTCCATCAGATATCCTCGCGAAGGGGCACACATGTCATTTTCTTCAATGCGCAGCACATGGCCGGAAGAGCCCATGCAGAATCGGCCCTCCGACACGCGTTCAGGGCTCTTGAACAGGAGACCATGATCTCAAACCGCGTCGAGATGGAGGCCCTCCTCTATGCTGCTGGTTCACGCCAGATCGTGCAGGGGATGAAGTTTGGCCTGCAACCGGGCGAGAATGCTGCATACCTCTGCATCTGCCCGGACGATGGACCGACCCGAAAAGACATTATGGAGTTCTGTGACCCCGCCGAAAACGAGGACTGGGAAGTCATTCCGCCTGAAAAATCGGCACACCTCTGCACCCTCTTCTCAATTACCCCCCAGGAGGTCGAGGTCGTTGGGAGAGGTCGTCTGCCGGAGCTTGTCCTGGAGAGGGTTGCCCTGCTCGAGGTCTACCGTTAAGAGTCCTTTTCTCATTTCCTGCCATGAAAATTTGAGGAGGGTACCTCTTTCATTTCAGTGACGCTTCGTCGCATGGCTGATAATATGCCGAAGTTCCGGGATAATGAGATCACGGGTGGCCAGTGTGACTGCGGCCGTGGAGCCGGGTATGCAGAAGACCGCCTTTCCATGGCAGACGCCGGCAACGGCCCTGGAAAGCATGGCAGGTGTGCCAATCTCCTCCATGCTCTTTGCCCTGAAGAGTTCTCCGAATCCGTCAATCTTCTTTTCCATCAGGGGGGAGACTGCTTCAATCGTGCAATCATCGGGTGTGAGACCGGTCCCGCCGTTGACGATAACGCAATTACAGGAGCGAAAAGACGTGAGCACCTCCCTTCGTATCTCCTCAATGTCGTCGCGGACAATGGTGTAAATTCCCACACTGATTCCCGCCATCTCGAGGAGGTGCATGATCTCCTTTCCGCTGCTGTCGTTCTCAGTGGTCCTCGTACTGGACACAGTGATTACTGCGGCGCTTATGTGAACCGGTCGTTCGTGGTGGACCTGCATACACTATTATAGCATATTCTTCAGGAATAAACGGCACTCAGAGGCGGCAGGTGCCTCCCTGGACAGTGATGACCTGGACCCCTTTATTTCCATTGGAAGAATTGGGGGGGGTCTGCTGCAATTGGTAAGGTCTTCCGCCTTTCAGTTCGTGGTCCATCTCCTTTTTCTGCGGAGTCCTCCTTTTTCATCTTGATATATAGTAAATGCAGTAAATATATAGGCTGGTGGTATTAATCTTGAATCACCAGAGATGATGTGGTAAACCAGGCTCTCCATCTCTCTATACCCCCTTGTTTCCACTGGAAAGAGCGTTGATTTGGCTCATCCTTGTGTTTCCACCGGTGAAATTGGTTTTATTTTTGCTATAGTTTTATCTATATTTTTTTGTCTTGTTCAGAAAATGCTGGTAATTCTCAATGTTTACAGAATTATTTCAATGAATTATTATATGAGAAAGAGAAGATAGAAAGATGAATAGTTCTTCTTCATTCTTCTCTCAAAGAGAGTAGTTCATCAACATGTTCCAATGGAAATAAAGGGGTCCGGGGTTCCATACCCTCCAGAAAAACTCCTGTGGAAAACCTGGCATTTCACCTCGGCACAAATCTTTTTATAAATAACCAGGTAGCCAAAAAAACCCTTTTTTATCACTCTCTCCAGTGGAAACAAAGGGGTTTATATGCCAATCAAACAGGCACCTTTTTCATTGAAGGGTGCATATGATCATCTCCCAGGGGGAGAGGATGCCTGAGGAACAGAATGCATCGGTCGGATTGTTCAAAAAATACCTTGAGACCAATAAAATATTCAAGAACAGAGAAGTACTCCGGCACTCCTACCGTCCACAGATCCTCCCCCACCGCAGGCCCCAGATAGACCAGGTGGCCGCTATCCTCGCACCCGCGCTCAGGAACGAGACCCCTTCAAACATACTCATCTATGGAAAGACGGGAACGGGAAAGACCGCAAGTGTCCGGTATGTGGGATCCGAGCTTGAGAATGCGGGTATACACATGGGGACGATCTGCCGGGTAGTGCACCTGAACTGCGAGGTTATCGACACACAGTACCGGGTCCTTGCCCAGATCTCAAAGACCCTGCTCGGAGAGGATGAGACTGCAAGCGACAAGGCAAGGACTCACATCCCCATGACGGGGTGGCCGACAGACCAGGTGTACATGGAACTCAAGAACCAGCTCGAGGCTATGGGCGGCGTCCTGATCATCGTCCTGGACGAGATTGACAAACTGGTAAAGAAGAGTGGAGACGAGACCCTCTATAACCTCTCGAGGATCAATTCTGACCTCAAGAAATCAAAGGTGAGCATGATAGGGATCTCAAACGATCTCTCGTTCAAGGATTTCCTTGACCCGAGAGTGCTCTCCTCACTAAGCGAAGAAGAACTCGTGTTCCCCCCTTATAACGCGCCTCAGCTCTGTGACATCCTGCGGCAGCGGGCGGAGATGGCGTTCCTTGACGGGGTGCTTGAGGAGAGCGTCATCCCTCTCTGTGCCGCGCTTGCCGCGCAGGAGCACGGGGACGCGAGGAGGGCACTTGACCTCCTCAGGGTCTCCGGCGAGATTGCAGACCGGGACGAATCGGACAGGGTGAGTGAGCGGCATGTGAAGAGTGCCCAGGCCAAGATCGAGGCCGATTCGATGATTGAGTGCATCGCAACTCTCCCAACCCAGAGCAAGGTGGTCCTCTACGCCATGCTCCTCCTCGATCAGATGGGCCAGACCATCTTCACCAGTGGAGAAGTGAGCAGGATCTACAAGGAGATCGCGCCCGCAATGGAACTCGACATACTGACCCACCGCCGTATCACCGACCTCATCTCGGAACTGAACATGCTGGGTGTGATCAATACGAGAGTGGTGAGCCGGGGGCGCTATGGAAGGACAAAAGAGATGTGGTTTGATACCAATATCCATAAGATATGGGATGTCATCACTGCGGATACCCGGCTGAGTGCCCAGGGCCTTGCCGCCAGGGATGTCCAGTGGTGCAGGTCCCTGTTCAGGTGAAGAGATAATGGACGAAAAGGACCTTCTTCTGCTCCAGCTTCTGGAGGAGAACAGCCGCCTGACCACCCGCGAGATGGCCGTGATGGCCGAGATCGCCCCCGAAGAGATCGAGGCACGGATCGCAGCAATGGAGAGTGCAGGGGTAATCCGCAGTTACTCCGCCGTGATCGACTGGGAACGGGCAGGCAATGGAGAAGTGTCCGCTATCATCGAGTTGAAGGTCAATCCTGAGCGGGACTTTGGATATGACCGCATCGCAGAGCGGATTGCCAGGTTCAGGCAGGTCCGATCTCTGCGCCTGATCACTGGGACCTATGACCTGCAGCTGACCGTTACCGGGAAGAACATGCAGGAGGTGGCCCGTTTTGTCTCAGAGTATATCGCGCCCATGGACCGCATAAGGGAGACTGCCACCCACATCATCATGAAGTCATACAAGGAGCACGGTCGCACCTTCTGTGAGAAAGAAGGGAGCGAACGGATACCCTATTCCCTGTGAGGGGCCCGGATGAGAGACTATATCTCGAAGAGAGGCCGGGAGATACCCCCTTCCGGGATTCGAAAATTCTTTGACCTGGCGCTCACGATGGAAGAGGTGATCTCCCTCGGCGTGGGAGAGCCCGATTTCTCGACGCCATGGAACATCTGCGAGGCCAGCATCTACTCAATAGAGCAGGGAGGAACATCCTACACCTCCAACCGCGGGCTCCAGACACTCCGTGAAGCCCTGTCCCGCTATCTCCGCGATCACTATCACCTCTCCTATCACCCGGACGAGGAGATGATCATCACTACCGGGGTCTCGGAGGGGCTGGATATTGCCATCCGCGCGGTGGTCGATCCTGGAGACGAGGTGCTGGTGGCAGAGCCCTGCTACGTCTCCTACTCGCCGTGCGTGACCCTTGCCGGTGGTGTGCCGGTCCCCGTCCCCTGCGTAGGGAAGGATCAGTTCCGCCTGAACGCCGATATCCTCATGGAGCGGATGACCGGGAAAAGCAAGGCCCTGATCATCAACTTCCCCAACAATCCCACCGGTGCGGTGATGCGGAAGAAAGATCTGCAGGCAGTTGCGGATATCGTCTGCGACCACGACCTTGTCCTGATCAGCGACGAGGTGTACGCAGAACTCACGTACGAGGGGTCCCATGTGGCGTCCGCGACGGTAGGGGACCTTGCGGCCCGCACGATCACCCTGAACGGGTTCTCAAAAGCCTACGCGATGACGGGGTGGCGGATCGGGTACCTCTGCGCGCCAAAAGAGATCTGCGATGCAGCCCTGAAGATACACCAGTACGTCATGCTCTGCGCTCCCGTCATGGGGCAGGTTGCCGCGCTTGAAGGGATACGGAGGGGAGAGGAGGAGAAGAACCGCATGGTCAGTGAGTACCGGGTCAGGCGAAACCTCTTTGTGGAGAGCCTCAACCGAATCGGTCTCCCCTGCCACCTTCCTGAAGGTGCATTTTATGCATTTCCTTCGGTGGAAAAGACAGGACTTTCGGACTACGAATTTGCGGAACAACTCCTCAAGGAGGAGCACGTGGCCGTGGTGCCTGGAAGCGTCTTTGGACAGGGTGGAGCCGGCCACCTCCGTTGCGCATACGCCGTATCAAGAAAGGACCTCAATGAAGCTGTCCGCAGGATGGAAGCGTTCATCCGGCGCCTGAAGTGAAGGGAGAAGGGCGCCCCCCCTCTTAACATGGACTCCAATTGGCGGGAGGAGCACACCTTCGTGCGGGGCCCTTGTTCATTGTTCCAAAAACCTCACCTGCCGGGAAAGTGCTCAAGGGACCTTCCTCATCACAGTGGGTTCCACGTGAAGCGAGACACGCTCGGGTCTCCATCAGGATTGATCGGGGCAAATCACCACGTATCGTGAACAGAATCCCCTGTCAAAGGCCACCCGATATACTTTTATCCGCATCCCGGACCTATAGTATATGGTTGTACCATGACCTGCACCATAATCGTCGGCGGATTTTTTGGCGATGAAGGGAAGGGCAAGATCGTTGCCCACATCGCCCACCAGGACCACCCCACCATCATCTCCCGTGGAGGTGTGGGTCCGAATGCCGGCCATACAGTGAAGATGGGGGAGAAAGAGTACGGGGTGCGCATGGTCCCGTCAGGGTTTGTCTACCCGCGTGCCCGCCTGATGATAGGCACAGGTGTCCTCGTTGACCCCAGGGTCCTTGCGCATGAGGTGGAGGTTCTTGGGGTGGGCGACAGGATTTTCGTGGACGGGCGGTGCACCGTGATCGAGGAGGCCCATATCCAGCGGGACAAGCAGAGCGACCACCTCGCCAAGACCATCGGGAGCACCGGGAGCGGGTGCGGCCCTGCCAATGCCGACCGGGTGATGAGGGTGGCCCGGCAGGCAAAGGACGTGCCTGAACTCCACAGATATATCACCGATGTCCCCCGGGAGATAAATTCCGCCCTTGACAGGGGAGAGAACGTGATTTTGGAAGGGACGCAGGGGTTTGGAATATCACTCTACTATGGGACGTATCCGTACGTGACAAGCAAGGACACCTCCGCTTCGCAAATCGCTGCAGACAACGGTGTGGGACCGACGAGGATCGATGACGTCGTCGTCGTCTTCAAGGCATACCCTACCCGTGTGGGGGAAGGCCCCTTCTCAACTGAGATGGCGAGGGATGTCTCGGATCGCATGGGCATTCAGGAGTTCGGGACCGTGACGCATCGACAGCGGCGCATCGGCCAGTGGGACGGAGCAATGGCCCGCTACTCTGCCATGATCAACGGGTGCACCCAGGCAGCCATCACTGGCATTGATCGCGTAGACAAGGCTTGTTTTGGCCTCACCAGGTACGACCAGCTCACAAAGAAAGCCCTCGATTTCCTGGACCACGCAGAAAAGGACATTGGCTGCCCCATCACCCTCATCTCAACCGGGCCTGATGTCTCAAACATCATCGATATCAGGGGCGAGCGATGAAGCGAAGCCTCCTCCCCATCCTCTGCTGCCCGGTCTGCAAGGGGGATCTCGAGCTCCGGGTGAATGAGGAGAACGAGGTGGAGATCCTCAAAGGAGGGCTCTTTTGCGCAGCCTGCAGGGTTGAGTACCCCATTGAGGACGGGATCCCGGATCTCCTTCCACGGGCTCCTCAGGAGTGATCGATCACCCCGGTCCGATGCAACCGGGCAGGTCGGCAACTCAAATATCATACCCTTTTTCCGGCACAGTGCCGTGAAATCGGCTTCACACTTGGAAAGAGACCATCTATCCGCAGTCACCCCGCGGGATTCATTGCTCCAATGAGTGAACCTGGGGGTCTTCGAATAGTTCTTCTGTTCTCAGCGTGAGATCCTGAACAGATTCTCTCCCGGATTGACCTGCGCATGTTCTGGATCCGACCCCTTGTGATGCCGCTTGCTCTCCTCGTCGACCGTATTGCGGGCGATCCCCACAGCAGGCTCCACCCTGTCGCACTCCTCGGCTCGTTCATCTCTTTGTGGGGGAGGCCCGATCGCTATCCCGTGGCTCTCCAACGGACAGTGGGAGCGGCGATGTGGATAGCAACGGTCATCCTCTTCTCCATACCATTCATCCTGGCCGAACACTTCCTCCCATGGTTCGTGATCCTGGTTGCAGGCCCGGTACTCCTGAAATCGTGCCTTGCATGGCGGTCGCTCGAGGAGCATGCCCTCAGTGTGGAGCGTGCGCTTGGAGCAGGCCTTGACGATGGCAGGTTGGAGGTGAAGAACCTCGTCAGCAGGGATTCCTCGGGACTCTCCCGGGAGCAGGTGCTCTCCGCCGCGTACGAGTCAGTCTCGGAGAATCTTGTCGACAGCATCGTCTCTCCCCTCTGCTATTACACGGTCTTTGGTCTTCCCGGCGCCGCAGTGTTTCGGGCGGCGAACACGATGGATGCGATGCTCGGGTACCGAGACGAGAGGGAGCGACTCGGGTGGTTCTCTGCAAGGGCAGATGACGCCCTGAATTACCTGCCGGCACGGCTTACTGCCGCAGTACTCCTCCTCTACTTTGCTGCCCGTGGGCGCTTTGGCCCTGCGCGGGAGTGCCTGCAAAGGGACGGGAGAGCGCGGCCGGGGTGCAACGGGGGTCTTCCCATGGCAGTGATGGCCGGAGGGACAGGCACCAGGTTCGAGAAGCCTGGTGTCTACTCCATAGGCCCAGGGGACCGGACCCTCGCGGAAGCCGGAGCAGACATCCTCTCGGCAGCGCGTGCATGCACGCTGATTGTCACCCTGCTGCTGATGGTACTAATATTTTTGGCCCTGCTCGTCACAATTATATAAGCATATGAAACTCGAGGAACTGAGATTTGGCACCGAGCTCCTGAAGCGGGGGTTTGCATCCATGCAGAAGGGAGGGGTGATCATGGATGTGGTCAACGCGAAGCAGGCGGCAATCGCCGAGGAGGCCGGTGCCGTCGCAGTGATGGCCCTGGAGCGGGTCCCAGCCGACATCCGGAAGGCCGGCGGGGTTGCCCGAATGGCAGACCCGGCCATCATTGTGGAGATAATGGATGCAGTCTCCATCCCGGTGATGGGCAAGGTCCGCATCGGGCACATCGTGGAGGCCCAGGTCCTCGAGTCACTCGGCGTGGATATGATCGACGAGAGCGAGGTGCTGACTCCTGCCGACGAGCAGTTCCACATCGACAAGACATCCTTCAAGGTCCCGTTTGTATGCGGTGCACGCGACCTGGGAGAGGCACTCCGTCGCATCCACGAGGGAGCCGCAATGATCCGTACCAAGGGTGAGGCAGGGACGGGGAACGTGGTGGAGGCGGTCCGCCACATGAGAAACATCATGGGGGAGATCCGCGCACTTCAGGGGAAGAGTCCCCAGGAGATTGTCGCACGTGCCCGCGAGCTCGAGGCGCCATCCGAGCTGCTCCTTGAGACCGTGAAGATGGGCCGGCTCCCGGTCGTAAACTTCTCGGCCGGGGGGATCGCGACGCCGTCTGATGCGGCCCTGATGATGCAGATGGGGGCAGACGGCGTCTTCGTGGGATCCGGCATCTTCCACTCGGGCGATCCCGAGAGGATGGCAAGGGCGATTGTGGAGGCGGTCAACCACTTCGACGACCCTCGCGTGATCGCCGAGGTGAGCAAGGGGCTCGGGCAGGCGATGAAGGGGATCGACGTCCATACCCTGCGCGAGGACGAGGTGCTCCAGTACCGTGGGCGTTAGACTCGGAGTCCTGGCGCTCCAGGGCGATGTGAGCGAGCACATCCGCGGTTTTCGTGCGGCGCTCGGGCAGGTTGGAGAAGAAGGAGATCTGGTGATCCCGGTCAGGCACCCGGATGACCTCACCGGGCTCTCAGCCCTTGCGATCCCCGGAGGGGAGTCGACCACCATCTCCCGGCTGATACAGAAGAACGGGTTATACGAACCGCTTCTCCAGTTCAAGGGCGGAATCTTTGGGACCTGTGCAGGCATGGTGCTGATGGCCAGCCGTGTCGATGACCCCCGGGTCAGGACACTCGGGCTCCTTGATATCACCGTCAAGAGGAACGCATTCGGGCGGCAGAAAGAGTCATTCGAGGCTGACATCTCTGTCACGGGTCTTGATTCGCCTTACCATGCATATTTTATCAGGGCGCCGGTGGCCACTCGCGCCGGTGATAGGGTCGAAGTGCTGGCCCGCATTGATGCCGGTATCGTCGCGGTACGAAAGGGCCCTCACATGGCCCTCGCGTTCCATCCTGAACTGGGGACAGACTTGAGGCTCCAGAGGATGTTTTTAGAGAGGATCGGGATCCAGAAGCCGGGATAACACCTGATACATGAATCGCATCCTGTTCTGCATTCAGGCTCTTTTTTTGGCCCCTTCGCCTGTTCATGCGGAAATGCGAGAACGGGGGTGTCTCATCTCTTCGAGAATTCGCGCGGTCTCATATCAGCCATTCCCTTGACCATCAGAATGGCTGGGGAATCATTCTTGTACTACCAATAGTGGAACTGCTCTGAAAATGTCGCCCGGGCATCGAAATGAGGAATTTTTGAAGAATTGCAGGAGAGGCCCATATTTCCAATAAGGTTGTGGAACGAACTACCTGCATAGTTCTTCGCTCTCCAGGGAATAATTTCGTACCGGTACCAGTCAGGGAAGTGCCTGTGTTTGATGGAGTCCTCCGGGCGTGGCTTGAGAGAGAGTGACTGGATTGAAGTTCCTTCCTGATATCCGCTCGTTTTGGGAAAAGGTTTTCCTGTGACGTTTAGAGAACAGGGACTCGAAAAAAAAAGATTAGACAAGGAACATCGGCGCAAAGACGACGGAGACGATGGCCATCAGTTTGAGGAGGATGTTGAGGGCCGGTCCCGCAGTGTCCTTGAAGGGGTCCCCGACAGTGTCGCCGGTGACCGCGGCTTTGTGGGCAGCCGAACCTTTTCCGCCCAGATGCCCCTGCTCGATATACTTCTTTGCATTGTCCCAGGCTCCACCGGTGTTTGCCATCATCACGGCGACAATGAACCCTGCGGAGATTGAACCCATCAGGAGGCCGGCCAGGGCATGGGTGCCAAGGATGAGCCCGACC
This sequence comes from Methanolinea sp., assembly GCA_018263335.1. Lineage (GTDB taxonomy): Archaea > Halobacteriota > Methanomicrobia > Methanomicrobiales > Methanospirillaceae > Methanolinea_A. The sequence continues at coordinate 148,203 of JADFCY010000001.1, read as the reverse complement.
ACAAGGGGTGCGGCAATCGCGAGCACGCCGGGAGCAATCATCTGCCTGAGGGCTGCGTTCGTGGAGATGGTGATACAGGCGCCGTAATCCGGGTCTGTCTTGCCTTCCATGAGGCCCGGGATCTCCTTGAACTGGCGCCGGACCTCCTGGACGATATACCCTGCCGCCTTTCCTACCGCAGTCATCGTGAAGGAGCAGAAGAGGAACGGCAGCATCGCGCCGATGAGGACACCGACGAAGACGACCGGCTCAAGCATGTTCACGATCTCCATGTTCACTGCCTGGGTATAGGCCACGAAGAGGCCGAGGGCAGTCAGCGCAGCTCCGCCGATCGCAAAGCCCTTGCCGATGGCGGCGGTGGTGTTCCCCACCGCATCAAGGGTATCGGTAATGCCGCGGACCTCTTTAGGCTGGTGGGACATCTCGGCGATGCCGCCGGCGTTGTCTGCGACCGGCCCGTAGGCATCGACAGAGAGAGTGATGCCGAGCGTTGCGAGCATCCCCACACCCGCTATTGCCACGCCGTAGAGGCCGGCCTGCTGGGCGGCGATGAGGATTGCTGCGACGATGATGATGACGGGAAAGACCGTACTCTCGAACCCGATTGCGAGCCCTGTGATGATGTTGGTTGCCGCTCCAGTCTCCGACGCATTTGCGATCTTCTGGGTCGGCGGGCGCTCGTAGGAGGTGTAATACTCAGTGATAAGCCCGATGAGGAACCCTGCGACGAGACCGGCGATGGTTGCCACAAAGACCCCGATATACTGGGGACCAAGGATCATGGTGACCATCGCATAGGCGGCGATCACGGTGAGGATGAGGCTCACAAATGTCCCGGTGTTGAAGGCCTTGTGGATGGCGCTGCTCTCGTTCTTTGATGTCCGGACAAAGAAGCTCCCGATGATGGAGGCGACAATCCCAAGGCCCGCGATGAACATGGGCAGGAGGACCAGGTTCAGAGGCGCGATCCCCATGAACTGGGTGGTCGCGACAAGAGAGACTCCCATCAGCATGGTGGCAACGATTGAGCCGACGTAAGACTCGTAAAGGTCGGCACCCATCCCTGCGATATCGCCCACGTTGTCGCCAACATTGTCGGCGATGACTGCCGGGTTCCGCGGGTCGTCCTCGGGGATTCCCGCCTCAACTTTGCCGACCAGGTCGGCTCCCACATCGGCAGCCTTGGTAAAGATACCGCCCCCGACACGGGCAAATAGGGCAATCGAACTTGCACCGAGGGAGAACCCGGAGAGGACGCTGATTATCTCCGGAAGCCCGAGATTGGTGAGGGTGTTGAGCGCCAAAAAGAGTGTCGAGAGGCCGAGCAGGCCCAGGCCGACGACGAGCAGCCCCATGACCATTCCCGAAGAGAATGAGACTTTGAACGCCCTCGCCATTCCTTCCCGCGCCGCATTGGTGGTCCGCACGTTGGCCATGGTGGCGGCGGTCATACCCACATAGCCGGCAAGTGCGGAGAGGACCGCACCTACAAGGAATGCAACCGACGTGAGGGGGTGGATTCCCGGTGCAAGGAAGAGCACGACGGCGATTATTACAACAACGACTGCGATTGCCTTGTACTGGCTTTTGAGATACACCATTGACCCCAACCGGATAGCGTTCGCAATCTTCTGCATCAGTTCAGTCCCTGTGCCCTCCCGCTTCATGAGCATGAAGGAGTACCCGGCAAAGACCAGGCCCAGAAGGGCACAGACGGGAACAATGAAGAACATATCCATACTTACAAAACCTCCGGAGAATGTCCGATTCTCCACGCATACCAGATGATTATCTCAGATGAATCGACCCTGGTACATAAAAAACTACATGAAAGCAGTTGAGGATGGATTCTGCGGGAAGGGGAGAAGACCAGCCTGTTCGATGGCTGAAAATCGCGTGATAAGAGAAAGGACGGCGGAGGACGAGATGATTTGGGAAATGCAACAGGGAGCGATGGAGCCACGCGTCAGGTAAAGTCAAGTACCCGCGTGGAGAGGGTCTGGAGGTCGAGAAGAACTGCCCGCCCCGGGGTGGGCGTGATATTCATCTGCTTCTGGAATGAGGTCTGGCCCTGCCACGTGCCGGAGTTTATACACAGCACTCCGCGGTAATCGGTGACCCCCATGATATGGACGTGGCCGGTGTGCAACACCTCGGGAATGGGGTCGATGATGAGGGAGTCCTCTCTTCCTGCCGCGATCGGCGTCCTTTTTCCGTACGTGGGGGCAAGGTGCCGCCTCTGCAGCATCCCCGTCATCATGGGCGCGGCATTCTCGTAAGAAGCGCCGGGGATGAGGCTGATGAAATCATCGATTGATCGGCCATGGTACATCTGCACCCTCACCCCCTGAAGGCTGACGAGCGCGGGGTTCTCCACCATGACGCAGTTTGAAGGAAAATTCGCGGTAAACTCGGGGGGTATGGCGGGCTGGGGCTCCGCTGCCCTGACCACGTCGTGGTTGCCCGGGGAGATGACAATCTTCATGCGGGAGGGGAGGTCCCGGAGCATCGATCCGAAGACCTCATACTGCTCGTAGATATTGGTGATGGTCAGCTCCTGCTCCTGGTTGGGGTAGACACCAATCCCGTCCACGAGGTCCCCTGCGATGAGGAGGTAGGAGGCGTCCGAGTCGGAGAGCCAGTCCGCGAAGCGGCTCCATGCATCTTCGAGGAATGTGTCACTTCCGACATGGACGTCGGATATCAGCACCGCAGACCCCGGGGTCTCACTCCTGAAGGGAGCGTGGGTGAGCGGGATATCCGGCCTGAAGAGCTGTTCGGCAAAGAAGAGACGGCCGTCGCCCGACAGCGTTCCCCTCACCCCCACGACTTCGTCGGGGACCAGGGTCTCAGCTTCCTGGAACTGCGGGCGCTCTTTGTGAAACAGGACGGAGATCGACGCGGACGAGTCCTCGATCTCCACGATGCGGTGCCCGTTTGTGGTCGTCTTGGACTCCATCACGAGACCCATGATGGAGCAGGCCTCCTGGCGGTACCGGGAGCCTTTCTTGAGCGCCTCGATGGGCATGGGTGAAGCCCTCGGCCGGATGCATTCTCCAAGCCGCTGGTACCTGTCGCGGAAATAATGGCAGTAATCCGTGATGTGCGAGATGCTCTTTGTGGTCCCCGCCGCCCCCCGTATCACCTCGCATGAAGGGTCGGTGAGGAACCTGGCACCGTCACGGTCCTGGTGAAGGCCGGGGATGTGCTGCACGGACACAACGATGGTATCACCAGGAACGCTTGCGATGATCTGGTCGATGAGGCCAGGGTCATCCTTCTCGGAGAGATAGCGGACCACCTCTGGGTGCACCTGCATCTTGGTCGCAAGAAACCGCTGCACAATGGTGGCCGCATCGAGCATTGGATCTATATCGACGGGCCCGGATATAGGATTTTCACTCTTCCCCACCGGTGCCTGATCTTTCGGGGGGGGGCCAAGGTATAATCGTCCCTCTCGGATTCACCCCCTGGTGGGGGGTGCACCCGTGCAATCCCTTATATGGCCCCGGAGGAAATATTTAAAGTCCAACAATGTCGCGCACAAAGCCCGAAGAGAGTAAGCCCGGGCTATGGGAACGGTTTAAGACAAGCAAGAATCCCTGGGTATCGCTCGCAAGGGAGCTTGTGTGGGTCGCCGGGGTCGTGGGTGGAATCGCGCTTGCCCTCTTTCTTGTCTCAGGGACGTGGCCCGCGGTCGTGACAATCGAGTCAGAGAGCATGGTCCCGCACATGCAGGTCGGGGACCTGGTCTTCGTGGTCAGCGCCGACAGGTTTGGTGACCTGCAGAGCTGGGCCAGCGGGAAGGAACAGGGGTACCAAAAATATGACGATTACGGGGATGTCCTCATCTACCGGCCGAACGATGCCCCAAATCCCCCGGTCTACATCCCGTTCCTGACGACAGGAGTCCACCCCATCATCCACAGGGCCATGGACCGCATCGATGCCGGGGAGAATATCCCCAAGTATTACAATCTCTACCGCGGCCAGGTGACCCCGGTCCGGTACGTTCCGGCCACGATCCAGAACAACAGCCTTGTCCTGGAGGATGGGACCATTGTCACGCCGGAAAATGCCAATCCCGAAAACGGATACCTTGTAAAGACCTCGCTTATCACGCCACATCCCGGCTATATCACGAAAGGGGACAACAACCTTGTCAGTGACCAGGGGGGATATCTCTCGTCGGTGCCTGGCGAGATTATCATGCCCGTGAAAGACGAATGGGTCGTCGGCAAGGCGCTCTTCTCCATCCCCTTCCTCGGGTACCTCCCCCTGAACATCGTGCCGGTCGCAATCATCCTCATCGCCCTCATGCTGGCCTGGGAATACTATGCAGGGAAAAAGGAGAGGGGGCGCAAGGAGGGCAAGGTACGCCTGAAAGGAAAGAAACAGAAATGATATGGCAGGACGATGAACCTTCGCTCCATTCTCTCCGATGCGGTCGCCGGGCACCGGCTCTCTCAACAGGAAGCACAATTTCTCCTCTCCACCAGGGGCAGGGCAGTCTTTGAGGTGTGCAGTGCCGCAGACCAGGTGAGAGAGGAGAGGGCAGGGCCGGTGGTCACCTACGTCCGCAACCAGAACCTGCACCTCTCCAACATCTGCAAGAACCTCTGCGGCTTCTGTGCGTTTGGCAGAAAGGCCACGGACCCGGGCGCATTCTGCGATGACCGTGACACTGTCAGGCAGAAGGTGAGGCTCGCCCTCGGGCGCAATGTCAGCGAGATATGCCTCCTCTCGGGAGTGAACCCCGAGTTCGACGCGGCGCGCTACCTTGAGATCCTCTCATGGGTGAAGGAGGATGCACCTGGGGTGCATGTCCATGCCTTCTCTCCTGATGAGGTGAGCCATGCTGCGGCCCGGTCAGGCCTCACTACCCGGGAAGTCATGGAGGCGATGAAGCGGGCGGGGCTTGGCTCTCTGCAGGGTACTGCCGCGGAAATCCTGGTGGACAGGGTGAGAGCGGTGATCTGCCCGGCAAAGGTGCCAACAGCGGAATGGGTGAGGATCATCAGGGAGGCCCATGGCCTTGGCATTCCCACCACTGCCACCATCATGTACGGATCATGCGAGACCCCTGCAGACAGGGTTGCCCACCTCTCGATCCTCCGAGAAATCCAGGATGATACGGGAGGGTTTACAGAACTCGTGCCCCTCTCGTACCTTCACCAGAATACCCGCCTCTTTCTCGAGGGACGTGCTCCAGCGGGTGCGACCGGAAGGGAGGATCTCCTCCTCACGGCGGTCTCACGTCTCTTTCTTGACAATTTCAGGAATATCCAGGTCTCGTGGGGAAAACTGGGGGTGAAACTTGCCCAGATGGCCCTCCTCTCAGGAGCAAATGACCTCGCGGGGACCATGTTCTCGGACGACGTATCAGGCGATGCAGGAGCGTCTGGGGCGGAGTTTCTTGACCCTCGCGAGATGGAACGCATGGTTAAGGATATCGGGAGAGTGCTCCGGCGCAGGCTGACGGACTATACCCTCGCAGATGATCAGTCCCCTGCCCAAGAGTAGAAGATCCCACGCTCCCCTCTCCTTGTCTTCATACGGGGGTCCCCGGAGAGCGTCCTCAGGAGTTTTCCCACCTCCTGGCGGTGCAGCCCGGTCGCCTGGGAGATGTCGCCTATGGTGCAGGGACGGCGACTGATCATCTCCACGATCACGGAGGCGGGGTCAGGGGACGCGTCTCCCCTGTGGCCATGAGAGGCGGCGGGATGGATGGATTCCGCGCTCGCAAGACCGAGCATCCGGGCAGCGTCCTGTAGCTCCTGCGGGGTTGCCGGGCGGACCCATGGCTCTGTTCCGGGGCGGTCCAGGGTGTTTAACTGGACCCTGTCAGGCCGGATTCTCCCAATCTCGTCTCCAAGGGCTGCAAGGTGATCCCGGTCCATGTTCACGCCCGGGATGAGGAAGACCTCGACCCAGATCTCCCCGCGATAGACCGCGCGGAACTCCCTGAGCCCCTCCAGGATCTTTCCAAGGTAAATACCGGGCGAGGGCCTGTGTATCCGCTGGAATATCTCTTCGTCGACGGTGGAGAGGGTGGGGAGGACTACGTCTGATGCAAGAAGTTCCTCCTGAACATGTCGGTCCCAGAGGAGGCTCGCGTTGGTAAGGACTGCGAGTGGATACACAGGGAAGTGGGTCTTGATGAATCCTATCACTCTCCCGAGAGAGAGCGAAAGCGTTGGTTCCCCTGACCCGGAGAGGGTGACGTAATCAAGGACCGGATTGGTGGAGAAGAACCGCTTCAGTTCCTCTTCGATCCCGGACGGCGGGAAAAACTCCTGCCGTTGGAGGGTCTTTGCAGTGGTATGCCCGACTTCGCAATACACGCAGTCGAAGGTGCACACCTTGTAGGGAACGAGGTCGACGCCAAGAGATCGTCCCAGTCGGCGGGACAAGACCGGCCCAAAGAGGTGGGAGTATCCCATTGATGTACTATTTCATGCCCGGTGTTTCTTTAATTGTTGGATGGTCACACCTGTGTGAAAGATACGCGAGGAAACGCTGATTCAGGTCCAGGAATGCGGCGCCAGAGGACCTCATTTGTTCCGAACAGGTGAGCGTGGGACACAATCCCCACATATATATGCTCATATGAGTAAAAATATCTCATCATGATGGTATGTGTCACCGCAAAAGGTCCGAGGCCTAAGGACCCGGCGGAAGAACGGTTTGGGCGATCACCCTATTTCCTCTTCAGGGATACCGAGGGGGGAGAGTGGAGTGCGGTTGCAAACGAGTTCGCAGACGCTGCGGGCGGGGTAGGACCACGCGCTGCCCAGGTACTGATCGACAGGGGGACCCGCGTGCTTATCACCGGAAACGTCGGAGGAAACGCCCTTGCAGTCATACAGGCGGCAGGGATAGAGATTTACTTGTACAGGGAGAACGGAACTGCCGGAGACGCCTACCAGAAGTTCACCTCGGGACAGCTCAAAAAGTTCGCATAAGGATACCATGAGACTGGTGGTGGCCAGCGGCAAAGGGGGGACGGGAAAGACCCTCGTTGCGTCAAACCTGGCAGCAGTCCTCGCCTCTGAAAGGGAGGTGGTGCTGGTGGACTGCGACGTGGAGGAGCCGAACGCGCACCTTTTCTTTCCATCGGAGGAGAAAACCCTCCCCGTATTGACCGATGTACCCGCATTTGACAATTCCCGGTGCACTCATTGCGGGAACTGCGGAGATTCCTGCCAGTTTGGGGCGATCGTGGTCCTCAAAGACCGGGTGTTGTTCTTCCCGGCGATGTGCCATGGATGCGGGGGCTGCGAACTGGTCTGCCCGGAAGGCGCCATCACGATGGAGAAGAGATCCATCGGCCACGTGGCGTTCTCAACGCCCCGCAGCGGGCTGGTCCTCATCACGGGAGTCCTGCATGAGCGCGAGGTAATGAGCCCCCATGTGATCCGGGAGGCGCTCGCGTATGCATCGGGTCATGACCTCGTCATCTGCGATGCACCTCCGGGAACCGCATGTCCTGTCGTAGAGACCCTTGAGGGCGCGGATGCCTGTATATTCGTGACCGAACCCACGCCGTTCGGGCTCCATGATCTCATCCTCGCTGCAGGCGTGGCGGAGGTGCTCGGGGTGCCTTCGGGAGTGGTGATCAACCGGAGCATGGGGGATGAAGGGAGCATTCGAAATCTCTGTCGGGCACGGAACCTCCCGATACTCATGACCATCCCATTCGACCGCGGTATCGCGGAAGCCGCAAACAGCGGACAACTGGTGACAGACAGGATGCCGGGCATGAAAGACCAGTTTTTGAAACTCTTTACCAGGGCCTCTGCGCTTCCCGGAGTGAGGTAATGCTGCAGGTGGCAGTACTCTCAGGCAAGGGAGGCACCGGCAAGACCGTGGTGACTGCTGCACTGGCCGATATCCTGCCGGGGAGACTGGCCTTTGCGGACTGCGACGTGGAGGCCGCAAACCTTGCCCTCCTCCTTTCGCCAAGGGAGAAGAAAAGGGTCCCGTTCTATGGGATGAAGAAGGCCAGGATACGGGAAGAGGCATGCGTGTCATGCGGCCTCTGCAAGGCGGCATGCCGATTCCATGCGATATCCCAAGACGGGGGAGGGACATACAGGACAGACCCGATCCGGTGCGAAGGATGTGCCGTGTGCAGGGATGTGTGCCCCGAGAGGGCCATCTTCCTGCTCGAACACCAGGATGGAGAGATCCTGATCGCCGAGACGGAGAGGGGCCCTCTCGTCTATGCGGAGCTTTGCCCCGGTTCCGGCAACTCAGGGCTCCTCGTCCACGAAGTGAAGAAGGCAGCCCTGAAAGAGTCGGAGGGGCGGGATCTCCTGCTCATCGACGGGCCTCCCGGGATAGGATGCCCGGTCATCTCCACTTTGAGTGGGATCTCTGCGGCAGTCATGGTGACAGAGCCTGGAGTCGCCGCATTGCACGACCTTCGCAGGCTTGTGACGGTCTCATCGGGCTTCTCGCTCTCCCACTGGGTGGTGATCAACCGGGCGGATCTCCATCCCGGGTATACGCGGGAGATCGAATTGTTCTGCGAAGAGAAAGGCATCCCCGTGATTGGCCGGATTCCATTCGACCCTGCGGTGATACATGCGGTCAGGGACGGTGTCCTCGTGACCCGGAGAGACAGCCCGGCATCGAGAGAATTGGCAAATATAGGGAAACGACTTGCGGAAGGTCTTTTGTATGTGCCCGGATGACTGCAGCAGGAACCCCCACAGGGGGAGGCCGAGAATCGGGAGAAAATTCGGAAAGAGGACTGCAGGAAGGTGCTTTGAACCATGCAGCATCCTGGGGGTCCCGGTCGACGAGGTTATCCTGCGCCAGGACGAACTCGAGATCCTGCGCCTGATCGACATCGAGGGGCTCTCCCAGGAAGAGGCAGCGGTGGTGATGGGAATCTCGCGGCGAACCCTCTGGAGAGACCTGCAGGATACAAGGAGAAAATGCGCGGAGGCATTGATCTACGGCAAGAAGATAACCCTGGACGTCTGCGTCGGGAATGGGAAAGGGTGGTGCAGGAGGAGGGGAAATGGCGTGGAGGGAGACGAATTCCAGGATGAGAGAGAAGAAGGATGATCAGGAGAGGAGGTCAAGTGCATCCTTTCCCGTCATCCCCACCGCGACACCCCGTCTTTTTGCCCCTTCGTTTGCTTCCTTCACCACGCCCTCCAGCAGTTCCGCAATGTTTGACACAGATGAACCGCGTGAAGGCCTGACACGAGCAGCCGGATAACCGAACTTCTCAAGGGCTGCGACATCGATCGCACCACATCCCAGAAGTCCTCCCGCAGCGATGACCCCGACAAGGCTCACCGGCCCGAGCGGGATCACGAATCCTCGCCCCACCGAGTTCCTGAGCAAGACCTGTTCTTCCTGCATGCAAAAGGGATCTGTCACGCATTGGTGATGAATGCCATGGAGTGGGGTTTTATAGGCATGACCGCACCACTCTGTCAGAGGATCCATGTCAATCGGTAGCACGGTCGCACCGTCCCCGTTCCGGGGAAGAACCCTGGAGGTGTTGCTTGGCGATGTACGGGAGGGCCACAGGCTCACCCGGGAGGAGGCGGCAGCACTGTTCAAGGTGAAGGGGAGAGATGTCTGGCGGGTGGCGGGCGCAGCGGACGAACAGAGGGAGCGCCTCGTCGGAGATGAGGTCACGTACGTGCGCAACCAGAACATCAATGTCACGAATCTCTGTATCAATTCCTGCGGGTTCTGCGGGTTCTCCCGAAAACCCGGCGACGAGGATGCGTACCACTTCCCTGCCCAGGTGGTCAGAGAGAAGGCGGCGCTCGCACGCGCGAGGGGTGTGACCGAGATCTGCACGGTATCAGGCCTCCATCCCGACTTTGATGCAGGGTCGTACCTGGAGATCCTCACCTGCATACGGCAAGGCGCACCGGGCGTGCACATCCATGCGAGCAACCCGATGGAGGTTGCCTACGGGGCGAGAAAGAGCGGCATCACCACGGTCGAAATGCTCGGGATGATGAAGGAGGCGGGCCTTGGATCCCTCTGCGGGACTGCGGCAGAGATCCTCGTTGACGGGGTACGGGCGGTTATCTGTCCAGGCAAGGTATCGACCGCGGAATGGGTGCGAATTATCAGGGAGGCCCATTCTCTCGGTATCCCATCAACGGCGACCATCATGTACGGCCACTGCGAGACCGTGGAGGACCGGGCACGGCACCTTGAGATCATCAGGGAGATCCAGGACGAGACCGGAGGGTTCACCGAGTTCGTCCCGCTCAGTTTCATCCACCGCGAGACACCGCTCTTTCGAAGGGGGCAGGCCCGTGCCGGGGCGACGGGAAGAGAAGACCTGCTGATGACCGCCGTCTCCCGCCTTTTCCTGGACAATATCCCGCATATCCAGGTCTCATGGGTGAAGCTCGGGCTTAAAATGGCGCAGATGTGCCTTATCGCAGGAGGAGACGACCTCGGCGGAACGATGTTCGAGGAGAGCATATCAAAAGGTGCCGGTGCGACGGACACCGACTACCTGGACCCCGCCGAGATGCGCCGCATGGCCGAGGATATCGGTCGGACGCTCCGGCAGAGGACCACGCTCTATACCACTCCCGGCGAGTCCTGATTGGGCGTCCCCCCTCAACTTCTGCGCGGAAGGCCTCAAATCCCGCAAGCGATCCGCATGTGACCTCCCTTCGCCCGCAAGGCAGGGTACATGCTCGTTGCCGCCCTCCTCTTCGGCTTTGGTTATGCCCCCGAAAATGGAAAGAAGGTTAATCGTGGGGGCTCAGAAGCTGCACAATCTTGTCGCCAATCTCCTGCGCCCTCTTCAGGCCTCGTGCGTCTTTTGCAACGTCTCCTTCAAGGTAGCCCTTACCGCGCACCCACCCGAGGTAAGAGAACTCGTGGGAGTTGAGGAAGCCCTCGAGGGTCTCGATGGTCCTTGCGCCACCCTTGTTGGCGCATACAGCCACCGCGACCGCTTTCCTCCCTGCAAGTTTCCTCCTGTGGTAGAGCGAGTAACTGCGGTCAATGAAGTTCTTCAGGTGTCCGCAGACGTCAAAGTAGTAGGTGGGGGACCCGATTACAAGGACTTCGCAGTCGAGGACCTTCTCCATGATCTCCCCCCAGTCGTCGTTCTTGACGACGCACCAGTCCTTCTCCTTGCACTTTTCGCAGCCGAGGCATGGCTTGATCTCCTTGCCGGCAAGGGAGATGAACTCTGTCTTGATGCCCGCACGCTCGCAGCGCTCCAGCACGGCCTTGACCAGCAGGGAGGTGTTGCCATCCTTGCGCATGCTCCCCGAAATACCCAGCACGCTCATGGACTAACAGTTCACCTCTTACGTTTTGATAGTTTTGCTATGAGCAGAAAGGCCAAGTATTGATGCGGCCCTGTCGATATGCACTCGCGGATGGCGCAAAAAGGAGAAGAGGTGGGAAGGGCAGCCGCAGTCGCTGCAGCCGAACCCATGCACCGGCCTCCCCGGCATCAGTGATGCAAGCCTGCACTCGAGGCGGTCCCCTGTCGGGATGCAGTATACGCTCTCGAGGGTGAAGGTGTCGGAAGCAAGAAGGTAATCAACATGCCACCGGGGTCTTCCGATACCCTCTTTTTTGCACCGGATATGCCGTGAGACCCTCGCAAGCCCTCCGGGACCAAGCGCGGAGCCGATATAGACATGGAATCCCCCCTGGAACTCGATACATCCGAGCGCCCCAACTCTCACGCTGCAGGCGGCGTTTCGAAAGACAAGGCAGTAGATGCCCCTATGCATACGTGATGTCCAGGAGTTTTTTCGCGGCGAGGATATGCCGGCTCCCCCCATGTTCCACTGGCGATCCGTGACCGGGATAGAGCCCCTCGATCTCAAGCGATGAGAGGCGGCCAAGTGACCTCGCCAGGTCGTCCCTGCTCCCGCCAGGGAAATCGAACCGTCCGAATCCTCCATCGCAAAAGACAGTATCCCCTGAAAGGAGGGCCTGCTCCTCTTCGTGGAGGAGACAGATGCTCCCGGGGGTGTGCCCGGGCGTGTGCAGGACCAGGAGGTCCCCGACCCTGTCTCCCTCTTCGAGGAGTCGGCCGGGGGGATGCCGGGGAGCGCTGGACCCAAAGTGCATCGAGAGGGATATGGCATCGCTTGAGAGGCCGGGAGCATCGAGCCGGTGAATGTATACCGGAGCGTCGCATATCCTTGCAATCTCGCGCACATACGCGATGTGGTCAAAGTGGCAGTGGGTGAGCACGATCTCCCTGACCTGCTCCCTGTACCGCTCAATTGCAGTGGGGAGGACTCCTGCGTCCACGAGCACCCCTCCCACGAGGTAGGAGTTGCCGAGAAACCCCCCACCTGGTATCCACCGGACTGGCATGGTAGAATAATTTAGGTTTGCAGACCAAAATGTCTGTCATGCCTAGCATCATCCGTGAATGCCTTACCGGGCTCCCACCCCGCGTGGAGGCGGTCGCCAGGATGGAGGGAATCAAGCCACGGGCGGCAGCCCGCTCCGTTGCGAGGGGAAGGCTGGTGATCCCCGCCAACCCGAGGAGGAGTCACCGGCCGTGCGGCATCGGGGAGGGATGCAGGGTGAAGGTCAACGTGAACATCGGCACCTCCGCACAGCGTTGCGACCCGGCGCTGGAGGAGGCCAAGGCAAGGGCGGCCCTTCAGAACGGAGCCGACACCCTGATGGATCTCTCGACGGGAGGGGACCTTCCTGCCGTGCGGCGGATGGTCCTCTCGATGGACGTGCCGGTCGGGACCGTCCCGGTCTACGAGGCGGTCCGGAAGGCGGGGAGCGCGGCTGACGTCGATGCCGATCTCCTCTTCTCCGTGATTCGGGACCACTGCCGTGACGGGGTAGACTTCCTCACCCTCCACTGCGGGGTGAACCATGACGCCCTCGCAGCGCTCCACGCCGACCCCCGGGTGATGCCGGTGGTCTCGCGGGGAGGCGCGTTCCACGTGGCAATGATGGTCCAGCGAGGGGAGGAGAACCCACTTTACGCAGAGTATGACTACCTCCTGGAGATCCTTTCGGAATACGACGTCGTGGTAAGCCTGGGGGACGGCATGCGCCCCGGATGCATACAGGACGCTGACCGGCACGCAAAGACGGTCGAGTACCTGACCCTTGGCCGGCTGGCGGGCAGGGCGCTTGACGCAGGTGTCCAGCGGATGATCGAGGGGCCGGGACACATCCCCCTGGGTCAGGTGGGGTACAACGTCCAGGTGATCAAGGAACTCTCGAATGACGCCCCGCTCTACCTCCTCGGCCCCCTCGTCACTGACATCGCGCCAGGCTACGATCACCTGGTCTCTGCGATCGGTGGCGCGGTCGCGGCGATGCACGGCGCCGACTTCCTCTGCATGGTCTCCCCGAGCGAGCACCTTGCCCTCCCGGATGTAAACGACATCGTGGAGGGGACCCGGATGGCAAAGATCGCCGCGCATATCGGGGACATATCGAGGACGAGGGAGGGCTTCAGGCACCCGCGTGAACTCCAGATGGCGAATGCACGCCGCGACCTCGACTGGGAGATGCAGTTCTCCCTGGCGCTCTTTGGCGAACATGCGAGGATTATCCACGCGAGGGATGGCGACCTTGACACATGCTCCATGTGCGGGGACCTCTGCGCGGTAAAGATGGTGCGGGAGGTCTTTGAGAAGGAGAAGAAGAGAGATTAAGCTCCAAACCTCTCCTCTGCCAGCAATCCGGGCCTTTATCTGATTGTATTTCTGGGATAAATCAAGGGACAGGATCAGCGTATATTCTTTTTTTGATTTCTTTCCCATTCTTCGCAACTTTTCCTGCGTTTGTTCTTCGCTGATTCCAGGATCCCTGATACGGGTGAAACACTCGTGCATCAATTCAGGACACCCCTTACAGGGGGGTGGCATTCGCTCATTCACTCGGGCACTCGTATGCCGGGCACGCCTCGATACTTTCAGGCAGGGTCCCAAATCTCCTTTCTTTGGGATCATTCCCGCACTCCTATTGCAATCGTTCCGGTGATGGTCACGGACATTGGAGGGGGTAGCGCGTGCGGTCTCCTTCCCTGTCCTGGTCACGAGTGCAGGAGAAAGTGGTGCGGGGAAGACCCGTTGCGTTTGCAGCGTGAAAGAGAGGGATTCACTGTTTAAAACACTGGCCATTCCGAAGCAAAGATACACAGGCCACTTCTCCAGGGCAGTATTATGTGGGGGTGCGCGTCCTGCCGCGGGCGAAAGAGGCCCAGATGCCAGAGAGGCCAAGGACAAAGAAGACCGAGAATGAGAGGTTTACGCTCTCCTGAAGCTGCGGGTAAACGTCCGGAGAGATCTGGACATTTCCAATCACCAGGGAGAAGACCATCATTGCGATGGCAAGGCTGACCATCTGGCCGATTGCCCGCATCGTCGAGACCATCCCTGAAGCGACACCCAGGTGGCGGACACTCACCGAGCTCATGATTGCGTTGGTGTTCGGGGAGGAGAAGAGTCCATACCCGAGTCCAAGGATGACAAGGCCCCCGATGATCACAAGGATGGGGGTATCCGGGGAGAGGAGTGCGAGGATACCGAGACCTGCGGTGGAGAGACCCATTCCTGCAGTTGCGAGGATCCGGGGGTCGATCGAGTCGGAGAGGTGGCCCGCCGCCGGGGACACGAGCGTCTGGACCACCGGTTGCGCCACAAGGAGTATCCCGGCAGTCTGTGGGTCCATGCCGCGGATGAACTGGAGGTAGAGCGAGAGGAGAAAGCCGACGGCGAAGACCACGGCATAGTTGATAAGGGCAGCGAGGTTCGAGTACAGGAAGACGGGATTCTTCGAGAAGAGGGAAGGGTCGAGGACGGGGTGCGATGAACGACGTTCCCACCACAAGAAGACAGAGAGAAGCAGGAGTCCTGCACCCATCCAGAGGATGCCCAAGAAGGAAGGCAGAAGCGTGAGCCCGTAGATGCACCCGATCAGCATCAGCCCGTACAGGACGGACCCGGGGAGGTCGAACGCCCGCTCTCCGGCTTCCGCCCACTCGCCCCGGACGCGGAGGAAGGTGAGGGTGATGACCGCGAGACCGAGCGGGACGTTCAGGAGGAAGATGCTCGGCCACCCGGCATGCTGCGTGAGGATCCCACCGAGGAACGGTCCGAGCGAGAGCCCCGCGTAGACAGTGGCAGTCACGATCCCTATCGCCCTCCCGCGCTCACCGGGTGAGAAGACTGCCGTGATGATGGCGATCGAGGTGGAGAAGACCATGGCCCCGCCGAGGCCCTGGACGATGCGGGCAGCAATGAGGGCATACCCGGCCCAGGAAACCGCTGCAAAGAGAGACCCTGCCACGAAAAGGAGGTTCCCTACAAGGAAGATCCGTTTCCTCCCGTAGATATCGGCGATTTTTCCGAACGGGACGATGCAGACGGCTGCAGTGAGCATATATACCGAGGTTACCCACCCCAGGGTGATGGCGTCGAGCCCGAATGCGCCCGATATTGCGGGCAACGCCACGTTCAGGGATGAGACAGTGTAAGGGACGAGGAACGAGGCAAGGGAGGAAACTATCAATAGGGTCCTCTTCTCTTCGGATCCTGTCATGAGAAGAGAAGTTGCGTTCGGAGGAGATGAGGATAGTGGCATCCGGGGAGTGATCGGCTTCGGTGACCGTCCCCGTGCATGAATGCGAAAATACCCGGGAAAAGGAAGCGCTCTTAATGGAGCTTGAGGATCCTCACCGCAAGCAGGGCTGCATTCTCCCCGTTATCAACGCCGACGCAGGCCACCGGCACACCCTTTGGCATCTGAACAATTGAGAGGATCGCATCAAGCCCACCCATCACTTTCCCGCTCACCGGGACGCCGATGACCGGTCTTTCTGTCTTTGATGCGATCACACCCGGAAGAGCTGCGGAGAGACCCGCAATGGCGATATACACTTTGCAGTCACTTGCCCTGATGTATTCGTCCAGCCTGTCGGGCTCCCGGTGGGCAGATATGACCCTGGCGTCATAAGTGAGACCGTGTGCATCGAGGACTGCCGCGGCCTTCTCCACAATGGCCGCATCTGAGGCCGATCCGCTGAGAATCGCTACGTCGACCATTGGATTCGCCATCCACACTTATATGCCCGGGTTATAAAAATACTATGGGCTGGTAAGAATGGAAAATGAACCTCTCCTGATGCTGCCGGGGCCTGTCCCCATGCCAGAGCGGGTCCGGGCGGCGATGATGCGGCAGGCGATCAACCACCGTGGGAAGGAGTTCTCCGGGGTCTATGCGGACTGCGTGCGTATCCTCAAGACTGCGTTTGGGACCGGGAACGACCTCTTTGTGATCAGCGGGTCAGGCACCGCGGCCATGGAGGCGGCGGTGGGCAACTTCGGCCGGGGAAGGAAGATCGCATGCCTCGTGAACGGGAAGTTCGGGGAACGGCTCTACAACATATCACAGCGGTATGGTGCTGCAGAGGAGATCGCATCGGAATGGGGCACCCCTCTTAACCTTGGACGGCTCGAGGAAGCGCTCTCTTCAGGCGCAGAGATGGTCACACTGGTCCACAACGAGACTTCGGCGGGGATCAAAAACCCGGCTGAGAAGATAGGAAAGATTGCCCGCAGGCACGATGCAATGCTGGTGATGGACGCGATTACCTCAGTCGGCGGAGACGAGGTCAGGGC
This sequence comes from Methanolinea sp., assembly GCA_018263335.1. Classification (GTDB taxonomy): domain Archaea; phylum Halobacteriota; class Methanomicrobia; order Methanomicrobiales; family Methanospirillaceae; genus Methanolinea_A. Next base: position 131,572 of record JADFCY010000001.1, on the reverse strand, counting down.
TGACGCATGGGGTGCAGACATTGTCGTCGTCGGCTCGCAGAAGTGCCTCGCTGCCCCTGCAGGGCTCTCCGCGATCTCGGTCAGCGCAAGGGCTTGGGAGAGGATGACCGAGCCGCGCCCATTCTACCTCGATCTTGCCGCGTACAGGAAGAGTGCAACGGCCAAACTGATGGAGACCCCCTATACTCCCGCGGTCCCCCTCTTCATGGCACTCCGGGAGGCGTGCCTGATAATGGAGGAGGAGGGCCTTACTGAGCGCATCGCACGGCACCGTCGCATGGCCGACGCGGTCCGCGCAGCAGCCAGTGCATGGGGCCTCCCCCTCTTTCCGAAGATCGATGCAGATCACGCGTATTCCAACACTGCAACCGCGATCACGCTCCCGCCCGGTGTGGATGATGCCGCGTTCCGGGGGACTGTGAAGAAGATGGGGATCGAGATTGCCGGGGGCCAGGACCACCTGAAGGGAAAGATCTTCCGCATCGGCACCATGGGCGCCGTGAGCGCTCCCGAGATCCTGGCGACCATCGCGGCAGTCCAGTACTCCCTCAAGGCACACGGGTGTCAGGTAAAGGGCGATGGCGTGATGGAGGCCGCCGGGGTGCTGGGATGAAGATTGGCGTCGTCGACACCACGTTTGCGCGGGTGAACATGGGAAGCATTGCCGTCGACGAATTAAAGAAGCACGCGAGCGTCGGAATCGAGAGGGTCACGGTCCCGGGGATCAAGGATCTCCCTGTCGCGTGCAAGAAACTGATAGAGGAGAGGAAGTGCGATATTGTGATGGCGCTCGGGATGCCGGGCGGAAAGGAGAAGGACCGCATGTGCGCCCACGAGGCGTCGATGGGCCTGATCACCTGCCAGCTGATGACCAATACGCATATCGTCGAAGTCTTTGTCCACGAGGACGAGGCAAAGGATGACCGGGAGCTCGCCTGGCTTGCCGAGTCACGCACAAGGGAGCACGCGGAGAACGCGGTAAAAATGGTGCTCCACCCAAAAGATCTCACCAGGCAGGCGGGGACCGGTCAGCGGCAGGGATTCCCTGATGCCGGCCCCGCCCGGTGAACCGCCTCGGGATATGGTTATGAGCATGCAGGAAGGAGAAAGATTACAGGAGGACATGATGGCAATCAAGCTTGGGTTCGTGGTCTCGGAGTTCAACCGGGACATCACCTACATGATGGAAGTGGAAGGACGGGAACACGCTGCATTTCTCGGCGCCGAAGTAACAGAGTGCACGTATGTGCCCGGGGCATACGACATGCCCCTTGCAATAAAAAGGATGCTGAAGAGAGGGAAGGTCGACGCCGTGGTTACCATCGGGTGCGTCATCGAGGGCGCCACCCAGCACGACGAGATCGTGGTACAGCACGCGGCGCGGAAGATCATCGACCTCTCGCTTGAGTTCGACAAGCCCGTGAGCCTCGGCATCTCGGGTCCAGGGATGACGAGGCTCGAGGCGAACGAGCGGATTGACTATGCCCGCCGTGCGGTCGAGTCGGCAGTCAAGATGGTCCAGCGATCCCAATGAGGGAGCTCTCCCGCAAGGTCGCCGGTATCGCGACCTCAGCCACCATCGAGATCTCGAACCGTGCAAGGCAGATGGAGAAGCAGGGGATACCCGTGATCAGCCTCTCCATCGGCGAACCCGATTTTGACACCCCTCAGCACATCAAGGATGCATGCATCGAGGCGCTGAGCGCCGGAGAGACCCATTACGCACCGAGCAACGGCATCCCGGAACTCCTGAACGCCGTCTCTCAGAAGATCAACCGTGAGAATGGCTTTCAATGTACGCCCGACCAGGTGCTGGTCACCTGTGGCGCCAAGGACGCCATCTACGATGCCATGGAGGCAGTACTGAATCCAGGAGACGAGGTGGTCATCCTTGACCCGGCATGGGTCTCCTACGAGCCATGCGTTCAGATGGCAGGGGGAAGACCTGTCCACCACCCCCTCGATTCCAGGACTTTCCAGGTAAGAGACAGCATCCTTGACCGCATCACGCCCCGCACCAAGATGGTGGTGGTCAACTCCCCCTCGAATCCATCCGGTGCAATTCTCGACGATGCATCGATGAAGCTCGTCTCCGACATGTGCGTGGACTATGATCTCTTCGCGCTTTCGGACGAGATCTACGAGAAGCTTGTCTATGGGAAGACTCCCAGGTCGCTTGCGTCGATTGGGGACATGGCCGAACGGACGATCACGGTAAACGGCTTCTCGAAGGCCTATGCCATGACGGGATGGCGACTCGGTTACGCGGTCGCCCCTCTCCCCATTATCCGCCAGATGGCGAAGATCCAGCAGCACTCCATCAGCCATCCAACCACCTTTGCCATGTACGGCGGGGTGGCTGCCCTCACCTGCGATCAGTCCTGTGTTGAGGTGATGCGAAAAGAGTTCAACCGGAGGAGGGACTACCTCGTACAGGAGCTCCTCCTCATGGGATTCGAGGTCGCCCCCGCCGACGGAGCATTTTATGCCTACGTCAAGGTGGAAGGGGATGACATGGAGATCGCCCGCCGCTGGCTCGAGGAGGCGCACGTTGCAGTCACACCCGGGTCGGCGTTCCATACCCCGGGATGGGAGCGCATCTCCTATGCCACCTCTATGGAAAACCTGCGAGAGGCGGTCCTTCGCATCCGGCGGTTCCGGTGAGAGCCCCCCTGTCTTTTCTCACCGTTTCTCGCATGAACACGAAGATACTCTTTGTCTGTTCCCGGAATGCTGGCCGTTCCCGGATGGCCGAGGGGACTGCACGGGCCAATCTCCCCCACTCACTCCGAGGTGTTCAGCGCGGGAGGGAAATCCTCAGTGCCGGGTAGCATTGCAGTGAGGGTGATGCAGGGGCGTGGGAATTGACATCTCCCGACAGTACTCGGAGGGGCTTATCCTCCCTCCCGTTCAGCGAAATCGACGTGCGGGTGATCCTCGGGGACTGGGAGAGCCCTGCTGCAGTTCCTCATGCCTGCCGGGCAAAGAGGGAGATGGTCTGTGACCCGGCCCTTCCCGGGACGAAAAAAAAGGGGATGTCCTGGAAGGGTTTCGGGCTGCCCGCGATCTCCTCCGGGGAAGGATCGCGTGGTGGGAACAGGAATGGATGCTCCACATGGAAGGCCAGGGGAAATGATAGTCATGTCCTGGGTCCCAACTCATTCCATGGACCAGAATCCCATGGAACTCTTCCTCGCTGAAGCACCCGGGGTGGCCCGCGCCTTTGATGACCTCGTTGATGCCATCCAAAAGGAGGACTGGCTTGATAAAAAGACTGCACAACTCGTCAACATCGCCATCCAGACAGCGAACCGCAACCCCCGCGGGGTCTTCTTCCATGCCGGCATGGCCCGGGAAGCTGGGGCCTGCCGCCAGGAGGTGGTGGGGGCGGTCGTGATGAACCTCCACCTTTCAGGCCTTGCAGCGGTGCTTGAATGCCTCTCGCCCGCTCTCAAGGGGTTTGAAGGAGGGTGAGTGGATGGATGGTGATGGCGAGGAGATCCGCGAAGGCAGAAGACGAACGAGGCACCACCAGTGGATGGACCGCGCCGTCGCCGAAGCGAGGGCTGGTCTCTCCGAAGGGGGGATACCTGTCGGGGCGGTCCTGGTCGAAGACGGCCGCATCCTCGGCCGCGGGCACAACCGGAGGGTGCAGCAGGGCAACCCAGTGCTTCACGCGGAGATCGACTGCCTTCAGGATGCCGGAAGGAGAGGGAATTTCCGCAACAGTGTGCTGTACTCAACCCTGATGCCCTGTTATCTCTGTGCCGGGGCCGCAGTCCAGTTTGGCATACCCGTGGTGGTGGCAGGCGAGTCAGAGAACTTTGCCGGGGCACGGGAATTCCTTGAGTCGAAAGGTGTGCGGGTGATCGACCTCCACAGGGAGGACTGTATCTCCATGATGGGGGAGTTCATCGCCCGACACCCCGCGCTCTGGAAGGAGGATATCGGGGAACTCTGACTCACAGCATGAAGGGAGCGTATTGAGATGTATCGAGACGAACACTACCAGCAGCAAAAAGCAGGGGAGTGGAGCATGGGAGAAGACCCAAAAAAACGCCAAGCAAAGGGGGGTGTACCCTGAATGAATGGAAGGATGGTCGCCATCCTCTGTGTTCTCTGCATGGTGTCCGGGTGTGCCGCGGGATTCTGGCTCGCTGGCACGCCCATGCATGAAACGGACCAGGAAGTCATCTACCAGGTATCCACTATCGATGCCCTCCTGCAGGGGTCCTTTGAGGGTACGATGGCCTTTGGCGAGGTCAAAAAGCATGGCGATTTCGGCATTGCCACGTTCGACCGGCTTGACGGAGAGATGATCGCGTTCGGGGGTGAGTTCTACCAGATCAAGGCCGACGGCCAGGTCGTTGAGGTCACCGATGACATGACAACGCCCTTTGGCACCGTCACGTTCTTCTCGCAGGATTTTTCCTTCCCTGTCAGGTATGCGGCAAATTTCAGCGATTTTTCCAGGCAGGCTGAGGCAGTTTTGCCATCCAGGAACCACCTGTATGCGATCCAGATTCGCGGGGAGTTCCCTTACGTCAGGGCCCGGAGCATCCCACGTCAGGAGATGCCAAACTCCCGGCTCGTGGATGCTGCTGCCAACCAGTCCATATTCGAATTCCGCCAGACAAGGGGGACAGTCGTCGGTTTCTGGACTCCCGACTTTGTAAGGGGACTGAATGTACCCGGGTTCCACCTCCATTTCCTCAACGAAGACCGGACCGGTGGAGGCCATATCCTTGATTTCATCATCGAGAACGCAACAGTGGAGATTGATACCACCCCCCGTTTCACCATGGCGCTGCCGGAAGGGGGGAGTTTCATCGATACGGACCTCTCGGGCGACCTGAGCCAGGAGCTTGCAGTGGTGGAAAAGGGCAACGCGTAGCTTCGGGGAATAAATCCCCTTTTATGGCTTTTTTCTGACCGAAGATCGAAAGTTATTTTGCAGATCCCGGAAAACGACCAGAATGGAGTAAATTCGAAGAGTCGGATCGTGTGATCGGGGGAAATACGCGGAAAATGGATTCCCTCTTCCAAACCGCCACGATCCTTCCCGCAGCCCGGGGATAGTGGGCAGCCATGATAACTATTTACAAGGGCGGAACTGAGGGGCTGCAGCGGATCGACAACTACGAGAGCGGGGCTTGGATCAACGTCGTGAACCCGACCCCAAAGGAGATCGAGGAACTGGTATCGTGGTTCAATATCCCCTCGGACTTCCTCACCGATCCACTCGATGTCGACGAGCGGGCCCGTATCGAGCGCGAGGAGGGGTGTATCCTCATCCTGCTCCGGAGCCCGAAGCGTGAGCCCGCAGAGGCAGACATACCCTTCACCACACTCCCCATTGGTATCATCTTCACCCAGAACCTGCTCATCACCGTTTCACTCAACGAGTCGGATGTCATCAAGGAGTTTGTGACCGGCAAAGTGAAGCACTTCTCGACAGATCAGCATTCCCGGTTTGTCCTGCTCCTCTTCATGCGAAGCACGCTGGCATTCATACGCTACTTAAAGGAAATAAACAGGATGACTACCAGTGTGGAAAGAGCGCTCTACAAGGCATTGAAGAACGAGCAGCTGATACGCCTGCTGATGCTTGAGAAGAGTCTTGTCTTCTTCGTGACCTCTCTCCGGTCGAATGCCCTGATGATGGAGAAGTTCAACACGTCGTCCTGCATGAAGATGAGTGAGGATGACAGGGACCTCTTTGAGGAACTCACCATCGAAAACAAGCAGGCAATCGATATGGCGAACATCTACAGCAGCATCCTCTCCGATATGATGGACGCCTTCGCCTCGGTCATCTCCAACAATTTGAACGTGGTAATGAAACTCCTGACCACGGTGACCATCATCCTTATGATCCCCACTCTTGTTGCAAGCATTTATGGAATGAACGTTGAACTGCCCTACCAGCACACACCCTATGCGTTCCTCGTCACGGTCATCATCTCCCTCGCCCTGTCGGCTATCGGTATCATCATATTCTGGAGGAAGGAGTTCTTCTGAACACGATTAGGTGCAGAGAAAGGCCATATATCAATTGACGAAGAGTATGTACCATGATCAATCTGCTGGACCTCCTGGTCCACCCGGAACGTTTTTTTTCACGCCTTGAAGGGAAGGAACCGGATCTGAAGATACCGGCGGCAATAGCCCTCGCAGGGGCGGTCGTCGCGGCGGTTGCGGGATATGCGCAATCGTCTCTCTTCTCGGAGATGCTTTCGGGAATGGGAGGGGGTGCAGGGGTGGGGGCATTCATGGGCATCATGGCTGCGGTCGGGGCGTTTTTCGGATTTCTCGTGATCTGGTGGCTTGTGATGGCGGCAATATTCCATGTGATATCCATGATATTCAAGGGGAGCGGGACTTTTTCGCGGACCCTGGCCAACACGGGATACGGGCTGCTCCCGACATTGATCGGGAGTGTCATCACAACCCTGATACTCTTCACCTACCTGCCACGTATCACAGTCCCCCTCGTCAGGAACCTCCAGGATGCTTCAGCGGTCCAGAAAGCCATGCAGGAGCTGATGCTCGATCCCGCGATGAAGGAGTTCACCCAGGTATCGATGGCAATCTCCATCCTATTTTTGGTCTGGAGCGCGAACATCTGGATCTTCGGGGTCAGGCAGGCCCGCAGCCTTGCACTGAAACAGGCCTGCATCACCGTGGTCGTCCCTGTGATCATCTTCATCCTCTATATGGTGTATGTCACGTTCAGCGGTTTTTCGATGCTGGGAGGTGCGTAAAAGATGAACCACCGGTGCATGCTTTTCATCCTTATTGCCGCGATGGTAGCCATCATCCCCGTATCCGCGGCGGAGCAGCAGACTGCGGCTGCACAGGTCATGGTGACGAACGTGACGCTCGACCCCCAGGTCTTCATGACCGACGATACCGGGACTGTCACCGTGGAAGTGATCAACAACGGAGCACAGAGCGTGGCCATCAGCAGGGTCACGATGTACGACGAGAAGATCAGGGTACAGTCCAGGGCGTATGACACGACGATGTACCTTGGTGCAGGGAACCGCATGACCTTCACGTTCACTGTCAGCGCCCCCGTCCCGGACGGCATATACTACCCCGTCTTCTCGATGGACTTCCGCGATGCAGGGTATCTTCGGTATCCCGTCAAACTGCAGGTCCAGGACAAGCCGCTGAAGGTCTCAATCCTCTCAAAGCCCGATGTCTTTACCGGGGGAAAGAAGGAGCAGTTTGAAGTGCTTGTCGGGAACCCGAGGGATAACGGAGTGTCGGGAGTCATCGTATACCCCACGGGCGAGGGTATCGAGGCAAGCCCGTCGAGTATATTTGTTGGAATGATTGCCCCCGACCAGTCTCAAAAAGTCACCTTCTCTCTCACTCCCCACCAGTCAACCATCCTTGAGATCCACGTGGACTACATGAACGGGATCAATTCTCATGCCGAGGTGATCCGTCTCCCCATAGACCTCGGGAAGAGCAAGACAAGGGCCGAACCCATCCTCTCCAACATCCAAATCGAGAGGAAGGGAAACACCTACTCCCTCACGGGTGACGTGAACAATGCAGGCCTCGAGGTGGCAAACGCGGTGGTCATTACCACCGGCGATTCTGTGGTCCCGGTTGACCCGTATCGGAAATACGTCGTGGGAACACTGCAGCCCGATGACTTCTCTGCCTTTGAGGTCACATTCACGGCAGAAGGCACAGACAGGGTCCCGGTGGAGGTCAGTTACAAGGACAACGACGGCAACCTCTACACCACGACTACCACGATCGATATCCCGCTGACAAAGCCCGGTGCGCAGGAGAATGGTGAGTTTCCAATCGTCATTATTGCCGTCATCCTGGTATGTGCGGCGGTGATAGGGGGCATCGTCTGGTATTCCTGGAGAAAGAGATGATCACGTCGCCGGATGGGGAGGCGATTATACAGTTCCGGGACGTATCCAAAGTATATCCTCTTCCCGGGGGGGACGTCGTAGCCCTGGATCACGTGACCCTCGAGATCATGCAGGGCGATTTCATCGCGATCATGGGACCCTCAGGCTCCGGCAAGTCCACGCTCCTGAACCTCATGGGGTGCCTTGACACCCCCACCGCCGGCACGCTCTTCATCAGGGGGAGGGATGTCAGCACCATGAGCGACGACGAGCTGACTGGTCTCCGGAGGGACCACATCGGGTTTATCTTTCAGCAGTTCAATCTCATCCCCCTCCTCACCGCGCTCGAGAACGTCCAGTACCCACTTATCCTGAAGACAGGTGATCGCACCTGCACGGCCCGTTGCATTGATGTCCTCAGGTCAATGGACCTCGACGAGCAGTTCTATTCCCACAAGCCGAGCGAGCTCTCCGGCGGACAGCAGCAGCGTGTGGCAATCGCGCGGGCACTCGTCAACGACCCCGAGATCCTCCTCGCGGACGAGCCGACCGGAAACCTTGACACGAGGACCGGCTCTGCAATCATGGAGCTCCTGAAGGAACTGAACGAGAAGAGGGGCAAGACCATCATCATGGTGACCCATGATCCCAACATTGCCACCTTTGCCCACCGCACCATCCGGATTGTTGATGGAAAGATCACATGATCTTTTTTGACCTGGCAAAGAGAAACCTGAAGATTCACTGGGTTCGTTCATTTCTTGCAATTCTTGGAATAATCATCGGCGTGCTGGCAATCGCCTCCATGGGGATCCTCGGCCACAGCATCAGCCTTCTGGTGGCAAACCTCATCAGCGACGTGGGGGATACTCTCATCGTCACGCCGCACGTCGCAGCCGGACAGGGATTTTTCGGAGACCCCCGGGTGGCAGTCATGGCCAGGATTCCCGAGTCGGACGTGGAGGTGATCAGGAAGGTCGCAGGATCGGGCAGGGTCATTCCTGTCCTCAGGCGTGCAGAGGAGATGACATTTGGCGACGAATCCGGCTACGTGACCATTCTTGGGCTCCCCGCAGAGGAGGTATCCGGCCTCCTCAGCGTAGAGAAAGGCATGTACCTCCGTGAAAACGCCCCCGGATGCCTCTTAGGATACTACCTTGCCCGGGAATTCGGCATCGGTCCCGGGAGCAGGATCGGTATTGGGAACCAGAGCCAGAGGGTATCCGGCGTACTCGAGGAGAGGGGCTATGCAGTCGATATCAATCCGGATTATGCTCTCGTCGTCACGGACCGGTGGTTCTTCGAGACATTCGGAGATAGGAAGGAATACGACCAGGTGGTCGTGAAAGTTGCCGACATATCCCAGATCGACCAGGTGAAGAGGGATATCGACCAGCGCCTCAACCGGAGGGAGAAGGTGGTGGATATTTTCGATTCGCGGGATCTGCTCAGGCAGTATGACAGGATTTACGACCAGATCTCACTCTTTCTCCTGGGTATCGGGGCAATCTCTCTCATTGTCGCCGCGGTGAGCATACTGAACGTGATGATAATCTCTGTCACCGAGCGGATCCATGAGGTGGGGATTCTCCGGAGTATCGGGGCCTCCAGGAGGGATATCCTCCTGATGTTCCTCTACGAAGCGATGATGCTCGGGATGATCGGGAGTATCGTTGGCGGGATACTCTCGATTGTGGGAGGGTATTTCATCAGCCGGGTGGCGATCAGCGTCATGACCGCCGGGACCACGTTCGGCGAGGGTGCGTCGGTGTTCGGTCCTGACACCTTCTTCTTCATCGCGGGAGGGGTCCTCTTCGGGGTGATCGTGAGCACGCTCTCGGGTCTCTATCCTGCCTGGCAGGCATCGAGGATTACGCCGATCGAGGCCATGAGGCACGAGTGATGAAGTGATGGCGGGCATCATCGTCTCCCTGGCGGTCCGGAACCTGAAGCGGCACTGGGTGCGCTCCCTCCTCGCGGGAATAGGGATCATGATAGGCGTATTTGCGATTGCATCACTCGGCCTGCTGGGGAACAGCCTCGTCCTCCTCTTCTCGGGCATGGTCACAGATGTCGGTGATACGCTTGTCATCACACCTCACCTTGCCGCCGCGAGCGGCGACCCGTTCGATCCCCGGTCAGCAGTGGGTGCCACCATCCACGAGCGGGACCTTGCCCGCATCACGAAGACAGCGGGCCCGAACAGGGTAATCCCGGTGGTCGAGTCAGCCGAGCGTCTTGAGATGAGGGACAGGGGAGGATATGTCATCCTGCTGGCACTGAAGTCCGAGCATATCCCGCTCCTCCTCTCGGTGCGCGAGGGGGTATACCCCAGGGAGACCGGTGTGGGGGTGCTCGTGGGAGCACTCCTGGCAGAGGAGTACGACATCGCACCAGGGCACATCATCACCCTTGGAGGCGAGCCTGCAAGGGTGGTCGGGGTCCTGGAAGAGAGGGGAATGGCCATCGACATCAACCCGGACTATGCCGTCGTGGTCACGCATGGCTGGTATGTCGACCGCCACGACGATCCGGGCTATACCCGGGTCCTGGTCAAGGTCAGGGATATCGGGAGCATGGCCGCGGTGAAATCCGAGATTGATTCCCAGTTGAACCGCCAGAGGGAGAGGTTCGATATCCTTGACAGCAGGGAGATCCTTGACCTCTTCTATTCCACGTACGATGCAATTACGCTCTTTTTACTCGGCATCGGAGGAGTGGCGCTGCTTGTATCAGGGGTGAGCATCCTGAACGTGATGATCATCTCGGTCACCGAGAGGACAAAGGAGATTGGAATTCTCAGGAGCATCGGCACAAGGAGAGGGCAGGTGATGCGAATGTTCCTCTACGAAGCGATGGTGATCGGATCTCTTGGAAGCATGACAGGAGGTGTCCTCTCCCTCGCGGGCGGGTACTACCTGAGCACGGTGGTGGCTGCAACGCTCTATTCGTCGTTCAGCGCCGTTCCTGATGTGACAGTCTTTGACCTGCGGGGGATCGGGTATATCGTGCTCGGTATCGTCTTCGGTATCCTGGTAAGCTGCATCTCCTGCCTTTACCCCGCGATAAGGGCAGTCCGCATAAGGCCGATCGAGGCGCTGCGCTATGAATGAGAATGATATAGCACGGGAGACATACCATACTCAAAAGGAAAGGAGTTCGTGCGGAAAGCGGGACCGGTGATACAAGGTGCAAAGAGGATTATTTTTTGATTTTGCAGTCAGGAACGTGCGGCTCCACTGGTTCCGTTCACTTCTTGCGGTGATCGGGATCATCATCGGGGTGGTTGCCATCGCATCCATGGGGATCCTCGGCAACAGCCTCGTGCTCGCAATCTCCGACAGCCTCTCGACGGTGGGAGACAGCATCATCGTCACTCCCCACACAGGCACCCGCATGGGCCCTTCGATCAGTGGGAGCAGCGAGCTCATCACGGAGCGGAAGGTTGAGCAGATCAGGCGTGCGGTGGCGCCCGACATCACAATCCCGGTCTATTCCGGAACCGCCAGGATGAGGATCGGGACGGAGGATATGGTGGGGGTGGTATATGCCTTAAAACCGGACGACATCCCCCTCCTCCTGGAGGTCGAGGAGGGAACATTTCTCCGGGGGAGCTCGGGGGCCATGGCAGGGGCGAAGTTTGCCGCCGACAACAACCTGAAGGTCGGGTCTCGCATCACCATACGTGACAAGGGCTCGCTCCGGGTGGTAGGGATCCTCAAGGAACGGGGGATGGGCTTTGACATCAACCCCGATTTCGGGATCGTCGTGGAAGACAGGTGGTACCAGCAGGCGTACGACCAGAAGGACTACGACATGGTCATCGTGAAGGTAAAGGACCTCACCCGGATCGAGCAGACCAAGGCGGCCATCGAGAAGCAGCTGAACCGCAGGGAGACCGAGGTGGACGTGATCGACACCAAGGCGATCCTCGAGACCATCCTCACGACGTTTGGGCAGATATCCACGTTCACAACTGCAATTGGCGGGATATCCCTCATCGTTGCAGGGGTGAGTATACTCAACATCATGATGATGTCGGTCACCGAGCGCATCAAGGAGATCGGGGTGTTGCGGAGCATCGGCACGTTGCGAAAGGAGGTCCGGAGCATGTTCCTCTTCGAGGCATTGATCCTTGGACTCATAGGCAGCATTATCGGGGGGGTGCTGAGTATCTTCGGTGGGTTTGCGGTGAGTCTCGTGATGCTTCAGACCACCAAGTACCTCTTCGTGCCGTCAAGCCTCGTCTATATCTTTTATGGTGTGGCGTTTGGCGTGGGGACGAGCCTGCTCTCGGGGTTTTATCCGGCGTGGAAAGCCTCGAACCTGAACCCGATTGAGGCATTGCGGCACGAATAACACTTCTTTTGAATAGAAGTCCGGCGGCCAGTCACCGCTTGCCATTCCTGAAGGCATAAGGGAGCATCCAGAGGATCAGGCACACGGTTGGGGGCTTTTGGCATGGGGTTCCAGAGAATCGGAGATTGTCACGAGCGCCCCCTCGATCTCCTGCAGGGTGGTGCTTTTATCTAGTTGCCATACAGTGCACTCTTCTGCCTCCACGACGACCAGTGCAACCGGAGTGCAGCATCCCACATACCCCCCCGGCCACTTTATCACGGTCCGCCGAAAGATCGCGAGTACCGCCCTGCCGCCTGTCTTCAAAACCGGGCCGATCACAAACTCCTGGCTATTATGCATCATGGAGTGATCACGCTCTCCGTATCGCGCCTTTTATTCTGCTGGAACAGGATGAAGAGGCGCGCAAGCCTCGCAACAAGGTTGAATGGTCGGGAGATCCTGGCGTCCAGTTCAAGGCGCCCCTCAATATGCTCTTTTGTGAAATCCGGCACCAATTCCAGGTTGGTTCGCCCATTCCTGCAGATGAGGGGTTTTACGGCCCAGAAAAACCCATAGAGCATTCCTGTCTCCGCGGGGCCAGACAGGCCGATCACTGCCCTGCAGTCCAGCCTCCTGAAAGAGACCGACCTGAAGGTGGCCCTTGCAATAGAGATCAGGTCTGGGAGGTATGTGACAGCAGAATGGATGTATGACAGTGCCGTGTGCGCCCGGCGGTCCTCTGGAGATCTATCCCGCATCCCCCCGGTGCCGGGAGTTGCTCCCGGGAGGGATGCGGGCAGCGGGAGCAGGACATCTCCAAGGAGGAGAGAAAAGCTCTGTTCCCCGCGGGAGAGCGTGCACCGGATACCCAGGCACAGCCAGCGGGCGGATATGAACGCGGCTCTCCTGTCTTGCGCACAGTCCACGTGGAGCCTTATCCGGATGGGGACCGCATACAGGCAGAGCTCGAGGGATGCGAGCGCAAGGATGATTGCACCGACGAGGATCACCGCGGGGAGATCCATTGGGCAATACCCGTCTCACTCCTCCTTTTCCGCGCCTTTTGACTCCGACATCGCCTTGATTGCTTTTATTACCTGGGGAGCAAGTGACTCGGAGAGGGCATTGATGATCTGTGCAACAGGGTTGTCCCTGTGAAGGGAGAGCACCTGGATCCCGTCCGGCCCTTTTACGTCCTTGTGTATCAGCACAAGGGCCACGGGGGCGATCTTCCCCCCGCACCCGGCACCTTCGCCCTCCCCGTCCTTTCCTTTCCCCCCTCCCGCACCCATTCCGAAACCGAATTCCGCGATAGGGATGACTGCCTTGTCACCGAGGTCGACTGCCTGGCCGACGACGTGGGCCGGCGAGAGAAGCCGGTCCAGTTCATCAGCGGTTATTTTGAGCATCTCATCTCCTGTCATATAAGCTTCTCACCGGAGGAGTCATTCGGCGGAAGTGCATATCAATACTCCTGTAATGCAGGCGGAGTGAAGTGTCATGTACATCTCCCATCGGGAGGGCATAAGCCGGCGCGACGAGAGAAGGTGCAGGGGTCAGACCCACACGCGGGTTCCCTCCATGGGCTGGGAAGACGAGAAAAACGTGGTCACTGCCATAATTCTCTCACCCCCCGATGAAGAGCGTCCTCGTTCGGGTGTAGGAGGCAAGCGCCTGCGTCCCATTCTCACGACCGATCCCTGAGGCCTTCACGCCGCCGAAAGGAATCTCGGGTGGCAGGGAGAGGTGATGGTTCACCCAGACCATCCCTGCCCGCACTCGCGAGAAGACCTCCCTTGCGACAGAGAGATCGTTGGTCCACACAGAGGCACCAAGGCCGAACCTGGTGTTGTTCGCGTTCCGGATCGCGGTCTCCAGGTCTGGTACGCACATCACGGGGAGGACCGGGCCAAACACTTCCCGGGAGAGGAGAGATGAATCCGGGTGGACACCGGTGACGATGGTCGGGGCGTAGAAGTATCCGGCATCATAGAGAGGACCTTTCAGCGGCATCCCGCCCGTCAGAATTACCCCCTGGCCGCGGTTCCGCATGGTCTCGACCATCTTATGGATCCGGTCGCGCTGGAGTGCACCACCCAGAGGCCCCATCTCGATTTCGGGAGAGAGTCCGTTCCCCACCTTCAGCGCCTCTACCCGTGCGACGAGACGGCGGATGAACTCATCGCAGATGGCCTGGTGCACGAAGAGACGTTTTACCGCGGTGCATGTCTGGCCGGCATTGTAGAACCTTCCCCGCACTGCGCCCGCGACGGCCTTTCCGATATCCGCATCCTTCCACACGATCATGGGGTCTGAGCCCCCGAGCTCAAGCGTGACTTTCTTGAGGGACACGGACGCGAGCTCCCGTACCCGGAGACCCGTCTCCGCATCTCCGGTAAAAGAGATCTTCTCGATACCGGGATGCCGGACCAGCGCCTCACCCACCACCTCTCCCCTCCCGGTGACAACGTTCAGCACACCCGGGGGAAGACCCGCCTCTTCCAGGATGTGGGCGAGGCAAAGACTCGTAAGGGGTGTCTGGGATGCAGGCTTGAATACCATCGTGTTTCCCGCAACAAGTGCGGGAGCAACTTTCCATGACATCAGGAGCACGGGCATGTTCCAGGGTGCAATCGCCCCGCAGACACCGAGCGGCTCGGTCGCAACCACTGCATCCCCCGATTTTCCGAGGGGGATATACTCACCGGTCAGGCTGCCTGAGATCGCCGCGTAATATTCAAGGACATTGGCACAACCCCGCACTTCGTCCACTGCCTCCTTCAGGGGCTTGCCCTGCTCCATGGTGAGGAGCCTTGCAAGATCTTCATGCCGTTCCCTGACGAGCGCGGCGCCACGGAAGAGCAGGGTGCCCCTCTCCCTTGCGCTCCGCTTCGCCCAGGAAGGAAACGCGGCCTCCGCGGCCTTCACGGCATCGTCCACCTCGTAGAGAGTCCCTTCCGGGACCCGGTCTATCTCTTCTCCAGTCGCAGGGTTTACCACGGGAATCCAGCGCTCGTCGGCCCCTGCAATCTCCTCGCCGCCAATCCGCATCTTCATGGACGAAGAGTTATGGCCAATCCATAATTATGGTTCACGCTGCGCCAGGGGACTTTCTTCCTCACATTCCCGGGTATTTTTTGGCAATCCCCCTTCCACCCGGAAAAAGCCTGTAACCTGGATCCCTCTGGAGGTTTTGACACACAAAAAATACTTGGGGGATCAGTCCAGCTTGTCCAGGAACTTCTCGGCCATTGCCCTCACCGGCAGATAGGGGTCTTCCCTGAGGGGTGCGATGACGTTCCTGGCCCCTGACTTTTTCAGGTCCTCTGAAAACCCGGAATCGGCCAGCCGTGAGAGTGCATGGACTGCGTGGAGGCGGATCTTCTCGTCCCTGTCTCTTGCAGCGGCGAAAAGGAGCCGTATCCCTCCTTGGGACACGAGCGCGGGTGCTGCAGTGTCGGTGGTGAAAAGGAGCACCACCAGGCGGTCGAGGAGCCTCCGCCTGGAAACCCGGTCGTTGCCGGTGATCGCCCGCTCGAGGCCGCAGACGATGTCCCTCGCATCCTCCCGTTCGCTCATCCTCTCCAGATGGCGTCCATGCGACAATAAGGCTTCCTTTATGTGGTCATACCTGGGAGTGAGGATGTGGAGTATGCGAGATGAAGATCGGCATTATTGGTGACACTCATGACCACCTCTCCAATACCGGGCGCGCGGTGGAGGCGCTCATCCGGGAGGAGGTTGACATGGTGCTCCACACGGGGGATTACATCGCGCCATTCGTCATCCCTATCCTTGGGAGGATCCCGGTACGGGTAGTCGGGGTGTTCGGGAACAACGACGGGGATCGCGAACTGCTCGCGACACGTTCCCGCGAGCAGCAGAACATTGAGATTGCGGGGTATTTTGCCGACCTACGGGTTGATGGCGAGCGGGTTGCGCTGATGCACGGGCATGACCGTGCGCTCCTTGCCGGGTGCGTGGGGAGTGGAGTATACGATATCGTCGTGTCCGGTCACACACACCAGCCCTTGGTATACCGGGAAGGGAGCATGCTTGGCATCAACCCCGGGGAGATATGCGGCTATCTGACCGGAAACCCCACGTATGCCATATACCAGACCGGGGAGAGGGTTGCCCGGATAATTCCCCTCTGACCACGGGGGAAAGGAGGGGTAGTTCAGTATATCCCTGTCACAAGCGCCTGGGGATCGGGTTACTGGCAGTATTTTGGGAATTTTCCTTCGTGTCCCCATCCTTGGGCCGGGGTGTCTCTGTGGGTCTCGATCATCGTGGCCGTCGTCCCTTAAATCCCGCCCGACACCCCTGGCATGACGGTTCTTACTCCCTGGTGAGCGTCGAGAGGAACTCTTCCATCGAGGTCATTACCCTCTCCACCGTCCGGCCCGCAATCGGGCCATCGCAGAAGCCGCACGAGAGCGTAAGGGTGCCATCGAATGTGCTGGCAGCGATCCCAAAACCCGGGGGATACTCAACCGGGGGGACGACATAGGCTGCCATCGTATGGGGATACCCGAAGTCAACGCAGGAGTGGGGCAGTATCCCGATATTGCTGATGAACGGGTTCTTTGGATAGCCTTCGATTCGGCTGCGGCGTTTTGCCTCGAGGAGATGCTCCCGCACCTGGTCAAAGCCTGATGAAAACATCTCTTCGAGCCGTATCGCAGATCCAATACCCACGCGGAGGCGTTTCTTCTCATCCATTACGCGGTGTGCCGCGAGGACCAGATCGTGTGGGCGGCCGGGCATTCCTGCAGGGAGCCATACCTCGAACGCAACAGAGAGGTTCGCAACGGCAGGGCTCCTGACGCCAGGATGAATACGGCGAAGGTCAGTAGAGGTGAGGACAGGGTAATCGCGGTCTTCCTGGTGCGGGATCTCTCTTCTCACCGATGCAAAGAAGGCGGCGATGAGGATATCGTTCACAGTAACCCCCATTGACCGGGAATATGCCTTTACCGCCCTGAACAGAGGGGGACCAATCGTCCTGGCGGAATACTCCGCGCTGCCCGGGGCACCCGGCTCCCAGGGCATCCCCCATTCCGCACTCTGCTCATCGCAGCAGTGGCGTGCCACCGCGCGCTCTTCATCGGAGAGGGCCGAAAGGAGCGGGTGAAAGGACCGGTCGCAGGGAAACCTTCCGGAAGGGAAAGACCCGGAATTGTTCCCCTGTGCCCGGTACGCCCGAGCACACAGGCCGGATACATGCAGGATGCCCCGGGCATCGCAGACGGAGTGGTTGAGGGAGATGATCAGCATGTCTGTATCTCCGTGAACGAGGTCGAAATGTGCCTGTGGCCCCGCTCCGGGGTCGATCTTTCCTGTAAGGACTTCCCGGAGCGCAAGGTCCCTGTCCCCGTCCTGCCCTGCGACAGAGAAGATCGATTCCGGCCTAAAAGAGGGAATTGCTTCCCAGTGTGGCTCTGCGGCCTCGACGAACCTGCAGGCCAGGAGGGGCTCGGCCTCCAGTACACGCTCAGCGGCATCGCGGAGCCTCCCCTCATCTAGCCTGCCATCCAGTATGACGACGAGATGCATCGTCTGGTTCCATATCGTGGAGAGGAGGTAGTTCCACTGGTCGTTGACCGGCGCGGGGAACCGGAACTGCTGGCGGGGCCCGGGGGTTTGCATGGGGGGACACTCCTGATGTGAGGGGATCAGATATCAGCTCCTGGGGAAGAGAATATGATCGCACGCATGAATCCCGGGTGCACCAAATGAGGCAGGTGATTGCAGTTGGCTGAGATGGTGAACCAGGTATGGCAGCCCCTCCCTGGCGTTGGGGGGGTGTTGATCTATCCGTTCCTCCGCAAGGTGGATATCGTATCCTCGAACTCGTACCTGGTCGCGGCTCCTGGACTTGTGGTCCTGGTCGACCCGGGAGGCCTTCCCGGGCAGGCAGACGATCTCCTCCGTGAGATAGAGACGCTCATCACAGAGAAGCCGCGCCCTGTGCTGGTCTGCCTCACACACGTCCACCTCGATCACTGCCACCAGCTCCTGCACCACCCGGGGTTCCGGGCAATTCCCCGCATGCTGGTCGCGGTCCAGGAGTCGGGGGCGAGGGCTCTGGAGGCCCATGACCGCGCGGCCACCATCGCGGACCTGATCCGCCAGGAGGTCGGGACGACAAGGATTGATATACGGCTCCTCCCACCCGGAGTGGGGGGAGAACACCGGGACGAATTGCTCAACTTCGCCGGGACCTCCGTGATCACCTGCCTTGACTCCCTTTCGCTGGGAGGGGGACTTACCATGCCGAGGCAGACGCTGCCGCTCGAAGGGGATGCGACGATCGAGTTCCTCCCTGCCCCGGGCCACAGCCCCGACAGCATCTGCATACGGATAGGGGAGACGCTCTTTTTAGGAGACCTCCTCTTCTCCACCGCCCCGGGTGTGGCGGGGCTGAAGGGGTGGGACCAGAAAGCGCTCCTTTCCACCCTTGACCGGGTGATCGCGCTCCTGCAGAAGGGCTGCATCACGCTCTGCCTTCCAGGACATGGGCGGCCGCTCGATGCCGCCACTACCGTGCGCACGCTCCAGGAGATGAAGAAGGAAGCATCGCGCCTGGAGGGGATCGAGAGCGTGAACCCTGAGTGGGTGAAGGACACCGCGGCATATGCGGGGGAACTCATGGGAGAGGTGGACCGCCTCTTCACGGTCATTGCCGGGAGGCTTGTGTACGTGGCCCATGTCCTCGAGGAGCTCGAGGAGGCAGGGGAGGCGGAGAGGTTCCGGGGTATGATCGACAGCGACCTCGTCGATGAGCTGCTCTCTGATTTCAACCGGTTCTCTCTTGATTTCCACTCCGGGCAGGTGCTCGATATACACCTGGCCCTGAAAGCAAACCAGATCTCGCAGAAACTTGAGAAGATATACCAGGGAGAGATGCTCAGTTCTGTGCTCGATCTCTCGCTCGTCCGCCGCGTGGGCAGACTCCTTGAGGATTATACAGTCACCTTCAGGGGATTCCGGCCACGGATCGAACCCGGGCCGACCGACCTTTCCGCTGTGGTCAGGGAGATGGTGGCAGCAATCTCCCGTCCGCCTTACCAGGAGGAAGGAATCATTGAAGCCGAGACCGAGGAGGATTTTGCGCGGGCGCTTGCCTTAAGAATTGCCTACGTCAATCCGTTCGAGCACCTTCACATCGAGTATTTCCCTGGAGAGAACCTGCCCCCCGGGATGGTAGACAGGGAGCGTTTTTTGGATCTTCTCCTCTACATCCTCGAGAAGATATCGGTCGCGGGAGTGAGCAGCCTGCAGGTTGCGACCGGAGGGACAAATGGCCGGGTCTTTGTGAAGCTGCAGTTCCCGGTCTCTTCTGCATTCATGGAAGAGAACGTGCGTCGGTTTGTCGCCCGAGGCTGCAGTCTCTCCAATGGGCGCTGCGAGATCTCCGGGACGAGGGAGAACACGACGGTCTTCATGGAATACCCTGCTCTCGGATCGCTGCAGGACGGAGTAAGGGGTGACGAGTCGTCCGGAACAGGAGAACCAATACCGGCGAAGCACCGTCTCATCGTCCCCTCTGGCAGGATCGACGGGGCCTCGGCGCCGGTGCTCGAGGGAGAGCTCTCAAGGGCGATCGATGAAGGGAACAGGAGAATCGTGGTGAACCTCTCGTCTGTTGACTACATGAGCAGCGCAGGTTTAAGGGTCCTTCTCGCCGCAATGAAACGGTTGAAGAAGGCGGACGGGAACCTGGTCCTCTGTGCGATGAAGCCCTTTGTGCAGGAGGTCTTTGACCTCACCGGGTTCTCCCGGATATTCACCATCTGCGAGTCCGAGGAAGAGGCAACCCGCCTCCTCGGCCCCTGAATTACCCACATTCCGGACATCCCACGGCTGGGAGCGTGCGGTATTCCCTCACCAATAAGCATAGTTGTACAACAATGTATATATTTATACAAAGCAAATGGTGTGCATGCATACCAAGATCCCTCTCGATGAGGACCAGATGCCGAAGAGCTGGTATAACATCCTGCCAGACCTTCCCAGTCCACTGGACCCGCCGCTTCACCCGGGCACGGGAAAGCCCCTGGTTCCCGATGACCTGACTCCAATCTTCCCCATGGAGCTGATTCTCCAGGAGATGAGTTCGAAGCGCACGATTGACATCCCCCCGGAAGTCCAGGAAGTCCTGCGGCTCTGGAGGCCGAGCCCGCTCTACCGTGCCCACCGGCTGGAGAAACATCTGAAGACTCCTGCGCACATCTACTACAAGTACGAAGGGGTAAGCCCTCCAGGGAGCCATAAGCCCAATACCGCGGTTCCGCAGGCCTATTACAACATGAAAGCAGGGATAGAGCGGATCGCGACCGAGACCGGCGCAGGCCAGTGGGGATCAGCCCTCGCGTTCGCGACCCAGATCTTCGGCCTTGAGTGCACCATCTACATGGTCAGGTCCAGTTATGCACAGAAGCCCTACCGCAAGTCGATGATGCAGGTATGGGGAGCGGAGTGCATCCCGAGCCCGAGCACACGGACGAAGTCAGGAAGCGCGGTGCTGCAGAAGGACCCGGAGACTACGGGAAGCCTCGGAATCGCCATATCGGAGGCGGTGGAGGATGCCGCCACTCACGGGAATACCAACTACTCCCTTGGGTCCGTGCTGAATCATGTCTGCCTGCACCAGACCGTTATCGGGCTTGAGTGCCGGGAACAACTTGCCTCTGTGGACGAGTACCCGGACGTGGTGATCGGCTGCGTGGGCGGGGGGTCCAATTTCGCCGGGATCTCGTTCCCCTTTGCCGGTGAGAAACTGAAAGGAACGCACAAGGAGACTGAGATCATCGCAGTGGAACCTGCATCCTGCCCGACTCTCACGAAGGGGCTCTTTGCGTATGACTATGGCGACGTGGCCGGACTGACACCCCTCCTGAAGATGTTCACCCTTGGCCATGATTTTGTACCTCCCTCAATCCATGCCGGGGGACTGCGCTACCACGGCGACAACCCGACCATCTCCAGGCTCGTGTATGATGGCGTGATGAAAGCCGTCGCATACCACCAGAGCGAGGTCTTCGATGCCGCGCAGACCTTTGCCAGGACCGAGGGGATCATCGTCGCCCCCGAGACCTCTCATGCGGTCAGGGCGGCAATTGACGAGGCACTCAAGTGCAGAAAGAGCGGCGAGAAAAAGACCATCCTCTTCAACTGTTCCGGGCACGGCAACTTCGACATGTCCGCCTATGATGCGTTTTATGCCAAACAGCTCGTAGATTACGAGTATCCTGAGCAGCTGATACGCGAATCACTCTCCCGGCTCCCCAAAATCCCTGGTGCATAGGGCGCATTCCGGGGATCAGCCACTCATTTTTCCCCGCATCTCTCCTACCCAACACATATTACCCCTCCTTCATCACCTATTCTCACGCATGTGCACGCTCGGTTTCCTCGTCAACCCCGTCGCGGGAATGGGCGGGGCTGTCGGCCTGAAAGGAACAGACGGGATGGTCGAAGCTGCCCTGTCAAGGGGTGCGGTCCCCCGTTCCCCCGGGAGAGCGAAAGAGACGATCTCCCTTCTCAGAAGCATTGACATTCATTTCCTCACCTGTTCGGGGGCCATGGGTGAGGAGATCCTATCGGAAGAGGGAATCTCTGGATACGAGGTGGTATATCGCCCTGAATCGGAGCAGACGGGTGCACCGGACACCATGGCCGCATGCAGGGCGTTTCTTGAGAGGAACGCAGATCTCATCCTCTTCTGCGGCGGGGACGGCACTGCAAGGGACATATACTCCGTTGTAGGGGATTCACTTCCAATGCTTGGAATCCCCGCAGGGGTGAAGATGTACTCGGCGGTCTTTGCCATCACACCCGGCGCAGCAGCAGGGATAGTGCGCGAGGGATGCATAAAGGGAGGAAGGTTCCTCTTCCGTGACGCGGAAGTGATGGACGTGGACGAGGAGGCATACAGGGAAGGATCGCTTCGGACCCGCCTCTTCGGTATCGCGAAGAGTCCGTACCGTCCGGGCCTCGTTCAGGGAACCAAGCAGGTATTTGAAGATCCTGACGAGGAACGGGCAAAGAAGGACATTGCCAGGTTCATAAAGGAAGTGATGGAGGGGACCCCTGACATCCTGTACATCCTTGGTCCAGGGAGCACCACGGCTGCTATCGCTGATGAGATAGGGATTCGAAAGACACTCCTCGGCTTTGATGCCGTGAAGGGAGGGACCCTGGTGGCAACCGACCTGAACGAGGAGGGGCTGCTCTCCCTCCTCGGCGGAGGTACCCGTGCCCGCCTGGTCATCAGCATCATCGGTGCACAGGGCTCGATTCTTGGCAGGGGCACCCAGCAGGTGAGTCCGGCGGTCCTTCAAAACATCGGAAGAGAGAACATCATCGTCGTTGCTACTCCGCACAAGCTGGCCGTGACCCCCCTTGTCTTCCTGGATTCCGGGGACAGGGAGTTTGATGAAGGCTTTGGAGATCACATATCCGTGGTATCCGGGTACCGGGTTGCCCAGAGGAAACGCATCGGAAAGGCACCAGGGGAGGGGGAATTCCCGTGACTGCGTGGTGGACCAGTTCCCCCGTCACCGCAGAGGGACATCCTTCATCTCTCCTGCACCACTCCCGCGGTATTATTATGTGAAGAGGGAATGACGTTCCCTACATGCAGCCACCCCTTCCCGGACAGTCTCTCTGTCCCGGGGGTGAAGTGCACAGAGGGCGTGATGGACGGAGGTGGCCGCTCCCGTGATGATCCCGCTGACCCTTGACCAGGGAAATGTCTTCTGCACCCTTGCCGTTGCACTCATATTGTTCGTATATGGCCGCTGGCGGTACGATATCGTCGCACTACTCGCACTCTTCATTGTCACGGTCACCGGCGTGATCGGCTGGGAAGAGGCATTCCTGGGATTTGCGAACCCGGCAGTGATCACGGTCGCAGCCGTTTTGATTATCAGCCGCGGACTCCAGAATGCGGGGGTGGTGGACGTGATCTCACGATGGCTGACAAAGGCGGGTGAGAGGCCGACCGTGCAGGTATCTGCCCTGACAGGGCTTGTCACTTCGCTCTCTGCGTTCATGAATAACGTAGGAGCACTTGCCCTCCTCCTGCCGGTGGGCATCAGGATGGCGCGAAAGAGCGGGTTGTCTCCTTCCAGGCTTCTCCTTCCCCTCGCATTTGGATCCTGTCTTGGAGGACTCATCACCCTCATCGGGACCCCCCCAAATATCATCATCGCAACATTCAGGGCCGCGCATAGTGGCGATGCGTTTACCATGTTCGATTTCACCCCGGTTGGTCTCAGCGTCGCCCTTGCAGGCCTTCTCTTCATCTCTCTTCTTGGGTGGCGTCTCGTTCCTGAAAGGACCGGGACCCTCTCCCGCGAGGACCTCTTCAAGATCAGGGACTACCTGACGGAAGTGCGTGTCACCGAAGAGTCAAAATATGTGGGAAAGTCACTCCGGGCCATTGAACAGATCACCGAGTCGGATGTGACGATAGTGCACCTTGTCAGGGGTGAGTCGGTCAGGCCTGCACCTCACTACTACGAGGTCATCAGGCCGGGAGACATCCTGATAATCCGTGCAGATTCGGATGATCTCCAGGGCTTTCTCGATGAATCGAAATTTGAACTGGTAAAGGATGCGGTGGTGAAAGGAGAGTCACTCGGTTCCGGCGATGTGATCCTCATGGAGGCGACGGTCAGGCCTGATTCACCCGTCATTGGCAGGACCGTCCAGGCCATCGATCCCCGCTTTTCATTCGGAGTCAACCTGATTGCGGTCGCAAGGCAGGGCGAACGTCTCAAACAGAGGCTCCGCTGGATCCGGCTGGGGGTGGGGGATGTCCTCCTCCTTCAGGGGACAGAAGGCACACTGCAGGAGGCAGTGAAAGCCCTCGGCCTTCTGCCCCTCGCCGAGCGTGGATTGAAGATTGGAGAACCTCGTCGCATCTTCCTCGCCCTCTGCATCTTTGGATGTGCGATTGCTCTTGCAGCCTTCAATATCATCCCCATCCAGGTCATCTTCCCCATCGCAGCAGTTGCCATGGTGTTCGTAAGGCTCATCCCTTTCAGGGAGATCTATGAGAGCGTTGACTGGCCGGTGATAATCCTGCTCGGGGCGATGATACCGGTGGGCCAGGCATTTGAGACCACGGGGGGCGCACAGATGATTGCCTCCGCCCTCCTTTCGTTCCCGGCGCACCTCTCTCCAACAGTCGTGCTCATAATCCTCCTGGTTGCGACGATGTTTCTCTCTGACCTGATCAACAATGCCGCGTGTGCGGTCCTGATGGCACCAATTGCCATCAGCCTCGCCAGCGGACTTGGGGTGTCAGCGGATCCCTTCCTCATGGCGGCCGCTATCGGGGCATCGTGCGCATTCCTCACCCCCATTGGACACCAGTCCAATGCGCTTGTCATGGGACCTGCTGGCCTGCGGTTCGGCGACTACTGGCGAATGGGGCTCCCACTCGAGATGATCATCGTGGCTGTGGCAGTCCCGTCAATTTTGTATTTCTGGCCTCTGTGAGCACACTGCGCAGGTCGCAACGTGGTTTTTTCGGCAGGAGCCGGCATATAACTGCCCAACCGTGGGTGGAGAGCAAGTGGGGCTGTGGCCAACCCTCTATGCAGGAAAGTATTTTATCACGGTATCTCCTCTCTCAACGTACCAAAAAACCGGCACCCTCCGAAGAGAATGGATGCAGGAAAAGGGGGAGAAGAGGTGAACGCCACAGGGCAGAAAGACCGATGCGGCCTGGAGCCAGGGGACCATGCGGCAATTCTGTGCCGGCACGAGGGGGAGCTGGAGCAGGCGACCGGCTCTCTCCTGGATCACTGCCGCCGGGAGGGATGGCGACTCCTTTACATTGCAAGAACAACGCAGCGGAATCCAATTGTCGAGCGGTTGAGAGCTCTCAAAGATTACGGAGAAGGAGTAATCACGCTGTCGCACGAAGATGCCGAGTTCCACAGGAGTTTTGCCAGTGCAAGGAGTGCGCATGCCTATATGCGGCGGCAGGTGGAAGGTGCACGATCGGCCGGCTACTCTGCGCTGTGTATCATGCGGGAGGTCCCGCCTGTTGCAGCACGGCGCTCAAGCCAGCACCTGGTGAGTGACATGGCAGGACTCGATACACTCTTAGGCGAAAAAAACCTCATTCTCCTCTGCTGCTACCAGATGGACCTCTTCTCGGCCCAGGTGCTCCAGGACGCAATTCGGACGCACCCCCGCATACTGCTCGGCGGACGGGCGGTCGAGAACCTCTTCTACATCCCTGCAACGGATGCCATGCGGTATAACCTCGCATCCCTTGAACTGCAGCACTGGCTGGATACCCTTATGAAGCTCTCCTCGGCGAAGGAAGAGCTTGCCGAGAGCGAGGACAGGTTCCGTGATCTCCTGGAGAATGCAAACGACCTCATCCAGAGCGTCGGTCCTGACGGGAAGTTCCTCTATGTCAACCGGGCCTGGCGGGAGACGATGGAGTATGGCGCCGATGAAGTCCCCGGGCTCAATATCTTCGATATCATCGACCCCTCCTCGATGGAGCACTGCAGGGCCATGTTTGGCAGGGTGATGGCAGGGGAGGATGTGGGGCGCATCGAGGCCACGTTCCGGTCTAAGTCAGGGCGCAAGGTGTACGTTGAAGGGAGAGTGAACTGCCACATGGTGAACGGAGTTCCGCAGTACACCCGCGCGATATTCCGCGATGTAACGGAACTCAAGAGAGAGGAGATGGCCCGAAGGGAACGCGAGCAGGTGCTCGACGCAGTCCTGAACCTCATACCCCATGCCACGGTGGTGACCACTCCCGAGGGGATCATGCTGTATGCAAACAAGCCAGCCCGCGCGCTCTCCCCTGTGACCGGGAGGGATGGCGTGCACGGGAAACCGTTCTGGTCGCTGCTCTCGCCCGGCGAGGAGGAGGAGGCAAAACGAAGCATGGTGGAGGTGATGGAGGCAGGGGAACACGTCACATCCTGCCGCGTCAGGGGGTGCGATGGGAGAGACTGGGAGATAGAGTGGAGCAGGGCACGTTTTGGATCAGGGGAGAGCCGTTATCTGATGGCAGTTCTCAGGAGGGCCGAATAGCATCCCTCGGAAAAATTGGATTAGGGGTTTTTTGAGAACCACCGCTTCCCCAACACCTTTGCCAGCGTATCGCCTCCGGAATAGAGGTAAGGGGAAAAGACGGTGAAAAGAATCATCAGGGCAGTGCCGAGGTAGAGATCGTAACGGGTTCTGAATATGCCGCTGGCGGAGCCACCGATATTGTAGACCCAGATCGGATACCCGATGAGCGAGATGACGAGGAGAGATATGTTCGGGAGGTTATGGTTGGCCGGGTCCATGGTCCCGAGCAACCGTACCCCTATCACGATCCCAAGTCCGATGATGAATGTTGCCAGGATTTTATTCGCATCATCTCCTGCCAGGTTGATCAGCACGAGATACGCAGACAGCGCCTCCGCGGGGATCAACTTGACCAGTTTCTGAATATAATCTTCATTCTCTTCTATTCTCAATATCGGCCCTTTCATATGTCCTCCTTTTGAGAGGAGGACGTATATACCTTATAGTCCTTTTCCCGGCATCCTGCAGCAGGAACACCCCGGTATTACCCGATCGTCACTTCAAACTAATGAGGGTGCCTGCCCGGCACACAACTCGGTTGATGGGATCATATCTACTGGAATACTCACATTGCGGTGCGTGAGTTGAGGAGGGGGGACGGAAGTGGCCCCGGCGCCCTCCCCTTCAGCTCCCTCTCACCTCACCGCGACTGCCTTGAAGAACGTGTAGCAGAAGGTCCCGCCGCCCTCGGCTGTCCGGAGGAGGTCACGTATCCCGCGGTCGAAGTCCTCTTCTGCCAGCATCCCGGAGGTAATCACCCTCTCACGGACGCCTTCTACCATAGCGGTGAACGTCTGCCTCGTGAAGCCTTCGACGAGGCCAGGCTTCGAGTCGTCGACGTATACCTGCCGCGGCGAGACATGGACATCGCGGAATCCCGATGAGGTGAGGAGGGGGAAGAGCTCGCGGCCAATACGAGGATTTCCCCCTGTATCTCTCTGGAGTCGCTCAAGCGCGAGGATCGCCTCTGTTGCATACCGGCTCTCGGGGGAAAAGAACGCCGACCCGTGATCACCCTCGATGACGGTCAGAGTGCCTCCTGGTTTCAGTATCCTTCGCAGTGAACGGAGGGCGTGTGCGGGGGCCTGGAGGTGCTCAAGGACAAAGCAGACGAAGACATGGTCGAAGGCACCCTCCCTGAACGGGAGGCAGTGGATGTCTCCCCGTGCAAACGTGACCTCTTCCCACCCCCTGCCGGCTGCGCTGCCTCTTGCGCACGAGAGATTGGTGAGCGAGAGATCGAGTGAGACGATGCAGGCCCCCCTGCTTCTGGAGAGGAGTATCCCGGTCTGTGCCCCTACGCCGCACCCAGCCTCGAGGACTACTGAACCGGCAGGGTACGAAGTGTCGCAGTGGAGGATCTCCGCAAGCGTGTCAGCCTGGTCAGAGAGGCGTACAGCCTCGCGCTCCGAGTGTCCGTGGACATAGCCTGAGGGATCACTCATGGTCATTCTCCCTCTCGTTTGGAAGGGAAGTGGGATGGCTGTTTCGGTACGCGATCGGTGTGCGGCACATTCCGTTAAGAGATCATCCTTCTGCAGGTGGATAACTCTCTCCACCCCCCTTGAGAAAGGGAAGCGGGATATAGTACGCCCATTCCAATTTCCTTTCATGGAGAATGTGAGGAAGGCATTTGATGCCATCGCTGACCGGTACGATGGCCAGCGAAAATACGTGATTCCGCGGATGGAGGATTTTTACGAAGCAGCGGTCTGGGCCGCAGCCTGGCCCGGGTCAGGCCCTGCCATACTTGATATCGGTGCCGGGACAGGTCTCCTCTCGGCCCTCCTCCTGCAGAAATATCCCCTGGCAACCCTCACCCTCATCGACATCTCGGAGAAGATGCTT
This sequence comes from Methanolinea sp., assembly GCA_018263335.1. Lineage (GTDB taxonomy): Archaea > Halobacteriota > Methanomicrobia > Methanomicrobiales > Methanospirillaceae > Methanolinea_A. The sequence continues at coordinate 103,376 of JADFCY010000001.1, read as the reverse complement.
GAGGTGGCCAGGGAGCGCTTTGCAAATAACCCCCGGGTCCGGTTCGTGGCGGCGGATTACAGCCGGGTGGCACTGCCGGGCCGCTACGACCTGGTCTGCTCAGCGCTCTCCATCCACCACCTTGAGCACGATGACAAGCGGAGGCTCTTCCGGCAGATATTCCATGCCCTGAATCCCGGAGGGCTCTTTGTGAATGCGGACCAGGCGGAAGCCCAGTCTGGGTGGCTCAACCGAATGAACAGGGAATACTGGGACTCCTTTGTAGCCGCAAGCCCCATTTTAAGAGAAGAACTGGATGCGGCGATGGCCCGGAGGGATACCCTTGACAAGAATGCAAAACTCCTGGACCAGATCTCCTGGCTCTCCGAGGCAGGGTTCTCGGGGGTGGACATCGTGTATAAAAACAGGGTATTCTGTGTCTTCGTGGGAAAAAAAGAGTGAACAGGGTGAGTTATCGAATCCAGCCCCGTCTTATCCATCCTTCGTATTCACGAGGGCGCCACAGTCTGTTTTCCTTTCCGATCCTCGCAAAAAATGCGCGGTTCTCAGCAATAATCTTCTCCTGTTCGGGACACGGTTCCCTGTTCCGGATGCTCTCCACCAGTCGCCTTCCCATATTAAGGGCTCTTTGTCTCGCATCAAAAATTGCGGTCTCGTCATCTTCCAGCGCCACGCTCATCCCATCCAGTGCATACGCTCCGAGGGAGTAAAGGAGATGGTTCAGATAGGATACTCCTTCATCACCGCCCGAACTCCAGGGAGTGGAAACCGAACACCCATATTTTCCAGTGAACGCCTGGTAGTGGATGGCATCTGCGAGCCTGTCGATGAAGATCTTCATCTGCCCTGTGACATGGTCAATATAGACCGGTGATCCGAGGACAAGGCCGTCAGCAGCACGCAGTTGTTCGCACACTCCGGAAAAGTCATCGGGGTGCATGCACTGGCCGGTCTGGCTGCAACGCTCGCAGGCCGAACAGGGAGTAATCCTAGAGTCTGTAAGGTCTATCAGCTCAACTTCCGCACCCTGCTGGCCGGCTCCCTCACGCACCCACGAGACCAGTTTCCTTGTGCGGCTGCGGATGCCCCGGCAACTCCCGTGAATGCCGCAAATGTGCATTCAATACACCTCCTGAACATGACTGCATGGCTCTTTGTGCTTTGGGAAGCAGAATCCTTCAGACTCGGGGAGTGTCCTGTTTACGTCCCTGACAGCCTCGCAGAGAGCGCAGCGCTGACTTCATCCGCATGTCCCTTCGGCGAGACTTTCCTCCACACCTCCACCACTCTTCCCTCGGGGTCGATCAGGAAGGTATCTCTCTGGGTTCCAAGGACTTCCTTTCCAAAAATCCTCTTCGGTTTCCAGGAGTGGTAGGCTTCGATGACGCGGTGAGTGGTATCAGAGAGGAGAAGGATCGAGAGGTTGTGCCGGTCGGCAAACCGCTGGTGGCTCTCCGGGGTATCGGTGCTCACGCCGAGGACCTGCGCTCCCATCTTCGCGAATGACTCGAGTGCATTGTTAAAGGAGAGTGCCTCGAGGGTGCACCCGGGAGTATTGTCTCGTGGGTAGAAGTAGAGGACCACCCATTTTCCCCGGTACTGTGCGAGGCATACTTCATCTCCCTGCGAGTCCGGCAGGCAGAAGGGCGGGGCGGTCTGGCCGGATAATGGATCGGGTTTCTCTGTCGCCATATGACAGAAGAAGGGAAGCCCTGGCAGGGCTTGAACGTATTGGATCAGGACCTTTCCGCACTCTCCCAGAGACCGAACCTGTTCCCCTCGGTGTCTGCGCAGATGGCGAGCGCGCCATAGCCTGGGACAGGGGTGTACGGCATGAGGACTGTTCCGCCCTCATTCTTGACAAGAACGAGGTACCTCTCCACTGAGTCCACTCCGAAGTACACGGTGATATCCTGTCCCGGCTCCCCTCTCCTCCCGAGTCCCCCGCCTACACCGGGGCGGCCTTCCTCATCGGAAGTCTCTACCAGGGAAAAGTCGGGAAACCCCGGGGGACTCGCAAATTTTCACCCAAAGAGTGCGGCATAAAAATTTCTTGCGCGTTCGGGGATATCTGCCGGGATATCGAAATGCACGATTGTGACCATTCTCTCTCCTCCTCGTATGGATGATGTTCTTCACCTGCAGAAAGATATGGATTTCCGTGAGAATTGTTCGTAAGAGCCGTTATGGCACGGGTTTTCTCCTCCAGAACACTCAAGAGAAAAGCATCGAGCATGCGCGGCCAACCTGCATGACGGGATCAGGTTCGCATCAATTCTTCGAAGCACATGGGAATATCATCAGGCACTTTAAAATCAACACCAATGTATATATATAATCAATATTGTACATAAATAAACATGATAAACGAGCACACACAATCACCGGTGATGCCACTGGACTGGGGATCGCCGCCGGCGAGGCGGCAGGCTCAGAGAGAAGTGCAGGGCTGAACCCAGAAAAATCGCACCCCGCACCATTCCGGGTGCTCCCGGTCACACGGAGCATCCCGGTTCCCCTCGCAGACCCGTACACACTCTTTCGTGCTATCGGGGGTGCGACCGGCTGCATACTCGAATCGATGGAGGGCGTTCCGCGGAGGGCCGTCAGATCCATCATCTGCCTCGATCCCCCCCTTGTCTTCACCCTTGATAAAAAGATCACCTGCGAAGGCGATCCGGCGCTCTCGGTAATGGGAGACCTGCCAGAGGGGAGTAACCCTGTGGAGCAGATACGCGAGCTCTCTGCCCTGTTCCGTCTCGGGGAAGGGCCGATCTCCGGTTTTTCCGGGGGCCTCGTGGGATACTGCGCGTACGACATGGTGAGTCATCTCTCAATGGGCCGGGTGTTGGCAGGGAGAGAGGGGCCATTGGCGCGTTTCATGCTCTGTACCCGCGGGGTCGTGTATGACCATGTGAAGGGCACCTGCATGCTCTTTGATGCCCCCCTGCTCAAAAAAGGCGACAGCCGCGATCACGTTCGTGCAGGGGCGGAGGAGCGGATGGATTCACTCGAACAGGCGATTATGGATGTTCCCGCAGGTAAACCAGAGGAACCGCAGCCTGGAACCGGAAAGGGACTCACGATCTGTGCCTCCATGGACCGCGGGGAGTTCATGGACGCGGTCGCGAAAGCAAAGGAGTACATCCGTGCAGGAGAGATCTTCCAGGTCGTCCTCTCTCGAAGACTCTCCTGCCCGTATCCCGGCGATCCCCTCCTCCTTTACGGCGCCATCAGGGCCATCAATCCCTCTCCTTACCTCTACTGCCTCCGGTTCGGGGATGAGACCGTGATCGGCTCGAGTCCCGAGATGCTGGTGAAGGTCGAGGGAGGTGCCGTCCAGACAGTTCCCATTGCGGGGACGAGGCCCCGTGGGAGCGACCCCCGCGAGGACGACCGTCTCGCCGCCGACCTCCTTGCAGATCCCAAGGAGCGTGCGGAGCACCTGATGCTCGTTGACCTCGCACGAAACGACATCGGGAGGGTGGCTGCATTCGGATCGGTGCACGTCCCTGAGTTCATGGACGTGGAGCGCTTTTCCCATGTGCAGCACATCGTCTCGCGGGTATGCGGGACCCTCCGCGAGGGGTGCGACCGGTTCGACGCACTCGCGGCATGTTTCCCTGCAGGGACGGTCAGCGGTGCGCCGAAGATCCGTGCCATGCAGATCATTGCAGAACTCGAGCCGCAGCCGAGGGGGCTTTATGCAGGGGCAGTGGGGTACGTGGGATTCAATGACCTCATGGAGTTTGCCATCGCCATCCGGACGCTCGTTGCAAGGGAAGGAAGGGTCGAGTTCTCGACCGGTGCAGGGATCGTTGCGGATTCGGTCCCCCTGCGCGAGTTCGAGGAGACCGAGCACAAGGCAGGGGCCATGATGAAGGCAGTCCTGCAGGCGGGGGTGGGAAGATGAGGGTCGTGATCGTGGACTGCTTCGACAGCTTCACGTATAACCTCTACCAGATGGTCGGCATGCTCGGGGCGGTCCCAGTCCCGGTCACCTGCGACCAGCCGGTCTCAGCGGTGAGGAAAGAATCCCCCGATCGCATCATACTCTCCCCCGGCCCGGGCACTCCTGAGGACTCCGGGGTATGCCCCGAGGTGATACGGGAATTCGAGGGACGGGTGCCGATCCTTGGCGTATGCCTCGGCCACCAGACAATCCTGCACTGCCATGGCGGAGCCGTCAGGAGAATGGATAGGCCGGTGCACGGGAAGACGAGCCGGATTGTGCATGGGGGACGGGGACTCTTCGCAGGTCTCCCGAATCCCTTCACTGCAACCCGCTACCATTCCCTTGCGGTCCAAAAAGGTGCCGTCCCTGACGAGTTCGAGACCCTGGCATTCTCCGAGGACGATGGGTGCGTGATGGGGGTGATGCACCGGACCTTGCCGCTCTTCGGCCTCCAGTTTCACCCAGAGTCCATCATGACCCCACAGGGGAGGGTGATCATGGAGAACTTCCTCTTTGCCGGGGGTGCATGATGCAGGCAGCACTCCACGCCCTCAGCGAGGGGAGGCCGCTCTCAGGGCACGATGCGCGCGAGGCGATGGAATACATCGCATCCGGAAGAGCGACGGACGCCCAGGTCGGAGCGTTCCTCGCCGCACTCCGTGTCAGGGGCGAGAGCGCGGAAGAGATTGCAACTTTTGGACGCGTCCTCCAGCAGCATGCGCACTCCATCAGGCCGCAGGTTGCAGGAACCCTCGTCGATACCTGCGGGACAGGCGGTGACGGGTGCCGCACCTTCAATATCAGCACCGCAGCGGCGATCGTCGCGGCAGGCGCCGGCGTCCCGATCGTCAAGCATGGAAACAGGAGCGTGAGCAGTTCGTGTGGTTCTGCGGACGTGCTCGAGGCCCTAGGAGTGAAGGTCGACCTGCCGCCCGATCGCGTGTGCCGGATCGTGGAGGACATCGGGATCGGTTTTCTCTTCGCGCCAAATTTCCACCCTGCGTTCAGGAATGCCGCAAGAGCAAGGAGAGATCTTGGATTCCACACCGTCTTCAATGTCCTCGGCCCTCTCCTCAACCCTGCAGCCGCACCCTCGCGGCTGATGGGAGTCTACTCCCCGGAGATCATGCGGACCCTTGCAGAGGCACTCGACCGCCTCGGAGCGGAGAGGGCAATGGTCGTCCATGGCGAGGGTCTTGACGAGATCACCAACACCGGTGAGACGAGGGTAGCCGAACTCTCGCATGGGGTCATCCGCGAATACGCGATAACCCCGGAAGAGTTCGGATTTCCCCGCTCCTCCAGGAAGGCACTCCTGGGAGGCAGCCCGGAAGAGAACGCGGGAATCATCCTTGGTATCCTGGAGGGAGACGAGGGCCCGGTGCACGATGTGGTAGTGCTGAATGCGGGGGCTGCCATCTACCTTGGCGGCAAGGCTCGTGACCTGGGTGAGGGGATCGAACGAGCGCAGAGGTCCATCGGGAACGGGGACGCTCTCGGGAAACTGGGGGCACTCATCGACGCAACGAGGGAGGTACCATGATCCTTGAAGAGATCATATCGGCAACGGGGGCCCGGGTCGCGGGGCTCCCCGATCATTTTCCCGTTGCGGGCCACGACGCCGTGCCGAAAAAGAGCCTTTTTGAGGCAATGGTGCAGAGAGATGGACGAAATGCCATCATATCCGAGATCAAGTTTGCATCTCCGTCAAGGGGGATCATCCGGGAAGGGCAAGACCCCGTGGGGCTCGCCCGCATGATGGTCTCCGCAGGGTGCTCCGCGCTCTCGGTCATCACTGAGCCGTCGTTTTTCAAAGGAGACCCGGGCCTGATACCCGCCATCAGGCCTCACGTCGATGTCCCCATCCTCCGAAAGGATTTCATCATCGACGAGAGGCAGATCCCAGAGACCAGGTCGCTTGGGGCGGACGCAGTTCTGCTCATCACGGCCGTCCTGAACGAAAGGCTTCCCCGCTTCGTGGAGATGGCATTCCAGCACTCCCTCGAGCCCATTGTCGAGATACACGATGCAGGGGAAGTCGCCACCGCAGTCGACTCCGGTGCACGGCTTATCGGGATCAACAACCGCAACCTCAAGGACTTCAGTATCGATCTCTCGACTACGAAGAGACTTGCCCCGCTCGTCCGCGACGCAGGCTGCAGGGTAGTCTCGGAGAGTGGGTTTGTCTGGCCGTACGATGTCAGGAGCCTCCGCAGGGAGGTTGACGGGTTCCTGATAGGATCCTCTATCATGTCTGCAAAAGACCCAAAGAAGAGACTGGGGGGATTTGTATCCGCGTGAAGATCTGCGGGATCACCAGCCCTGGCGACGCGGTCATGGCCGACTCCGCGGGGGCCGATGCGATCGGGGTGGTCCTCTTCTCCGACTCCCCGCGATCGGTGGATTACGAGACTGCGGAGGAGATATTCGGCGCGGTGGGCCCCTACCTCGCACGGGTATGCGTGTCCCATACGGAATCGCTCAGTGACATCGAGGCGATGCTTGACCTGAATCCCGATGTGATCCAGATCTCATCGCCCCTCGAACTGCCCCACCCGTTCCCTGCGCGGCTCATCAGGGTTGTCGGAGTAGGACAGCCCCTTCCGACCGATGCAGACGCAGTTCTCGTTGACGGGAGCGCCGGGAAAGGACTGCGGTATGACGAGGAATATGCGATCGGGGTGGTGAAGGAGAGCAAAATACCGGTGATCCTGGCCGGGGGCCTGAATCCCGGGAACGTGGCACATGCGATACGGAGCATACGTCCCTATGGCGTCGACGTTGCCACGGGAGTCGAGGACTCGCCGGGTGTGAAGAACGAGCGGAAGGTGCGAGAATTCGTGAGGATTGCGAAAGGATGTGAACAATGATCGAATCGACCAGGTTCGGGGAGTACGGGGGATGTTTCGTCCCCGAGACGCTCATGGCGGCACTTGAGGAGCTTGAGGACGGTTTTCGGACCATCGTTCCAGGCACCGCGTTTCAGCAGGAGATGGACTATTACCTCCACGAGTACGCGGGGAGAAAGACTCCCCTCACCTTCTGCAGGAATCTCTCACGTGACCTCGGGTGCAGGGTCTACCTGAAACGGGAGGATCTTCTCCATTCCGGGGCGCATAAGCTGAACAACGCCCTCGGGCAGGCCCTCCTCGCAAGGTGCATGGGAAAGAGGCGGATAATTGCCGAGACGGGGGCAGGCCAGCATGGGGTTGCCACTGCGATTGCAGGTGCGGCGCTTGGGATGAAGGTGGAGGTGTACATGGGAGAGGAGGACATCGCCCGGCAGGCCCTCAACGTGGCCAGGATGAGGATGCTCGGCGCGAGCGTGCTGCCGGTGAGGTCCGGCTCGAGAACCCTCAAGGATGCCATCAACGAGGCGCTTCGCGACTGGGTCGCGAACGTGCGCGATACCCACTACCTGATTGGATCGGTGGTGGGCCCGCACCCGTTTCCCACCCTTGTCCGGGATTTCCAGACCGTGATAGGGAGAGAGACGCGGGCGCAGGTTCTCGAGAAGGAAGGAAGGCTCCCGGATGCGATCGTTGCCTGCGTGGGCGGGGGCTCCAATGCCATCGGTATGTTCACACCCTTCCTCGGTGACCGGACGCAGCTCTTCGGAGCAGAGGCAGGAGGCGAGGGCCCCGGAGGTCGGCACGGCGCCACGCTCTGCCGGGGGAGGCCGGGGGTCCTCCATGGGACCTACACCTACCTCATCCAGGACGCCTTTGGCCAGATCCTGGAGTCCCACAGCGTCTCGGCAGGCCTCGATTACCCCGGAGTGGGGCCGGAACACAGCTACCTGATGGACAAGGGAAGGGTCACTTACCGCGAGGTGACAGACGACGAGGCGGTTGACTCGTTCCTTTACCTCTCCCGGACAGAAGGGATCATCCCCGCACTCGAATCTGCCCACGCCGTTTCGCTCGCCCGAAGCATCGCCCCGGACCTCAGAAATGATGACATCCTCATTGTCAACCTCTCAGGGCGGGGAGACAAGGACGTCTCGCAGGTGGCCGCACTCGCGGGTGATCGCCTGTGACCACCCGCATCGGGCGTGCGTTTTTGGCCCGCACGCGTCCCCTGCTCGTTGCCTGCCTCGTGGCTGGTGACCCTGACATACGGGAATCACTCGCGATGATCAGGGAGGTGGAGAGGGCCGGCGCCGATATTATCGAGGTTGTCATGCCGTTCTCTGACCCGGTCGCAGACGGCCCTGTCATGCAGCAGGCCATCCAGCGTGCGCTCTCTGCCGGGATGAATACTGATTCCCTCTTCTCACTGATCAGGGATTTCCGGTCTGAATCAGAGACGCCACTTGTTCTCCTCACCTATGCCAACCCCGTCGTGCAGAGGGGAATCGGGGCGTTCTACAGGGATGCTGCGCGTGCAGGTGCGGACGGGGTCGCTGTCGCCGATGTACCCCTCGAGGAAGCCGAGCCCTTCTGCACGGCTGCCCGGGATGCGGGGATCGATCCCATCCTCTTCGTGAGCCAGACCACGTCGGATACACGGCTGGAGAGGATTGTCGAGAAGGCAGGAGGGTTCCTCTACCTGGTGGCAGCCCTCGGCGTGACGGGTGTGAGGGGGAACGTCGACCCTGCGACCATCGAGTGCATCAGGAGAATCAAGGGGATATCCCCGCTCCCCGTGGTCCCGGGCTTTGGGATCAGTTCATCGCACCAGGTGCAGGCATATTCGCAGGCAGGTGCGGACGGGGTGATCGTGGGCTCCGTGATTGTAAAAGAGGTCGGCGACCGGGTCGGCCGCCCCGGTGAGATGAGGAGCGCAGTCAGGGAGATGGTCAGGGCCCTGGTCGCAGACATGGTCTGACCCCTCAACGGTCCTCTTTTTTCCCTACCGCTGCACAGTAAATGACGAATTCGTCAACGCCGTCGATACCGAGCACATCAGCTGCCAGCTGGTCATCGAATGCCCCGATCGCGCAGGCCCCGCACCCTACCTGCCCTGCGGCAAGGTAGAGGTTCTGGCCGGCATGGCCGGCATCAAGGTGCACCAGCCGCCAGGCCCGCTCTGCATAGCGCCATGCCATCCTGTATACGACGCAGGCCCAGAGGAACGTAACCGCCGAGGCTCGCACAAACGCCTGGCCGAGACAGGCTGCCATGACGCGGTCGGTCACACCCGGGCGGGTGTCGACCTCGAGCAGGCGGTGGGAGAAGGCAAGGTAGCGGTAGAGCCCGGGTTTTACCCCGGTTACCCGGTTTGCGAGGATGTAGGTCTCAAAGGAGTGGCGTCCCCCCGCAGAGGGAACATTCCTCAGCGTGTAATAGGGGTCCTGCACCTGCACGATGCCCTGGGTGCACCAGAGGAGATATGAGAGTTCTTCGAGCGAGAGAGGTTCGCGGGTATAGTGGCGAAGCGACCGCCGCCCCTCTATTGCATCCCGAAGGTCAAGAGGGGGGACCTGCAGGGAATGGGGATCCGGGAGGGTAATGAAATGCCCGTCCCGTGGAAAGGACTTTTCCAGGGGAGGTGCAGGCAGGCCCTGGTACTGGTCGGAGGGGGAAAGGTGTTCGTACCGGGTCATCTCCATGAACGTAGGGCCGGTTGGATGCATGGTCAATGGATATGATGGCGAGGATATAAATGCGGCGGGAGAGCGGTTGCGGGAAGTGGCTCTGAAAGGTCCAATTCCTGCCCGATTGCAAGGAGTAACCGTAAATCCAAAGGAGAGTCCCTGAAGCCGGCAGGTATGAAACCGTGTCCAGGGGTGGTCTTAACGCAAAAGAGAGGGGATGCCCTGGACTCATCTCCTTTGGTCCCTGGCGAAGGCACCGGCAAGACAGAGTGAGGCAACGGCGGCAATCACCGGGAAAGGGGTGGAAGCAGGAGACGTGGCCGGAACCGGCGCCTGCGTGGCGGTTGGCGCACCAGGAGATGCGGAATGCGTCTCAACCCGACGTGTGACCTGGAAATCCGATCCTGCGACCACCTGGCCCTGTGAGTCGAGCTCGGCCCATTCGAGCACCACAACCGTGCCCCCGGAAGGATCTGGGGGCACTCTCCCTTCAACAACGATTCTCACGCTGACGTCGCGAGTGGTAGGATAAGAGAGGAGGAACCCGTTCACGTATACCAGGGGACCCTCTTTTGGAATTACTGCAGCCTGCCTGCCGTCCACCATCACAATCACATTCCACCGGGCATCCAAAAGCCCTGTGGAGAGTGAGAGCGTGTGGGTCTCGGCAAAGGTAGTTGCCCCGGAGGGGATGATCTCGAGTGAGGCAGAGGCATTCACCACCGTTCCTGCATTGACCGATTCCCCGGGAGGCAAGACCTGGACCACGCCGGGAGCAAGGAGCGCACATGCAGGCCAGACGGCAGATGCTGCGAGGAGAATAGCCATGAGAAGGAGACGGAAAGGATGCTGCACCATGCAAAAAGGGAGTGGCTGGCCGGATTATAATACCTTCCCCTCAATTTTTTCTGCCGCGGGCAGCCATTCAGGCATGATGGATACCCGATCCTGCAGCCGGTATCGCGGCGATGGATTCCCTCCTTCAAACCGCTTCTGCCGGAACTGCGGGAGCGCTGCCTGTCACGCGCTGTGGGAGAGCGTCATCGCGCTCTCATTGAACAGCCGGTATTATGCTCCCCTGGTCTCCCAAACGATTATCACCCATATCACGAAGGGTACACCAGGCACGGAAATATGGAGATTTCACCCTCACCCAGCATCCTGATGGAGGTATACATCGACAGGGTCTTCTGCAACGGGTGCGGGATCTGCGAGGAGATGTGCTCCATGGGGGTGTTCCAGGTGAACCCCCGCATCCACAAGGCAGAGGCGACAAGGCCGCACCTCTGCATCGGTTGTTTCAAGTGCCGGGAGTTCTGCCCGACCCAGGCGATCACACCCCGGTGGATCATGCGGGTGTCGTGATGGGGGGACGAGAGGGGGGTTGCACAAAGGTTTTCTTCCCATACAACAGAGTCACCAGGAGATATCACTCCGGAAACAGGACGAATTGAGGAGGAAATTCGGTACTTTTCCGGGCAACTGGTCCGGTTGATTGGTCTCCATGGCACTTGTCACATTCCTTGCGTTCTTCTGCATGCTCTCGGCGTTCATCACGTTCGGCCTCGGGGTGTATGTCTATGCCAGGAACCCCGCCTCCCCCGTCAACCGCCTCTTTGTCATCGTGATGCTTTCTGCCACCTACTGGGCAATCGGTGAGTTTCTCATTTGGCAATCAGCAGAATACGGGAATGTCTGGCTCTGGCTGAAGTTCAGTTCGTTCTGGCCGTTTGTCATTGCCTTCACCGCTCATTTCGTTCTCCTTTTCTGCGGGCACCCCCTCTCCACGTACAGGAGGCCATATCTTGTCGCCTTCGTGCTTTACCTTCCTGCGGCCATTATCTCTCTCATAGGCCTCTTCTCTGAGGAGATCTACACCATCGGGTACGTGGTGGGTGTTGGGTACACGTACATCCCGGCAGGAGGGAGCCTCTCCTATGTGGCCGAATCCACCTATTCACTCGCCCTGATGCTATGGATAGTGTATGTCGCCGTCACCTCGTGGCGTGCTGCGACAGTCGAGAAGGTCCGCAGGCAGAACTTCCTTGTCAGCGCAGGCCTTCTGACCATCATCGCGTGCGGAATGCTCTCGGGGATCATACTCCCTGCATACGGCATATATATCCCGAACCTGGTCTTCATAGGGATTGTCGTCTTCACCGTGATCATCACCTATGCGGTTCTCACCTGCGGGCTCTTTACCCTGAGTCCGGAGACCGCGCTGCCAGACCTGCTCCGGACAATGCCTGACGGGATGGTGCTGCTTGACCCCCGTGGAAGAATCATCGCTGCCAACCCGGCCGCAGCAGTGATCTTTCACAGAGAAGAGGAGGACCTTCGTGGCATGGAGGCCGCCTCCCTCCTCCCGGAGGATGACTGCAACACCCTCCTGGCCGCCATCAGGGAGAGGGGGTCTGTCTCAGACTTCGAGGCCACGGTCGGAGAAGAACCCGCCCGGGAGGTCAGCATCGCAGGAGCCCTCATAAAAGACCCGTCAGGAAATCCTGCGGGATATGTCCTCGTCATCAGGGATATCACCAGCCGGAAGGCAGCCGAGAAGGCGCTTCAGATTGCCAACAAGAAGATATCGCTGCTCACCACGCTGACCCGGCATGATATCGGCAACCTCATCACTGCGCTCTCTGCATACCTTGAACTGATGCGCGAGGGCGCAAACGAACCCATGCACGATGCATACCTCGCCTCGAGCATCCAGATCACAGAGAAGATCGCAGGCCACCTCCGGTTTGCACGGGATTACCAGGATTTAGGCTCGAACCAGCCGGCCTGGCAGGACCTCAGGCTGATTGTCTCACGCGCCATTGAGGATGTCCCCTGCGAAGGGATCGGCGTCATGCCAAGGGTTGGTCCCGTGGAGATCTACGCAGACCCCCTCACAACCAGGGTCATCTCAAACCTCCTCGACAATGCCGTCCGACATGGCGGGGGCGTGAGCAGCATACGTATATGGACAGAGGAGGGTCACGGTGGGGATCTTGTCATCGTAGTTGAGGATGACGGGACAGGTATCAGCGACGAAGAGAAAGAGAAGATATTCCGTTATGGATATGGGAAGCACACGGGCCTTGGGCTCGCGATATCCCGGGATATCCTCTCGATAACCGGCATCACGATCCGGGAGACCGGGAAGAGCGGCGAAGGGGCGAGGTTCGAGATCCATGTCCCTCCGCGGGCATGGCGGGCCATCGAATAAAAAAAAAGAACAGAGGTCAACGGACCATTATCCCCGAGGGGCCTCCCGATTATTTCCTGCCAGCGGCCTTATGCTCCCCCAATTTGCATGAGATCCGGCAACTGGCGTGACCAGGCAGCAATTGCATTCCAGTCCCTGAAGTCTCCAACCGGTACCTTCAGCAGTTTTGTGAGGGACCTTTCGGCGAATGACTGGCCCGAGGGATCCAGTTTTCCCGCAAACATCGTCACCGCGACAGGAGTGACCGGTTGCAGCGCGGCCGTCATCAGCCCGATAACCTGCATGGGATCACCAGCTTTTGGATACACGGGAGCGATCCCCGCGAGGAATGCGGCGACGGGGATCCGACCGATCTTATCTGCATGGCGCCGGACAAAGGACGCCACATCCCCGAACAGTTTCCCGGTGTACACGGGGGCCCCGATGACGAGTCCATCGTACGGTTCAAGGGATACGACAGAATCCATCTCCATGACCTCCGTCCCAATCCCCTGGCGCTCAAGCTCCCCCGCAACCGCCCGTGCGATCTCTGCTGTCGATCCTCTCTTCGATGCGTATGCGACAAGAATCCGTTGAGGCATTTTACACCCCTCTCATATAAGAAGAGGGGGGAGTAATTAAAGGAAGTTCGTCACCTCCCGGACACAGGAGTGCAGTCCATCGTGTGGGTATGGCCTCGCCCCCCGGCCACGTCATTCCTCGGTCACCGTGTAGTCGCCCTCGTCGCCGAAGGAAAAGAGCGTGTCTATCGTGGTCCCAAGCGCCTTTGCCACCTGGTGGGCGAGCCGAAGAGAGGGGTTGTACTTGCCTGCCTCAAGAAAGACGATGGTCTCCCTCCGGACACCGACCAGATCAGCGAGTTCGGCCTGGGTCAGGTTCCTCTTTGCGCGAAACTCTTTTATCCTGGTCTGCATGGACATGTCCCCGTTATTTTTAATCCACGTCTCCCTTCCGGAAAAGGTATACCTGGAAGCCCTTGGCCGATATGCCCATGAGGAGGATGAGGAGCACGGAGAGCATCTGTGCGTCCGGTGACCAAATGTGCAGGTAATCTGCCCAGAAGACCCCGAAGAGCACCATGAACGTGAGAAACCATGACCAGGAGAGCCCGTATGCACCGATCCTCCTTGTGCGCTCGTCCTGCAGGTAATTCTTCTCGCCCTTCCAGAGGCGCAAACCCGAGAGGATCGTGAGGACGAACCCGGCGCTGATGAACAATGAGGCAGGGCCGGGCGATGAATCGTCAGGCTGGGAGGCCAGATTGATCATGCCCGTCCCAACCAGAAGTATCCCGAGGATGCACATAACGGTTATCCAGGAGCGCGATTTGAAGTACGATTGTTTCTGTGCGGACATCATATCACCATTTGTTATTTATTTCTAACTTGTATGAGAAATATGCAACATTATGTTATATAAATCCCACTTATATGCAGCGGGTTTCAGGCTGCGAATCACGCTATCCGGAAACCTGCATAGAGATGCCGGGGAAACGAAGACCTTCCCCCGTTCATCCGGACTCCGCCGCAATTCTTTTCCGCTCTGACACATATCCTCTCACAATGCCGCAGGAACCCTGCTTCAACCGGCTCTGGTCAGAGATCCTCCTCAAGAACGTCACCCCGCGCCGTGCGGACACCCGGGTGAGAAAGACATGCAAGGAATACTACCGTATCACGCCGGGTTTTGTCTTCAGGGGCATCCCCGTCCTCATCGAGAAACCGATGCTGGTCGGTATCGATGAGGAGAAGGGAAGGATCCTGTTGCCGTTCAAAAAGCCCTGTTACGGGACATCACTCTATGCCATCGACTCGGACAACGCAGAGATTCAGGCGCTCCGCGAGGGGCTGAGTGTTGCTGAGCCCGAGGATCCGGGTAAAAAATAGTGATGGTGGTACCTCTATCTCCTCGCAACCAGGAGGGATGCAACCCCCGCCATTATAAAAGCCATGACTACCGCAAGTTCCCCGGCCGGAGCCTTTGTCGTGGGAGCGGGAGCCTGGGCCGGTGACAGTGCCGCGATCACATGGACACTCTGGCCGGGGATCACCTGCCCGCTCGATGAGAATGGGGCATATCCTTCCATCCGTATATCGACCGTGTAGGTCCCGGCTGCCACATCATGGAACGAGAGTGGGGTGGTGCCCATGTACATGTTGTTGACAAAGACGTCGGCCCCGGCAGGGGTCGATGAGATCTCCACGCTCGAAGCAGTCTGTGCAGCGGGTTGGAGCGGCGCAAACACCTGTGCCACCCCGCCTTCCTGAACGGTAACCCTGGTGGAATACTCCTGGTATCCCGGTTTCCTGACCACAACGGCATAGGATCCGGGGGAGAGGTCATTGATATCAAGGGAGTCATCAGCGGGGGTGGATCCCATGTAGTTCCCATCGATGTACACCGAGGCGCCCGTGGGGGTGGACGAGACAAGGAGGTCGCCGTGGGCAGGGTTGACTTCAGCAACGAGGGTGACGGTCACGGGGATCACCTCTCCTGACCTGACAGTCACACTCTCTTTCCAGGTCACGTACCCTGCCTCTGAGATCACAAGCCTGTGGGGTCCCGGCGCGAGGTTTCCCACCACCTGGTTTGTCTTGCCCATGTACATGTCGTCAATGTAAATTGAGGCGCCCCGGGGAGTTGAGCTGATGGACATCCCCCCCGGGCTTGTGACCGGCGGCAGGGTCACGATCACGTTCTCCGTGGCTCCCGCGCTCACCCTGACATTCGTCGAGAATGGCTGAAATCCCTGGAGAGAAATTCGCACCTGGTGGATCCCGGGCTCGACACCCCTGAAGGTACCTGGAGTGAAGAGCTGTGTACGCCCCCCGTCAAGGGTAGCCGATGCACCTGCAGGCGAAGAACTCACATAGATATTTCCGGTGGTGTAGACGCTTCCTGCGCCACCCGTGCCTGCCTGCATGGTCACTTCGGCGGCCACGATCCCGGTCACGGCTACCGCAAGGAACACTGCGGTGAATATGATCGGTGTGCGCTTCATTCTGGAACACCTTTGAGAGAGAATCTTTGTGGAAAGTGATAATACCATCAGGTGGAGGTACCCGACCCCTCGTATTTTACTCCTCCACGTAAAAAGAAGGTAGGGAATAATTCCATACAATATCCGGGAAGAGGGAGAAGAAGATGCGGAAGAAGCCGGAATTCCACGACAGGGTGCAAAAAGTGGCAGAAAGAGACGGCCGCCAGAGGAGCGGGATATGCCCCGGAGCAAAGGTGAAGATAGTCCGGAAGCAGGACCAGGCAACGGGGAGAACCACTGAGGGGAGAGTGAAGGAGGTCCTCACCAGATCGACGTATCACCCCCATGGGATCAAGGTCAGACTGGAGGACGGAACCATCGGCAGGGTCAAGGACGTCTGCTGAAATGCGACCTCCCTCACCCGTTTACCCTCAGTCCGGCCCCTCATTGCCTAATATCCGCGTGCGTAATACCAGTCATCCTCTCTCCTGACCCTGACTTTGACGCGGAAGAGGTTTCCGATGTGCGCATCGGTCAACACCTCCTCCTTTGGCCCGTCATGCACGAACCTGCCCTCTCGCATCAGGATGACCCTGCTGATCTCGGGGATGATGTCGGCGAGATTATGCGTGGCCATGATGATCCCCACCCCGGATTGTGCAACGGTGCGAAGGGTCTGCCTGAAGGTGTGGAGGGCATGCAGGTCGAGGCTGTTCGTCGGCTCATCCAGGATGAGCGCTTTTGGATCATGGACGAGCGCCCTTCCGATGAGAAACCGCCGGGCCTCGCCGGATGACATCTCGTCCATCGGGCGGTCTGATAGGTGCTCGATCCCGAGGAAACGGAGGACCTGTTCGGCCCGCTCCTCCATTGCGGGGGTGATACGGTGGTTGAAGAGGCCGATGCTTGAGAAGAAACCGGAGAGGATGACTTCTCTCCCCGTCACATTCCTGGTATAAGTATACTGGAGGTCAGGAGAGACGATACCAAAAGTCGACCGGAGGTCAAATACATCCCAGACCTCCCTGCCGCGGATGCGAAAGACAACCCTGCCGTCCGTGCTGATGACCGGGTAATACTCTCTGTTCACAGTCCTGATAAAAGAGGATTTGCCGGACCCGTTCGGGCCTAGTATGGCAATGTGTTCGCCTTCACGTATACTGACCGAGAGATTGTCAAGGAGCTTCTTCTCACCCCGCATCACCGTGACATGTGCAAATTCGAGCAATGGAGGTGAGCCAGGAGAGAGAGACCCCACTGGAACACCCTTCGTGGCATGGAATTTGTTCACGGTCGTTCCTCTGTCTTCGTGCGCCAGGCAACAGGTGTGTCACATAATATTGTGCGCGGCAAAAGATGAGCCTGTGGGAACGCTCCTGGATGATCCGTGGGAACCATGGGATCAGAAGATGACAAGCCTCCTTCACTTGAGAAGGAGAGGGCTGCCTGGGCGGCACCTCTCTTCACGCCATCAAATCCCCAGGTTCCCGGGCTCGGATCGGGTGCATTGACCCCGGAAAAAGGAGAATCGTTCCCGGTTTCACCCGTGGTGGGGCTTGTTTGACCACAATCCATGGAGGTTGCAGTACGCCCTGGCCTTGACGTCAGTCGAAGGCACAGGGAATGCAGCCTCCGGCTTCTCTCCCGGTCTCAATCCCTTCACGTAGAGCCATGGACCGGACATCACTTCGATCCACTGTATGTGGTGGGCTTCTTCCATTGGGTGGGGTGCAGAACCTACCTTGACGAGAATGCCCTGTCCCCGAGGCTCTACAACCGGCACGTGCTTCTCGGTGCTGGCATCGACAGTGTTCTCGACCTGCCTTTCCATTGGCATGCCACAGCAGGAGAGCTCCCCGCCCCCGTCGCTGACGACCATCACGATCTTGCCGCACTTCCCACATTTGAATATGTCAAGCATAGATTCGGTTCACTCCTCTCACAGAATCTTGTTCCGGTGAGGGATTTAATTGTTCCTGACCTGGCGGACTGCGTCCCGCGACCTCTTGCCAGGGGGTGAGGGATTCGATATGAAGGGAGAGGTCCCCCGGAGACAATCCTGGGGTCCTTGACGCATCCGGCGGATATGGGAGAGATAATGACACACCCACCCCCAACATCTCTCACATGCACAACCGCGTACCCGCGAGCGAGCTCCAGGATCGCATGAACCGCTTTTGTGCAAGGATGGACATCGATAACCCTGAATGGGAGATGGCGGCGATCTTCGGAAAGATCAACCTCTACTATTTCACAGGGACGATACAGGACGGTGTCCTCCTTGTCGGGAGGGACAGAAGCGCGGTCTTCTGGGTCCGCCGGAGCCTTGAACGCGCAATGGAGGAGTCATGCTTTCCTGATATACGACCGATGAGGAGTTACCGTGATGCGGCGCTCGAGACGGCTCTCCACCCTCACCGCATCTTCATGGAGACGGAAGTCGTGCCACTGGCCCTTGCAGAGCGGTTCAGGAAGCACTTCCCCTGCACTGAGGTCAGGTCAATGGACCTCCAGGCTGCCCGTGTCAGGTCGATCAAGAGCCCGTATGAAATTGCGCTCCTCGAGAAGGCGGGAGAGATCCACAGGGTCGTGCTTGAGGAGGAGGTGCCGGGCATACTGGAGGAGGGGATGAGCGAGGCGGAATTCGCGGTCGCCGTATACTCACTGATGGTCGAGCGTGGTCACCAGGGGATCGTCAGGTTCGGGAGATTCAATACCGAGATCGAGGTGGGGCAGATAGGGTTCGGTGAGAGCTCCCTCTATCCCACCTGTTTCGACGGACCAGGCGGGTGCTACGGCGCGTGTCCAGGGGCACCGGTACTTGGAAGCCAGACCCGGAGGCTCCGACATGGGGACCTGGTGTTCATCGACAACTCCTGCGGCGTCGAGGGGTACCAGACCGACAAGACGATGAACTACATGTTCGGGAGACCTATTCCAAATGAAGCAATCGAGGCACACCGGGGATGCGTAGAGATTCTCGACGAGCTGGCAACCCTCTTGAGGCCGGGTGCGATACCCTCTGCCATCTATTCAGCCATAATGGAGAACCTTGAACCGGGCTTCCTCGAACATTTCATGGGATTTGGAGAACGCCGTGCCAGTTTTCTCGGTCACGGCACAGGCCTCGTGGTGGACGAGATACCGGTGATTGCCATGGGTTTTGACGATCCGCTGGAAGAGGGAATGGCGATTGCACTGGAACCAAAGAGAGGAGTCCCGGGTGTGGGGCTCGTCGGGATCGAGAATACGTATGTGGTGACACCGGGTGGCGGACGGAGCATCACCGGAAGAAGCAGGGGCCTCATACCGGTGTATTGAGAGGGTACCTGTTCCAGCGGTCTTCGCGTGTCCTGGTCATTCCTTCTCTGAATCCTCACTTGATCTGCCGGGTGGATTCCCTGCGTAAGTATAGTTTTTATTACTTAATGTAATTAATTATTTACATAAAATGAAGCAGAACACCTTTTATCTCCTGGCGGGCTTCATCGGGCTTATCGAGGTAGGACTCTTCTGGGTATCGGTTCTCATCAGGGAGTCGATGCTCATCACGGTTTCGTTTGTCGTGGGAATTCTTGCGATATATGTTGCAAGGGGGAGAATCTCGGACAAGAGGGACGATGAGCGCTCCGCACTCATCACCCAGAAGGCAGGAGCAAGAACCCTTGAAGTATTCTGGATACTCTTCTTTGCGGTAAGCCTTGGCAGCCTGGTGATGGGCTTTGCCACGCCTCTTGGCATCCCTCCCCCACCGAGGCCGTTTCCTAAGTCACCCCCGGATGAACCCCATATCGGCTACTTCGGGTTGCTCCAGATGGTCCTGCTCTGCGGCATGGCATTCCTGTACATAGGGTTCCGGCTGTATTACGCGAAAAAGTACGGAGACTGGGACGACAATTGAAGAATAAGATCAAGGTATTCCGGGCCATCCATGGTCTCACACAGGAGACCCATGGCCCAGGAGATGGGTGTCGCACGGCAGACGATTCTTGCCATCGAGAAAGGGAAGTATTATCCTTCCCCCGACCTTGCATTCAGACTCGCCCGGCTCTTGGGCGCCCCCTATCGGTGAACTGTTTGCGTACGGGGAGGTGCCTTCCCCAGGAAGCGGGATCCGGGGAACCGATTGCGACAACGTGGATATCCTTCCAAGAATGCGCACTTATTAGTGGTGTGTGGGCAGATCCAGGTATGAGGGTGTATGTGTCTACTGACTATTAGTAGTATTTAAATAACTTAATGTAAAATTATTTTTACTTTAACAGAACCAATGAATCCCCTTTGAGGAAGGGCTCAGTCAGGGATTATCCCCGAGACGCGAGTGTCCAACAAGGTAGTCAGGTCGTGCCTTGGGCCTCGTCATCACGGCATACCCGGGATCTGCATGCTGCGGCCGGGGACAGAAGAATGGGAATGAATACAGGTAATCTGAAGGAAGAGAAATGGAATTGGGCGACGGTGCCACCTGGTGTGGGGTTCATATCCGGATGCGGGATAGTCTTTCCCCCCTCCTCAAGTGAAGCGCAGACGGAAGTGAAACATTTTGATTGGGGTTTTGAGGAAGTAACATGACACGATTTTCCATCAAGAGCAAGAACGGATTGATTGTAGCCCTGATGACAGGCGCT
Source organism: Methanolinea sp. (assembly GCA_018263335.1). Classification (GTDB taxonomy): domain Archaea; phylum Halobacteriota; class Methanomicrobia; order Methanomicrobiales; family Methanospirillaceae; genus Methanolinea_A. The sequence goes on along the minus strand of JADFCY010000001.1, from coordinate 83,060 downwards.
ATCCTCGTCATTACCAGTGCATCCTGTATTTGCCCGGCTCTGGCCGCGAGCAGCGCAGAGAATGCTGCGTCATACGTGGCAGTGACGAAAGTGACAGTTGAACCGGAGGCGTTCATGCCCGATGATAAAGGGACCATTACAGTTGATATTGCGAACAGCGGCACGGTCCCGGTTGCCATCTACAGGGCTGAAATACTCTCACCCGACGTCAGGGTGCTGAATTACCAGACATATGACTCGGTGGGATCCATTGGTCCGGGGAACACGATGCAGTTCACCTTTCACATCCAGCCGGCTGTCGGCGACGGAATGTATTTTCCCATGTTCTACCTCGATTACACGGATGCCGGTTCACTGCGTTATCCTGTGCCCCTCAAGGTGAAATCCACCCCTCTGTCCGTAAGCGTGGTCAATGCCCCGGATTCGTTCTCGGCCGGGAGCAAAGACAGGATCACCCTTTCAGTCAGCAATCCACGCGATAATTCCGTCAACAGTGTCACGGTGACACCCTCCGGCAAAGGGATCACCATGACCCAGAGCAGCTCCTTCCTTGGGACCCTGCTGCCTGACGAGACAAAGGAAGCCACTTTCGAGGTCATTGCGACCGAAGCGACTGACCTGGCCTTCGATGTCTCCTACAGGAATGGCTTGAATGTCCATCACACCGTGCTCACGATCCCCATTCACATAGGGGAGAGGAAGACCGCCGCCGAGATGGTGGTAAACAACGTCGAGGTTTCCCAGAGCGGGATTTTTATGACCGTGAGCGGAGATGTCACGAATGCCGGGCTGGAGGACGCAAAAGCGATCAAGGTGACCGTCGGAGATCCCGCAAAACCGGTCAACCCCAATCCTGTCTACGTCATAGGGGCGCTTGAGCCTGATGACTTCTCCAGTTTCGAGGTGACCTTTACTGTCCAGAATGCATCTTCTCTCCCTCTGATCATCCAGTACCGCGACCCTGACGGCAGAGTGTTCGAGGAGAGGGTGGAGATCTCACTCCGGAGTGCTGCCGGGCCCATGCCAGGGGCGACTGGAGCGGCGAGCCAGCAGGGAGTGCCATCAGTGAATGCCAGGAGACCCGGTGGAATGTTTGGATTCGGGTCCGGTGTCAGCCAAATCCCGCTCACCGAGATCGCAATCATCATCGTGGCATGCATTGCAGTGGCCGTCGCGTGGAGGAAGGGATACCTCTCGGAGGCGATTGAGAAGGTACGGAAACGTGCGGGGAGATGAGATCCCGTGGTTGAAAAGCGACTTATCGAGCTTGTGGAAGTGACACGGGTCTACCCGCTTCCGTCAGGAGATGTAGTCGCCCTTGACCGGGTATCCCTCACAATTCACGAAGGGGAGTTCGTAGCCATCATGGGGCCTTCGGGTTCGGGAAAATCCACGCTCCTGAACCAGCTCGGGTGCCTCGACCGTCCCACGAGCGGGGATCTCTTCATCCGAGGGAAGAATACGCGGGAGATGAATGATCGGGAATTGACCGGTCTGCGCCTGAATACTATCGGGTACATCTTTCAGCGGTTCAACCTTATTCCCCTCCTGACCGCGTACGAGAACGTGGAATATCCCTACCTGATGAAGCACAGGGAGCCCGATTACACGGGGAGAGTGGACTCCCTTTTGGGGATGGTGGGAATCGACCCTCCAATGGCTGCCCACAAACCGCCCGAACTCTCCGGAGGGCAGCAGCAGCGGGTGGCCATCGCCCGCGCACTCGTGAACGACCCGGCACTTATCCTCTGCGACGAACCGACCGGGAACCTCGACTCGGTGACGGGCCGTCAGATCATGGAGATGCTCGCCGAACTTCACAGGAAGGGAAGGACCATCCTGATGGTCACCCATGATGCCGAGGTCGCCGGTTTTGCAGAGCGCACTATCGTCATGAAGGACGGGAGGGTCATATGAGGGACGTCATCCTTTCGCTCTCGTTGCGGAGCATCCGCATCCACTTCCTTCGCTCGGTGCTTGCCGCACTCGGCATCGTGATCGGCGTGGTGGCCATCTCTTCCATGGGCATGATGGGAGCGAACATGACCCTCTCGGTCACCGAGGAACTCTCCTCTATGGCAAACAACCTCGTGGTCAGGGCATATACCGGGGGAGCAGGATTCGGGGGCGGGCCGGGAGGAAGCGGAGCATCCGGAGGTGGTGATGAATTCATTACAGAGTCAGAATTCAGGGAGATAACAAAGATCGCGGAGAAATACGGACTCGTGTACGGAGTCCAGTCGGAATCGGACAGGATAGAGGTCGGAGACAGGAAAGGAAGGGCCACGGTGTATGGCCTGGACGACAAGGTGATCCCCTCGATCTTCTCCCTCTCTGAGGGGACATTCCCGAAGAGCACGAGTTCGGTCGTGATCGGCCCTACCCTTGCCAGCCGGTATTCCCTTAAGACGGGGAGCAGGATCGATATCGGCGATCCTGACAAAGGAGGGACCACGACGGTCAGGGTGGTTGGAATCCTCGAGGAGCGCGGGATGTCAATGGACGTCAACTCCGATTCCGCGATCATCGCCAACCAGAAACTCTTCAATGGGATCTATGGGAGAGAAGGGGAATACAACCAGGTGAATGTCATCCTCAGCGATATCAACGACACGCAGAAGGTCAAGTCAGCAATCCTCGAGAAGATGAACAGGAAGGAAGAGACCGTGACCATCCAGGACAGCAGCCGGATGCTCGAGAGCATCACCTCGACGCTCTCGACCATGACCACCTTCGTGATGGCGATTGCCGGGATATCCCTCCTCGTTGCCGCCACCTCCATCTTCAACGTCATGATGATGTCGGTGACAGAAAGGGTCAGGGAGATAGGCATCATGCGGAGTATCGGGACCCAGAAGTCCGAGATCCGGAAGATGTTCATCTACGAGTCGGTGATACTTGGGGTCATCGGGGCAACCATCGGCGCGATACTCAGCCTTGCAATCGGGTGGGTGGTGGTCCTCGCGATGGTAGGGAGCACGGACTACTTCTTCTCCCCTCCAAGCCTGGTCTATATCCCTTCCGCCATGCTGGTCGGCATCGTCATCTGTGTCATCTCCGGTGTCTATCCTGCATGGCGGGCGTCGAGTCTTGATCCAATCGAGGCGTTGCGTGCCGAGTGAGGGGAGGACGAAGGTTCAACACATTTTTTTACCCATAAAGGATTCAACCCAATCAATTGCGTCTTCTTATCAGAGCGGCTTCACTTGAAAAAAATGCGGTTATCGACGGTATTTACGCATCTTCGCCGCGTTTCTGGCAGAGTGCAACCAGACGTGCCAGCACGGAAAACCATTAACACTGGGCGATCATGCCGTGGCCTGGAGGAACGACCCCGCCTGGCATACCCCATATCATTCTTTGAATAGGAACGCCGCGATGCACCAGGAGACCGGGCCGCCGCCCGGATACCCGAATATGATCCTTGCGGGTTCACCATCAAAATCGGTTGAAGAAAAGAATGGACACCCCGGCGAGCAGTTCAGGCAGCCTGGAGGGGTGAACGGCACATTCTCTCCACCGGTAGACGGGCAGCGGGTAGGTTAGCCCCCGCAATCGAGGAGTGTATGAAAGATGGCCACCCAATGAGACGTGATATTCCGTTGCGGTATTGAGAAGAAGGCAGGGACGATCGAGAGCGTTACCATCCTTGCCCGCTCTTGCTGCACTGTCCGCTCCACCAATCGTCCTTGGGAAAAATATACGGATTCCCACCAGGATTCAGGAATCATTCGCTTTTGAGGGAATAGATCTCTTCACTCATCCCGATCTTCTTCTTCACCTTCTCCCATGTCCCGGTGATTAAAAAGCTCTCCTCCATGGAATCGACCATCGGCACAAACATCCGCATGGGAATTGCCATCGTCAGCACGTCTACGGGAACGCAGGGACGGGCAGAGGGGTCAAACATCCCGAGCACGGCCCTTGGGCACTCTGCCCTGGACTCGCAAAGCGGGTGATGGATGATGGCGCTGCACCCTGATCCAAACGGGCAGATGACGGCGTGCGGGTCCGCACGATCGTAATTCGCGAGGGTGAAGAGGCCGGCGATCACCTCTGCCCTTGCAAAGAAGATCACCACGTCCGGGTGGTCTTCGGTTTTGAGGGAATCCCACCTCCTGAAGAGGTAATGGCGTCCCCTGGCAGGGAGGAATGTCCCCCGCTTCACCATTTCGTCGACGATCTCCGGGGTCTTTTTGTACCGTTCGCCCGGCACCAAGCCGGCTTTGCCGCATGAGAGGAAGAAGCGGAAATCGGGAGCCCGCTCCTCGACATATCCCATGTAGTATTTTGCCCCGCTGCACGAGAGAGAGTCCTCCCCGAACACGAGTGACCTCCCCTTCCGGACTCTCGCGAGGTCGCAGACTACGCATCGCCATCCCCTGGGGGCGGGGGCCCTTTCGACCCCCCTGTCTTCATCCGTGACCTCGAAGGTGACAGGGAGCTCCGCACCAGGGAAATACTCCCGCCAGAGCCGGATGAAACGGTCGCGAAATGCAGGATCCATGTGAATCACGCTTCTTCGGGCAGTCTCATGCCTTCTCGTCGATCCACCCCATCCTCTCGTACCATTCGTATTCGTGGGTCCACTTGTCTTTGTTCCAGAGTATGAGCTGGCGGAAATACTCGCGGCGCTGTCTCTGCATCTCCTCCTGCTCAGGGTAGTGAATCTCTCCCTTGATCGACCTGACGAGGGTCTGCCCGAGGGCCCGTGCCTTCTCTTCTGCATCAGGAAGTGCCTGAAGGCCTCTTCCCACCGAGACCCCTACGCCGCCAACCGTGATCGCGCCAAAGGAACTGAGGGCATAATTCATGTAATCCACGATCGGGCCAAAATTCGGGCCTCCTGCAGTGCTTACGGAACAGCCGTACTTGCCGGTGAACATGCGGCAGTGGACGGCATCTGCCATCCGGTCAAAGACCGCTTTCATCGGGGCAGGGATGGAATCGATGTAGTTCGGGGCGCCGAGCACGATCCCGTCCGCATCCATCATCCGCTCGAAGAGGTCAGGGAAGTCATCGCAGAGGGTGCACTCGCCACTCGCATAACAGGCCGTGCAGGCGGTGCAGTAACCAATCTTGAGCGAGTAGACGTCCACGATATCGGTGGTGGCGCCAAGAGATCGTGCGCCTTCCAGCACCGCCTTTACCAGTTGAAGGGTCCTGCTCTCATTTCCCCTCGGACTCGCATTCAACCCGAGAACCTTGATGCTCATGGTATGATACCTCGTGTCGATTTGGGATCGGGAGAGGATCAGGATAAACCTGCCGGTTTCCGCATATTGGGATCTGCAGGCAGCATGGCGGGTTTTTCTGTCACTCCTTTGTCAGGAAAGACTCTCCAGCGGCAAGAGGGCCACTCGCCTGACCTGAAACTCCCATGCTGTGCCAGCGAAACCGCGGTGATTGCCGGCTTATACCCCAAAGTCAGTGAGTGCTGTATGAAGGGAAGTGGTCGTCATGCACACTGCGGGGTCGTACACGATCGCCCTCGAAACCCCATGTTCGCCGGGGCCTTCCCATGGGGCATCTTCTGGCAGGGATCGGGCATGGCCCATGGCATGCCCGCCACCTGCATAACACCTCTTCCTGGGAAAAGGAGATCATCAGCGTGCAGGAAAAAAAGTGTCAATGCCGGTCATCTGAAGAACAGGACCCGCTTGACGTCCTCGACCCTCATCCCGTTGTCCATGCCGAGGCCGTACATCACCTGGAGCGCTTTCTCGTCCAAGAACGAGAGCTCGGTCACGGTATTCTCAGGATACGCGAAGATGCTGTCCTGGTAACGGAGGGTGGCGCCCTTGAACCCGAGAGTGTAGAGGAGTGAACGGAGGATGTAATGGTCACGCATGTCTCCCTCCATTTCCGAATTCAGGTAGATATCATACCCCTTGATCTTGGCGCATGTGATCCCGCCTCGGGTGTATTCCTGGTTCAGCCACCCCATCTCTGACGTGAGGTCGATTGCCTTCAACCCGTCGGGCGGGAGGAACTTGATGCGGATATCGCCTGTCTGCCCCTCTTTTGTATTCTCAAAGAGCTTGTTTGACTGTGAGAGGAGATTGAACTTCACCGTGAACAATTCGATGAGGACCTTGTCGGATTCCCTCCCCGCGTTGAGCGAGATGGTCGTCCTCTTTGAGGAGAGGGGAAGGCGCTCGAGGAAGAGGTTTCCTCCCCCGAAGGCCACGTCCATGAAATGGAGATTGATATCCTCGCTTGAGAGCCCGATTGCGGTTGGAGTGGGTCTTGGGGTCGGGGTCTCGACAATGGGAACGGACGTGGTCTGGACCGTTATTGGTGCGTGGGTGTGCGTTTCAGGCACGGGTTCCTCTGGTGCGGGAGCGGCGAGGCACCCGGAGAACGCCAGGCATCCCACCACAAGGAGCAGCAAGAGGCAAAAAAATACCCTTGAATGCATGAATAAATTTCAAAATATGAGCGGATAATGGTTGCCATGGGGGATGCCGTTTGGGTTGGGGACGACATACCCAGGAGATAAAAAAAAGGGTTACCCGTATCTTGCCTCGGCAATGATGGTGGGATAGGTATTGAAGAGATTATAGAGAATAAAAACGTTGACCGGGGTGCATATGAGTGCCCTGAGGACAAGGAAGGTAGAGACCTGCATGAGGCCGAAATACCATGCCATCGCGAGCGCCACGGCGTATCCGGTAAGCATGAAGATCGCAGAATAGGCAACATTGATCCCCTTCCGGTAGAACCTCGTTGAAAAATACCCCACACAAGCTCCGGCAATACAGAATGACGATATATCGATCAGGGGTATTTTTGCGGGAATGCCGGCGAGAAGGCCGATTACCAGTCCCGGACCGAATCCCCCGATTGCAGACCCGATTGCGACGAAGAAATCGCGCAGATCAAGGACAAAGATGCCCCCGAGAGGAGTGATGAGGTTCAGGGCCCGGGTCAGGTAGGCGAGAGATCCGAAGATGGCGGTAATCAACACCTGGTAATAAATCTTCTTTGTATTCATGGGGAAACCAGTCTCAATCAATCTCCCTGAATAAGGCCTAACGGGGATGAATGGGAGGGAATTCTCTTATGAGCATAATGCGAAAATGATGAATATATTTTGTGGTGGAACCCTCCCCTTGGACATGACAGGCACACCTTATTTACATCATGGCACAACCATCTGGTGTGGGAAGTGCCTGGCGGGGGGAAAGACATCAGAGTCATATCAGGGATTATCACCGGGATAGCCATGGTTTTGAGTTCCTGAGAGCACCTGCGATATTTTTCCTGGTCCTCCTCTGCATTCCGGGCCTCCAGGCAGGAACTGCAGGAGATACCCTCATTCTTGTCCATGACAATCTCCCCCCCTACGAATTCATGGATTCAGCCGGGAACCCTGGAGGATTTATACCGGATCTTGCTGCCGCCATTGCAAGGGAGACCGGCAGGCCAATCACTGTGAAGTTCCAGGCAAGAGAACCCTGGCACCTCTACGAGGGGGTGACTATCGAGCCGATCTTTACACAAGACTCTCCCGGGGGGAAATCAGACCTTGTAGTCCTCATGCCTGTTGAGTATGGGCTGTACATGAGAGGGGACCAGCGGCACTCCGGGGCGCTTGCGCCAGGCAGCATCCTGTTCGTGCCTCAGGAAGGGGCAATGGTGCGCCCGGATGAGGGATACCTGGCACTGTTGACGCCGGTCCGTGTCTCCCATACGATCGACGGCTTGACACGCCTTGGGATGGGGCTTGGCGATGCAGCCATCCTGGACATCAGGCAGGCAGAATTTGTCCTGGCGAGGACGGGGTCGGGGCGTATCGGCCTTACCGAAGGACCCCGCCAATCAGGAATCTACGGACTTGCATTTTTTGGGGATGATGGGAGCATGGCGCCCGCGGTCCGTGAAGCGATTGCGAGAATCAGGGCATCAGGGGAGTTCGAATCTCTCTTCAGAAAATGGTTTGTGACCACGGAGAGCCCTGATGTCCCTGACTGGTCAACACTATTCTTCTCCCTGTTCACCCCGGTAGCCCTCTTACTCCTTGCAGTATTCTCATGGTCATGGGCGCTTCGGTACCAGGTGGAGAAGAAGACCAGGGAATTGCAAAAGGAGCTCGAAGACCGGCGCCGGGCCGAGGAGGCATTGACGATTGCCCGAAACCACCTGGATAAGATCATCGATTCGATCGCTGACCCCGTCTTTGTCAAGGATCGTAACAGCCGCTGGGTGATACTCAACGAGGCATTCTGCCGTTTTCTCGGCCATTCAAGGGAAGACCTGATCGGAAAGACAGATTATGACTTCTTTCCCAGAAGCGAGGCAGAAGTGTTCCGGGAGAGAGATGCATGGGTATTCTCCACGGGCAAGGAGGATATCAACGAGGAGCCCTTCACCGATGCAAGCGGCCAGCAGCATATGATCCTGACGAAAAAGACCCTCTATACCGACCCCGCAGGCAACGATTATATTGTCGGGGTGATAAGCGATGTCACCGCGAGAAAACGCTTTGAGGAGGAGATACGCAGGTTCAACGAGGAACTGGAACTGAGGGTGAGCGAGCGGACGAATGAACTTGAGCATGCCACGAGGGAGATGGAATCATTCACATACTCCGTCTCCCATGATCTCCGCGCACCCCTCAGGGCTATTGACGGCTTCTCCAGCATTCTCCTCATGGAGTCAGGGAAAAAACTGACGGCTGATGAGCAACGCCTCATCACCCTGGTCAGGCAGAATATCCTCCAGATGTCATTGCTGATTGACGGCCTCCTCAACCTCTCCCGGACAGGCAGGGTTTCACTCCACAGGGAGCGCGTGGAGCCTGCCCTGATCGTCGCCGAAGTCTTTGGCGAGATGAAGGAGGATCTGAAGGGAAAAGACGTCACTTTTCTCATTGGAGATCTCCCTGCCTGCACTGCAGACCGATCCCTGATCAGGCAGGTCTTTGCAAACCTGATATCAAATGCCCTGAAATTTTCCCATACAACGGAAAAGCCGCAAATTGAAGTAGGCGCGCGTGTCAGAAACGAAGGGACAGTCTACTATGTCAGGGACAACGGGATTGGTTTTGATATGAAGTATTACGGCAAGCTCTTCGGGGTATTCCAGCGACTCCACAACGATCCCCGCATAGAAGGCACTGGTGTAGGATTGGCCATTGTCCAGCGGATCATCCAGAAGCATGGAGGGAAGATCTGGGCGGAATCGGAGCTTGGAAAGGGGGCTACGTTCTACTTTACCCTTGGTGACAGCGAGGCATTATGAGACAGGAAAAATCCCATAACCTGAACGCAGTGGAAAAATCCGGACATCTTTCTCTCGCCTGAATACTGGTCCAATCGGGCAAACCCCTTCCGGCAAGGGAATGATCCGTTCAGTGAGAGCAGAACCGGATGGCAGGGAGTTCATGGACAACCGGCACGGGAAGGGCTTGCCGATTCTTCACGGGGTTCCAATGAATATACCTCTGGCATCTCCATGCATCGGGCCTGTTGCAGGGCGCACCATGAGCGCAGTCATGATCATAGGTATAAGGGAGGAATGCCTATAGATAACGCACTGGGATAAAAAATTGTTCCCATTGGAGTTGCTGACCTATTAGTAATTATAAAAGAGAAGACAGGAACGAAGAGGTAGTAGTAGACGAGACGGCACCGCCGGGAATGGAGACCATCCGCGTGCGGCTGCCCAAAAAAAGAAACCGGGAACAATTTGCCATTGCCGAGCTGATGCTTGGCTCAAATCACATCAAGGTCCGGTGCATTGACGGGGTGACCCGCATGGGGAGGATCAAGGGCAAGATAAAAAAGCGGGCGTGGATCCGCGAGGGGGACACGCTCATCATCACCCCGTGGAGCTTCCAGGACGAGAAGTGCGACATCTCTTACCGATACACGAAGCCGCAGGTCGACTGGTTGCGAAGGAACCGGTACCTGTAGGCACTTTTTTTAATGGGATACACGCATCCCTTCCTGCCCGAGGTATTCCAGGAGTACCTTCCATCTGGCGATCTTTTCCTGCAGGGTATACCGCGCGTTGGCAGGACTTGTCGAGGGGAGCGGGCAGACTCGTATCGAGGATGGGAGAGGCATCGCACGCATGGCCCTCCTGAATGACTCGTGTGCCTTCCCGCCATTCAGACATATGCACCGAATGGTCGGATGAGTAGTGAGAAACCCCGGGAGATCATGTACCTCCTCGCCGCAGATGTCGCGGTCCAAGCTCCCTTGCTGGTATCTTCGCGAGGCGATCACGTCCCAGACGGCAATGCCCGCGTCGGTCAGCCCCTTCTCCCATGCAGGTATCCCTTCCCCTTCAAGAGAGAGCAGTTCCCGCATCACACTCCAGAAGTGGTTCCGCGGGTTGGCATAGTATCGCCCTGTGGAAAGGGACATCCTGCTTGGAAAGCTTCCCAGGACAAGAACTCCGGGAGAAGCGCCGAGAAGGGGAGGAAGCCCGGATTCTCTGCCGGAATCTTTCAGGTCTTCATGCATCCGGCTTCTCCATTATGTACATGACATAGCCGTAGAAAGCCTGGAATCTCTCAAACATCCCGATCTCCTCGTCGATTTCGTCAAGGACCTTCTGGACGATGGCATCATCGGCATACTCACGGCGAAACTTCCTCATCCGTCCCTGCAGGGGCCGGTAGTAGTTCCACCAGGCAGACGGGGGCAGGGGAAAAGAGTCCTGGAGCACGAACCCGGACCTTGCAATCGTATCCCTGTGCGAGGCATCTGTTGCAATTCCTGGATAATTCGCTGCCCAGTACGAGCGTATCTGCTCCGGAACCTCGCTCTTCAGCCACGTCACCTCGGAAACGACAAGGGACCCGCCTTTTTTGAGGAGGGGTCGCCATGAGGCGAGGCCTTGTTCAAACCCCATGAGGTAAATTGCCCCCTCGCTCCATATGAGGTCGGCACACTCTTTCCGGAGGGGAAGCGAGCCCATCGATGCCTGTATTGGCTGTATGCCGCCCTGACGGGGCCCAAGGAACGCCCAGGCACGCGCTCTCAGATCGAGGAGGAAAGGCCTGTAGGAATCGACTGAGATGACTGTCCCGCCGGACAGGCGCGAGAGCACCAGGGCTGACGCACCCGAGCTACACCCGGTATCGACGATGAGGGGATTTGAGGACTCAAGACGGACAGAGCGGTAGGCACGGGTCGTGCATTCGTTGCTTCCCGGTCCCATCCTTGGAAGACCGGAATGGACCAGGTACAGGGCCTCAAGTGCATTCATATGTGCATCACCCGGGGATGGCATGGGGAGAAGTATTCACACATTCCTCTCTGTTCTTCTCCTATTTTTGTTCACAGCAAGTTCTGCCAGGAAGAGCACCAGAGGGAGGAGCGCATAGCACCACATGCTGGCATACGTGTCGACAAACGAAGCACCGATTGCGCACAGGATCACGAGGGGCATGACCAGCGCGCGTTCGATGCCCTTCTTCACCGGGGGCGCCATGGTGGGCGCGAGTTTTGCCGAATGCCTGTAAATGTACGCCCACATCGCGGTGAGGCTGAGGCTGGCCAGGAGGAGGTTGACATGAAAGAGGAGGACCGCTTCGAGGACGTTTGTGTAGTCCCCCGAGAGAGAGGTGGTGAAAGGGATCAGGACGATAAAGAAGAGGACGAGGATATTGATCCTGATCAGAATTCTGTCAACGAACTCGACCCGTGAGAGGATACGATGATGCGACATCCAGTACGCTGCCAGGATGAAAAAGGCGATCACGAAGAGGAGGAACTGGGAATGGAGGCCGGCGATCTCCGCAGGGAGGAGTTCGGGTGCCTGGTCCCAGGGGACCTCCGGGATGGCAATGGTGATCACAAGAAGCGTCATCGCAAACGCGAAGATGCCGTCGCTCATCGCTTCAAGCCTTGACTTTCCTATCCGCTCCACCCCTGGCACTTCCGGATTATGCATCTCTGGAAATAGGTGATTGGAACTTTTCCTATTTGAAGGAGGGTGCCGCAAACGGGCAGGAGGTTGCGGATGGCCAAAAAGAAGGGTCAGGCCCTCTTTGCGCTGGGGGGCTTCATCAGCACCCAGCCGATGACAAGCCCGATCAGGGAGAGGGCAAGGACATAGGGAAAGACCCCCATGTAATTCCCGGTGGTGGTCTTGATCAACCCGGCGAGCTGGGGTCCGGCGATGGCCCCTGCACCATATGCGAGGAAGACCAGGCCATAGCAGCGGGGATAGTCGCAGGTCCCGAAATACGACCCTGTAGCCGTCGGGGCAATGGCGAGCCATCCCCCGAGACAGCCCCACAGGACGGCGAATGCAACGATGTAGACCGGGATGCCGGGCACCAGCCACAATGCAGCCGATGCGAGGGCGATCAGGACAAACGAGACGAGGGCCGTGTTCCTCGGGGTGATCCTGTCGGTGAGGCTCCCGAAGACCGGCCGGCCACCGCCGTTGAATATGGCAAAGAAGCCCACCAGCACGGTGGCAAGACCCGCCTCGATCCCGACCTCGGTCCCGACGGGCTTTGCGATCGAGATTGCCATCAGCCCTGCAAGGCACCCGATGAAGAAGCAGGCCCACAGTCCGTAAAAGGTGGGGGTGCGGAGCATTGCCCCCCTGTCACATTCGCAGACCTCTTCGCCTGGTTTTGGCACGGGAGGGGTCCAGCCGGAGGGTTTCCATCCGGAAGCAGGAAACCGTATCGGCAGAGCGAGCAGGAGTATCAGTACGACGAAGGCGATCCCGAATATGCGGAAGGTGTCCATCACACCGTAGAGAGCGATCAGGTACCCCGCGATATTTGCGGTCAGGAAGGCAGAGAAACCGAACCCAAGCAGTGTGAGCCCCACTGCAAGTCCCCTCCTGTCAGGGAACCATCTCGCAGCGACCGCGACAGGAACGCCGTATGCAATCCCGACACCCACTCCCCCGATCACTCCGTAGACCAGGTAAAGCATCTGGACCGACGTCACAGTAGAGGCAAGCAGCCACCCGAGGCCGGTGAGCACTCCCCCGATAATCGTGACGTTCCTTGGTCCAAGACTCTCGATATACTTCCCGGTGAGGGGCATTGCGATTGCAAAGAAGGCAAGGAAGACGGAGAAGGGCATCAGTACGTCGTTTGCGGTGACGGCCTGGCCAAGGGTTCCTGTAAAGTATTCCGTCAGCGGACCGACAAAGACGCTCCAGGAATAGATGCTCCCGAGGCACAGGTTGATGATCATCCCGAGGATCACCAGCACCCAGCGCCCCCTTTCGGGCGGCATCCCGAATATGGTCCCATCAGTAGGCATATCAGTCCTGATGCGGGGATAATTAAAGGAGGATTACTCCTCCAGGGTGGAGACGTCCCCGGGATCTATCCCCATCTCCTTGGCCTTCAGCACGCGTCGCATGATCTTTCCTGACCGGGTCTTTGGGAGTTTGTCCACGAACTCGATCTCGGACGGCATTGCGATTGGCCCAAGCGTCATCCGGACGTGGTAGATGAGGTCGGACTTGAGTTTCTCGCTTGGGGTGAAGCCGACCCTGAGGATCACGAACGCCTTGATGATATTCCCCTTCATTGGCTCGGGCTTGCCGATCACCGCGGCTTCGGCCACGGCCTGGTGGGAGACGAGTGCACTCTCCACCTCGGCGGTGCCGATGTTGTGGCCCGCGACGATGATGATGTCGTCTGCCCTCCCGATGATCATGATGTACTCGTCCCCTTTTGCCTTCACCGCGAGGTCGCCGGCGGTATAGCAGTCAGGGATGGTGTTCCAGTAGGTGCGGTAGCGCTCGTCGTTCTTGTAGACCGTCCGGAGCATCGCCGGCCACGGCTTCTTGATCACCAGGAACCCGCCGTTTCCGGGTGCGACGGGGTTGCCCTTCTTGTCCACCACGTCTGCAACCACCCCGGGGACCGGCCTTCCTGCAAAACCGGGGCGCATCGGTTCTCCCACCATGGTGGTGATCATGTGCATTCCGGTCTCGGTCTGCCACCAGGTGTCCACGATTGGGCATGCCATCTTCCCGATGACCCGGTAATACCACTCGAAGGCCTCGGGGTTCAGCGGCTCACCCACAGAACCGAGGATCCGGAGCGATGACAGGTCGTACTTGTTGGGCCACTGCTCTCCCACTTTCATGAACATCCGTATGGCGGTCGGGGCGGTGTAGAATATCGTAACCCCCAACTCCTCAACGATCTTCCAGAATGCACCGGCATCAGGATAGTCAGGGACGGCCTCGGCCATGACCACCGTGGCCCCTATCGCGAGCGGTCCGTATACGACGTAGCTGTGTCCGGTGATCCAGCCAGTGTCGGCGGTACACCAGTAGACGTCGTTATCTTTTATGTCAAAGACGTGCTGCGTGGTGTAGCCCGTTCCCACCATGTACCCTCCACAGGTATGGACTATCCCCTTGGGGGCCCCTGTGGATCCGCTGGTGTAGAGGATGAAGAGGGGGTCCTCGGCGTCCATCACTTCCGGCTCGCAGGTTGAAGGAACACCCTCCATGAGCTCGTGGTAGTCCACCTCCATCTCTGTATGCAGTTCCACGGGCTGTTCAACCTCGCGGGAGAGCACAACGACCTTCTCCACGCTCGGGGCGTTGATGATGGCTTCTTCGACTATGGTCTTCAACGGAATGGTCTTTCCGCGCCGGTATGTGACGTCGGCGGTGATGACAACCTTGGCCTCTGCGTCCTTGATGCGCATGTTGAGCGCCTGTACCCCAAACCCTCCGAACACCACGCTGTGCACGGCGCCGATGCGGGCGCACGCGAGCATCGCGATCACCTGTTCGGGGACAAGGGGCATGTAGATGCAGACCCGGTCGCCCTTTGTGACGCCCAGTCGCTTGAGGCCCTGTGCGAACCGGCAGACCTCCTGGAAGAGTTTCTTGTAGGTGAAGATCCGCTCCTCCCCCTCCTCTCCCCTCCAGATGAGGGCCACCTTGTTCCTGCGGTGGTTGTTGACGTGGCGGTCCAGGCAGTTTGCGGTGATATTGAGCTTGGCGTTGACGAACCACTTCGCATAGGGATAGTTCCACTCGAGTACACGGTCCCACTTCCTGATCCACTCGAAGTGGTGGGCCTGTTTTTCCCAGAACCCCTCGGGATCTGCCAGGAACTCCCTGTATGCAGCGGTATAGTCTTTTGTCCATGCGTTCTTCTTGTAGGATGGATCGGGGACGTACGTCTTCTCCTCCCCTGAGAGCGACACCTCAAATGATTCTGCCATTATATCGCACCTTTCCGTTTGGACTCATGCAATCAGCCATTATTGTGTGAGGAGCGGGTGGGAGCCCTGCTCGCACCGTTACGCCCCTCTTCCTGTACACTCCTGAAGTATACGTTCGGGTGTTCACCTGCTACACGCTCCCCAAGGCGGGTATTGCCGCCTGGAAACTGGAATCAGATCTCTCTTCCCTTGCCAGGAACAAACCTCCACACACGCTATCTTAATGATTAATCATTATAATTATTAAAACCTGATGATTCTTCCGCGAAGCGGACAAAGCCATTCTCAAGTCTCTCTCAGGCGGGATCCGAAAAAAACCGCACCCTCAGGGAAAGAGGGCTTCCCTTCCCCGCGTGCCGGCCCCCGGTCCGCCTCCCGGAAACGGGGGCACAGGTGTCGCGCAGGAGGGAAATAGAGGGGCAAATACGGGGAAAAAGGATTAACATCTGCGAATCGAAACGGAGTGTATGGATATTGCCATCATCGGGGCCTCCGGCTATGCAGGGGGAGACCTGATACGCCTGTTGCTCACCCACTCGAAAGCCCGCATCACCTGCGCGACGTCCCGGAAGGAGGCAGGAAAGTCCGTAACTTCGGTTCACCCCCAGTTCAAGGGGCTTCTCGATCTTGAGTTTACGAACCCCTCTCCCGGAGACCTCGAGGCTGACCTCGCATTCCTGGCGGTCCCCCACACCGCGGCAATGGCCTACGCAAGGCCCCTCCTCTCCAGAGGGATCAAGGTAGTCGACCTCTCTGCCGACTACCGGCTGCCAAGGGAGATCTTCGAGAAGGTGTACGGCGTGCCTCACACCGATTACTTTGCCGCTCCATACGGGATCCCCGAACTGCACCGGGACACCTACCGGAACGCGGAGTTCGTGAGCAACCCGGGATGCTTCCCCACGGGGGCAACGCTTGCCGCAGCCCCCCTCGCACGCCATGCCCACACCGTGATATACGACTCGAAGACCGGGGTTTCGGGGGCCGGTGACAACCCGTCTGCAACCACCCACTACCCAAACGTCGGGGACAACGTGAACCCGTACAAGTGGACATCCCACCGGCACCTCGCCGAGATGAAGCAGGAGCTGGCAAGCCTCGGCTCCCGGGCGAAGTGCTACTTCACACCGCACCTTGTTCCTGTCAACAGGGGAATCCTCACAACTGCCCACATCCTGCTCAACGAACCCATGTCACAGGAGGTCGTTGACAGCCTCTACAGGAAATACTACGAGAAGGAGTTCTTCGTCAGGCTCCAGAACCCCGTCCTTGCGGCAGTCAGGGGGACCAACTTCTGCGACATCAGGGTGGAGAGCGAGGGCGAGAGGGTAGTGGCGGTATCGGCCATCGACAACCTGGGGAAAGGTGCGAGCGGCCAGGCGATCCAGAATATGAACATCATATGCGGCTTTGACGAACGTGACGGCCTTACGGGCGCAGGGCTGCTCCCCTGAACGAGGTAACAGCATGCTGATTCGAGAGGTTATGACAAGGAACCCGGTCACGGTCCAGGCGGATGCGCCGGTACGGGATGCTGCCGCACTCCTCCGGGCGCACGAGATAGGCGGCCTGCCGGTGATGGAGGGTGAGACACTGGTGGGAATGATCACTGAGTCCGACATCCTGCGGCTGCTTGAGACAGGGAAGATCTCCGACGATCTCTGGCTGCCCTCTCCCCTGGAGGTCATCGAGGTGCCCATCCGGGAGATCATCAACTGGGAGAAGACAAAGCACGCGCTCACCTCCATTGGGAATATCCAGGTACGAAAGGTGATGAGCCACCCCGCAATCACCATCAGCGAGGACGAGGATATCGAGGACGCGGCATCCGTGATGCTCTCGAGGAAGATTGCCCGCCTTCCCGTGGTACGGGGAAACGCCCTTGTCGGGATCGTGGCCCGGGCAGACATCGTCAGGGGAGTTGCCTCCCCGGGCAAGTGAGGGAAGGAGTCACTTAAATGAAGAGCATCTGCGGCGTGGAAGGAGTGACTGCGTGGGGTGTCAAGGAAGGGAAGTTTGGCCTTGCACTGATCAGGGCAGATGGTGATGCAGCGGGCGTGTTCACTAGGAACCTCATGAAAGCCCCGCCTGTTCGGCTGATGGAGGAACGCATCGCGAGGGGGACGCTCTCGGCGGTGATGGCCAACAGCGGATGCGCCAATGCCTACACTGGGCAGAGGGGCTACCGCGATGCTGTGGAGATGGCCGAGATCGGTGCCGGGGCGCTGCACCTTGCGCCCGAGGAGGTGGGGGTCGCCAGCACCGGCGTGATAGGGCGCTACCTCGACCTCCCCCTCATACGGGATCAGTGCCACAGGGTTGCCCCGCACCTCTCCCGGAGCATAGAGGCGGAGGTGCGTGCCGCCAGGGCTATCATGACCACAGATCTCACCGAGAAGCATGCCCTCGTCAGGCACGAGCAGTTCTCGGTCGGGGGGATCACCAAGGGGTCGGGGATGATTGCCCCCAACATGGGGACGATGCTTGCGTTCATATACACCGATGCAGAAGTGCCCGCGCCTGCCCTCAAGGCCGCGCTCAGGACCGCAACCCGCCGGACATTCAACCGCATCGTCGTCGACGGGGACACGAGCACCAACGATATCGCGCTCTGCATCGCGACAGGAAAGGCAGGCAAGGTGAATCCACGCGAGTTCTCGATCGCGCTCGAGGAGTGCTGCAAGTCTCTTGCCATCCAGATCGCCGAGGACGGAGAGGGTGCGAGCAAGCTCCTCGAGGTCACTGTCAGGGGAGCTCCCGGAGAAGAGGAGGCGGCTTCGGTCGCAAAGACAGTGGTTGCATCTCCTCTCGTGAAGACCGCGGTGTACGGTGCCGACCCGAACTGGGGCCGTGTCATCGCCGCCGCCGGGAGGGCGGGTGTGGCGTTTGATCCCGACACCGTGAACCTGTGGATGGGAGACGGCTCAGAGTCCCTGCCTCTCGTCAGAGGCGGGGAGATCGTGGTTGACCTCGCACGTGCAAAGGTCCTCATGCAGGGAAAGAAGGTCGTCTTCACCCTGGATCTTGGTGCTGGCGAGGGAGAAGCAACGGCATGGGGATGTGACCTGACCGAGAAGTACATCGAGATAAACGGGAGGTACACGACATGAAACGCGAGGAAGTCCTGACAGAGGCACTCCCCTACATCCAGCAGTTCCACGGAAAGACGATGGTGATCAAGCTCGGCGGGCATGCGATGGTAGACGCCGCGATCCTGGAGACTGCGATCAGGGATGCGGTCCTTTTGCAGCTGGTGGGCATCCGCGTCGTCCTGGTCCACGGGGGAGGTCCGGAGATCACCGACAAGATGAAGGCCATGGGAAAAGAACCCAAGTTCGTGGCGGGCCTTCGCATTACCGACGAGGAGACCCTCGAGATCGCCCAGATGGTCCTTGTGGGAAAGATCAACAGCAACATCGTCTCCCTCATCGCAAAGAGCGGAGGAAAGGGGGTAGGGCTCTCCGGGAACGACGGGAACCTCATCATCGCCAGGAGGATGGACCCGCAGAAGGTCCACGTCGCGGGGAGGGAACAGGAAGTCGATCTCGGGCATGTCGGGGAGATCGAGGAGATCAACCCGGCAGTCCTCCACACTCTCCTCGACCGGGGCTACATCCCTGTGGTAGCCCCCATCGCCATTGACCGCAACGGCCAGAGCCTGAACATCAACGCCGATACTGCAGCCGGCGAGATCGCAATCTCGCTCTCTGCCTACAAGCTGATCAACATGACTGACGTTGACGGTATCATGGATGCATCGAGGACCACAGTCTACCGGAGGCTCCGGGTCAACGAGGCCGAGCAGTTGATGGGAAGCGGAGTAATCTCTGAAGGGATGATCCCAAAGGTCAGCTCCCTCGTGAGAGCGGTGAACAGCGGGGTCTCATTCGGGCACGTCGTGAACGGCAATATCGCCCACAACCTCCTCCTCGAGATGTTCACGGACGAGGGCGTGGGGACCATGATCTGTGCCCGTTAGGGAGATGTGCTCAACGAAGCCGGAAGTGCAAAAGAGAGGAACATCACACACCGCCAGGCTGCTGGCATTCCTCATACTCATCTCTCTTTTCGCCATGCAGGCCTGGGCTGATACTCCATTCCCTGGTCCAGAGGGAGAAGACGGGGGAGCATATCCGCATCCCTCCACCCTCCTTTACGAGGGTGGAAAGCCGGTAGTCCATTTCTTCTACAACACCTACTGCAGCGAATGCCAGAAGACTGTTCCCTATATCCAGGAGATCGCCCCTCTTTATCCCGGGGTCGTCTTCCGGTTCCATGACATCCGGGAGAGTGATGAGGCCAGGGTCCTCTTCCAGGAGTTCAAGCAGGAGTATGGGCGGGAATTCCTCCCTGTTCCTTCGCTCTTCATTGGCCCTTACGTCCTCTCTGGCTATGGAGAGATTACGCGGAACCTGGGCGATGCCATCCGGTTCACCACGGTAGGGGAGGAGGTGCGTCCGACGATTCCCGCTCCGGGAGTCGCCGGGACCAAAGAGGCGCTTACCATACCGCTGGTCGTCGGCGCGGCGCTGGTTGACGGGATCAATCCATGCGCATTCGCGGTCCTCATATTCCTCATTCTCTCCCTTATCGTCCTTGACACCCGGAAAAGGGTGCTGACAGTTGGGGCAACCTTCATTCTGGCTGTGTTCTGCTTCTACTTCCTCTCGGGTCTTGGCCTCATTGCGGTCGTCCAGTCATCCGGCATGTCCCGGTCCATCTCGATGGCAGCAGCGGTGATTGCGATCCTTGCGGGAGCGATAAGCATTGGTGAGGCGCTCGTGAAGAGAAGGACGCCCCACCTCTCTATCCCCGAATCGACGCGGGGGATTATCGACGCGTGGGTGAAGAAGGGGTCGGTTCCCGGGGCGTTTGTGCTGGGGGTGCTGGTGGGAATGTTTGAGCTCCCCTGCACCGGTGGGATCTACCTTGCCATCCTCTCCCTCCTCTCCAACAGGATGACCCTGAACGAGGGGCTCCCCTATCTCCTCCTCTACAACGTCTTCTTTATCCTCCCCCTTGTGCTGATCCTGGCAGTGATTGCGTTCGGGGTTGCCCCCGAGCAGCTGGAGAGACTCCGCGAGGAGAAACGGCCTCTTGTCAGGATTGCGATGGGCGGGGTGATGATACTCCTTGGATTGATCCTGATCCTGGAGATCGCCTGATTCGGTTCAGGGGAGGTTCCCGTCCCCCTGGCACTCCCGCTGCTTCTCCTCGCTCATCTCGATGAGGAGGGCAAAGATGTTCCTGACAGAGACCGGGTTGATATTCTTCTCCACTGCGTAGTTGAAAGCCCCGTCCAGCACCTCCTGGGTCCTCTTCGCGTCGTGGACGGGCAGTCCCTCGTTCATCTTCACCTGTGCCATGCGTGCTGCCAGGTGCTGCCTCTTCGCGATGAGATCGATGATCTGCTCGTCAATCCTGTTGATCTCGGCCCTGAGTGCTTCAATGGGCATACATTCTACCTTCAGGGAGTGAAGGGATTTAAAGGTGGTGGCATGGCCTCATCCAAAGGTGATAAGGCGTGGGAATACCAAAAAGTACACCGACCATGCTTGAACGAATCACCCGCAGGGAACGGTCCGACCTGCTGATCGCGTGGCTCGCCATCTCCATCGCGTTCTCCCTGATCTTCATCAGGGGCGGGGTCACCGTTGAACTCTTCGTGACATACCTCCTGGTATCAATGCTCACCGTGGGGATCGGGTTCATTCTCCACGAGATGGCGCACAAGTTCACGGCCATGAAGTACGGGTTCTGGGCGGAGTTCCGGAAGGACAACCTGATGCTCCTCGTTGCAGTGGCAATGGCGGCGCTCGTGGGGATCGTCTTTGCTGCACCGGGTGCCACGGTGATCTACGGCGGGTATATCAGCAGGGAGCAGAACGGAAAGATCTCCGCGGCGGGTCCTGCGGTCAACCTCCTCCTCTGCATCCCGTTTGCGCTCATCCTGTTTGTATCGGGGATGATCTCCATGTCGTTTCTCTCAAGGAACCTCCTCGGGCTGATCGGGATGGTGGGGCTCCAGGTCAACGCGATGATTGCCGCCTTCAACATGCTCCCGGTGAGCGTGCTCGACGGGAAGAAGGTGCTCGCGTGGAACCCCGCGGTCTTTGCGGTCCTCATCATAGCGGCGTTTGGGATCCTTCTTGCCTCTTTCTCCCCTGCGATATTTTAAGGATCCCTTTTTCTCTCTTGTTTCCCTGCCGTGAAAAGAGAAGGCATAAATATTAATCAGATTAATTTGCTATAAGTCAAATAAATTTGTGTAGTGGTGATCGGATTATGCACATCATGGAAGGTTTTCTCCCACCTGAATGGGCGCTATTCTGGTGGGTGCTCGCGCTCCCGTGCCTTGCGTTCGGCATTTTCCAGTTGAAGAAGATCCTCGCCGCAGACAGGGAGGCCCTCCCCCTTCTCGGGGTAACTGGAGGCTTCATCTTCATCCTCTCCTCCCTGAAGCTCCCCTCTGTCACGGGGAGCTGCTCTCATCCGACAGGGACAGGGCTCTCGTCGGTCTGCTTCGGGCCATGGGTCACGTCGGTCATCTGCGCAATCGTCCTCCTCTTCCAGAGTCTCTTCCTCGCACATGGAGGCCTCTCGGTCCTTGGGGCAAATATCATCTCGATGGGGGTCGTCGGGCCGCTTGCGGGGTGGGCGATCTACCGCGCCCTCCGCGACACGAGGGTGAACATGTTCTTTACGGTCTTCCTCGTCTGTGCGATCGCAGACCTCTGCACGTACATCGTGACTTCCCTTGAGCTTGCCCTCGCGTACCCTGCCGAGGTGGGCGGCGTTGTGAGCTCGTTTATCCTCTTCCTGGGGATCTTTGCCATTACGCAGGTGCCGCTCGCGATCGTTGAAGGGGTCGTGCTCGCGCTGGTCTTCAAGTATATTGTCCAGCTCAAGCCCGAGATCCTGGTGCGCTTAAAGGTATTTCCCGAAGTGAAGATCAGGGCGGCAGCAGGTGATGCGTGATGTGGCGAAAGTACCGCCTCGAGGTGATCGCGGTGGTGGCAATCCTCTGCTTCTGCGGCATCTTTCTCTATACCAGTTCGCTCATGGATGATGCAGAGTATGCAGGCTCGGATACGCTGGGGGCTTCCCGGGTTGCCGAACTCGCAGGGATCTCCGAGGAGGATTTCCAGCCCCTTGTCCCGCAGTGGGAGCCACCGAGCGGGGAGATCGAGTCCGCGCTGTTTGCGCTCCAGGCCGCGGTGGGAGGAATCATTGTGGGATGGGTGTTTGGGTACTGGAGGGGCCAAAAGAATAGAAGCACCTGAAGAGCCAAGTACCATGTACGGTCCTCCATGTACGAAGAGCTCCTTGAGGATATCGCGCAGCATAACCGGTTGAGGGAAGTCAATACAGGAACGAAACTTACCGCGGGGCTGGGAGCAGTCATCCTCTGTCTCCTCTCGGCAAGTTTTGTGGCCCCCCTCTTCATCGCGCTGGTGCTTACTGCGACCCTTCTTGTCCTCGCACGAATCGATCCCGCGACGTACGGAAAGGCCTTCTTTGGGCCTCTCTTCTTCGCGGGTCTCGGCGTGGGTGCAATCGTCCTGCTTGCAGGCGGCGAGGGGACCTTCTGGAGCTGGCAGCCCCTCCCGTGGTTCTCGCTCTCGGTCACACAGGCGAGCATAAACCAGGGGATTTTCATCTTCTCCCGGGTCATTGGGGGAACATCCGCACTTCTCTTCATCGCGTTCACCACCCCCATGACCGACCTCTTCCTGGTGATGAGGCGTGCCCGCATGCCCGAGGAGGTGCTTGACCTTGCCATGATCATCTACCGATCCATCTTCCTCATCATGGACCAGATGGTGCAGGTCTACCAGGCGCAGCTGATGCGCCTTGGGTACAGCTCGTTCCGTGAATCGATCCGCTCGTTTGCCACCCTTGCAGGTTCGGTCTTCATCGCCAGCTGGGAGGCAGGCGAAGACCTGACACGGGCAATGGAGGCCCGCTGCTACGAGGGGAAGTTTGCGGTGCTGGGAGAGGAGAGGTCCCTCTCCCTTCCTTCCATTGCCGCAGTCGTCTCATTCCTCGCCGTCTCTGCAGCGGTCGTGGGAGCCACATCCCAGATAAGGCTGTTCTAGGAGCTGCAATATGAGCCGAATCATCCTTGAAGCGAGGGACATCCGGTACCGCTATCCCCGGGGACTGGAGGCGATACGCGGGATCAGCTTCCATGTCCGGAGGGGCGAGAAGATTGCACTGGTAGGCCCAAACGGCGCGGGCAAGTCGACGCTTCTCCTGATGTTCAACGGGATGATAAGGCCGGACTTGGGGACCATTCTCTTCGACAACTCGCCCATCTCCTACGACAGGGGGTCCCTCCGGGTTCTCCGAAAGCGCGTGGGGTTTGTGCTCCAGAACCCTGACCGGCAGATCATCTCCCCGACTGTATACCAGGACGTGGCATTCGGCCCTACCAACCTTGGATATACCGACGAGAAGGTGAAGGAGGCGGTGGAGGGCGCCCTTGCCCGGGTGGGCCTTACAGGTTTCGGGCGCCGCCCGCCTCACCAGCTCTCAGGAGGCGAGAAGAAGCGGGTTGCCATCGCAGGCGTGCTTGCCATGGACCCGGAGGTGCTCGTCTTTGACGAGCCGACGAGTGGCCTCGATCCCTCGGGCTCGGAGGAGATCATGGAGCTCCTCGACGAGCTGAACCAGGAGGGCAAGACGGTGATCATCTCGACACACGACATCGAGCTTGCCTACCCGTGGGCCGACCGTGCAATCCTGCTCCTGAACGGAAAGATCCTCCAGGAGGATGTCCCGGACGTGGCGTTCGGCAACCCGGAACTCGTCAGGAAGGCACGCCTCTCCATGCCGACTCTTCTCGAGCTCTACCTCGAACTGGAGAGGCGCGGGTTCCGGCTCCCGGAGCGCAGGCCTCGGACGGTCCTTGACATGCTCAACGTCATCGACCGGGCGTTCAGGAACAAACCCTGCTACACGCAGCCGGGCAGCATCACCCTCTTTGACATCGACTCGCCGGGCGATACGGACATTTCTGGATGGTGCGCCGCACATCCTGGTATTCCCATCGGGGCGATGGGGACCCGTGCAAAACAGCGGGCTGCAGATGAGAAGATCCCCCTCGATTTCACCTATGGGGTCATCGACAAGTGCATCCTGAAGGCGCTCCTGGGCGAGCACAGCCTCATCATCGTCACAGGCAGCATGGTGGAGAGGGTCAGGGAGAGGGTAAAGGGGTTCTGCAGTGAGAACCAGGTCGAAATTCCTGTCATTTCTCCCTGATCAGGCTTGAAACGAGTCAAGTACCTTCGTGTGGAATCCACTCACCGCTTTTTCCAGGGAATGGCTCTTCCCCCCTGCACATATCACCCGCGAGGCACAGGCTTTCATTGCACATCCGGGAGAAGGGAACGGAACCAAAGGCCGGGTTTTAAAAAAAAGGGATGAGAGGGACGGATCTCTGGCTGGTCAGGGCGCCTCTTCCTTCATCTTTTCAAGCAACAGAACAACCTGCGTTCCTTTCTCCCGTGCCCTGGCAAGCGCCGTCGGGTGCCCCCGGATCCCTCCGTACCTGTCCATGTCGTTTGCGATGATATTGTCGTAGTACTCGAAGCCCAAAGTGTTGAAGAACGCGGTGATGGCCGGGAAGGCGGCATCAAAGACGTTGTCCCAGGAGAGCCCTGCGGTGGAGATGAAGATGCCCTTGTGGCGCTGTATGTGCTCGTTCGGAAAATACAGGTTCTTCAGGATGAACTTCCTTGCCCAGATGAACTGCGCCCGGTCGATCAGCCCTTTCAGTTCCGCGGTGATCCCCATGCTGTAGATGGGGGAGGCGACCGCAAGGCAGTCGGCTGAAAGGATCCGGTTGAAGAGGGGGATGGCATCGTCTTTCACGATACACTCCCCGGTCTTGTGGCAGGCATTGCACCCCCTGCAGGGGTTGTAGTCAAGGTCCTTCAGGACGACCTTCTCGACCTGTCCGCCCGCGGAATTAGCCCCCTCCAGGAAGGCGTCGAGGAGGGTCTCGGTATTCCCGTGCCTGTGGGGGCTTCCGGACAGGCCGAGGACGCTGACCGGCATGGCTCACCCGCCAAGTCTCTTCTTCAGCTCGGCGAGAACCTCCTTTCCAATTCGTGCGGCATCCGCCTTTGCGGTGGGATGCGCGAGAATCGCCCCTTTCTCATCGACATTATTCACCATCAGGTAATGGATGTCCGCATCCCTCACATCGATGACGTGGAAGAAGCACTTGACGCTCGGGACCGCCCCGTCAAAGACATGGTCCCAGTTCTGCCCGGCGGTGGAGAGGAATATCCCGAGCCTCTTCCCTTTCCTCTCCGGTGGGACCACCGGGAGCTTGAGCACGTATTTCCTGGACCGAAAGACCTGGAACCGGTCAATCAGGGCCTTGGCCTGGGCACAGATACCCATGCAGAAGATGGGTGCGGCAAGGATGATACAGTCTGCCTCGATTATCTTGTCATGCAGGACGTCCATCCCGTCGCGCTGCACGCACCTGTTGAGGGTCTCGCAGGCATTGCACCCCCTGCAGGGGTTCACGTTGGCCTCTGTCAAGGGAATCTTCTCGATGACCACCCCCTCCGCTTCTCCCATGGCAGCCAGGACCCAGTCGAGCAGTGTCTCGGAGTTCCCGCCCCTCCGTGGGCTTCCGGCAAACGCAAGGACTTTGATCTCCATCAGAGACTCTGTTGACGCTGGAGATGAAAAATGATGTGAATCGGGGGAAAAAGACCAGAGAAATGGAGGGGAGAGGGTTCAGATACTCTTGAAGCAGAGGTACCAGTCCTTGCACTCGTACCCCTCTGAAAGACGCCGGTCCATCTCCTCCTTGTTCTTTGGCGCAGGGACCACTACCTTTTCACCGGGCTGCCAGTTTGCGGGGGTGGCGACCCCGTACTTGTCGGTGGTCTGCAGTGACTTGATGAGGCGGACAATCTCGGGCATGAACCGCCCTGCGGTCAGCGGGTAATAGATCATCGCCCGGAGTATGCCCTTGTCGTCGATGAAGAAGACAGCCCGGATAGCAGCGGTGCTGCTCTGGCCGGGGTGGATCATCCCGTACTTCTTTGCCACCTTCATATCAAGGTCGGCGATGATGGGGAACGGGATGTCGACTCCCATCTTCTCCTTCACGTTCCTGATCCATGCCAGGTGGGAGTGGACCGAATCGATGGAAAGCCCCATCAGCTGGACGTTCAGGGACTTCAGGTCCTCGGCAATTTTGGAGAATGCAATGAACTCGGTGGTGCACACCGGGGTGAAGTCTGCGGGATGCGAGAAGAGGACGAGCCACTTCCCCTTGAAGTCGGAGAGCTTTACCATCCCATGGGTGGTGAGGGCCTCGAAATCAGGGGCCGGCTCGCCGAGGATGGGCATTGTGTTGAATTCGCCGCACATTTCAATTCACTCCTTCATCACTTCGTCGAGCTGTGCCTTTCCGTACACATAGGCGGGCATCCCCGCAAGAAGGAACGCAACTCGCAGTGCTTCTTCGACCTCCGCCTTTTTGATCCCCAGGTGTGCGGCACCCGCAAGCTGCGCCCTTGTGGCATGCTGGTCGCGCAGCGATGCGGCGATGGCGATTGCAATGAGCTTTTTTGTCTTCCGGGTGAGAGCCCCGTCGTCCCAGATGTGCCCCTCGAGCTTCATCACCATCTCGTACATCATGGGGTCCCTCTCAGCAAGTTCCTTGAAGAACTTCGGGACCTTGCCGATCATCCGCTCGAGATCTTTTGTATCCTTTGCCATAGCCGCATCACTTCCTGAGCTTCATGGGCTGGCCGCAGCAGACGAGTTCTCCCCCGCCGACAACCTTGACCACGACGACGTTTCCGCAGATCTCACACTCGTATTCCTGTCCTTCCTTTGACACATTCACCATCTTCTTACTCTCCTATCAATAAATCCCGGGATACGTCCTGGCCGGGAACCAGTCATGTTCACAGGGCGATGCACTGGGACACGCACTTGCTGCGAAGAAAAAAAAATGAAAATTACTGGTTGCTCTTTCCGCGTTTTGGCGGGTGTATCACATCTTCAGCGGTCTTGATATCCGGCCGGATGTGGGTCATCGGGAAACACTGATACTCTTCACAGGCGCACTGCGGGCACTTTCGGAGATCCTGCTCAACGGCATCGAGCTGCATCTCTCGTCCGCAGTCAATACAGACATATTTGCCCGGGCCCACTTTCTGCCCGGCCTTAGCCTTCTCTGTCAGGTCAATCACCAACTCGGTATATGGTTGCAGAGATTATTTATGGCTTTTGTTCTTCCCCATTTAGTGGCATATTTGGGGTAATACGCACGGATAAAAGGAAATTGTCATATACTACGCAAGGAGCGGCAACCGAAGATATATGGCGGGGTGCTGCCACTCTCATGTATGGGATTTCGCATCATAGGGCTTCTTGGAAGCCCTCTCCTCCACGGAAATACCGCCAGACTCCTTGATGCGGCCCTCAGGGGGGCTTCTGACGCCGGGTGCGAAGTGGAGAAGATCGAGGTGGCAAACCTCACGTTCCGCTCCTGCCGGGAGATATTTTACTGCAGGGAGCACGAGACCTGTGCCATGAAAGATGGCATGATCGCCATCTATGAGAAATTCCGTGAACTTGACAGCCTGATCGTTGCGACCCCGGTCATGACGATGGGGATCCCAGGGGCGTTGAAGTCCTTCATGGACCGGTTCCAGGTCTTTTTCATGGCAAAATACATACGGAAACGATCCCTGGTCCCAGAGAGCCGGCGTGCCCACCGCCGGGGGCTCTACCTTGGGATCTCAGGGATGAAGGTCCCGAATGTCTTTGACGGGGCGAAGATGACAATGAAGGCGTTCTTCTCCATTATCGACGTGGAATACTGGGATGATCTCCTGATCCCCGACATGGACACCATCCAGGACCTCGCCACAAGACCGGACCTCCTGGAGTCGGCATACCGGAAGGGGTACGAGATGGGGCGGCTTCTTGTGGAAGGAAGCAGCTGATCAGAGATCTCCCCGCTCCTTCAGGCTCAAATATCCTGTCCGGGCGACAATGAGATGATCGAGAAGCCTGATACCGAGGAGGTCGCCGGCGTCCTTCAGCTGGCGCGTGATGGCCAGGTCCTGCGAACTTGGTTCGAGCGTCCCTGATGGGTGGTTGTGGACGCAGATCACCGCGGCGGCCCGGTCCGTGATGGCGTCTGCAAACACCTCCCGGGGATGGACGAGGCTGTGGTTCAAAAGGCCTACAGTGATGGTCCGGGTTGCGATCACCTCGTGTGCCCCGTTCAAGGTGATGCAGATGAAGTGCTCCTGGCGCTGTCCGTTCAGGCCGGCGACGAGAGGCAGGATATCTTCGGGGGACTGGACCTTTACCCGGACCTCATCCTCTTTTTTGAGGTATCGCCGGGCGAGTTCCAGGGACGCGAGGATCTGGGATGCCTTCCCTTCCCCGACACCGCGTATGGCGGTCAGGTCATCGTAGGTGATTGTATCCGCACTTTCCCGAAAGAGCCTGGCAATCTCCCTTGCCACCTGGAAGACATCACGGCCCTGCGTGCCATTGCCGATGATGGCGGCAATCAGCTCCTGGTCCGAGAGGGAGCAGGCCCCCTTGTTCGCGATCTTCTCTCGGGGCCTGTCGCACCTGTCGAGTTCCCTCATCCGTTTCATCTGGATCGCAGGGGAAGCGTGTGCGGGGGAACCACAAAAATGGCATGCATTCATACCCTGAGACCTGGGCGCCGGGCGGAACAATCAGAGGTTGCAGCCCCAAACCCGGGAGATGGAAATACCCCGGGGGAGCGGCCTGGAAAATCTCCTGCTCCCGGCCGGGAAGAATACCTACTTTTATGGGACCCTCTCTCAAACATACCACCATGGCAACCATGGAGAATGCGATGGAGGCCTTCGCGGGAGAATCGCAGGCCAACCGTAAATATGCCGCGTTTGCAGACCAGGCAGAATCTGAAGGGTACAAGAACATTGCCCGCCTCTTCAGGGCGGCATCCGAGGCAGAAGCGATCCACGCAAAGAAACTCCTCAAGGCGATGGGAAAGATCCACGCCACAAAAGAGAACCTCGCTGAGTCCGTTACTGGAGAGACCCATGAGTTCAAGGAGATGTATCCGGAGTTTGTGAAGGAGGCCGAGTCAGAGAAGAAGAGCGACATCGGGCTTGTCTTCACCTACGCGATGAAGGCCGAGGAGGTGCACGCAACGCTCTACAAGGAGGCACTCAACAACCTGAGCCACGGCCAGGACATGTCCAACCGCACGGTATACCTCTGCCCCGTCTGCGGAAACGTCTTCCTCGGGACAGCCCCAGAGAAATGCCCGATCTGCATGGCCGTCCGGAAGGTGTTCCGGACGATTGAATAAACAACCACTTTTTCCTCCTCCGGTCTGCATAAGAGACAGAGGCCTCAAGTCGCGGGCCCGGGGGATATCTCATATGTTGATATAGACCCGTGAGAGAGATGTTCACTATGAAGACCTCGTATCTGTCTCTTCCCATCATCGCCTGTCTGCTTCTCATCTCAGCCGGATGCACGGGAAATGCGCCGTTCTCCTCTCAAACGCCTGTCCCCACCACGCCGCAGGCAACATTCACTCCCGCTTTCCCGCTGACACCCGCAGTCTCCCTCGTTCCCGAGCCAACAGACGTCATGCCACCCACCTACGCGGTGACAGTGCAGGTGGTGAAGAACACCATTGCCACCGATCCCTCAATCACGGTGACCTATGAAGGAGGCCAGGGGCTGGCATTCACGCAGTCCATGACTGCCGAGGTCATCCGGTCGGATGGGAAAGTCGAGCAGCAGGCGGTAGAGAGCCCCCAGATGGGATCAGAGATCCTGCTCTCCGGCACGACCGGCACGGACAGGGTGATCGTGTACGTGACCATCGCCAACGGCGTGACCTACAGGGTCTTTGACAAGGACATGCCGTTCCAGCCGATCAATCCCCAGTACTGAGCCACTGAACCTTTTTTTCCCAAGTTTTCCCCATGCAGGAATATCCTGTCACTCCCTGTTTCACCTGGTGTTCGATCCGGGGGCCTCGTTCACGTGACAGGCATCAGCTCTTTCCTCCGGCTCCACCACGTTTATTACTCATCCCCTGCTAACCCCCCATCATGCCCAGGGTCACCGTCTATTACACCCAGAACTGCCCTTACTGCCGCATGGTGAAGGCGTTTCTCGAGAAACATGGCGTCGATTACATGGCAATTGACGTAGGGACCGACCGGGAGGAGGCAAAAAAGATGGTGGAGCTCTCCGGCCAGTACGGGGTTCCGGTCACGACTGTCGACGACGAGATCATCGTGGGATTTGATGCCCAGCGCTTGAACCAGCTGTTCGGGACTGCCAGGGAGGGAGACATCTACGACGTCCTCATAGTCGGGGCGGGGCCTGCAGGCCTCACGGCAGGGGTCTACTGCTCAAGGAAGATGCTCAAGACAGTCATCCTCTCCGAGAACATCGGGGGGCAGGCCCTTGAGAGCTGGGCGATCGAGAACTACATGGGGTACCGCATGGTCACGGGGGAAGACCTGATGCACAAGTTCGAGGAACAGGTCAGGGGAGAACACATACACCTCGAGCTTGACCGGGTCAAGTCCCTTGGGAAGGAGGGGGAGCTCTTTGTGGTCGATACTGAAACCGGGGCCACCTATTTCACAAAGACCGTCATCCTCGCCCAGGGGAAACGTCCACGCAAACTGGGGGTGGAAGGAGAGGAGCGTTACCTGGGCCGCGGCCTCTCGGTCTGCTCAACCTGCGACGGACCACTCTTCAGGGACAAGGTGGTCGCCGTCGTCGGCGGAGGCAACTCCGCCCTCCAGACCGCAATCGAGATGAGCAAGATTGCACGGGAGGTCCACCTCATCGTCAGGAGCACGATAAAGGCAGACGAGGCCTACGTCGCGCAGTACGAACGGCAGGAAAACATCCACACCTACCTCCACCACTCGGTCGCAGCCCTGCACGGAAACGCCATGCTCAACGGCATCACGATAAAGGACCGCGAGTCCGGCAAGGAGACGACTATCTCCCTCGACGGGGTCTTCGCCGAGGTGGGATGGATCCCGAACACCGATTTCCTCGAGGGGTTCCTGCGCCTCAACGACCAGAAGGAGATCGAGATCGACATCAACTGCCACACGAGCGTTCCCGGGGTCTTTGCGGCCGGGGACGTGACGAACATCAGGACAAAGCAGATCATTACTGCTGCAGGAGAGGGGGCAAAGGCAGCACTCGAGGCTTACGATTACGTGGCGAGATCGGAGTGAACCCTCTCACTCCTCTTTTTTGAAGACCACGATCCTGTTGGTGTTGGTCCCGTGGGCATTATTCCCGATTCCCCATATGTGAGATGTCTTGGTAAAGTCCTGCAGGTTCACGAGTATCCCCGCGCACGAGAACCCGGCGCGTACCCCGAGCGGTACCACCATCTCGTCGAGTCTGACGGTGCCTCTCCTCACCTCGCCAACCTCGAAGGCGACGTGACCCCCTGTCCTCGTGACGCGGAAGAGCTCGTACAGCGTCTGCTGCATCACTCTCTTCCATTCAGGAAGCGAGCGGGTGACGGTGAGGCGCTTTTCGACCGCAACGGGGTCTATCCAATTGAACCAGCACCGGAGCCAGTTGTCGGACGAGTACTGGACCACGTCGAGGAACGGGGGAGAGGTGACGGTGAGATTCACGGTCCCGTCACCGATTCCGGGCGTCCGGCGCGAATCACCCGAGAAAAAGAGCGCGGTCTCCCCGGCCTTCCGCAGGAGATCCTGCTGGATTTTTGGCACATCCTTCAGGAGAGAGTGGGTCTTTTTCAGGATCAGGGCCCGCGTATCGCGGTACGGTGGAACCTGGTTCCTCTTCCTGTTGATCCGTTCCTGCCGGGTGGGTGAGACTGCCTGGTTTGGCGGAAGCGTGTAGACAGAGAAGAAGCCGCTCGAGTGGCCCGTCAGCCTGTTTGTCGCGACCATGCGTATCCATTCGTCGAGGTGGTCGAGATCCCCGTCCCTCTCTTTACCGAGCAGGTAATCCCGAAGAGAGACAATCTCTGCTTCTGTCCGGGGGTCAAAGAACATGGAGAGGTCCATCTCAGCAACCGCTCCATTCTCAATGGGTATCGAATCGAGCCTTGCCTTCACCATTGCAGGATCAGGCAGGAAGAAGCGGGGGCGGGTGAGGAGGCGACAGAGGGGGTTTGCATCGTTTGCCGCAACCGCCCTGCCAAGCAGGCCTGCCTCGATGACGGTGGTCCCCCTGCCGCTGAATGGGTCGTATACCAGGTCGCCGGGCTCTGTCAGGAGGTTGATGAAGTAGGCGGGGAGCTGCGGCTTGAAGCAGCCGCGGTAGGAGACCTCGTGGAGGGATGATCCCTGCCGCTGCCTCGAGGTCCAGAACTCCCCGGTGGTGCGAGTGACCGGAATGCCATAAACCGAAAGGGATTCGGTGACCAGATCCTCATCTCCCCTGAACAAAAGGTCGCCCGCCCCAGTCATAGCATGTAGTATTGAGCCCCTTTTGCTCATCAATCTCTCCACCCGGGATGAAGGATTGCAATCCGACCAGTTAATTGTCCGGGATGCCCATACTCTGGGCATGCACGAGCCCTCCAGGAAGATCGTCCACATGCTCTTTGGAATCGGGATCGCCGCACTGGCGTACCTTCTCCCAAAAGACCTGATGGTTCTCCTTCTTTCGGCCTCGATATTTGTCGGGTTCATCCTCGCCGAAGGGGTGCTGCGGGGATACCGCATCCCGATTGTCTCCCTTCTCATACGAACCCTTGAGCGCGACGGCGAATACCCCGGGAAAGGAGCCTTCTACTTCACCGCAAGCGCCCTCTTCTGCGTCCTCTTCTTCGACACTGCGTTTTCAGTCCCTGCAATACTCTCGCTCGCGGTCCTTGACGGGGCAGCAACTCTCGTGGGATTGCGGTGGGGACACCACCGCATCATGAACGGGAAATCCGTGGAGGGGTCGGCGGGCGGGGTGCTCGTCAACGTCCTCGTGCTCCTGTTTCTCCTCCCCCCGTTCCCGGCAACCGCAGCCTCGATCGCTGCCGGGGTGGTGGAACTCATCTCCCCAGTCGATGACAACCTTACCATCCCGGTCTGTATCTGCATACTTCTCACCCTGATGGGAGTATAGCGGAATCACTTTCTCCCCGCACCGTGCAGGTTTATCTGGATAAACCTGGAGTATTCTTCGAACATGGCCATCGGGAAAGGCGCGTACCTCAAGGCCATCACCTCCTCGAGGCTTGGCTCGTCCCGCATCCTTGACAGGACTATGGAGGGGAGCACACCCCCCTCGGTCTTTGTCGGGAGCTGGAACTACCCGAAGGTCTATGCAGGCCCTCTGATCGCCCCGATCCGCGAGGAGTGCGGGATCATGGACACCCCCGAGGCGTGGATACCGGCGGGCTGGTCGCAGGAGGAGATCCTCTCGTGCCGCCTCGACCTGGTGAGGGGAAAGCGTGTCTGCGATGTCACCCGTGTCGAGGACCCTGATGCCTGCAGGCTGCAGGAGATTGCCCTCTCAGCGGGATCAGTCGAGAGCCAGGCAACATTCTCGGAGACCCCGGCTGGGACCTCTCTCTCAGAAGAGCACACCCCGTTTGGCCCGAGCGCCCACCTGGTCGAATTCGAGGCCGAGAGCAGCCGGTTCGAGCCTCACCTTGAGCGGTGCTACTACGATTCAGATCTGCCTGCATCGGACGCGATCCTTGCACTCCACAGGGAGGGTGTCCCCTTCAGCAGCATCCAGAAAGCCCTGTCCGTGGGAGCGCTCGGCACGGGAGGCAAGAGGAGGATGGTCCCCACCCGGTGGTCGATCACCGCCTGCGATACGACTCTCGCCGACCGGTTCCTCTCCCGGGTCAGACAGAACCGCCTGATCGATACTGTGAGGGTGCACGAGTTCTCAAGCCTCAACAACCACTACGCGGTCATCCTCCTTCCTACACCCTGGCAGTACGAATGGATGGAAGCCTTCCTCCATATAAGGGGCGACGAGGAGCTGCTCTTCTCAGATCACGAGGAGTTCAGGGGGAAGAAGGGGTACTCCTGCGTGGGGGGATGCTATTACTCCTGTAAAATGGCAGTGCTTGAGGGACTCGAGAGGGAGGGGGTGCAGGCAGGAGCGATCGTCCTGCGGGAGGCAAGGAAGGGGTATATCCCCATGGGGGTCTTCAATGTCAGGGAGAACGTGAGGCATGCGATGCTCCAGCCGTTTCGGGAATTCGAAGACCTCCCCTCGGCTCTCGCAGATGTATCGATGCGAATGACCTTCCCGATGGAGCGGTTTGTTACCGAGAGCACTGTCCTGAAGTCGCAGTTCCGGGCAAGGCAGACCACCCTGGACGCCTTTTTTTAATCGAAGAAGAGAGGTGAATACCGTCCCCCAGGGTCCCCTGCGTAGTCCTGCCAAGGGTAGACAAAGGGCCCCTTCTCTTCTAGTCAAACACGATCCGGTAGAGCCCCTCCATCGCCGCCCGCGCCGCCTTCTCGCTGTTCTCCTTGACCGGCACGATAAATTCGGGCTTTACCGGCAGAGGGCGGCCGTGCTCGACAGACCGCAGGGGAAGGTTATAGACCGTTCCTTCGATCTGCACGACGCCTGGTGCAAGGATGTACGCCCTCAATGGGGGTATGTGATAGGGGAGCCAGGGGTTAGTCATGGTCGTCATGCAGTATGACTGCTCCGTGACGATGAATCTTGTGAAGGTGCGGTTCCGATGGGGAAAAACGAAGATGAGAGTATCGAAAAAGAAGGTGAACGGGGAGTCACACCGCTTTTTTGGCTTTCTTCCTGTCCTTCTCCCGGTAGCCTTCGAGGAGAAGGGTGGTCACGTTCTTCACCGGCCTGTCGGTATGCTCCATGATATGGAACTCGCAGAAGGGGCAGGAGCTGATGACAATATCCGCCCCGGTCTTCTCTATCTCTTCCCTCCGCTTCTCTGCGAGCGCCGCGGCTTCCTCGGGAACTCCCGATCTCACTCCCCCGCCTGACCCGCAGCAGACGGAGGGCATCTCTACAAGGTCCACCACCTGTGTGATCAGCTCCCGGGGCTGGTCGCGTATTCCCTGTCCACGGAGCAGGTGGCATGGGTCATGGTAGGTGGCCCTGAGAGGCAGCCTCGCCGGGGGCTCGATCCCGTATCTGGTGAGGAGCTCGTTGATGTCTATCACCCGGAAGGGAGTCCTGTAGTCGTGCTTGAGGGTGGACCCGCACCCGGCGCACATCGTGAGCACGGTGTCGATATTCCGGAAGGCGAACGCGTCGATGTTCCGCCTCTTCAGGGTATCGATAAAGTCCCACTGGCCCGTCCTGATCAGCGGCGACCCGCAGCAGACCTGCTCCTTCGGGATGATGACGCGGATGCCGTTTCGGCGAAGCACCTCTATTGCGTCAAGCGCGGTCTGTGGCAGCCGCTGGTTGTACATGCACCCGACGAAGAACCCCACCGTGGCCTTCACCGGGCCGTACGGTTCGATCACCTCCCCGACCTGTTCCATGAAGGTGGGCTCGGTGCGGGAGACGCTCCGGCCGGTCTCCCTCACCAGCTTTGCCACTTCCTGGTGACGGGGGAGTGTCAGCCCCTTCTTGTGTGCAAGGGACCGCAGCTTCTCGATCGCCTTGCCGGGGATCTGGATGTCCTTTGGGCAGACTTTCCAGCAGGCCTGGCAGGAGGTGCAGGTGAAGAGGCCTTTTGAGACCGCATCCGACACCCTGTCCTTTGTATCCCTGGGGTCGAGTGCAAGCCGGAGGTCCTGGCGCATCGCCGTCGGCCCGGCAAAAGAGGTCACGTCCATTGCAGGGCAGACAGAGACGCATGCGAGGCATCCGATACAGCTTCGAAGCGGCTTGATGAGTTCGACCTCATCCCTGGTCGGCATCGCCGCCGAATCGGTGGGCTCGAGGTGGGAAAGAGCGTCAAGCGCAGGCTCGAGGTCGACGACGAGATCCTTTTTCACCGGGAGTTTCAGCGGCTCGATGGTCATCGCGTCCCTTGCCTCTTCCATGCAGGCGAGCACCGGCTCCCCGTTGACCCGGACGGCACAGCTTCCGCACTGCCCGGAACCGCAGCACCACCGGTAAGAGAGTGTGGGATCAACCTCGTCATGGATGGCATGGAGGACATGGAGGACGCGTGCTCCTTCGTTGACCTCGACAAGATATGTCTGGAAATGTGGTTTTTCATCCTGACCTGGGTCAAACCTCTGGACCCGCACGTTCATCTTCTTCATGCCCTCACCACCGTCTCTATCCCCGTCCGCGTGAGCGACTGGTAGCTGTGCCCGTAGGGTGAGGTCTGGGGGTCCCACGTCTGAGTCACGTCTTTCCTGACATGGGCACCCCGCGACTCTTTCCTGATCAGCGCCCCCTTCACCACCAGTGAGGCAGTGGTGAGCATGTTCTGCAGGATGCAGCACTCCGCGAGGTTGGACTGTCCAAAAGCCTTTACGCGTAGTGAGGAGAGGTGAGTGATCACCCCTAGTGTCTTCTCGAGTTCCTTTGCAGTCCTGAATATCCCTGCCCCCTCCCACATCGCGGTCCGGAGGGATCGGGCGACGGTTGATGGCTGGACCTCCCCTTCGAAGAAGGCAGAGAGCCTTGTCTCCTGTGCATCCAACGCCTTCTGATCGATACGGCCGCTCTTCTTTTTCGCCTTTCCTGCAGTCTCGCCGGCCCGTTTCCCAAACACCTGGGTGTCGGCGAGGGCATTTCCTCCCAGGCGGTTTGCACCATGGACCCCGCCGGCCACCTCTCCGCATGCGAAGAGACCAATAACCGTCGTCTCGCAGTTAGGGGTGATGCGAAGGCCCCCCATCATGTGGTGGGCGGTGGGTGCGACCTCCATCGGCTCTTCCCTGATATCCACGCCGAACTTCAGGAACTGCTCGAGCATGACGGGGAGCTTCTCCTCGATCTGCTGCCGCGGCAGGTGCGTGACGTCGAGGAAGACCCCGCCGTGTGCGGTGCAGCGGCCTTCAAGGATCTCGGTAGCAATCGCCCGGGACACCACGTCTCGGGTGGAGAGTTCCATCCTCTCGGGGTCATATCGGCTCATGAAGCGCTCGCCAAGGCTGTTCCTGAGGATGCCGCCTTCCCCCCTCACCGCCTCGGTAATCAGCCGGCCCCTTGCATCGTAGGGGTACACGGCACCGGTCGGGTGAAACTGGACCATCTCCATGTCGATCAGCTCTGCCCCTGCACGGTACCCGATCGCAAACCCGTCCCCTGTCCCGCTGGAGGAGTTCGTGGAGATGTCGTATATCCTTGTCCCTCCTCCCGTTGCAAGGACAGTGCTGTCGGCACGGATGGCCATAAGCTCGCTCTTCTCGTCGAGCCCGACGGCCCCTATCACCCGATCCCCATCCTTCAGGAGGTCAAGCGCGGTCACCTCGTTCATTACCTTGACCTCTGCACCCGCGAGTCGCTCTACGAGCGTTGCCATCATCTCGTGGCCGGTGCGGTCTCCGGCATAACAGGTGCGGGGAAACCTCTGCCCCCCGAACGGTCTCTGCGCAACCTCGCAGCAGTCGGTCACGTCAAAGACTGCCCCCCAGTGGAGCAGGTCTCCAATCCTCATCGGGGCCTCGTCAACGAGTATTCGCACGAGGTCGGGATCGTTCAGGTATGCGCCACCCTTCATCGTGTCCTCGAAGTGGATCTCGCAGGAGTCCTGCTCCCTGAGCACGGCGTTGTAGCCCCCCTCTGCCATGGTGGTGCACCCGCCTTTCCCGGTAAGGGTCTTTGAGACGAGAATAGTCTCCCCGTATCCGGAGGCCTCGATGGCAGCCCGGACCCCGGCCCCGCCACTCCCGATCACCAGGACATGGCAGTCCAATACTTCAGCTGACCGCATCTTATTATAAGGTGGGTCATATACGTACATAAATAGCTTGGAAAGGACAGCGTGAGCCTAAATGAGGTTTTTGATGAAATTTGGGGGCACTTCCGTGGCAGACGGGGCAAGTGTCTCCCGCGTGGTCGACATTGTAGAATCCTGCCATAGCGCAGGAAATGAGGTCGCAGTGGTGGTCTCGGCCCAGCGTGGCGTAACCGACCAGCTGATCACCATGGCCACGGAACTGGCCAACAACACCGATTCCAGCGGGATCGAACCGTTCATCAACTCCCTGCGTATCAGGCACGGGAAGGTTCTCCTGGAGTCGGCCGAGGATTACGCGGACGAGGTGGGCATTCTCGTCGAGGAGCAGCTCTGCAACCTCGAGAACATCCTCAATGCGGTCCATAACCTGAGGGAACTGACCCCCCGCTCCCGTGACTACATCATCACCTTCGGCGAGAGACTCAACAGCCTTGTCGTCTCCGCCGCGTTCCGTCAGCGGGGGATCCCTTCGGAGACCCTGGACGGGTGCGAGGCAGGGATCGTCACCACCCCGAATCATGGCGAGGCAATGGCGCTCCCACAGAGCGAAGAAAAGATACAAAAGAGGGTGCTCCCGCTCCTTGCGGACTCGGTCCCGGTCATCATGGGATTCATGGGGTGCACTGACAAAGGGGTGGTCACCACCCTGGGGCGTTCCGGCTCGGACTACTCCGCGGCAATCATCGGCGCGGCCCTCGACGCCGACGAGATCCTCATCTGGACCGATGTAGACGGCATCATGACCTCGGACCCAAGGCTGATCCCCGATGCACGGGTCATCCCCTCGATCTCGTATCTCGAGGTGATGGAACTCTCCTACTTCGGGGCAAAGGTGATGCACCCGAGGTCCATTGAACCGGCGATGAACAAGAATATCATCGTGCGGGTGAAGAACACGTTCAACCCGGATCATCCGGGGACCACCATCGTCAGGGGAGAGAGGAGGGATACGCGGGTGGTCAAGGCCCTCACCTACATCGAGAAGGTGGCGATGGTCAACATCTGCGGAGCCCAGATGATTGGGAGGCCCGGAGTGGCAAAGGCAATATTCAGCCAGCTCGCCGACAGGGACGTGAACGTGATGATGATCTCCCAGGGCTCATCGGAGGCCAACATCACGCTCGTCGTGGAGGAGAGCCAGGAGGAGACTGCCAGGGAGGCCCTCTCGGCCCTTGTGCGGCAGGGGATGGTCAGGCAGGTGACCACCAACCGCGACGTGTGCGCTGTTGCGGTGGTGGGTTCGGGAATGGCAGGAGCGAAGGGGACCGGCGGAAGGATATTCACCGCACTTGGCAACGGCGGGATCAACGTGATGATGATCTCCCAGGGCTCTTCAGAAGTCAACATCTCGTTTGTGGTCAGGCAGGAGGACGGACCCAGGGCCGTGCGCATCCTGCATGACGAATTCCACCTTTCAGAGGAGGACGATGAGTAGCCCCCACACCTACCGGGAGGCGGGGGTAGATATCGGTCTTGAGGCCCGCGCCATTTCAGCCCTCGTGCAGAACCTCTCGTTCCGGCGAAAGGGTGCCTATCCCATGATGGGGAGGGTAGGCCATTTTGCAGGGCTGATAGACTTCGGGGACCTGGCGCTCGCTCTCACGGTGGATGGGGTCGGGACCAAGATGCTGGTCGCAGACCGGCTGCAGGACTGGTCAACGGTGGGAATCGACTGCATGGCCATGAACGTAAACGATCTCTACGTGATGAACATGGAGCCGGTGGCATTCGTCGACTATATCGCCACCGATCGCCTCTCGGTTGAGCAGATGGCACAGATTGGGAGGGGCTTGAACGAGGGGGCGCGGCAGGCAAACGTGAATATCGTCGGCGGGGAGACAGCCACACTCAAGGGGCTCGTCAACGGCCTTGACCTTGCCGGGACATGTCTTGGTGTCCAGAGTAAGGAGAGGGTGATCACCGGTGAGAAGATACGCCCGGGTGACCTGGTGGTGGGCCTCCCTTCGTCAGGTATCCACAGCAACGGACTCTCCCTTGCCCGCCGGGTGGTGGAGAGCAATGATGCCTGGGAAGAGACGCTCCCATCGGGAACCACCATCGGGAGGGAACTCCTTGTCCCCACCAGGATATACCACGAGGTACTCACCATCACGGGAGAGACTGAGGTGCACGGGATGTGCCACGTCACTGGGGGAGGGCTCCTGAACTTCTCGAGGCTGACCGGTTACGGGTTCGAGTTTACTGACCCCCTGCCGCCCCAGGAGATCTTCTCCTGGATCCAGGACCACGGCGGGGTGGAGACTGACGAGATGTACCGGACCTTCAACATGGGGATGGGCTTTGCGTGCATCGTCCCGGAGGGTGCCCAGGGCCCGGTACTCGGGAGGGTTGAAGGGAGCCGCGTCGTGGGACACGTGACTGCCTGTCCGGGAATACGCCTTTCGGGAGAAGAGATCCGCTGACTGCGTCACCCGGGCTCGTCGTGGCCGGACTCGACTGCGATGATGGGATAGATCCTGGCCCTGTCTCCCAGGATCGCCGAATTGCCGGTCGGGTCGTCTATCCTGAGGGTGACGCCAAGCTTTCCTTCTTTCACGTCCGCTATCTTTTCCCGGAGGGTTGTTGCATTCTTTAGTTCTTCCGCGTCGTCCGTCCAGCCGATCACGCTCTCGACGACCCGGTTGATCCGGTTCAGGACCCCTTCCACATTCGAGATAAAGCCCTCACAGGCCGGCCCAGGGTCGACCTGCACGCCGAGTTCAGGGATGCTGATGATCCCGTTCATGCTCCGGACCACCCGGATATTGAGGTCTTCGGGTGACTCGATGGACAGCTCCCACCGCGATGGCTCCGCATTCTTCAGGAGCTGGGTATCCGCGAGGCGGTACCCGCATTCGGGGCACAGAGCAGAAATGAGAAGGATCTCAAAAAAATAGGGGATATTTTCTGTCTGGTAAAGGTATTCTATCTCTGTTCCGCATGCCGGGCAGGGACCAGGGACCACCTGTCGCACTCTTCAGCTGACCCCGCCAATCTTATCCCTGGAGATCTTGACGGAGTTCGGGGTGATCACCACGTACCGCTGGTCTCCAAGCCCGATTATGTCGCCATTGACATCTTTTGCGACTTCTTTTAGGTCCTTGAGCACCCGCTCGTACATGACCTTGTCGGCCTTCAGCTTCGCGATATCGACGATCACGATGTTGCCGTTATAGATCTCGTCCTTGACGCGCGGGCTGTCCTTGATGTCACCGACACTGGCAATTTTTACGAACAGTGCCGGTGCACCTGACTCGGCCTCCTCGAATGCCTCGAGGTCAAGGTCCATGTAATCATCTTCGGAGGAGGGGGTGCTCTTTCCAAGAAGGGTGTCCAGGAATTTAACCATAGGAAATTTGTCTATTGTCATTTATTTAATAGTATCTATGTAAAACGGGATATTTCCCCTCCATGCAGCCTTTTTTTCCCGATCGAGTCTCCATTGTGCGGCAGATGAGTCGGGACTGCCGATTTCAGATCTCGAGGGACCAGAGGGCATCTCCCACGTAATAGTGGGTCTTGATGACCTTTCCCGTCGTCTTCTTCCTCATCTCGCCCGCATCGAAGAGTGCGATACCGATGGCAATCGGTTTTCCGTGCCGTTCCTCTACCACCTGGACGGGCCTTCCCGAACGGACATCATCCGTAATCGACGTGATCCCCGGGCGCATCACGTCGGCACCCTTGATCACGAACGGGACTGCGCCGGAATCCACCACCACTCTGCGGGAAGGGATGGGGTGCTCGAGGAGGCCCCGCAGGGTAGGAAAGATAATTCCCCCAAGATGCATCAGCATAGGCTTCCTGTCTACCAGGTACAGCGAGATCCCGGCATCAGTCTCGAGGACCTCCATCCGCTCCCCGGAAAATATCTCTGCAGCGTCTCCAATCTCTTCGCGGAGCCCGGCAAGCAGCTCCTGGGCCTGGGACCTCCGTATGGTGTGCCGTTTCCTCGGGATGATTCGCGACATTTCGTCAGATCGATATGGATGCCAGAGACAAAAAAAACAGATCCATCGCGCAACGCAGGGATTCATCCTCTGTCTCCCTCCCCGTGCGGGTTTCACCTCTGTCATCGGCGGCAGAAAACACGTCTGAATATGACACTACATTTAAGTAGAGGCGGACCGCACATATATTACCCCAAAGTGACTAGAAGTGGGTACGATTATGACCAAACGGCCGTTGGATATTTTGGATCAGGTGCTGAACCGTCAGCCTGTCATCGTATCCCTCAAGGGCGGGAGGGAACTCCGCGGGGTCCTGCAGGGTTATGATGTGCACATGAACCTTGTACTCGACAAGGCAGAGGAGATTGAGAACGGGCAGGCCCGCAGCGTCGGGACCCTCATCGTGCGCGGGGACAACGTGATTTACATCTCGCCGTCCCTCGAGTCATAAAAGGATACAGGGGAATATCAATCCTATAAGAAAAAGGTGAACCATGTCAAAAGGAACTCCGTCGATGGGAAAAAGGAATCACAAGACGCACATAGCCTGCCGCAGGTGCGGGCGCGTCTCATATCACCTGCGGCACAAGACCTGCTCTTCCTGCGGATTCGGGAAGAGCACGAAGATCCGCGGGTACAAGTGGACGATGAAAAGGCCGAAGGTCCCGACCCATTAAAGGCCACCCATGTGCGGAATCGTTGGCATCAGGGATGCTGGCGGTGTCTCCTTCTCTATTTATTATGCGCTCTATGCCCTCCAGCACAGGGGCCAGGAGAGCGCGGGGATCTCTACCTATGACGGCACCAGACTGCACAAGCACAAGGGCCAGGGCCTGGTTGCCGAGGTGTTCGATTCTGCCGTCCTCGAGAGCCTTGAAGGAAACGTGGGAATAGGCCACGTACGGTACCCCACCACCGGCGCAAACCGCCCGGAAAATGCCCAGCCGTTCAATTTTGTCTACCGCGACCATATCATCTCGATCGCCCACAACGGAAACCTTGTCAACAGCAGGGAATTAAGAGACGAGTACGAGTGCCGTGGCCAGATCTTCTGCTCCACCACTGACACAGAACTGATCGCAAAGGTCTTCACCGACGAGATGAGCAACTCGGGGAGCATCGAGGACGCGGTGCATCGCTGCATGCGTGTGCTGAAGGGCTCCTACTCCGTGGTGATGATGATCGACGGGGTCCTCTATGGCTTTCGGGACCCGCTCGGCATAAAGCCCATGTGCATTGGAAGAGCAGGGCAGGCACTCGTCCTTGCCTCCGAGAGCGTGGCAATCGATGCGCTTGCAGGGACGTTCCTCCGCGATGTCGTCCCGGGCGAGCTGATCTGCATCGACGACCAGGGGCTGCGCAGCATGCAGATCGCCGTTTCCCGGAAAAAAGCGCACTGCATCTTTGAATACATCTATTTTGCCCGTGCCGATGCAGTCCTCGACGGGGCGCTCGTGTATGACGTCCGCCTCAAGATCGGCCAGAAGCTCTTTGAAGAGGACCCGGTGGAGGCGGATTCCGTCTGCCCTGTGCCGGATTCCGGCACTGCCTATGCCATCGGGTACTCGGCCCGATCAGGCACCCCGTTTGTCGAGAGCCTGCTGAAGAACCGGTACATGGGCAGGACCTTCATCATGGCAACCCAGAAGGAGCGGGAGATGGCGGTCCGCATCAAGCTCAATCCCATCCGGGAACACCTGGACGACAGGTCAGTGGTCCTGGTGGACGACAGCATCGTCAGGGGGACCACGTCGCGGCGGATAATCGGGATCATGCGGGATGCCGGGGCACGGGAGATCCACGTGCGTATAGGATCTCCTGCGATCAAGGCACCATGCTACCTCGGGGTTGACATGCCAACGAGGGAGGAGCTGATCGCAAGTGACAAGGGCGAGGAAGAGGTGCGTAAGAGGATCACCGCGACCACTCTTCATCACATCTCCATAGACGCGCTTGTGGAGGCCATCGGTATCGATCGATCCAACCTGTGCACTGGGTGCCTGACCGGCTGTTACCCGGTTGACATTCCCGGCGAAGAGAGCAGCCCTCCGGCGGTCGACTTCCTTGACGGGACCTACCAGACACGGCTCGAGTCATTTGGATCGTGAGCACAAGTACACCGGACGATTCCTAATTTTCTGGTCGTGTCACAAGATCGGCTAAGATCTCATCCCCACCAAAG
This sequence comes from Methanolinea sp., assembly GCA_018263335.1. Taxonomy (GTDB): domain Archaea; phylum Halobacteriota; class Methanomicrobia; order Methanomicrobiales; family Methanospirillaceae; genus Methanolinea_A. The sequence continues at coordinate 38,843 of JADFCY010000001.1, read as the reverse complement.
ATCCGAGCTACCCCATCTCACACGCATTTTGCCTCTCAAAGAAGAGAACCAGTGGGACCGCCGCGGGGCCTCCCCGTCGGGGGCGGCAGGGGGAATCGCGCCTGGCTCTCAGACCGACACCCTTCACCTTTTCCACGACGATTATTCGGAGTGGGTTTTCCCAAAATTCCCCGTTGTCACCTGTGAGCAAGGGTGATGGGAAAAATGACACTGTACCTTTTTTCTTGGGAATGATTCTGAACCTTGGGGTCAGGGGGATGACGAAGGAAAGAATGGGAAGATAGCGAGGGATGGATTTGAACCATCGATCTACGGGTTATGAGCCCGTCGGGATATCCTGACTACCCCACCTCGCTCCAGAGAATTTGCGGAATGATAATTGACAATCTGCGGTGATATAGTTTGCCCCTTCCCTGTATTCCGGCGAAGAGGTCCTGGGGAGTGATTATGTGTTCCCGCTGCCATAACGATTCAGCATGGAAGACGAGGAACTCCAGCGCATCCGAGAGAGGAAACTGAGGGAGCTCGAGGAGAAGCTCCACGCCCCGCGTGAACCGCCGCCGCAGGCAAAGGTCCTCCTCGTGGAAGAGACGAACTTCCGGATGCTGCTCTCCCAGCACCCAAGGCTCGTCGTCGACTTCTGGGCAGAGTGGTGCGGGCCCTGCAGGACGGTCGGGCCAATCATCGACACCCTCTGCCGAGAGATGGCCGGGCAGGTCACCTTCGGGAAGTGCAACACCGATCACAACCCCAGGATCGCGGCGCAGTTTGGGATCTCTGCCATCCCCACGATCCTCCTCTTCAGGGGAGGGCAGCTTGCGGACCGGATCATCGGCGCATACCCGAAGGAATCGATAAAATCACGCATCAGCAGGACATTCGGCCTCCCTGCGTGAGGGAGCGGGACCCGTCCGTCTCATGGGGAGCGTCCCATCAGGCCACCGGATCTTTTTTTTTCAGAACCCTCCATCGCAACCATATTAAGGCACGCCGGATCACCACTGTACCCGATGGTAAAAAACCGGATAATCGTGGGGCTCTCCGGCGCAAGCGGCATTATGTATGGGATCCGGCTGCTTGAGGCTGCCCGGGGCTTGGGCCTGGAGACGGATCTCATCATGACTGATATTGCCGCAAAGATGATCGAGATCGAGACCGACATGAGCCCCGACGAGGTTACTGCGCTTGCCACGAGGGTTCATGACAGCTACGACTTCACTTCCCCCCTCGCATCCGGGGGATTCTCACACGCGGGAATGGTGGTGATCCCCTGCAGCATGAAGACGCTGGCCGGGGTCGCCTGCGGTTTTGCCGACAACCTCCTCCTCCGTGCGGCAGACTGCGCCCTCAAGGAACACCGCCCCCTTGTCCTTGTCCCCCGGGAGACACCCCTCTCTCCCATTCACTTAAAGAACATGCTCACCGTTGCAGAGGCAGGGGCCGTCATCCTCCCCGCATCCCCGGGCTTCTACCACCGTCCCCGGGACATCCAGGGCCTCGCAGACCACCTCGTGGGGAAGGTGCTGGACGTCCTCTCGATCAAGCACCACCTGTACCGGAGATGGCGGGAAGGTGAAGGGGGAGGCCGGCCCTGAAGAGGCACCATCCTCAATATTTCTTCGCAATCCTCTCGAGCAGCCGCCTGATCTCCCTGACTTCTTCAAGGACCGCCCCGTCACCATGCACCGCGGGACGCGGAACGGTCTGTGTCCCTGTGGCATCCGAAGGTCCCGATACTTTTCTTGACTCCCGGATGAGCGACCTGATGGTCTCCCTGAGGTCCTCGGCTGCAACGATTCCCTCCCGCGTGATCTCGGCCCTTGCCTGTGCCGAGTAGCCTGCAGTCTGGAGTTTGATGTGTGAAAAACCCAACATGCCGCATCAGCGGGCCCTGGAAGATATCGATGTTGATGATGCGGTCTTAAGGGACGATCCCGGTCATCCTGAACCAGACGCCCCTCTTCCAGGTCACCTCGTCGTCCTTGAGTTCAGAAAAAGATGGTCTGGAAATATCGTCCCACCCAGAAGATGTACCAGCCCGCGATCAGAATGAGGATCTCCGCGCATGATGCGAGGATTTCGACCGACCCGGAGAAATAGCCGCCGATAAGGATCGCCCCACCAACGGCCAGCATGGTCACGGTGAACAGTATATGAGACATGCTGACCAGGCTTTTATCAGGTTTGAAAGGGGAGGAGAGTGGAAATTCAGCCGACTTCATGCAAACCATACCCCATGCAGCAGAAAGAGCTGCAGGAATAATCTCTGAAGTGAGCAGCCCGGGAGGATAACTATTACGGTCACCCGGGCGGATCGTTACGTATCAGGACCCGCGGTTACAAAACAGACCCTTAATGCGGCCATATCAGGTGAGTCCATAATGACTTGTGCCGGGATGCAGATGGAGGGAGAATTGGAGGAGTACGACATCGTAGTGGCAGGGGGCGGCCCTTCAGGGCTCTTCTGCGCTCTCTGCGGGTCAAAGGCAGGGAATTCGGTCCTGGTACTCGAAAAGATGCCTTCCTGCGGGAAAAAACTCCTCGTCTCGGGTACGGGGCAGTGCAACATTACCCACGACGGGGAGATCTCTCTGTTTCTCACCCATTACGGGGCGCACGGCAGGTTCGCAAAGCCTGCACTCATGCAGTTCTCCAACCATGACCTGGTCAGGTTCTTTCATGCCCGGGGTCTTGAGATGGTCACGGAGCCTGGGGGGAAGGTCTTTCCTTCGACCAGGAGAGCAGGCGACGTGCTCGCCGTCCTCCTCAGGGAGTGTGCCTGCAGCGGAGTGGACATCCACTGCAACGAGCCGGTCCTTGGCGTGGCAGTGAGTCGCGGCGGATTTGAGGTGAAGACGAAGAGGACGGCGTACTTCAGCCCCCACTTTGTCATTGCAACCGGCGGGGCGACCTACCCTGCGACCGGCTCCTCCGGTGATGGATATACCCTCGCTGCCTCACTCGGCCACCGCATCACCGAGATCGGCCCTGCCCTCTCCGCGGTGCGGGTGAAGGAGTTCCCGTATCCTGACCTGGCAGGGATGTCATTCGAGGGTCTCCACATCACGGTGATGCGACAGGAGAAGCATATCTGCAGGAACAAAGGAGACCTCATCTTCACGCATCACGGCCTCTCTGGGCCGGGGGTCCTCGATATCTCCCGGTACATTCGTCCCGGGGACCGGATCATGGTATCGTTTGCTCCCTCCCGGGAGGCGGAGGAGGCGGCAAAGGCCGTGCATGCGGCCCTCGTTGGGGGAGGCAGGGTGCAGGTTGCAAAAGTGCTGAGGGGGCTCGGCCTCCCCGATCGGCTTTCGAAGGGGCTCCTTGATCTGGCAGGAGTTGCAGGCGGTGCGACCTGTGCACATCTTGGGAAGGATGCGAGGAACGCCATCGCGCTGCGGGTAAGCTCGCATCCGTTCGAAGTCGAGGCGCTTTCAGGGTTCGACCGCGCAATGGTCACACGGGGTGGCGTCGACCTCGACGAGGTCAATCCAAAGACGATGGAGTCACGGCTCCATCGCGGCCTCTATTTTGCCGGGGAAGTCCTGGATATCGACGGGGATACCGGGGGCTACAACCTCCAGTTTGCCTGTGCTTCGGGAGTGCTGGCAGCGCGAAGCATTGCAGGGGTTGCAAAAAAAAGAGGGCTTCCATGACGTGACGCACCCAACCCCCCTCCCCTGCAGGGTATATCTGACTCCGGCAACCACCATCCATTCAGGCCAAAATATCCAGAGGAGAGAGTCATGATGGCCGCCAGGAATGAGAAGAGTGAACGTACCATCCAGGAGTCGGCGCAAGATACGGATTGGCTGACGAAGTTCTTCCAGCGCCCGCTCTTTCTCTCGCTGACCATCGGTATCCCGTTCTGCATATTCAAGCTCCTCTTTGGGATGGTCGCGATCCAGGTGATGACCTTCCCGCACCACGGGGTCCTCGCAGCCTTCGGGTGGGTGGTGGTCATCTGGGCAGGGACCGACCTTGCCATGAATGCAGGACGAGCGGCCCTTGACCTGGCCGGTCGGCCGGCCCCGTTCGAGTACTGCACCATCGCCCAGATAGGTGCCTATGTCCATATGCCCCTTGTGTTCCTTGCCCTTGACACCATGCTCTCTTTTGTGATCATCTGCCTCATGCTCTGGTCCGGCTGGATTGCGCTGCTCTCTCCTCTCGGATCGTATTTCTGGTATGCTGCGACCACCCTGAACCTGATCAGCCTCTCGGTTGTGATGCTGTACAATGAAGTGCGGAAGGTGCGGGCCGTATCGTGAAGATTATTGGGTGGGGCGAGGGAGGCCTCTCTCTGGTGGATGGACGATGCGGTTGAATCTGACCGCAAATGAGACCCGGCATTCCCGCAGGATCGTCATGGAGCGCGCGGCTCCTGATATGCACATCTTGATGTTGAAACGGGAAGATGTACCTTTGGAATCCCCACGGCAGAATCCACCATGCACCCTACCCTTCGTGCAGTGACCCGGTTTCTCCTCCCCTTTATCATTGGAGTCCTCTACCTCGCCTTATGTTCCCTATTTCTCCCGCAGGCGAGGGTCCTCCTCCTTGGCGGGCTCATGCTTGCCTACGTGATTCCGCCGGCAGGCAAGGAATCGATCATCCCCCTTGGCATCGCGCTCGGGTTCCCATGGTGGCTGATTGGCACTTCAATCGCACTCCTTGACGTCCTTGCCGCGATCTTCATGGCACTGAACTTCGAACTCGCGTTCCACACCCCTCTCCTCGGCGCCTGGATACGCCGGTTCATGGATCATGGCCAGGCTTTCCTGGCCCGCCGGCCGTATCTGAAGAGGTTCTACTTCTCAGGCCTGGTCCTCTTCGTGATGTTTCCCCTCCAGGGGTCCGGCGGCATCGGGGGCTCCCTTGTCGGCCACCTGCTCGGAATGTCCAAAAGAGCGGTACTCATGGCCATCACCATCGGAGCATTCGGCGGGTGCTTCCTGATCGCGCTCGGCTCGGAGTTTATCTGGGAACTCATCGTCACACACCCCCTTCATGGCATCATTGTCGCAGGTGCAGTCATTGGAGCACTCATCGCGGGATACCTTGTGTACCGCTGGAAGATGCCGGTGGTGGATGAAGGGTAGTCCGTTCTCCTGCATCACTGCCGGTCCCCAGGTCTTTTTTCTGGCACTCCCCTTCAACGGGGCATTGAAAAAAAGGGGCAGGCCTTTTTAGCCCCCTGTGCACTTCACAAAAGGCACCGCCACCAAACAGGCGAAAAAATGGGTTATACCGGGGCGCTCTCGGCCCGAAGCCTCCCTGCCCTGGCCTGGAGGAGGAGTATTGCCAGCCCCGAGAGGGGGAGCGCAATGATGAGGGGGTCGATTGCGCTCCAGGGATAGGGAAGAACACCTGTCTTTCCGAGTACGGCATTCGAGAGCCCGAATACCGCCGCGTACCGGGAGTTTACGAAGAGTGCCCAGATGAACCAGACTGCCGCTCCGACCACCAGGCTCACTTTCGCGGCAAGGGTGTCAGGCTTCCTGCAATAGACGGCGACAGCGAAGACCGGGAGGAATGCCGACGCGCAGAGACCCATGAACATCGCGGTTGCAATCGCGATGATGCTGCCCGGCATCAGGAAGGCGACGATCACGCTTGCGACGATCATGGCGAGCACCCCGATCTGGTTTGCCTTGAGCGAGAGGGCGCACTCCCTTCCCCGTCCCCAGACGTCGCATATCAGCGCCGTTCCCATCGCGTGGAAGAGTGAGGAGAGCGTGGACATCGCCGCGGCGAGCAGCGTCACCATGAAGAGGACTGTGAACCAGTCGGGAGTCGCGAGGTTGATGAAGAGGGGTATGATCGAGTCCACGTTTCCACCCGCAGCGACAACCGCAATGGTCCCTTTCGTCTGGTTGAAGTAGACGTTGGTGAGTGCACCGACCGTGAATGCAACCCCCGTCATCATCAGGATGAACGGCCCTCCCACCAGGATCGCCCTGTTGAGGGAACGGCCGTCCTTTGCCGTCATGAACCGCACCACGAGCTGGGGCTGGGCCAGGACGCCGATACCCACGCCGAGGACGAGAGTGGTGACGAGGGTGAACCAGATGGGGGAGCCAAGGTCAGGCATGACTGTCCAGCCGTTCATTCCCTGTTCCGCGAGTTTGGCCGGGACCATGTCAGCCATGTTCGTGAGGGCGGTATGTGCGGCAGTGACCCCGCCAAGGATAACATAGGTGAAGATCAGCAGGAATGTCATCCCGATCAGCATGATTGCTCCCTGAACGGCGTCCGTGTACATGACCGCGATCAGCCCGCCGAATATGACGTAGATGGCGACAATGACGGCAAAACCGATGAGGGATGCGGCATAGGATATGCCGAGCGTCTCCTTTATGAACTGTGCCCCCCCGATGAGCACCGCGGCGGTGTAGAGCGGCATGCCGACAATGATGACGAGACCCGAGACCACCTGCATGAACTGCGAGGAGTAGATCTTTCCCATCAGGTCAGGGAAGGTGATGGCCTTCAGGCGAGAGCCGATCTCCCGGGTCTTCTTGCCGAAGATGACGAACGCGAGGAGCACACCGACACCGATGTTGAAGACGGTAAGCCAGATCAAACCCATCCCGAGGTTTGCAGCCTGCCCGCCGAACCCGACGATGGCCGATGTGCTGATAAACGTGGCCCCGTAGGAGAGGGCGATGACGACGGGATGGGCATTCCGGCCTGCAACCAGATAATCCTCCGCAGCTTTCGTCTTCTTGTAGCCGAGGTAGCCGAGGCAGAGGATCATCACAAGGTACACGGCAGTGACCAGGACGATCCAGAAGAGGCTTGCGGCCATTGTTCATGCGCCTCCCCTGTTCCAGTTGAGGAAGCCGTATATGATGCAGGCAATCGCAAGCGCTATGCAGAGCAGGTACGCGATCCAGATTTGTGGGTCAGGAATTCCGAGCATGAGAGAAACCTCCGGTAAACTCGAGGATAATCCGCTACATGGGGACCGGCAGAACGGCTGGTCCCCTACCTAAAGAGGAAGGAGAAAAAAAACACGCCAGCGTCGTGATGAACGAATTCCAGTGGTGCGGCAGGCGTGTGATCCATCGGGGTTTACCTGATCAATGTGGAGGATAACCGGTATTTATGCGTTTCTTTTCCGTCCAGCACAACAGATAACCGGGTACAGCACAAAACACCTGGATGAACACGCGTGACCGGGATATTCTCTTCCCTGCAGGAGTCGCTGCAGGAGGTACTTGTCCACCGGCTGGGATGGTCTGATCTCCGGGAGGTCCAGTCCCTTACCTACCGCGAGGTGAGCGGGGGAAAGGACGTGATGGTGATCGCTCCCACCGCGGGGGGCAAGACCGAGGCCGCACTCATTCCTGTCATCGACCGTATCCTCAAAGAGGGGAGCCCTGGCGTGGCCTGCCTGTATATTTCCCCGCTCAAAGCCCTGATCAACGACCAGGAGGACCGTTTCCGGTCGTTTGCCATTCCCACCGGGCTCGAGGTGAGGATGTGGCACGGTGACGTTCCCCGGGGCGACCGCACCTGGGAGGATGGGGAACCCCCGCATATCCTGATGATCACGCCCGAATCGCTCGAGGTGCTGATGGGCGAGGGCATCGGGTCAAGGGATCTGCGCCACGCAAGGTTCGTCATCGTGGACGAGCTCCACGCGTTTGTCGAGTCTGAGCGGGGAGTCCACCTCCGGGTGCTCCTCGACCGCCTGGACAGGATTGCAGGCCGCCATGTCCAGCGGATCGGGCTCTCGGCGACTGTCGGCAACCCCGAGGAGGTCCTTGCCTGGTTCTCGGGTGAAGGGAATGCGCAGGAACTCGTCCGCGTGGCAGTGCCACCGAGGGAGAAGCGGTTCTCGTTTTATATCGAGGGGGACGAGAGAAGGAGGATGGCAGCGATTGCACGGATTGTTGCCGGCAGAAAGGCCCTTGTCTTCGTGAACAGCCGTGCCGAGGCAGAGCAGGTGGTCCGTGCCCTCAGGGGGCGGGTGGCACACCTCTTCGTGCATCATTCCTCGCTCTCCGCCGAGATGCGCCGTAATGCGGAGGAGTCCATGGCAGGCGAGGGGAGTGCCTGCATCATCTGCACGAGCACGCTCGAGCTCGGGATCGATATCGGTGACCTCGACGTGGTGGTGCAGCTTGGGTCACCTGCATCAGTCTCTTCCTTCCTCCAGCGGATGGGAAGGAGCGGCCGGAGAGGAAAGTCGCCCTACATGTCCTTCGTCCTCACGGATGCATGGGACTTCCTCCTCTGCACCGCAGTCATCGAGAGCGCCAGCAGGAAGCGGGTGGAACCGCTGATCCCCACCAGGAGGCCATACAATGTCATGGCGCAGCAGGTCTTCCTCGAGACGGTCAGGCACAGGCGGACCACCCGGTCGAGGCTCCGTTCGTATCTTGGATCCCTGCCCAGCATGCGGCCTCTCCCGGAGAGCGCACTCGATCTCCTTGTGGGGCATCTCGAGCAGGAAAAGTTCCTGGTCCGCGACGGGGAGATGTTCATGCCCGGCCCGCAGATGGAGGCGCTCTACGGGCGATCGAACTGGAAGGACCTGTACTCTGTGATCAGGGGCGGAGGCGAGTACCGGGCAGTGACCCCGGATGGCGACCTCGTGGGGAGGCTCGACGCCCGGTTTGTTGCGAGCCGGGGAGAGGGAAGTTTCTCTCTCGGCGGCAAGGACTGGACCCTGATAAAGAGCGACGAGGCGCACAACATCGTCGTGGTGGTCCCGGGGGACACAGCGGGGAGAAAGGCCTTCTGGACCGGGGGGCAGGCCGGGTCCTCACCGGTGATATGTCAGGCAGTGCAGAGGATTCTTGCGCGTGGGAGGACACTCCTCCCCATCCTCCCGGACCAGGAGGAGGCTCTTATGGGCGTCATATCGAGCCTCCCCCGCCTGCACGCGAGAGGGATCCATGTGTGGGAGGTGCAGGGAGCGCGAAAGATGGACGCAATCGCGCTCACTTTCCTCTCGCGGGCAGACAACTCCCTCCTTGCCGCGATGGCAGGAAGGGTGCTTGGTGAAAAGAACCGGGTCAGGTACGACGACCTCTCGCTCTTTTTTCCAGGTATTGTAAAGGAGGGAGCAGCCGACCGGGTCCTTTCCGTGCTCCGGCACCTCCAGGGTCTTTCTGTCAGTGAAATGGCAGACCTCTTACCGATGCCCGCTCCCGAGACCTGGAAGTTCGGGCCGGCCCTCCCTTCCCCTCTCATACGGGAGATGGCCGCCGCAGACATGTGGCATCTCGAGGAGTTTGCCGCCAGGTTCTCTGCCCTGCCGCTGTACCATGTTCCCCCACCGGCAATTGAGGGAGAAACGGAAAAGTGAGTCAGGTCACAACCGCCCTCTGGAACCTCCACCATGCGAGCCCGAACATCGCGAGGGCGAATAGCACCAGGACAGAGAGGGAGAAGAGGAGTCCTGAAGGCGTGATGGTGTAGAGGACTCCGATTGCCTGGTAACGGTCCCCGATCGCGAAGTAGCGTATCCCGTTGACCAGGTGGGTGAGAGGGTTTCCGACCGACACGGCCTGCAGTACGGGGGGAAAAGCATTCACAGGATAGAGGGCGTTGCTCGCAAAGAAGATGGGCATCGTCATGAGCGTCATGATACCCTGCATCCCCTCCGGGCTCTCGAGCGAGATGGCGATCGCCGCAGAGAGGAAGAGGAAGCCAAGGGAGAAGATCCCGACGAACAGGAGGATGCCGAGCACCGAGATTGCCACTTCCCCCGCACTGTATCCCCTGAAGAACTCGGCTCCAAGGAGCATCCCGAAGACCATGATGATAAGTGCCTGGATGAAGGACTTGGTCATCCCCGAGAGAGCGATCCCGAAGATGACATGGTCTCGGGGGAGCGGGCTTGCCATGACCTCCCGGAGAAGGCCCCAGTTCTTGTCAAAGAGGAGGACCATCCCGCCAAAGAGACTTGTAAAGAGGGTGGTCATGGCGATGACGCCCGCAGCCATGAACGTGAGGTAGCCGATCGTGGGAACTCCGGGGATGGGAGGCACGTCGGGGGTGAGCCGGTTGAAACTCGCCGACATCGCGATCCCGAAGAAGGCCATCCAGAGGGCCGGCTGGACAAGGGATGAGACAAGGAGGGTGCGGAACCGGACGAACCGGATCATGTCCCGCCAGTAGATCGTCAGGAATCCAAAGTGCATCAGGTCACCGGCTGCCTGCCCTTGCAATTGCCGCGGAAGGGCGCTCTGCACGCTCATCCCGCAGGTTTCGGCCTGTGAAGTGGACGAACACGTCATCCATCGAGGGTTTTTTAAGGTTGACGGTCACTATGCGGATCCCCTGTCCGCGGATCTCGTCCATGATCCGCGGGAGGAGGTGCGTGCCGTCCTGGTTGACGAGCACAACAAACCCGTTCGTCTTCTCTTTGACCTCTGTCACCCCCTCCATTGCCCCGACGATCTCCTGGGATCTCCCGTTGTCGGTCGTCTCGAGGTAAATAACATCCTCCGCGAGCCGGTTCTTGAGGTCCCAGCCCCTCCCGGTGGCGATGATCTGCCCGTGATCAATGATGCTGATGCGGTCACTCAGCTGGTCGGCCTCGTCCATATAATGGGTGGTGAGGAATATCGTGGTCCCCTCCTCGTTGACCGCCTTGATATAGTCCCACATCCTCCTCCTCGTCTGGGGGTCAAGGCCAATGGTCGGCTCGTCCAAAAAGAGCACCTTCGGCCTTGTCATCAGGCCGCGTGCAATCTCAAGCCTCCGTTTCATCCCGCCTGAAAGGTGCTTGGTGAGGGTGTCGCGCTTCGCATCAAGCTCGACTACTGCCAGGAGTTCCTCGATCCTCTTCCTTCTCTCTCCGTAAGGCATGCGGTAGAGGCATCCATGGAACTCCAGGATCTCCCGGCATGTCATGTCACGGTCGAGCGTCACCTCCTGAAAGACGATGCCGATGGACTCGCGCACCCTCGCAGGCTCGGTTGCGACATCGAACCCTGCGACGCGGGCAGAGCCTTGCTGGATGCGGAGGAGGGTTGTGAGCACGTTGATAGCGGTGCTCTTTCCTGCCCCGTTTGGGCCCAGAAACGAGAAGACCTCCCCCTCCTCAACCGTGAAACTGATCCCCCTCACGGCCTCGAAATCCCCGTAGCGATGAACGAGCCCGGAGACCTTTATAATCTCTCCTGCCATGCCTCACCCGGAAAACCCAAGGGACGCTCCCATTCATGCGATCTTTTTTATGAGCCGCGCCACGTTCTCTGCGAACAACCGCACGGTGTTCATCCCTTCCACGTCTTTCCAGACCTCTCCGGGATCGCGCCCGAAGACCATGTTCCAGTAGGTGGATCCCGGCACGATCATGTTGCTGATGAAGAAGAACATCAGCATCTCCTGTATGGCGGTGGTATGACCACCTCTCCGGGCGACGGCAATCGGACCCCCCACTTTCCAGGAGAGGAAGTGATCGGTTGACCTGGAGACCATGCCTATCCTCTGCAGAGCCGCCATCACGTCGCCCCGTGCAGTCCCAAAATAGACGGGAGAGGCCACGATGAACCCCTCGGCATCCCGTATCCGGTCGATGATTTCGGCCAGGCCGTCCCCGAGGACACAATTGCCCTCTTTGCCGCAGCGGGAGCAGGCGGTGCAGGACTCTATCTTCATCCCTGCAAGGGAGATGACCTCGGCCTCGAGCCCCTGCTCCCGGATTACGCCTGCACACTCCTCGACGACCTGGAAGGTGTTGCCTTCGGGGCGCGGACTCCCCGAGAGGAGCACAACTCTCATTCTCAAACCTCATCAGAGACTGGGTTGCGTAGTTATTTAGTTCTGCGGTGACGCCTGATTTTGAACATGCCCATTCGCAGAAGGGAGAAGAATGTTGGCCCCATGAAGTCCGGGTGGCATGGCCCCGTCAGCACGTGACATGCAGGATGGCAGCATAAGGTCTCTCCTCGCGCTCCATATCTTCAATGATATCCGGCGTAGGGCCGATAATAGTGGGGTAACCCCCGAGAACCTTCCTCGCACCCTCCGTGAGCGGGAGCGCACCATGCTGCCCGGTCCCGATGTAGACCACGCCGGGGCGTTCACCTGTAAGGAATGCACATTCCGTCTCCGTGAGGGGTGTGTGACCGTAGTCGCGTTTCAGGTGGGATGAGAGCTTCTTTCTCCTCTTCTCCACTCTGCCGTTCGTATGGATGATGACATCATGCTCGTAGACCTTTCCCCTGTATTCGATCCAGCCAAACCCCGTTCTCATACCGCACCGTCTCGTCCAGCGTCTGCGTCCCGTTCTCTATTCGGTTTTGGTGGAGGTTGTGGTGCAGGGCACCCATATATTTTTTCCCTATACACCACCAGGCTGAATCATGGATGGAAGAGTCCCCCTCCCGGGCGGCGAGAGACTGAAGCACTTCATCATCCTGCTGGCCGATGAAGACCCCTCGAACCGCTGGAAGGCGATCGAGGTGCTCGCCCGTGAAGGCGACGTGTCGGCAGTCGATCCGCTCATCACTGCCCTCTCGGATCCCGACTGGCGTGTCCGGCAGAAGGCGGCGTGGGCGCTCGGACGACTCGGCGACCCAAAGGCTCTGGTTCCCCTCAGGCGGGCTTTGAGAGGGGAGAGTGAAGGGGTAAAGGAGATAATCCTTGAGGCGATCTCCGAGATCACAATGAGATCCAGGGAGTGAGTTCAGAACTGCGGGCCCCCTGGCGGGAAAAGGGTGAGTCCTCTTCCCAATCCCATGACGTAGAACCATTAATATCTTTTAGTCCCATTTCTTAAGGGAACGGGCCGCGAAACGTCTCCTGCACGGTGGTCTTGAAATGGGAGTCTCCCCTCAGGATTCGCCAGAGACAGGCGAAGACGCCCGGCTGCATGGAAGGGATGACCAGGAGAGACAATGGAGTACAGGCAGAACGACCTCGCATTCGACCCCCAGAGGCTGGAGAAGGTCCGGGAGCTCCAGGCGGGCGGGGTCCCCCTCTATCCGCCGGAATTCGAGGGGAGGGAACCAATCGCCTCGATAAGGAGAAGGTATGCGGATATCGGCCATGAGAAGTCCGAAGAACAGGTGTGCACCGCCGGCAGGCTTTATACGGTCAGGAACCACGGCAAGACCATCTTTGCCGACCTCCAGGACGAGAGCGGCCGCATCCAGCTCTACATAAGGAAAAATGACTTGGGTGCAGAGAAGTTCGACTTCTTCCAGAGGACCACCGAGAGGGGGGACATCGTCGGGGTCAGGGGACATGTCTTTCGGACCAAGGTCGGGGAAGTCTCCCTCTGGGTGGACGAGATCATCCTCCTCACAAAATCGCTTTGCCCCCTGCCCGAGAAGTTCCACGGCCTAAAAGACATCGAGAAACGGTACCGGCAGCGGTACGTTGACCTGATCGTCAATGACGATGTGAGAGAGACCTTCAGGACGAGGAGCCGGATCATCTCGCTCATCAGGAAATACCTGACTGACCGGGGGTTCCTCGAGTTCGAGACGCCGATCCTTCAGCCAATATACGGGGGTGCAAACGCAAGGCCGTTCACCACCTTCCACCACTACCTTCAGCAGACGCTCTTCATGCGCATCGCCCCGGAACTTTACCTCAAGCGGCTGGTGGTGGGTGGCTTTGAGAAAGTCTTTGAACTGGCCAGGAATTTCAGGAACGAGGATATCGATACCCTCCACAACCCCGAGTTCTCGATGGTCGAGATCTACGAGGCCTACCGCGACTACCACGACATGATGAGGCTCGCGGAGGAGATGATAAGCTCCATCGTGCGTGAGATCCACGGGAAGTGCGAGATCCCGTACGGGGATATCCTCCTCGATTTTTCCCCGCCCTGGAAGAAGATGAGCATGGACGAGGCAGTGAAGGAGCTTGCCGGGATCGACATCTGGAGCTACTCGCTCGACGACCTCCGCCGCATCGCAGTCCAGAAGAGGATCGAGGGCTCCGAGGAGGCCGAGAACCACCGGGAGCTCCTTGTCCTCCTCTTTGAAGCGCTGGTCGAGGAACAGCTCGTGCAGCCGACATTTATATACGACTTTCCCATCGAGAACTCGCCGCTTGCAAAGAAGCACCGCTCCCGCGAGGGGTTCACCGAGCGGTTCGAGCTCTTCATCTGCGGGATGGAGGTGGCAAACGGCTTCTCCGAATTGAACGATCCCCTGGACCAGCTTGCCCGGTTCGAGCGCCAGGACGAGAAGAGGAGAGCTGGCGACCTCGAGGCGCAGATGCTCGACTATGACTTCATCAACGCGCTCGGGTACGGCATGCCCCCCACCGGGGGTGTGGGGTTTGGGATCGACCGCCTTGTGATGCTCCTCACCAACAAGAACTCCATCAAGGAGGTCATCCTCTTTCCCCAGATGAAACCCGAAGCCGGGAGCGAAAAGAAGGACATCCCAAAACCGTAATGGGCTCATCCTGGGGCCCAATTCACCTTTTTTTCTGTTTTTCCCCATGAACACCGTGATTCGGGCAATTTGTTTTTGATCAGAAGCACGGCAGGGATCTCGTCATGAGATGGGTTTTTTGGGGGAATGCTGATAAAAAAAAGAGAAATTGTTCAGAGAAGCGCGGTGGTGATGCCGATTACGCCTGACTGGATGATCACCGCGGTTGCAACGATGACCCCTGCCATCTCGAGGGCCACGGCAACGTTTCCTTTTTTGATCTCCTCGAACTCGTGCAATCCTTTCGTGAGCTTGTCCAGGATCGAGAGGGCCAGGTAGATCGCCCCGATTGCAAGGATGATACCGAGTATCAGCTGCACGAATGCGACGACAATCGCGGTGATCCCATCAGCAGTGAAGAGGCCCACCGAGAGTGCCGTGGAGATGCCGACCGAGATCCCCGAGATCCCGGACTGGACGACGAGCGCAATCGCAAAGAACACCGCGGCGATGACGATTCCCACCGCGACGTTCCCCTTTGCCAGTTCTTTCTCCTCATCAATTCCCCTGGTTATCCGCGAGAGGACGGAGAACCCGATGTAGAGTGCGACCACTGCCAGTATGATGGCAATGAGAAGCTGGATGATCCCGATGATCGCATTTGCCCACAACATAGTCATTTCACCCTTCAGGGTTTTTCTGAATACATGGGTGCATCCTGAAAATAAATATTTCGTGGAATTTTTTAAAAAGAGGCTTAAAATACCCTCTCTCTCCTTTTCGTCCGGGACATCTCACGCATGGGGCCATCAGTCATCGCATGCGTGGCCTGACTCGTAGATCTCGAGCACCTCTGCCGCAGCACCGGTGCCAAGCTGGCGGGCAATCATATCGATAAGAACGGATGCATTTTCCGGGGGGAGGCATCCAAGGCTCTCTGATCCATCCCTGATGAGATCAAGAAGGTATACAAGGTCTTCCCTGTCCAGGCGGCCGATCCTCTCCCCAAAGTCATCCGGACCTGCAGAGAAATGGTTTGAGACAGGGGGGAGGAGGGAACGGAACGGGAGCCCTGAACTTTCACAGGTGAGATCGCCACATTCTGGTACCATCCTGGAGAGGAGCGAGAGATCCCTTTGGGAGAGTTCCCTTGGCATACCCGTAACGATTGGATGGAAAGAAACATAAGGCGTGCGGATAGGAAATGGGAGGGTGATACGGGACCAAGCGTCCGTACCTGCCAAAATGGCCGGGAAAATGCGAAATTTCAGGGAAACATTTATAACCATTCAAATAGAGGGTTTTTTTATAAGTATCTGATCAGAACTTAAGGTTTCTCACCGGGGCATGAGATCCTGGATCATGGCGTACCTGAGCCAGTACTGCGTGGCATCCTCGAGGCAGGGTTCTGTGGCTCCCCCATGGTCAGCAGGCAACCGGTGTTAAGGTGGGAGTGGGAACTCATGAGATCAAAGACAGGATTTACCGCAACTCTTATTCTTGTGGCAGGTCTCCTGGCGCTCACCGTGCTGCCGGCATGTGCCGCGGATTCGGTCACGGTGGAAGTCTCCAGGATACCGCTCGTATTCATCGAGAACCAGGGGCAGAGGCCTGCAGAGGTGCTCTACCATACCAACGCCGCAGGGCATAGCATCTATTTCACCAGGGATGCAGTCGTATGCGTCCGGGCCGCAGCCGAAGACCAGGCGGCCTCGGTGATTGAGATCACGGTCGAAGGGCAGAGTGCCGGGACAGAGGTGACCGGAGAGGATCCGCTCACGGGGACCGCGAACTTCCTCATCGGCAACGACCCTGATCAGTGGGTCACCTCGGTGCCCACGTTCGGAAAGGTACGCTATGCAGGCATTCTTCCCGGCGTTGACATCATCTACTACGGCACCCAGGGAACGCTCAAGCGTGACATTGCACTTGCACCCGGAGCCGATCCCTCAGGGGTGGTAATCCGGTACTCCGGCCAGGAGGGACTGGCGACAGGCGAGGATGGTTCGCTTATGGTCGAGTCTGCAGTGGGCACCCTGCGGGAAGCACCACCCGTCTGTTACCAGGTCATCAATGGGATGCAGGTACCCGTTGATTGTGACTACGTGATACTCGGCGAATCGGATGTGGGGTTCAGCGTGGGTCCATATGACCCAGCGTATGCCCTGATCATCGACCCGTTCCTGGATTTCTCCACATACCTAGGTGGCAAGTGGGAGGACAAGGCCTATGCGGTTGCGGTGGATGAACTGGGCAGCGCGTATGTGACAGGAGGCACGAGGTCGAACGACTTCCCGGTTCCCGCTGATATGCCGGCGCCATTCCAGGAGTTCAACTCCGGGAACCTGGACGTATTCGTCACGAAATTCGAGCCATCCGGGACAGTCCTCAATTATACCACCTATATTGGCGGATACAATGACGACTGCGGGCATGGAATCGCGGTCAACAGTTCAGGGTATGCGTATGTGACGGGGTACACTCTTTCACATAATTTTCCTGTATTGAATGAATTCCAGACCAACAAGAGCGGTGGGGGTTATTGTTACCCGTGCGCAGATGCGGATGCGTTCATTACGGTCCTCTATCCCTGGGGGAACGGCGCATTGTATTCTTCATATCTTGGCGGCAATATGACCGATATCGGCCAGGCAATTGCGCTCGACAGCACTGACTCACCCGTTCTGACCGGGTACACCGGCTCCTGGGACTTCCCCAATCAATCGGCACTGTTCCCCACCATCAACGGGACCATCGATGCCTTTGTCACTGGAATTTCGTTCGACGGAACCCTATCATCCATTGCCTTTTCCACATTCCTCGGGGGAGCAGGTGCGGATCGGGGCTATGGGATCGCAATGGGAAGCAACGATGATATTTATGTTACCGGCATGACGCGATCTCCCAATTTTCCCACCGCCAATCCCTACAGGGCGAACCTGCGTGGTGACCAGGATGCATTCGTCACGCACTTTTTATCTGGGGTAACCGGCCTGTCATCTTCCACCTACCTCGGCGGCCGTGACAACGAGGCAGGATATGGCATTGCAGTAGATGACAACGGATACATATATGTGACCGGCTTCACGACGTCAAACCTTGAGTTCCCCATTAAGAACGCATTCCAGAACTTCATTTACGGTCCACAGGACGCATTCCTCACCAAGTTCGAGCCCGCCGGGAATCTGCTCAACTTCTCCACATATATCGGAGGAAGCCAGGTCGATGAGGGCACGGGAATCGCGGTCGACGGCAGCGGTTCAATATTCATCACGGGTTTCACTGACTCATGGAATTACCCGACCAAGAATGCCATTTACGGAAACCTGAACGGCTGGCCATACGACGCCTTCGTCACCCGGTTCTACCCGAACGGTACTGCCCTCATGTTCTCCACGTACCTCGGCGGGAAACTGGAAGACCGCGCCATGGGAATTGCCCTGCACGGTGCGAATGCGACTGTGGCCGGGTTCACGATGTCGCCTGACTTCCCGGTGAAGAATGAAGTGCAGCCGAACTTCAACATGGTCTATGACGCGTTTGTCGCACGGATCGCATCCATTCCGCCGGTTGCCAACTTCACCGCCGAGGCAAACGGCGTGGAAAACTACACCCTGATCAAGGGACTGCCCCCGCTTCTCGTCAACTTCACCGATCTCTCGACGGGCGAACCAACGGCATGGGAGTGGCTCTTTGGAGACAACACCACGTCGACCCTGCAGCACCCCAACCACACGTATACCACTGGGAATTATACCGTGAACCTGACGGTCAGCAACCTCGAAGGGACGAATTCCACGAGCAAACCATTCTACATCGACGTGGGTGTGCCCCTGATCGTAAACTTCTCGGCGAACGTGTCCGATGTGGAATGTGCATTCTGCCAGGGTCAAGTGCCCTTCGATGTGAACTTCACCGACCTGACGAACGATACCCCGCTCTCATGGAACTATAGTTTCGGCGACGGGAACTTCAGCATCGACCAGCATCCCAACTGGACTTATCATATCCCAGGTCTCTACAACGTGAGCCTGAACGTGACCAACGAGTACGGGTTCAACAGCACGACGAAATACTTCCTTGTCGAAGCAGGCGATGTCCCGATCGCAAACTTCACGAATGCGACCCCGAGGTTCGGAGTGGTACCGCTCAACGTGGTCTTCACAGATCTCTCGTTTGGAATCCCCAATATCACCGCGTGGAACTGGAGCTTTGACAACACAACAGCGGTCGAATGGTTCAATACGACGGTCCCGGCCCAGAGGAACGCGAACCATACGTTCCTGGCGAAGGGGAACTATACGGTCAACCTCACTGTGTTCAACCTGTACGGCAATGATACCATGTCGAAGACCGATTTCGTACGCGTGGGGGAGTTACCGGTCGCCAACTTCACTGCAGATAACACCAATGTCATAGAGGGTGACCTTGTCAACTTCACTGACTGGTCCACCGGTTACCCCGAGTGGTGGAAGTGGGACTTTGGGGATGGCACGATTCTCGACAGGACCCAGAACACGACCATGATGCCCGTAAACCATACATACAATAATTCAGGGAACTTCACGGTCGCCCTCACTGTCGGAAACGAGTATGGGACGAATACCCTAACCCGCTCCAGGTACATCCAGGTATCCGGAAACGTGTTTTACACCAATCTCTACTTCGTCCCGTCATCGTTCCTCATCCCGACCAATTCAACCACCCAGGTGAGGCTCGAGGCTGAGAAGTTCGATCAGGGGCTCGGCATCTACAACATCACGGTATACTTTGCAAACCCCGCCGCAGCCCAGTTCGTCGAGATGAACCCGCCGTCTTGGGCTGATCCCACTTGGACCAGGAACAGCACAGTGCCCGGCTCATCAGTGTGGCTCCGCGTCGCGGACGTGCCTGATGCGATCAAACCCGGGGCAACCAATGTGACCCTTGCCACATTCAATGCCACAGGCTATGTGCCTGGATCGACGACCATTAATGTCACGGTCGAACTGATGCAGGCAGACACGGAAGACAACATCCAGACACAATCAACCCCTGCCGATGTTGAGATTGTCCTGCTTCAGCAGTTCCCGCCAACAGAAGACTGGCCGATATACGGACCACCTACCGCCCCCTATCACGATGGGGTCTACTGGGACCTGAATGGAAGCGGCGATATTGATTTCGTGGATGTCGTGCTGTTCTTCCTGCTATTCGACAACTGGATGAGCGAACCGGGCCAGCCGATCGCTCTCTTTGACTATAACGGGAATGGGTGGCTTGGCTTTGATGACCTTGTCCTGCTGTTCCTGGAGGTCCCGTAATAAAAATTTTTTAGAGCAGAATGAAGAGAGGAGGAAGAAAATGACTTACCGTTCGACCATGAAATTGATTGCACTCATTCTTTTAGCAGGGGCAGTCTTTTCAGCCGTGCAGGCGACCACGATAACCGCCGAAGGGGGCACTATCCCGACAATCGGGGAGACCCGTGATTTCCCGATTGTCGCGGATGAGTTCCCGGATGGATTGCTGGGATACAGTCTCGACGCAGTATTGACCGAGCCTTCGAAGGCCGAGATTATGGATGTTCTCTTCCCGGCATGGGCACCCAGTTATCCTTTTTCGTGGTTCAGTACCACCCCGGCTGATGAAGTGGGGATACGAATTTTTGGATACCAGGTGAACTCGGGACAGACGAATGTGACGCTCGCCACACTCCGTATCAGGGGTGATGCCGTAGGCCAGACCGAGGTGAACATCACCATCAAAACACTCCAGGACGGGAGTGGAAATAAGATGACCGCCACCACTGTTCCTGGGACCATCATAATCGGCGCTCCACCCACGGTAACGACGGCGACAACGGCGACCACCGCCACCACAACAACTGCCACGACGGCGACCACGGCGACCACTGCCACCACAACAACTGCTACGACGGCGACAACGGCGACCACTGCCACCACAACAACTGCCACGACGGCAACAACGGCGACCACCGCCACCACAACAACTGCCACGACGGCAACAACGGCGACCACCGCCACCACTACCACTGCCACGACGGCAACAACGGCGACCACCGCCACCACTACCACTGCCACATCTGCGCCGCCCGCGGACCCCGGCTACATCAGCGTCTTCTCGTTCCCGCTCAAGGCAACGGCAACCATCGATGGAACCGGGGTCGGCGTCACCCCCCTGATGGGATACCGGCTGAGCCCGGGCACTCACACCCTCAAGATCAGCATGCCGGGATACGCCGACTACACAACGAGCGTGAACATCGCGTCAGGAAGCCACCTCCAGCTCCCGTTGGTCATCCTCCAGAGAGGGGTCCCGGGAACTACCCCGACCCAGACCGCTTCGCCAACCCCGAGCACGAGCGTCTCACCCACGCCGACTGCCACGGCGACCACGACAACGACCGCGACGACAACGGCGACCACGGTCGTGACAACCGCGACCACCCCGACAGGGCAGACCGGGGCGCTCGCAATCAACACCGTTCCACGCGGTGTCACGATTTACCTGAATAACCAGGTAAGGGGGACAAGCCCGGCCACGATAAGTGGGCTCTCCCCCGGCGATTACGAACTGAAACTCATGAAACAGGGATACAAGACCCAGGTCAGGACCGTGACGATCGAGGCCGGAAAGACCACGACGCCGCCCCTCATCATCCTGACCCCCATAATGTGAGGGTCTGAAATACTATCTCCAGCCCCTATTTTTCTCAACAAAAAAGACTAAAAAAGGTCATTTGCTTCTTGCGGTCAGCCCTGCAAAGATGCACTGGCCGTACGAGATGCAGCCATCGCCGAGCGGATACTCGGGATTCATGCGGAATTCCAGTCCTGACGCCGTCACGAGGTTCCGGATCGCTTCGCGGATAGCCCTGTTGTAGGCCACGCCGCCGGAGAGCGCAACGATGGGAATATCCTTCTCGAACGCGGCGTGGATTGCAATCCCCGCAATCCCCCGGGCAAGATTGAACTGGAACGATGCGGCAATGGATCTCATCTCCCTCTGGTCCCGATCCTTTCCCCTCTCCATCTCTTCCATCGCCCTCCGCATGAGCGACCTCGTGGAGAGCACTTTCCGTCCCCCGATACGGACATACTCGAGGTCCCATGGCTGGACCTTCCCTCCGGCGGCAAAGGACTCGAGTTTCATCGCCGGCTCCCCGTCATACGTCCTCTCCCTGCATATCCCGAGCAGGGCGGCGGCAGCGTCGAGCACCCGCCCGGTGCTCGAGGTGGGGACGATATTGATGCCGCGGGTGAGCTGGGCATCAAGGACCGAGAGCTCGACATCGGTCCACCCCCTGGACGCGAGGAGTCCTGCAACAGCAGGGCCGGGCAGGATTCCATACAGCATCCTCTCAGGGAAGCGGGTGGCAAGGTCACCCCCGGGCATGGGGACCACTTCCAGGTGGCCGACCCGTTCGTACTGCGGGATGGAGCCCGCAAAGACCTCTCCGCCCCAGATCGTCCCATCCTCCCCATACCCCACACCGTCAATCGCGATGCCGATGCAGGGCGCAGTCGTGGTCGCCGCAATGTGCGCCTGGTGGTGCTGGACCGGGACGAGCTCCGCGCCGTGCAGCTCTGCGAGTTCCCTCGCGTACCGCGTAGAAAGGAACTGGGGGTGCGCATCGTGTGCGATATACCGAAAGTCCGCCCCGAGCAACCTGCCAAGGTTCTCTATCGTCTCCTGGAGGTAGGCATAGGTCTGGGGATTCCTGACGTTTCCCACGTGGGGCGAGGTGGTGCAGAACCCGTCCCTGTAGATTGTCACGTTCGCATTCAGTTCAGGCCCCACTGCCAGGATGCACGAGTCGCCCAGGTCGATGGACGTTCTCCGGGGTGCCATGCCCCGCGAGAGGCGGATGATGAACCCGTCCCTGACCACCGAGTCGTCGCACCTGTTCTCGATCTTGCGGTCATGTGTCAGGAAGAAGTCGACGTGCCCGTGCATCCGGGCCATCGCGATATCTATCTCCGTGATCATGGGGTAGCCGGGCATGTTCGCACTCGTCATGATCAGGAGGGGGTGTGAGAGCCTGGAGAAGAGCAGGTGGTGCAGCCCGGTATAGGGGAGCATGCAGCCGATGGTATGGAGGCTGCTTATGTCGGCGTGGGCATCGGGATCTCTCTTCTCCAGGACGACGATGGGGCGCTGGCAGCTCTCGAGTATCAAACGATCCTCTGCGGTAAGGACCGCGA
Organism: Methanolinea sp.; assembly: GCA_018263335.1. GTDB lineage: Archaea > Halobacteriota > Methanomicrobia > Methanomicrobiales > Methanospirillaceae > Methanolinea_A. The sequence continues at coordinate 16,273 of JADFCY010000001.1, read as the reverse complement.
TCCGGTCGATAGCGTCAGCCCTTACCATCACCGCAAAAGGCTGCTCGGATCTCCCGAGGCTCTGCTTCAGTCTTGCTGCTGAACTCTCTATGCAGGCGAGGTGGAACCCCCCGATCCCCCGTATCGCCACGATATATCCTGCATCGAGGAGACGGGCGGTCTCCGCGATGACATCTCCTGCAGAGATATCGTTTCCTTCCCTGTCAAGGAGCCTCAACCGCGGTCCGCATGAGGCGCAGGCAATGGTCTGGGCGTGATGACGCCGGCTTGACGGATCATGGTACTCCCGCCCGCATTCGGGGCACATTGGGAATGCATCCATTGTTGTCCGCTCCCTGTCGTAGGGGAGGTCGCGGATGATGCTGTACCGCGGACCGCAGTTCACGCATGAAGTACCCCAGTATCCAGAGTACCTTCCGGAGGGATCATGGATGTCACCAAGGCACTCCTCGCAGACCGCGATGTCAGGCGGTATCATGCCGGAGAGAGTGCCGCTCTCGCTTGCCTGGATGGAGAAATCGTCCGGGAACGGCCCCGATTCGGGAAATACCTCCACCTGGTCGATGCGGGAGAGTGGCGGACCACGGGAAACTTGCGCCAGAAACTCCTCGAACCGGTCACCGGAGGCCTGGATCTCGACCTCGCTGCCCCGGTTTTTCACAAACCCCCTGATACCCAGCGCGATCGCAGTGGCATACACGAATGGCCGGAAGCCGACACCCTGGACAATTCCCCTGATTTTTACCCTTCCGCTCCTGCGCATGCCGTTCAAACAAAGATTTATTGATTTATCACGCCATATAATACTAGGGTTTTACCAGTGAGCGGCCATATCAGGATAGTCAACGATCCAGTCGATCTTGTTCCTCTGCTTATCACGTTCCATAATGCGACCTATAAGCAGGTGTACGATCTGTTGAACAAGTCCTGGATGACCGAGGAGGAGCTCTTGGATCAGATGGCCGAGGGGGACGTGGGGCAATGCCTCATGGTGCTAAAAAAAGGGAGCCTTGTCGAGGAGAAATGGAGGATGCCGGTTCCCGGGCAGAAACCGGTCAAGGAGTACCGGGCCTCCTACAATAAGTTCAGGGCTAACTTCCAGTGCAACTTCGGCGACCTCTCCGATCTCCTCTTCATCGCCGTCTCAAATGACGAGCACCTCAGGTGCATGGCCGAGAATGTCGAGGAGGAGCTGCGTTCCGGGAATACCTCCATCAACGACATCGCCCGGAAGTTCGGGGTCAACCCTGTCTTCATCAAGGGACTGGCAAAACGGATCCCCCACCTCGACGTGAAGGGACAGGGGCTGGTTCTCCTTGAACGAAGCCAGTAAGGACCCCCTGTCGTCGATTCTCCGAAGCAAGCGCGAAGTGACCCGCCTGCAGATCCTGGTCGAGATCGCCGAGCACCAGCCTGCGGTGAGGCAGCAGGAGATCGCCGACAAGCTCGGGGTCACCCCGCAGGCGGTCTCCGAATACATCAGGGAACTGGTGGACGAGGAGATGGCGGCCGCACAGGGTCGCGGCAGGTACAGCGTCACGAGGACCGGTATCGAGTGGATTCTCAACCACGCCGAGGCTCTCGAGGCGTATGCCCGGCACATCAGGAGGGACATCATCCAGCAGGTCTCGACGTGGACGGCCATTGCCGCAGAGGACCTCGTCGAGGGTGACCAGGTGGGCCTCTACATGGAGCACGGGTGGCTCTATGCCTCGAAAGAGCCCCGGAACGCCATGGGAACGGTGGTGATGGATGCAAGACCCGGGGAGGACGTCGGGGTCGCCCGGCTCTCAGGGCTGATAGACCATACCGAAGGGGTGGTCCATGTCTGCAAGGTCCCCCGTATCCAGAAGGGAGGGTCACGGAAGGTGAAGAGGGACCGGCTCCTTGAAGTCATTGATGGCGTGGGCGTGGTCGCTGCCGTCGGGCTCGAAGGCTACGTGGCCCTTCAGCAGGCGGGGAGGATGCCGGACATGTTCTTCGGGGCAAGAGAAGGGGTGATCGAAGCGGCGTTTCACGGCATCGACTGCGCGATTCTTGTCGTGGACGAGGAGTTCACCGATTTCCTGAAGCGGCTGGAAGGGGTGGGGCTTTCGTATGTCCTCCATGACCTGATCGCCCCATGAACGTCATCGTCCAGCCCCAGAAGGGAAATTACAAGATCCTCTTCCTTGAGAACCTGCACGTGCGGGCGGTGGGAATTGCGGAGATCGACGCAACTCCAAAAGGCTACAGGCCCGGCCACTACCGGGTGCGGTGGGGAGGCAAGCACCAGTTCCGCCTCACCCCCTCAAAGGAACTGGTGGTGTCTCTCCGGAAGGCGGCCGTGTACCTCACCCAGAAGGACGAGGCCTTCGAGGGGTTCCTGCACGACTTCCAGATCCCCTACACCCATACCTCTGTCTGCCGCATCTGCCTGATGGAAGACCGCATCACTCCCCTGAACCGGAAGAACGGGATACGCTATACGACCGGGGAGCAGGTCTGCTTCGACTGTGCCCGTCGCGAGCTGCGGAGGGAACTTGCGACGATGGGCCGGGTGGGCAAGCAGGCGCTTGGGCACCTCGAGGAGCTCCTTCGGAACTACCGCGACATGGAAAAGGTCCTCGCGAGCGTCCAGCCCGAGAAAGTGAAGATCTCCCAGGTGCTCTTCGACCGCCTGGATGCCCACCCGGTGCAGAAGACCCAGTGCCTCGACGAGCTTCCCCTCCCCCGGGCGTTCATCGACGCCGCCGGCGTTGGGACGCTGATGCCGGCACAGCAGATGGCAGTCGACGCAGGGCTGCTCCATGGAAAGCATCTCCTGATCGTCTCGGCCACGGCAAGCGGCAAGACTTTCATCGGCGAGATGGCGGGAATGAAGAATTACCTTGAGGGGAGGGGCCATACGCTCTTCCTCGTCCCCCTGGTAGCGCTCGCGGTGCAGAAGTACCAGCGCTTCGACGAGCGATACGGGAAGCTCGCGGGAGTGGGTGTCCTGATAGGCCAGGCCAGGATCAGGCTGCCCGAGAACGCCCCGGTCGGCGACCGGAACATCCGTGCTCCCATCGTCGTGGGGACGTACGAGGGGGTGGACCACTTCATCCGGTCAGGGAAGCGGCTCCCGCCAATCGGGACGGTGGTGATCGACGAGGTGCAGATGCTCGAGGACCCGGAACGGGGACACCGCCTGGACGGCCTGGTCGCAAGGCTGAAGTACCTTGCCCCCAAGGCCCAGTTCCTGTATCTCTCTGCCACCATCGGGGTCCCGAAGGTGCTCGCAAAGAAACTGGGGGCAACGCTCGTCCGGTACGACGACCGGCCCGTCGCCCTCGAGCGGTACCTCATCTTCGTCGAGCACAAGCAGAAGATCCCGACGATCAAGCGCCTCTGCACCCAGGAGTACTCCCGGGTATCCTCGAAAGGCTTCCACGGCCAGACGATCGTATTCACCCACGCAAGGGCCCGGACGCACGTCATCGCCGATGCCCTGGGGCCGGGTTATGCCGCTTACCACGCGGGCCTCACCTCCCAGGAGCGGCGTGAGATCGAGGCGAAGTTTCTCTCAGGCAAGATCAAGGCCGTCATCACCACCGCGGCGCTTGGTGCGGGGGTCGACTTCCCCGCGTCGCAGGTGATCTTCGACTCCCTTGCGATGGGCATCTCATGGCTCTCGGTCCAGGAGTTCAACCAGATGGCCGGCCGTGCGGGCCGCCCTGACTTCCACGACCTCGGGAAGGTGGTGGTGCTGGCCGAGCCAGGCGCCTCCTACTCCCGATCGTCCGGGTCCACCGAGGAGGAGATCGCAATGAAGCTCCTGAAGGGCGAGATGGAGGAGGTCGCCCCCGAGCATGACCTCGAGCAGAGCTCGGAGGAGTACGTGGCAAACGCCGTGGTCTGCCAGGGGAAGATCTCCGACCTGGAACGGATCAACGAAACGATGGTCGGGACCATGGAGCCTGTCCTCGATATCCTGCGCGAAAAGGACCTGGTGACCCGGCAGGAGGACAGGATTGTGCTTACCCCTCTTGCGAAGGTCATGGCCGAGCACTTCATCGGAGTGGAGCGCCTCGGGGAGATCCAGAAACTGATGAAGAAGATCGAGGACCCGGTGGAGATCGTGGCGGAGCTCGAGTGCGCCGAGATGGAAGCCAGGAAGGAGAAGGAGAAGAAGAGGAGGAAGTAAGGAAATGTTGCGCATCATCCTGCCAGTTCTCGCCATTGTGCTCATTGTATTGGCATGCGGTTGCCTTGCGCACACCGCACAGCCTGCCTGTTCACAGGGGACAGGCCCGGGACTCCCGGCACCGGAAATTTTAAATATGACGATAGGGTCACGGGTTATCGCGATGGCGGTAAACCCGGACGAGATCGAGACCCCTTATCCCGAGGCAAAGGAATTCCTTATCCAAGGCGTGCAATGCAACGCGAACGGAGGCCGGTTCACTGATGCTATCGATTATTATGACAGGGCACTCGCAATCGACCCTGAATGTTCAATCGCATACCTGGCGAAGGGGGTCTCGCTTCACAACCTCGGGAGGTATGACGAAGCGATCGCATGCTACGACAAAGCATTCTTGCTCGATCCCGGGAACGAGGGGATTCCGGGTTTGAAGGAGATCTCAATTCAGGACAGGATACGATTGGGGGCCCAATGAATGAATAATGAAAAAAGAGCTCGTCATGGTTCTTAAGAAGATCATCGGGGTTCCCGATCGATTCCTCAAATACTGCCTTATCGGCTGCCTCTCCTTCTCGACCCTCATCTTTTTATTCGTGTTCATTCTCAACTGGGAAGACCGCGTTCTCGGGTTCAAACTGGACGGGCAGCCGGCAGGCCTTTATCTCTTTGCGAAATGGTTGATCCCAGCAGTGCTGGCAGGTCCCCTTGTCAGATATCCACAGTATTCCCTGCATGTTGCCGCGGCTGCAGCATGTTATTACGGATGGCTGCTCCTGGATTCATCGGTCACAACCATGATGCTGACACATAATAATGGGTCATTTCCACTGTTGCCGACCATATTGTTCCTGGTCGTGGTCTCGTACCTGGGCGTCCATGCCATCGCCCAAAGGCATCCGTTCTCCGACTAATCCCATTCACCCCGGAATTCCCCGGGCATTTTTTTCGTGTACATTTTCAGGGCATCGAAAGTTTTTCTTTTGATCGGACGATTACATACCGATCACGATGAAAAGTCATGGGCTGCTGGTGTCCCTTTGTATCATTCTGTGTCTTGCAACAGTTCCTGCTGTGTCTGGGGCCATCCCCGCACCATCATTCCTGCAAGATTCACGCAGTCTACTCTCTTTTCCTTCATTTGACAGCCCCCGGGACACCTCTCCAACCTCCATTCCTATCGGGGGTCCTTCAATTGTCAAAAACACGAAGGCGACATCCACGCAGTTTACCTCATACCTGCATGTGACGCGGTTGCCGATGGGGATCTCTCTTGACAGCTTGCACCGGAACATTGGGCTGGGGCTTCATAAGAGTACTTCAGAGCCTGACGCATGCTGGATTCCCATCGATCCTGTCGGGCCTATACGGATCCCAATGTCGGTAGCATACATCGATGGATACTATTGCGACACGCCATGGATTCCGCACGTGTATCTCCCTGGATAGAAAAGATCCGAGAGAACGACTTCTCCAATTTCTTTTAATTGTGCAAACCGCGAACCGGAAGGGATACATATGTAATCGAAGCGATTTCACCCTGTTCCTTCTAATTCTCCGCATTTGCTCCCCTGTTCATTTCTTTGATTCAGGGACTGCATACCCCCGGATCAAGCCATTTCATCCTGAGATTTTCTCATCCAGGATATCCCGTATCTCTGCGGGGTCCTCCACTCCCGGAAGATTGATGATGCCGCCGTCATCGAGCACCAGGTGCACGTTCGCGATCCCCAGGGAACGGCAGACCAGCCCGCATTTGATCTCGATGCCCATTATCCTTGAATACGGGACCACCTGTCTCTTCACCCGCCAGGCGCCCTTCTCGCAGACTATCTCAGTCGCAGTGAACCGGAACCTGATGGACGCCCAGTACTTCGGGATGTACCATCGCACCGCGAGTATGACGACAAGGAGCGGGAGTACCAGAGTGAGTGTCAGGTGGCTGGGAAGGGTTCCTGCGGCCAGGATGAACCAGGGGAGGATGCCGATCCAGACAACGAGGATCAAAAGAAAAAGGAAGAATGCCCGGAGTCGGGGGGAAGGGGTAAAGAGGAGCTCCCCTTCGGGCAGGCGCTCGAAGTTTCGCGAAACGGAGGAGGAGCGATCTGCCATCTCATTCCCGCTCGATCAGGCAGACCCAGCGGTCATAGATGGGATCGCGGGCATTCTCCCGGACTTCCGCCCGGAACCTCCTGGCCTCCGCCCAGGACCGGATAAGACGCGCCTCCCGCTCGGTTCCGACCGTGATAAGGCAGTCCTTCGTGAGCGCCAGGAGCTCGGCGGTGATCATCTCCCATTCCTGCTCGTTGAACGCATTGATCTCGCCGAACATGAGGCCGAGCCCAGCCTCTGCTCCCTTGCAGTACCGGCTTGCATATGTCGCATCGATGCACATGGTCTCGCCGGGGAGAAGCCTGCCCCTGGAGAGGCCGAGTGAGAGGAGGCTTGCATCGTTGTCGTAGGAGAGCGGGCGCATCCCGCACTCCCGCAGCAGGAGCGACCCGAGACCTGAACCGCACCCGCAGTCGAGGCAGGAGACTCCCGCCCGCTCCCCCCAGCACTCCGAGATCAGGTCACGGACCTGGCCGGTCCTTGCGGGGTTGAGGTCTTCGAGTGCTGGAGAGGTCGTCTCCATCAAAATGAGGCTGTAATACTCCCTGACGGCCTCCTCCCAGACAGCGCGGTCCTCCTGGAAGATGTCGCCGTTGAGTTCCTCGAAGTGCTCGATCAGCGCAAGCGTCGGTTCCCGAAGGTGAAGGGAGCCGGCAAGCCAGCCCTGGCCGGTGTGGAAGGCCATTGCCAGCGGGTCGGAGTCCTCGTCGACGAGGAGCCGTCCCTGGTCGGCGGGAAGTTCCTCCATCCATGCGGTGAAGGTGTCGTGCGGCAGGTCTGCGAACGCGGGCTCGATGCACCGTACTTCGGGCAGTTCAAAGACCTTCGAGACGAGGGTTTCGTGCGGGGGGGTGATGGCAGGCATGGCTCTTCAGGCTCCGTATTTTGGGGACCGGTTGATCAGGTCCCGCAGGATTGGCATCAGCGAGCCACCGGAGATCCGGTGGAGGCCTCCCTCGGCGCAGGAGACCTCGTCGAAGTGAGTCACGCGGTCGACCCTGACTCCCTCGCCGCAGATGAGGAGGGGCACGGGGTCTGCGCTGTGGTCTTTGACGCTGCACGGCGTGGAATGGTCTGCGCAGATGGCAACGATGCAGTCCTCGAGGCCGATGAGCGGTACCAGGGCCGAATCGATCCGCTCAATGAACATCATCTTCGCCCGGGCTTTCCCGTCGTGCCCTGCCTCGTCGGCACCCTTGATGTTTACCAGCACGAAGTCCGCGGTCCTCAAGGCATCGATGGCAGCCCGGACCTTCCCGGCAAGGTTGGTGTCTGCCGACCCGGTGATCTCCGGGACCTCCACCCTGGAAAGGCCGACTGCGGTCCCTATTCCTGCGATGAGGGCAGCTGCAGAGATGACGCACCCCTTGAGGCCGTACCGTGAGGAGAATGGCTCAAAGTGCCCCATCCTCCCCGCGCCGCGGATGAGGACGGTGGTCGCGGGGGAGAGACCCTGCGCCACCCGCGTCGCGTTGAGGGGGTGGTCCTTCAATATCTCTTCTGCCTGGCGGACGAATTCCTGCAATGCCCGCGCAGTCTTCCTGTCAGCGTCGGTGCCGTCCCGGGCAGAGAACGGGAGCGGAGGCACCCCGTCCTTCTTTGGGTCGTTCGACGTGACCGCGACCCCAAGGTCCTCCCCCCTGAATGCCAGCGCGGCGCGGTGCCCGGTCCCGGACCGGAAAAGGAACTCGACGCCAAGTGATGAGAGGTCCACCCCCTCCTGGATGGCCGCGGAGAGTGGCTCGGTGCCGTGGATCCTCCCTGCCCGGCGGTCGGTGACCCTGCCCTCCCCGTCAAGCGTGGCATAGTTGCAGCGAAAGCCGATCATCCCGGCCTCCATGCGGATTCCGCTCCCCTCTGCCTCGAGCGGACCCCTGCCCGTATAGTACCTGTAGGGGTCATAGCCGAGCAGGCTCAGGTGCGAGGTATCCGAGCCAGGACGGATCCCAGGGCCGATGGTGTCCATGATTCCGCATATGCCGTCACTCGCCATCCGGTCAAGCACCGGGGTGAGTGCCGCCTGGAGAGGAGTCCGCATCCCAAGTTCCGGGCACGGGCGGTCCGAGATGCCGTCGAGGACGAGGAGAAGGATCTTGTGCGCCGTCATTACCAGAAGAGTAGTCTGTTCCCTGTCTTATGCTTGACCGTTTCCCCGCGTTGCTGCGGGGCGAGAAGAGCCAGAAAAAGCGGGTGGCCCTGGATTGAAGGGGAAAGGCCCCCTCAGACCGCCTTGGCCACGCCGACTTTTGACTTGATGACCTCGACCCGGCGTACCGGGAAGAGGGGCTTGACTGCCTTGAAGACTTCCCTCGAGATCTCGCCGCTCACGATGCCACTGATGATTCCATTCATCTCGGACTCCGTACCGATCTTTCCGACCATTGTCGAGATGAGGTTTCGGATAGCGTGTACCTGGGAGAGGTTTGCCCGGGTGAGAGTGAAGCACGTCACCGTGAGATCGAGTTTCTTCCCGTCCTTTGTCATGACCGGCACGTGGCAGTCGATCCGCGAGGTGCGCCGCTTGATCATGGATCGCATGTAATCCCGTGAGAGCTCATGGCCGAGGAACTCGGTGTACGCCGAGTCCCCGGCGACCTCTGCGATCCGGAACTTCATCTTCACGTTCTGCCGTGCGTAGTCATTGATAATCTCACCGAGTGTGGTCTGCATGATCCTGCCCACCACGTTCTCGGCGTCGTTTGCAATGGTGTCCCCGATGTAGGTCTTTCCTAGGACCTCGGGGGAGTACACCTTGTACCAGCTCTTGGCTTTCCAGCCTTCTACTCTCCGTCCAGCCTGTTTCTTTTTTGCCATGTATTCACCTTTCTGTTAGGATTTTACCGGTTGTTCTCCGATGTGCTCACGATCCCTCTTCGTTCCACTTACGACTCACCCACGTGGTGTGCAATCATTGTCCAAAGCCACACATCTCCTCCGCGACTGCCAGGTTCATCAGGTAGTCGTCCACTGAAGCGATCACCGAACGCAGCGAGTTCCCCTGTATCGTCGTGATCACGAGGTCTCCCTTTGCATATGTGCGCATGCTCTGGAGGTTGTCAGGGCAGAGAGCCGGGCCTACGCACGCGGCATTCTGGTGCCTGGTCCGTATCTCGCCGCGGATCTCCATCATGCGGCCACCGCCCTCTCGATGAGGCCCCGGAACTGCTCCAGGCGTGCGCACGGGATGGTGGCCCCGGCCCTGAACCGGTGGCCACCGCCAAACCCGCCGCACTGGATGGCTGCTTCGCGAACAGCCTCGCCGAGGTCCATCTCCATTCCTCTCGGGCATCGTGCGGAGAGGTGACAGAGCTCGTCATTCCGGGCGGCCACCATCACCGGACCCTTCTGGAGGCAGTCCAGGGAGAGGGCGTCGGCGACATCGCTTGCCACCCGCACGTCGTCTACCTCGACGAACTGCGGGGCCCCGTCGCCAATACACGCCGCCCTGACTGCCTGGATCACCCGTCCACGGTGCTGGAACGAGAGGTCCCAGGCCACCTCAAGGTCAACCATTGACCGGAGGCAGAGCGAGGATGCGAGCCCCCCGTACCCTGATTTTCCGCAGGCGTCCACTACCGCAGCAAGGGTATGGGCATCCGGAATCACTTCGCGCTGCAGGTCGTAGCGGGCCCCGTAAATGCGTTCGAGCGTCTCCTCCGGTGCGAAGGGACTGAGACGGAGGACAAGGAGCGAGATGAGTTTGTCAAGGGAGACTCCGTCTCCTGACGAGGCACTCTCCAGGAGGTCTGCGACTGCCATCTCGTCTCCGCTCACCTGGTGCAGGTAGGGGTTGAGGGCCGCATACAGCCGCTCGTGCTCGTCCCGGCCCGGGAGGAGCAACCCCTGGCCGGGCGTGATGATCCCCTGTGCAACGGCATCGTTGAAGAGGGAGAGGTTCACTCCCGAGAGGGCCTGCCCGTCGCCGAGGATTCCGAGCATCACGAGGCCTGCGAGGTCGCGGTTGTCCCCAAGGCCCTGCGCGACGAGGAAGGCAGCACCAGCCGAGGAGAGCTCGCGGTCACCGTCGATGCCATGAAGGCGGGGGTTGACCTGAAGCTCCCCCTCAAAGTAGGGGATGTGGTGGTCGACCACCATCACGCTTCCCGGAAGGTCCTCGATCCCCGACCCGAAGTCACAGAGGAGCGTCGGCGTCTCCGGGGAAAAGGCGGCCGGGCTCACCCGGGGCAGGATTCGCAGCCGGAAATGGATGCCTCTCCTGAGCAGGGCCATGCAGAGGATGGAGCCTGCTGCGATGCCGTCCGCGTCGTGATGGGCGTACACCTCCACGAACTCCTGCCTGCCGAGGTGTTCGGCGAGCCTGTGTGCGGCCTCGTCAAGGGACATGGGAGTTATCGTGAGAGGAGGATCTCGGCGCTCTCCGGCTTGTAGCTCCAGTCCTTCGGGAGCCTGCCGTTCCCGGTGTAGTACTTCACGAGGCGGCGGACCTTGGACTCGGTGAGCTGCAGCTGCCGCTTGTTGTGCAGGTCGCTCTTGTTCTCTCCCAGGTGCTTCCTGAGCCCAAGGGCCTTTTTGATCAGGTTCCGCAGGTCCTCGGGGATCTCGGGCTCCATGCCCTTCTCTTTGAGTATCTGGCCAATCCGTTTCCCGGTGACCAGCTTGACGTCAGGGACGCCGTGGCGGTCGCGGAGAATCATCCCGATCTTACTGGTGGAGACCCCCTCCTTTCGCAGGTCCAGGATGATCTTCTCGATCGCCGCGACATCGGTATTCGCCCAGGACGGGGCCTCCTTGCGGAAGGGCCGCACAGATCCCGAGTGCCCTCTGCGTCGTGCATGCATTCTTGCCATTGTGCAATTCACCTCCGATTACGCAATGTAAATCCGAAAAGAGTCACGCTGACTCTCCGTAATCCCATAGGCCTGGGAACGACCCCGGCCCGTGCGTTGCCGCACGTCGGACTTACATCTGCCAGCACTATCCAGAAGTGCTGTATCCTCTTTGGGTGGTGGAATATTAATGGTATCGCGGACGGCAGGGGCGCCTCAGACGCTGCCGTAGCGGTTGATCAGGAGGATGAGGTCCCTGAACGCGTCCATCTCCATAGAGAGCACCTCGTTTCGCGTCATCCCCATGCTGGTCTCGGCGTCCGCGGTGAGAGTGTCGGGCCCACGCATCACGGTCCTGGAGATGCCATCGCGGGAGAGCACCTCCTCCGCCTCGCGGTCGTAGACAAAGGCCCTCCCCGGGATGATCACCAGGCTTTCGAGGGTGGCGGGATCGAGGGTCCCGAGGTCGCCGATGGTGATCAGGCAGGCGATATCCTTCTCGACCGGCACCACCCTTGCGCCCTTCCCTCGCGAAGAGAGGATCTCCCTGATGAACGGTGCGGCGATCCTGCTGGTGATCACGCTCGCCTTGCGCTCGATTTTCGGGAGTTTCTTCAGGAGGTCGGGCTCGCGGGCGAGTGCAAAGGGGGAGCCGATCTCGGGGTCCCAGAGCGGGGTCCCGCTCACCTTGATGCGGAACTGCCTGGAGAGATCGCTGACCATGTCCCGGAACTCCTCGACCTCCTGCACTCTCTGCCCGGGAAGCACCGGTGCATTCCCGAGGACCAGGCCCTGGTCCGCCCGGTTTGCAAACCGCATCAGGATGATCCCCTTTGCACCCCGCTCCTCGAGCCATTCGCATGTCTCCTCGAGGATCGGACCGTCGTTGATCCCTGGAAGGACCACGCAGGCGGCATACACATCGATCTCCCCGCACAGCGTATCGAGTACCGCAAGCGAGGCATAGGGTGAAGGGTCATGCATGTACTGCCTTCGCAGTTCCGGTCGGACGGAGAAGACGGTGAAGGAGACCTCGGAGAGGCCCGAGTCGACGAGGAACCTTGCGATCCCAGGATCGTCAAAGCCCTTTCCGCTCGTGTACCCGATATGAAGGGGCGCCTCCATGCTGGAGAGGAGCTCGACCAGGTCGGTGAAGCACGGGTAGCAGCTTGGGTCCCCGCCACCGCTGATGGTGACCCTGCTCACCTCGTCGGGGATGACCTGGAGGCGGGCAAGGACGTCGTCGGCGATCTCCCGGAGGTCCCGGAACCCCCGGTAGTACTCCCGCACGCTCCGGCTGCAGTAGTCGCATCCTTTTTTGTACGGTGGGCAATAGCGGCACCCGAGTGGGGCAGTCTCCTTCACGTGCTTGAAATAGCAGTACTCGCAGAATCCCCGGCAGTCGATCCCCGGCCTTCCGCCTATGTCCACCGAGAGGTGCGTCATTGCTTAATTTTTCTCTTTCCGACTGGTTAATTCCTTTGGGAGGAGGCATCAGGTTTCAGCTACGGCCGTATCGTTCCCCTCCCAGCTGATATGGATCTCCTTCCAGGCGATCGTTCCCCGTCCACCGCTGCCGCCGTGTGCCAGTCTTTCTGTCTCTACCACGAGTCGGATAGTCACGGGCGGTTTCTCCTTCCCCATGTCCTCCGGCGGGTACGACCAGTAGACGGAAGGATGCTCAGTGACGATATTCCGGCCTTCAATTCCGACCCTGTAATCCGGAGCGTTCCACGAGACGAAATGTCCGTAGTCCGTAGTCCAGTTGTAGACGACCGGGACAGACGCGTTGTATCCTGTCGAAAAATGAATCCCGACGGTGGATGACATGAGCGGGCTATACCGGCCGGGAGTGGCCTCGATGGAAATGTCCGGGTAGCCGGGTGTGGCGGTGACCCCGGCTGCTGTTGGTGCGAGTGTTGCGGGGGTGGGAATGGGAGGTGGGGTTTTTGCCACCTGCGAAGTACAGCCGGCGAGGAGCAATGCGATGATGACCATGGAGACCGCGAGGGGAAAGGACGACCTCATGATCCTGGAATATCCCCCCGCAGACGATAAAACTCCCTGACGATCGTCTTTGCCCTTGTCCATCCTTCTGAAGGCCTTTTACCCCGTGTTTGGGGGCATTGTGGGTGTTATACCCCTTCGTAAAACCGGGCAGGAGGCAGAGAAGGGCATATCAGGTGAGAAAGCCCTTGTCAGGTAGGGGAGGATTCTTGATGGAGCAAAGGATTGCGGGTTCGATTTTGGAACGGGACATCATGGCTGAGATGAGGGACGGGACGATGCTCGCCGCCGACGTATACAGACCGGCAACCGGGGACGGGCCATGGCCGGTCATTCTGATCCGGCAGCCCTACGACAAGGCCCATGCCGAGACGTTCTCCTACGCCCATCCATCGTGGTACGCGGCCCAGGGTTATATCGTGGTATCCCAGGACATCCGCGGCCGATGGGCTTCCGGCGGCGAGTTCTCCCCGTTCCGCCACGAGGCTGAGGACGGGTATGATTCCGTGGAGTGGGCGGCTGCGCTTCCCGGGTCGTCCGGAAAGGTGGGGATGTACGGGTTCTCGTACGGTGGGCTTGCCCAGCTGATGGCTGCGTCGCTTGGGCCACCGCATCTCACCTGCATCTGCCCCGCGTTCTGCACGCCACAACTTTACGAGGGATGGGCTTACAACGGCGGGGCCTTTGCGCTCTCTTTCAACCTGACCTGGGCACTGTACCTCGCAACCGAAACCGCCCGGCGGAAGGGGCTCTCGGGATATGAGGCCACGCTCTGGAAGTCGATCCAGTCGATGCACGACTGGTGGCAGTGGCTCCCGATGGAGTCATTTCCCCTTCTCAGGGCCCACGACCTCGCGCCGTACTTCTTCGAGTGGATAGACCATCCCTCATACGACGCCTACTGGCAGCGGTGGAGCATCGAGCGGGTCTATTCCCGGATCAATATCCCTGCCCTGCATATCGGCGGGTGGTACGACATATTCCGGGACGGGGACCTCCGGCTTTACGAGGGGCTCCGGACACAGTCGGGTTCAGAGAAGGCGAGAGAGAACCAGAAACTGGTGATGGGCCCCTGGTACCATAACCCCTGGAACCGGGTCCTCGGCACCTGTGACCTCGGGGATGCCGCGGCCAGCTGCGTCGACGACCTGCAGGTGCGGTGGTTTGACTACTGGCTCAAGGGGCTCGGGAACGGCATCATGGAAGAGCCGCGAGTCCGCTATTTCATGCTTGGCGAGAATGCGTGGAGGGACGATGCCGCCTGGCCCCCGGCAAGGGCAGAGCCCGTGACATTCTTTCTCCACAGCCGCGGAAGGGCGAACTCCCTTTCGGGCGATGGCTCCCTCACCCGCCAGTTGCCGGGCGACGAGCCACCCGATGTCTACGTCTACAACCCCAGGGACCCGATCCCGAGCCTCGGCGGCCAGTCGTGCTGCATTCCCGGCGTCACCCCCATGGGGCCTGCCGACCAGCGGGTGGTGGAGGCGATCAACCAGGTGCTCGTGTACACCACGCCCCCCCTGGAGACTCCCTTCTGCATCACGGGGAGGGTCTCAGTCACGCTCTTTGCGGCGACCGATGTCCCGGACACGGACTTCTGCGTGAAGCTGGTGGACGTCTCACCGTCAGGCAGGGCGATCAACCTCACGTCCGGCATCCTCCGTGCGAAGTTCCGGGACTCTCTGGAGCACCCCCTCCTCCTCTCGCCTGGAACCGTCTATGATCTCCGCATCGACGGCGGGAGCACTGCGGCGCAGATCCGGAAAGGCCATTGCATCAGGCTCGAGGTGACGAGCAGCAACTTCCCCTGCTGGGACCGGAATACCAACTCCGGCAACAACCCAATGAAGGACACTTATGCAGACATCCGTGTGGCGACAACCCAGGTCTTCCACGACCGAACGCACCCTTCGTGCATGGTGATCCACGGGTGGGAGGAGCATTGAGGAAGAGCCGCGAGATCCTGCTCCGGTGCTTCCATGACCCGGCGTTCATCTTTTCCGACGTCCAGGTCTGTTACATCGACAGGGGTGCGCCGGGAAACGAGTCCTGCGTCGGAGGGAGCAGGATACTGGCCCTCGATTCCCAGTACATGGAGATAGGGGAGGAGCACGAGGCATCTCCCATCCCGTACCACCGCATCACCCGGATCCTCTATCGGGGCCAAGTGTTGTGGGAACGGGGTGTGAAGAACCGGAAGGGATGAGCAAAGCGTTAATGCTTTTCGCAAGGGCAGGGTTTTAGCCGGTGAGGGAATACGGAGAGTCCAGTGGAGCATCCGGATCATGCGACAGCCGGGAGAACACCTGGTTCTGGTATACCGGAATCGAGAAGGTATCGCAGGCTGGTTCATAGACCACGGTCAGATCACGCCATATTGCCAGGGCAGTCACATCCCCATAGCCGATATGGGGGCCCTCGGTGACGTATTCATGTGATCCGCGGACCTTCCATTCCCCCTTATACTGGTAGAAGTATTTTGGGTGAGTGTCCACGGAATGCGACCAGGCATCGAATGTCCTGTTCTCCCAGAAGCGGTAGATGGTGCCACGATTGGGTTCCTGGGAGGACCACACGCCTACAATGGGATCTTGTTGGCCTTCCGGCAAGGGGGAACCTGGTTGAACGTCGGTGCATCCTGTAACCAGGGACATGGCCACCAGAATAGCCATCAACAGAATGATGGCAGTGCGGGACATTTTCCTGGCAAAGTGATCGTACTCGCAAGGGAAATCCTTTCCTGCTCTTTTTCCATCAAGATGTTTCTCACCTGATGGATGCGAATGATGATGCACTCATCCATCGTCGCCATCTTTTTCACATTCCGGTTGCAACAGTATATGGCGCCCCAGTGGCTTAGCTGGCAGAGCGGCTGACTTGTAATCAGCAGGTCCCGTGTTCAAATCACGGCTGGGGCTTGTACGACTCGTGTCCGGTTCTATATCGCAATCATTTCGAAAAATATAAAAGAATTTTAAGTATCTTAGAGCTCAGATATTTCTCATTTTACTTTACCATCACGGAGAGAATTTTCCTTCGAGCTTATAAACCGCGCATGCAATCATCATTTTCATTTCGTTACGCTCACCAGGGCTCCGCCCCTCGCCGCGTGGGCTCCCCCCAACGGTTCACTGGATTGGTGGACGGCCCATAATGTTCGTCTCCGCTTCACTCCGTTCCGCTTCGCTCACAACATGGGCCTGTT
>JADFCY010000019.1 GCA_018263335.1 Methanolinea sp. | reverse complement strand
ATTGGACCTGGATTTTCTTGATATTGATGGTATCAATATTGGAGAGATCACGTTCCTCGCTCCCGAACGCCAATCCGTAATGTCATACACAGAGTCTATTATCGCTGACAACGGGTATGGTGAATTCAATGGTGTCCAGGCGCTTGACACCGGCAACAGAGTAGCCAACCAGAAGAACTTCAACTCCGTTGAGCAGTTTGACTTCGTCGCGTTCAGCGACGCAATGGGAAGGGCGACCACTTCCGAGAGCCTGCTGCTCGACATGGCAAGCCAGGGATCGGACGCGAGAGAGAGGTTCATGTGTCCCTTTGCGACCGGCGATGAGGGATATATCCCGGCATACTGCAACGTGTACGAGATGGGAAGTTCTTTTTCCGGAAGCCAGGTCTCGATGGTTACGAGGGCAAGTGAGAACCACATTGCAAAATCTGCCGATGTGCCGACTCAGGTTGACTACTCTGTCGGCCTCTCCGGAACCGGTTCCGTTGTATCCTGGATCAATTCGCACGTCATGGAGGGCCGGACCGGCGGGCACTTAGAATTGGACGATCCGTTCGGATTCCCCATACACGCGAATTTCCTTTGGAACTACGACACCGGTGCTCCGTTTACGGGTCCGGGAACAGGCTTCATGCAAAGCGTTGACCTGACCTACAAGGAGAAGACCACCATATCGGGCGTGATCGAGTCCTTCAGCAAGTCGATGAGTGTTCAGGACGCCGTCAGGCGCTTGTAAACACCCGGGTATCAGTGGATGAAAACACGGGCTTTTATTAAGCCCAGAACTCATTTTTTCTGCGGATGATGAATAATCCACATAATACCTGCAGACGACATCCCCAGGAGATATCTCCTGAACGCCGTGCATGCGCCTGTCATGCTGCCGCTGGGACAATAGGTACCCCATCCAGAGAGGGAAATACGCTGGTATATTGTTGAGATTAGTACCCGGCCTCTTTTACGCAAAGAATATACCCTTCAGGGGACGACATTTCCCAACCACGCCCGTGCCGGTCAGCTGATATGAAACGTAACTCGCCAATCCATGACCACTTTTGGAAAAGGACAGACCAGAATCATCAATCGTTGAACGGAAAAGAGAGAAAGGTTCTTATGTTGCTGTAGCTAAAATGTCTGGTTGATGCTGAGAGTATCAGCATAAACTGTAGGAGGAACAAAATGAAGAAATTCGCATTCGCGGTCCTCGCCATCGCTCTCCTTGTGGGAAGTGTAATGGCAGTCGACCCCATCAATGCAACAACCGAGACTCAGGTCATCTCCACCAGCACTGCTGTTGTAGTGATGGGAACCATGACCAACTCGGAGTCTGCAGTCCTGACCATGTCCAACCAGGACATACGCAACAACCCCCCGCTGAACCAGTGGACGGCAATTGACCCCGTTACTGGAGGACCTGATCTCGAAGCCCCCTGGGACAACCAGTGGACCCCTGAGCGCCAGGCTGTGTTTTCCTACACCGAGTCCGTCCTCGCTGACAACGGCTACACCGAGTTCAACGGCGTCCAGTCCATGGACACTGCCAACAAGGTAGCCAACCAGAAGAACTTCAACTCCGTTGAGCAGTACGACTTCGTCGCCTTCAGCGATGCAATGGGCAGGATTACCACCTCCGAGAGCCAGCTGCTCGACCTTGCGAGCCAGGGATCCAATGCACTCGACCGGATGCTCTGTCCGTTTGCAACCGGTGACGCTGGATTCATCCCCTCATACTGCAACGTCTACGAGATGGGCAGCTCCTTCACTGGCGGCCAGGTCTCTGCAATAACCAGGGCGAACACCAACTTCATCGCAAAGGCCGCCGATGTGCCGACCATGATTGACTACTCTGTTGGTCTCTCCGGAACCGGCTCTGCAGCCGCATGGGTCAACGCCCACGTGATGGAAGGCAGGACCATGGGCCACTACGATACACTCACCGATCTCGACACCGGTGACAACTGGTCGCCCGGATTCTGGAACTACGACACCGGTGCAATCTCCCCGAGTAACGGCTTCGCCCAGGGCCTCGACCTTGTCTACAAGGAGAAGACCACCGCATCCGGCGTGATCGAGTCCTTCAGCAAGTCCATCAGCGTCCAGGACGCCATCAGGCGCCTGTAAGCTACCAGTATTGAAGGATGACCACTGGGGCTCTTAAAAGCCCCATTTTTTCTATTTTTAACTTGAACTTCTCGTATTTCTGATTTTATTCCGATTCTAAAAAAGGTTTAAAATCCTGATTGGAAAAATGAGATGTGTCGGTCTGATATCCATGCACCATTAACCCCGCCTCCCCCGACTCGCGCCCCAGCAGGCGGTTGGAGTGACCGCATGGATATGCAAATAAGAACTTCGATTCAGTCTTCCCATAGAAAACAGCAAGGAGGCACATTTTTTGAAACGACAATTCAGAGTAGACTTGATTCCCTGCCTATTGTGCTGTTCGGTTGCGTTTTCAAGGGCAGAATACCACAGAGAAAAAGCATTTATTCCTGGAAAGGGAATATTGTCCCGTTACGGAGGAACCATATGAAGAACATCACCTGCCTGGTAATGGGCATTCTCACACTCTCTCTGCTGGTAGGCAGTGCATCTGCGCTGTGGGAGAACATGACCCCCTCTATGGGAGGTTCCTATCAAGATATTTTCAAGACACCCAATCTGACCCCTTCAAGCTGGGCTTCTTACGAGGATGCATTCAAGATCCCGGAACTTAATCCCTCGAGCTGGGCTTCCTACGACGACGCATTCAAGACCCCGGAAATGACTCAGGCGTGGTCATATTACTATGATGATCCGTTTAAACCGCTCATCCCGACTCCTTCAATGTGGTCTTCGTATGAAGATGCATTCAAGACCTCGGAGCCGACTTATGCGTGGTCTTACAACAACCCGAGTGCATTTAAAGCCCCTGAAGTGACTCCTTCAATGTGGTCTTCCTACGAGGACGCATTTAAGACCCCTGAGCTGAAATATGCGTGGTCGTATAATAACCCGAACGTATTCAAAATCCCCTGGGAATAACTAAAAGAAGAACTGAGAAGTGAATCCCCCGCAAATTTTCTTTTTTAGATTGCCTCGCCCCCACACGGCTCATATTATGCACTTTTTTAAAGAGACTTGAAGAAATCCCTCTTACTTTCCCATTGTATACTGCACTGAACTTGAGGAGATTAATAAAAGTATGCTGCATATCCATGGGCTTGAATGCCACTTGTTTTAGACAGATCTCTTTTGAAAATTCCCAACCTCCAAGCAATTATTTCGTATCCAAGAGAGCATCCGGTGAGCGAATCCCTTTGAGGTAATGCTATAGCTATAAAGAGTGATTAGGTGGGCTCCTGTGGAAGACTCGCGACAGTTGATGTATAACGACAGGAAAGCCTTTATAATTCCACTCGTAATATTTGTACATCATTCAAAATATTTGAAGAAGGTGAGATTATGAGAAAATATTCCATCCTGGTATTGGCCCTGGCATTTTTTATTGTCGGAATCGGAATGGCTGATTCTGCTGCGTATTCGAGCGTGGGTGATATGGGAAGCTCTTTTACCGGCTCCCGGGTATCGATGGCAACCACCACCAATTGGAACCCGGTTTCCATGGGCTACAGTGTGAGCCTTTCGGGAGTTGGCACCGCATCCGCATGGATCAATGCCCACATCATGGAGGGCCGGACTGGTGCGACATTCGACCAGATTCGCAATAATCTCGGTTCCTTCACCCCGGGATTCTGGAACTATGATACCGGTGCAGCTTCACCTTCCAATGGATTCATGCAGGGAGTTGACCTTGTATATAAGGAGAAGACCACCGCGTCTGGAGTCATCCAGTCCTTTGAAAAATCGATGAGTATTACCAACATGAACAGTGGTTTTTGCTCGTTCTAATAAATCCACTGGATATCTCTCTTTTTTATTTTTTTCGCCTTTTTTGTGATGATAATTTCTTTCAAACCTGCATTTTTCACGTCAGTATCCCTATCCGTTGAAGGGATACGGCAGTTCATTGCCCTTTCTGGATTTTCGAAAAATGACATTCATTCGGGAAAAATCCTGAAAAAAATCGTTTTTTTAAATTGGCAACTCTGATGAGGTGAACCGACAGAAGATATTTATTTCTGAAACCCAACTATATAATTCTGATGCTGTGAGTATCGGAACCAAAATGCAGGAGATGATCAATGAAAAAACTCGGAATCACTGCCCTGGTATTACTCGTCCTGTTCTCAGGGATGGGGTTCGCGGATGACGCGGTTGGGGCCACCCGCCAGACGCAGGGAATCACCACGGTCACCCATGTGGTGGTCTATGGAACATTCACCGACAGTGCCGAGGCGGTCTGGGTCTCGTCGAACCAGGACCTGCGGAACAATCCTCCACTGAATGCATACAGTGACAATGTAACCGCAGATGGAACGCTTGATCCGAATACCCAAATCTGGACCCCCGAAGCCCAGTATACCATGTCCTACAGCGAACAGACGCTTGCGGACAACGGGTATATCGAGTGGGACAAGACGGTGAGCCTCGATACAGGGGACAAGGTCGCAAACCAGGACAACTTCAAGGCGACCACGCAGTTTGACTTCGTGTCGTTTGAAGATGCGTTTGGAAGGGCGACGTTCTCGGAGAGCCTGATGCTCGATGGCGCGAGCATGGGTTCGGATGCGGGGAACCGCATGCTGTGCCCGTTCGGCACCGGTGACAGCGGCTATATCCCGGCGTACTGCAACATCGTCGAGATGGGAAGCTCCTTCACGGGCTCCCGGGTATCGATGATCACCCAGGCCAGCGAGCGCCACGTAGCAGCGTCTGCGGACGTGCCGGTCGGTATGAGCTACAGTATCGGCCTCTCGGGAATCGGCTCGGCCGCCGCATGGATCAATGCCCACATCATGGAGGGCAGGACCGGCGGGGTGTTCGGGACGTATGCCGCACCTGACGGGAAGACCTACAAACCAGGGTTCTGGAACTACGACATGGGTTCAGGGTCTCCGGACAACGGATTCATGCAGGGCGTCGACATGGTATACAAGGAGAAGACCACCGCATCCGGTGTGATCGAGTCCTTCAGCAAGTCGATGACGTACCAGTCCGGTGTTCGCAGGATTTGAGACCTGGATTATGGGGTGGGGCAGAGAATGCCCCATCGAATCTTTTTTCACCGTATCAATCATCATTGAACTCTTGAGCTATCCAGGGACACCGGGGAGTTCCACAGTTGTTAAGAACTTTTGTGCCTAATTTTTATAAATGAAGATCAGTCCCTGGCTTCTGCTCCTGCTGGCCCTGGCATGTGCATCGCTTGCGGGGTGCATATCACCGCAACCCGCTGATCTCCTTGAAGAAGCCAGGGCGCTCCAGCAGCAGGGAGACTTGCCCCAGTCCCTCGAAAAATACGACGAGGCCATCGCTCTGCACGCACACAACAGCGCTGCCTGGGCAGGGAGAGGCGAGGTCCTCCACCTGATGGGAAGAGACAGAGACGCGCTCCACTCCTACAATCAATCACTCTCCATCGACCCCACCTCAGTCAACACCTGGATTCGGATGGGTGATGTCCTTGCCGGGATGGACCAGAATGAAGAGGCTTTTTACGCCTATGATCGTGCCATCGGCCTTGACCCCAATGCCACGATGGCGTGGAACGGGGTAGGCGAAGTCTGGGCACGCGAAGGGAGGTATAAGGACTCTGCGGCCGCGTTTTCGATGGTTCTGCGGACGAACACCTCCTATTCTCCTGCCGCAAAGAAGCTTGGTGACGTGCTCGTGGAATTAAAGGAATACGAACAGGCACTTCGCTCGTATGAGTATGCGCTGAATGCCAGTCCCACGTACGGCGAGGCGGCGCTCGCGAAAGGCGATCTCCTCTCGCAATTCGGGAAATACGGGGAGGCTCTTGACGCATACCGGTATGCCCTCACGTATCTGCCCACCAACACGGTGCTTTTGTACCATATGGCATCCGTCCAGACCGCGACAGGGGACTACGCGGGTGCAATCGCAACCTACGACCGCGCAATTGCAGTCGAACCAACGAATGCAACATTCTGGGCATACAAGGGATTCCTCCTCAACAACCTGGGGCAATTCAATGAATCCCTTGCAATCGCGGAGACAGCGATTGCACTGGACCCCCAGAACACCGTGGCATGGAACAACAAGGGATTCGCCTACAATTCCCTGGGCCGATTCGACGAGGCGGTGAATGCATATTCGTCGGCGATTGCAGCGAACCCTGGCAATGTAGCCGCCCTGACAAACAGGGGATTTGCGTACCTGAACCTTGGGAACAACACCGCTGCGGCCAGGGACCTGGACCGTGCCATCTCCCTTGAACCAGGATTCTCGCCTGCATGGGCATACCGGGGGCAGGTAAACCTGCGACAGGGCAAATACGACGACGCGATCCGGGATTCGACACGTGCAGTGGAACTTGACCCGCGGAATGCGTATGGATGGTCCACCCAGGGGTCGGCATTCCTCCAGAAAGGCCGGTTCAAGGACGCTGCAGCCTCCTTCGACCGTGCAATTGCACTCAACCCCGCGTCACTCGATCTCCTGCTCAACAAGGGATATGCACTCCTGGCCGCAAAGGACTACAAGGGGGCTATTGATGCGTACGATAAGATCCTCTCAATTGATCCCGGGAATACTGCTGCATGGGCCTACAAGGTCTCGGCCCTCCAGGGACTGGGGAGGGGGCAGGAAGCAGTCCTGGTCACTGACAGGGAACTGAAATCCGACCCCGGGAACCAGACGCTCCTCATCAGGAAGGCATATGCGCTCGCCGCCCTGCAACGTCCCAGTGAGGCGATGCTTGTGTACCAGCGCATCCTCGAGCGCGACCCGGCGAATATCGAAGTGCTCCTCTGGAAAGCGATGCTCCAGTTCAGCATCGGTGACTACCTTGGGGCCATCGCCACTTATGACACCGTGCTCGAACTCAACCCCCGGACGACCGAGGCGTATGTGTACAGGGGGGTCGCGCTCTACCGGGTCGGCGAATACAGGAAGTCCCTTGATACCTACGACTACCTCATCACCCTCGACCCCCGAATCTCGATGGCATGGACAAACCGCGGGTATGCCTTGATCAAGCTCGGCCGTATCCAGGATGCGATCAAGTCCTTTGACAGGGCGCTTGAACTGTATCCCGGGAACTTCGATGCCCAGTATGGCCGGATGGAGGCAATACGCGTGATGTGGCCCTCGTATACTCCTTCATGGGACAGGTAAGAGGTAAGTCAGTCCCAGTGGTGCTGGTATCCGAGGACGTTCACAGGCCGGCCGTCCAGCTTCACGACCGGCTCTTCGATGACCCTGCCTATGACGTGCAGGTCGGGGATTGGGAGGGGAAGGACTTCGGGCCTGCAGGTGAAGAGCAGTCCAAAGTCTCCACCTCCCCTGAGCGCAAGATCGAGCCCTGTATCAGGGGAGATACCCGGGATTCCGGGGATCTGGGATGAGAAGATCTCGTATCCACACGAGTTTGCCTCCTTCATGTCAAAGAGCGACGAGATGAGGCCATCGCTCACGTCCATCATCGACGAGACCCCTGCGGATGCCAGAATCCTTCCCTCCTCCACCCTGGGGCGCGGCGTCAGGAGATACTGAAGGTATTGTGTGTGACCCTCCAGCGCCGCCTGTGCCCTGCCGGGCACCCCCACGATTCCGACCACCTCGCCAACCCTGGACCCGGCCCTCCGGACCGGGTTCAGCGAGAACCCTATCCCCGAGCTGACCAGCGTGAGCTCCCGGTGGGAATCAAGGTCTCCCCCGGCGAATCGTGCCCCGTACGTATCGCAGCATGACTTTGCCCCTTCCAGGATCTGGCGGAGCCGGGAGGGGTGATCAAGCCCCACTGCCAGGAGAATGTCTGCCGGCTCAGCGCCCATTGCCGCAATATCGGAGAGCGTGACTGCAACACTCATCCACCCCACCTGCCAGTCGGTCATCCCATTGGGGAAATCGGTGCTCGCGTGGAGCATATCGGTCGATGCGACCAGGAACCGGTCGCCCACGTGGAGAACGGCGCAGTCGTCGAGGACCGCGTCCCTTCCCACCACCTCCATGACCACCCGCTTCAGGGCACGCTCATCCAACCTTCTTCATCTCCTTTCCCCGCTCTGCCTGGTATTCCCTGAAGATCTCCTCGAGCATCCTTCCCTTCTTCTCCTTCTCGTACTCTGCCTGGGACTCCTGCCATTGCCTGATCGCCGTTCTGAACTGCCCCGGGTCCGCGGCCCCGCGCCCTCCTTTCACCACCACCCGCACGTGATCTGTCGAAAGGACCGGGGTATTGAAGTCGCGAAAGACCCCTTCCACTTCCCTGGCGACGGCATCGCCTGCGAATTCTCCAACAAGGAGCGCCGCTATCCCCGCCTGCGCGAGGTCTTTTACGGCGCTCTTCCCAAAGCCTTCGATACGGGGCACATAGAATACATCGCCTTCCCGAATTCCACTCTCTGCCGAGACGGCCTTGACACCCTCCCGGGTGAGTGCGGGCAGGATCTTGAGCGGGATGGTCTCTCCGGACAACAGGGCCTCGTCAAACTCCTTCATCCTCTCTATCCGCTTCTTCAGCGCCCGGTTCGCCCTCTCCTCCTTGCGAAGCCTTTTTTTGAGGTTCTGGATGATCACGTCCCTCTTGGTGACCTCGGCATCAAAGCGCACCTTCTGGTCCTGCCGGGAGCGGACTCTCTTTAACCGTTCCTGCAGCCGGATCACCTGGCGATCCCTCTCCTCGACCTCTTCCTGGAGCTCCCCGACGAGGACCCGGAGCCTCTTGACGGTTCCGTCCAGGATGCGGATGCGCTCGTCTCGAGCCGCTTCGATCTCTACGGGCGGGGCCTGCTCCTCGGGGGGTGCCGCCTTCCCCTTCAGGTCCCCGATCACCTGCTCGACGGACTGGCCGCGGACGATCCCGGCCCGCACCTCGTCGAGTTCGTACCCGGGAGGGACCCTCTTCTGGAGGCTCTGGAACTTGTTGCGGTACGTCCGAAACGCCTCCAGAGCCGCCGAGAGCGCATCGCGCTCGTGGTCGTTCTGGTAGACATACCCAGACGTGAGTGCGTGCTTTGCCTCCACGCTCATGTCCTGCCGGGGGGTGTGTGCGACCGCGTTGAAGGCTCTCCTGATCTTCTCAACCGAGAACGGCATGTCGTGCACGTCCGAGGCGATGATCAGCGGCTTTCCCACCCGGTAGAGCGCTTCTATCACTCCGGACATCGAGATCTGGCGGGAGCTCTCTAAAAGGAGGAGGTTTCCGTCGAGGTCGAGGGCGGCGATGGCGGTGGTCGTCCCCGGGTCTATCCCTGCAATCAGGTAGGGGGGTTTGCTGGAGAGCGGGCGGAACCGGATCCGCTCCAGCCTCTTTCCTGAGATGCGTACCTGGACATCCGCTCCCCGGAACGTGGAGACAGGCACCTGGTCGCGGGGTGCCTGGACGGTGAACGCGACCCTGCTGCACCCTCCAAACGCCCGCGTCTCCCTCTTCTCGTACCGGAGCCCCGCAGCCATCAGCGCGAGGCCAATCTCCCTTGCCTTTGCCTGGACCGCCCCGTGGATCTTCCGGACATACCGGTTCTGGCTCCAGCCCCCCTTTCCGGGAGAACGATGCCTGCTGACCACGATCTCGCTCTCGTTCTCGAATGCGACCACCTCGGCACCTGCCCCGAGCGCCGCGACCCTCGCGATCGTCCGGGCCTCGTCGAAGGGATCGAACCGGTTGAAACTGATATTGAACCGGCTCGCGACCTTGCCGAGGGTCTCCTTCCGCTCGCCTCCCGTCACCTGGACCAGGCGCACTGAGGGAGGGAGCGACTGGAGGAAGGAGAAGAGGTCATGCTGATCAACCGAAATCTCCTGGAGGCTGTCGACGGCGAGGATATCAGGGGTCTCTGCATTCAGCAGGCGCAGGAGGCGGAATCCCGAAACCTCCGACTCGCTCACGATCTCGCGGCCTGACATCACCACCAGGGCATACATCGGTCTCCTCGACCTGGACCGCACCGAGCCCTTGATCACGTCAATGCCAAAGACTTTCATCCGGTCACCCTTGCGAGGGCTTCCTCCGGGTTGGCGGTGACCCTGAACTTGCGCGAGAAGTAGCGCAGGATCTGTGCAACATCCCGGGCGAGGACCTGGGCTGCGTTCGGGTGGTCAGGGGAGATCCACTGTGGCCAGTCGATCAGCACCACGTCGTTTCCGTCTATCATCACGTTGTACTCCGAGAGATCGGCATGGATCACGCCGAGACGGTACGCCTCTCCTATCGCTTCCAGGATCGCTTCCATTATTCCCGCAGGGTCTTCAGGGCGGCACCGGTGTAAGTTCACCCCCTGGATGAACTCCATCGCCACCACGTTCCTGCTCCTGTCGATGGGGATGGGGACCCGGACGCGGGGGTGGAGCCTTTTGAGGGCTGCGTGCTCCTGCTCTGCGGAGAACCGGGACGCAAAGACCCAGGGGCAATGCCCCTCCTCGGGAAGGTATTCCCGCGAAATCCTGACCGACTGGAACGAGCGCTGGCCGACGTGGTGGAACTTGAGGGCAAGGCTCCCAAGGCCGGCCGCCTCGTATACCACCGACTCTTTCCCCTCCCCGATCTTTGGGCCAAGCGCGGAGACCGTCCCCTTTTTCACAAGGGAGAGGAGGGCGAGGGTGTCGTAGCCCGAGAAGATGAGGCTGTACCCCTCGTAGGGCACCACGTCGTAGCGGACCATGCCCATCTCCATGAGCCGGCCGAGCCTGAAGAGGGTCTCGGATTCGGAGAACCCGGTGGATTTTTTGATCAGCTCGAGGGGGACCCAGGCATGGGTCCTCATCAGGCGCTCCAGGGTATGCAGAATGCGTATCTCGTAGGGGTGGAGCTGCCGGATATGGTCGGCAGAAATTGCCATGTGTGCTACACAATTTATCTATCCGGATGATAAAGGTTGATCTGATCTCCCCCATGCGCTGTAGCAAGTGCAGGCGCCCTGCCATTCTATTCCAGCGTTATTCCGGCCTCCACCTCTGCCAGGAGCATTTTTTCGCTGACCTCGAGGCCAAGGCAAAGCGGGACATCCGGGTGCGCA
Source organism: Methanolinea sp. (assembly GCA_018263335.1). Lineage (GTDB taxonomy): Archaea > Halobacteriota > Methanomicrobia > Methanomicrobiales > Methanospirillaceae > Methanolinea_A. The sequence continues at coordinate 24,537 of JADFCY010000019.1, read as the reverse complement.
GGTGGATCCGCCCGAATGACACGGTTGCCGTCGCCCTCTCCGGCGGGAAGGACTCGACCGCCCTCCTGCACTTTCTCCATTCCCTTCTCTTCCGGAGGCGGGATGTGCAGCTGCTCGCCATCACCGTGGACGAGGGGATCGAGGGGTACCGGGACCCATGCGATGCCCGGAGGATCGCCGAGGGCCTCGGAGTCCCTCACGTCACGGTCTCGTTTCGCGAACACTACGGGACGACCATCGACGGGATCGTGGCGAGGAAGGGCGATACCCTCTCTTGCTCCTATTGCGGGGTGCTCCGCCGCCACCTTCTGAACGTGACCGCAAGGGAGGAGCACGCCACACGCCTTGCGCTCGGGTTCAACCTTGACGACGAGGCCCAGAGTGTCCTGATGAATGTGCTCAGGGGGGATTGTGGCAGACTCCTGCGGGCCTCCGGGCCACGGGAGGGGATGGTACCACGGATCAAGCCGTTCCTCCATGTCCCCGAGCGCGAGGTTGCCCTCTATTCCTACCTGAAGACAGGGCGTATCGACACCTCCCGGTGCCCCTACTCCCACAATGCCCTCCGTGCGGGGGTCCGGAGGATACTGAACGCGTATGCCTGGGACCACCCCGGGACCCGCCATGCCCTGGTCAACCTTGGAGAGGAACTCTCGGAGCTTGGTGCAGCGCGAGAGGGGGCGGTGCACACCTGCGAGCGGTGCGGTGAGCCCTGCGGTGACGTGTGCCGCTCCTGCCAGATCCTCTCCGAGGTGGGCGATGGCATGTGAGGCTCAGGTCGGGGGACTGGAGATGGTTCGCGGACGAGCGTGTCGCCTGTCAGGGACAGGAATATTTCGTGTGGCCTTTTCAGTGAGCGGATAGTGAATGCAAAAGATTCTTGCCGGGACCGGGTGACATCTTGCGGGCAATGAGAATGGGAAGGGATGATTCCATGGATGAGGATACGGGATGCGCACTGGGGAGGATTGAGCAGCTGATCAGGCACGCGTACTGGAGCAGCGGCAGCACCGGGATCGTGATCGGGCTCTCGGGGGGAGTGGACTCGGCAGTGGCCGCGACCATGTGCTGCAGGGCGGTGGGCGGGGAACGCGTGCGTGCCCTCATCCTCCCAAGCAGCGTGACCCTTCCCGAGGACATCGAGGACGCCGAAGAGATCTGCCGGCGGCTCCGCATGGAATGCCGCGTGATCAGTATCGACCCCATCCTTGATGCATACCGGACGATGCCGGGGTACACCGAGAGCCCATACCTGATCGGGAACCTCATGGCAAGGACCCGGATGACGATCCTCTATTACCATGCCAACCGGGACAGGAGGCTCGTGTGCGGGACCTCCAACCGGACCGAGTACCTTCTCGGGTACTCTACCAAGCACGGGGACAGCGCCGCCGACATCCAGCCGATCATGCACCTGTACAAGACAGAGGTCTATGCGCTGGCAGAGACGATGGACCTCCCCGAACGGGTGCTGAAGAAGGCTCCCTCGGCCGGGCTCTGGCCAGGTCAGCGGGACGAGGAAGAGATCGGCCTCACCTATGCCGAGATTGATGCGGCGCTCGCCTCCCTCTCAAGGTCAGGGTGGAAGAGCCGGGACGAGGTTGAGGAGAGAGTGCTCGGGATGGTGAGGGCAAGCGAGCATAAGCGGCTCCCTCCACCCGGCCTCATCCCGCCCGGGTGAAGAACTCCAAAAACCGTTCGGGGTGGTTGAGGCACCAGAGGCGGAGATCCCTCTCCTTCACCAGGTCGTAAATCGGTCCCCTGAATGGCGATCCCGGGAGGAATCCTGCCGCCGGCACCCTGACCGGCTCCGGCACCAGGGGATATTCCGGGTTTTTTTCAAGGGTGCCGTCGGAGAGTTCGTAATACGCGGCGCCACGATGCGCCTCGTAGAATCCGTATTCGCTTGAAAACTCCGCTGATACAAGGTTTGCCATCACCAGCTCACCTCTTTCCGGGTTGATCGTCACATGGCCGAATCCTGGCGGCACCACGACAGTGTCGCCGGGCATGGCCTCCACGAGGAACACCTCCGATAGGTCACGCGCCTGCAGCAGGTAATGGGCCTTTCCTTCGAATACCTGGTATATCTCGGGATAGCCGGCGCCTGCAGCGTTCTTTGGGTGGTAATGGCCCTTGGTCTTCACATGCTCCCCGCATACGATGGCCGGGGGGATGCAGGTGATATCGAAACGGATCCCAAGGGATGCCATCCACACCCGGTCGGAAGGCGAGGCTGCAACGTCACGGTACATCGAGTAGGCAGGGCCGCTGCAGGAGCACTCGCGGTCCCGGAGCACGGATCTCAGGTCCTCCAGGTACCGGATCTCGGGCACCCCCACATGCTCTCGCCAGTTCTCCATGGTGTGTTAGGTGCGTCTCTTCAGGATATAATATCCCGCTCCGCCTGCACAGGCGAGGAGGACAAGGATCCCTGCGACCAGGAGGAGGGGACTTCCCCCTTCCACCACCCTCACCCTCACCTTCATGGTGTCGGAGATCGCGCTGTTGTCAAGGGCATCGCGGTAACGGATCTCGGAGTCAAGGCCGTATTCCTTGATGGTCGCGCCTGCGTCCACGTTCACCTCGTACCTCGCGGTCGCCTTTTCTCCTGGGGCAAGGTCGCCGAGATACGCCGAGTCGTCGTTGCTCGTGAAGGGGTCCACCGCGCTTATCCGGGCCTGGGCATGCCGTGCCGGGGCGGAACCCGTGTTCTGGTACTCCACCTCGATGACCGCCTTTCCACCTGCACGCACTTCGGGTGGCGGGGAGACGACCGAGAACTGTATCTTGCCCCCTACGGGAACCCCAAGGGTCAGGACATCGGATGTCACCATATCTCCATCGCGGTCAGTGTACCGGCAGGAGAGGTCAAGCGGGTATTCCCCCTCTCCTGCATCACGCGATACCGAGACCTTGAAGCGAACCTCCCTGCTGCTGCCGGCAGAAAAATCCCCCAGGTACAGGCTGCTGTCGGTCGGGATCACGGGGCTGTTGCCGTTCCTTGCGATCCTGAGGACCGCGTCCCGTGCATCTTCCGATCCCCGGTTCCTGACGGTGAGGACCAGGTATCCTTCCGTGCCTGCATTCAAATGCTCGGTTTTGAGGGAGCCTGCTTCGAGCATTGCCTTCGGCCTGATCCTGACAGGGAGGTCAAGGGTCTTATCCACGTCCCTGTAGGTGTAGGAGATGGCGTCCTGCCCGTACTGTTCCGCGGTCTTCAGGTAGACATAATGGACAGTGAGGGGCAGGAGGTAATCTCCCGCCATGGCGTCCGCAGGCACCTTGACAGAGAACGAGACAGATGCCGTCTTGCCGCCGGGGATGTCCCCTGCCAACTGGGGGTCTGACCTTATGACGAGGGGGGAGTCCCCGGCGCCAAGTCCGGCTTTCACGAGCTTTGCGGTGCTTGGCAGGTCGTCCCGCTCGACGATGCCGGACCTGACAAACTTCATGTCAATCAGCCCCCGGTTCTCGATATTGACCTTCAATACGACATCCTCGCCAGGGGAGAACTCGTTTCTTCCGGCCACGGACGCGGAGAGGTCCGGGTCCCCAGTCAGGTACTTGACGTCTGCCATGACCGGCGTTCCAATTAAACCGAAAAAAATGGCCAGAATAACGAAATGACGCATATACATTTCAAACCACTTGTTGTTATTGCTATAACAACATTTAAGATTCGCAATATATAATGGTATGTAATGGCCGAAACGCACCCATCCCACCTTCCCCTGACGGAGTCCCTCAAGTCCCTCGGCCTCACCAAGTATGAAGCCCTTGTGTATGTCGGGCTTCTCAAGGTCTCGGGTGCAACTGCAACCGATATCCACGAGATCTCGGGAGTGCCCCGTGCCTCGGTGTACCCGGTTCTCGACCGGCTTATCCAGAAGAACCTGGTCTCGGTCTCGCACACCACGCCAAAGAGGTTCGAGGCCGTCCCCCCGGAGGACGGGATCGACCACCTGCTGGAGATGGTCGAGTCGGATGCGGCCCGCGCAAAGAAGATGCTCTCCCGGATCTACAGGGACAGGTCGTCCAGGGAGCGTGGCGACCAGGAGCTGATATGGAGTATCTACGGCGACGAGCACATCCGCTCCCGATTGATCGACCTGCTCCAGAATGCGGAATGTTCCATCGATGCCGTGTTCTTCGGCGGGTTTCTCAGGGATGAGATCATCGCGACCCTCCTTGCGAAGAAGAATGTTGTCCCTGTCCGGGTGGTGACCGATCGGTGGGACGGTCCACTCCATGACGGTATCTCGGTGCACGTGAAGTCCCCGCCAGAATCGCTGAAAAATCTCAAGGCCGCATCTATTGCGGGCGGAGTGTTTCTCCTCGACCAGAAAAGGGCAATGGTCGTGATGGTATCTGGTGGAGAGGGGTCGACCGCGCTCTTCTCCGAGTCAAGAGGGTTTGTGAAGTTCTTCTCCCTGTACTGGGAGATCCTCTCTGCCAGCGGGGCCTTACCGGCTTAAAATTCGAGGATCTCCTGCATCTCCTGGACTTCCATCAGCCCCTTGATGGCCTGGGTCACGACAAAGACGCCCCCTTCCTTGATTGCCGCCATGGGGTTTGTCCCCCCGAGGGCGACGATCCCCATGTACTGGGGGTCGACGGTGACCCCGAGTGCGGGGGTGTTCGGGAGGCCCACATCGAGTATGCCCGAGAAACTGCTTCCCGCGAGGTCATCGATCACCTCTCCCACAAGCGTCTCGGCCTCCATGTGGCACTGACGGATGTTTGCGAGGATATTGCCGCTCCCCCTCCGCATCATCTCGTTGACGGAGGTGATCTCCTGCGAGATGAGGGCCTGGAGGGGGTCGATGGTGGTGTGCTCGTAGAGGATCATGTGGGTGAACCTCCTGGGGATCCTGTTCTCAATCTCCACAACACCACCCCCGATGGGGTTCGAGGGGACACCCTTCCTCAGAAGGACCCCGTCAAGCGTGGAGCTGCACATCGTGATGATGGCGCAGTGCCCTGCGGGCACCTGGAAATCTCCCACCGAGGCCCCCTCCTCGATGAACCGGACAAGGCCGCTCACGCATATCCCTGCCTTGAACGCATCCTTCATGACCGCGATGGCGTACTCGAGGTCCTCTTTTCTGATCAGGGAGAGGTTGTACACCACAGTCCCTCTGCCTTCGCGGGGATCAAACGTCACCTGCATGGCATACTCCTCTATCCGGGTATGCACGAACTTGAGGGGGAGATTCATCTGTTCATTGAATCTCTCCTGTCAATAGAAAAATTGTTCTATAAGATGAAGGAAATGTATGGTTAATGGACGAAAAGCTTCGGGAAAAGGCGAGAAATGCGATAAAGTCCATCCTGGAGGCGGCGGGCTTCTCGGTGAACACGCTCGAGGACCCCTTTGACCTGGCCGAACGGGATGATGAATACCTCATGGTTCTGTGCAGCAACGACCCTGGAGAGATCGGGGAGTACGAGAGCGGGGCCTTCCGCCTGATGAAAGATGGCGAGGAGATCACCTATAAAAAACTCCTCTTCTCTCTCAACCCTTCTGCCGGTGCGGGCAACTGCATCGTCTGGGGACGCGACGAGTTCATCCGGTACGCGGGAGAGGCGGCCCTGGATGCGATCCTCGACCGTCCCCTCGCGCTCTCGTTTTCGGACGGCCCAGGGAGGCAGGCCGCTTCCAAGGCCACGCTCGCCGGGGGAGATGCGGGATCGGCAATCCAGGAGGAGGATGCCGGGGGAGTGCCCATCTCTCACCTCCCCGTGAGAATACAGAAGCAGGCTGCCGAGCAGATCGCAAAGGCCCAGGGGCAGGCAAGCCTCAGATTCATGCCGTACTGGGTATACTCCTACCAGAGTTCGGGCGAGCAGGTATACAAGGATAACCGGATCGCCTTCGACTCCGAGGGGAGCGGGGGGATCAACGCGATCAACGGCCTCAAGATGGAGGCCGACTGGAATGCAATGACCGAGGGAGCCGTTCCCCGGAACGCCGAGGTGGTGCAGCCCCGCCTCACGAAGGAGGATGCGACCGAGAAGATCCTCGCGGAGGTGATCGAGAGCCTCACCCGGAAGATCCGGATCCGGCAGGTGATCGGCGATGCCATCTCTTACGAGGAGAAGGTGATGAAGCCTGAGAGAAAGAACATCCAGATACGATTGCAGCAGGCGTTCATCCCGGTCTGGCAGGTGCGGGGCAAGAAGATCGTGGAAGTGAACGCCTACACCGGCGAGGTCCTTTCCGAACCCATGGACGAGGGAGTCGAGGTCTTCTGACAGTCCCGTCCGTCATCGGGGTGCTCGGGGGAGGGCCTGCGGGCCGTATCGCGGCGATGCAGCTTGGCCTCGCGGGAAAGGAGGTCGTCCTCATCGAGAAGGGTGGGCTCGGGGGCCAGTGCCTCCACCACGGCTGCATGGCAGTCTGCGCCCTGAACGATATCGCCAGGCACCTCTTTTTTTCCCGGACCCTCCATTCACTTGGAATCCTGGACCATGTCCCCGAGATCTCGTTTTCCCGGACTCTCTTTGGGATGAGAGAGGTCCAGGCCAAGATCGCCTCGGTGCTCGATGCCGAGACGAGGGGCTGCGGGGTCCAGATCCGGCAGGGAGCGACGGGCAGGGTGGACGGAAGTTCCCTGTTTGTGGACGGGGAGCCCGTTGAGACTGATAAGATCATCATCGCCACCGGGTCGCTCCCCCGCATCCCGGACATTCCCGGGATCCGGCTCGGCGGGGTATACACTCCCCACACCCTTTTCACCATGCAAATAGTCCCGGAGCACCTCCTGATCATCGGCGGAGGGATCATGGCAGCGGAGTTTGCGTTCATCTTCAGGCAATTCGGCGCTGATGTCACCCTGGCCGCCCGGAGTACCTTTCTAAAAGGAATGCATCCGAAACTGCGGGACCTCGCGGCAAGGGACCTCGAAGGGGTGACAATACGCGAGGGATGCACGGTGAACGGGCTTGAGGGAGACGACGTGGTCACCCATGCGCATCTCACGAGCGGAGAGGAAAAGTCTGTCCTCCCCTGCGATGGGGTCTTTGTCGCCACGGGGCTTGTCCCAAACTCCTCCATGATTGCCGGGATCGGGAAGGGGCAGGACGGGCGTATCATCGTTGACCGTTCGATGGCCACCAGCAACCCCGACGTGTATGCCTGCGGCGACGTCACCGGTTCCCGCTGCCTCACCCCTGTCGCACGGCACGAGGGCGCAGTCGCCGCAGCCTCCATTCTTGGCCGGGACCCTCCCCCGGACTGCATGCCCATCCCCCAGTCCATGAACCTCGCGTCGGAGTACGCGTTCGTCGAAGGTGACGCGAGCGGCGACGAGGTGGCGTTCGGGAGCCCTGGCCCTGCCGGCCCGGGGACTTTCTGGTCGGTGCTGCATGGGCACACGGGAATGGCAGGCATCCTCGTCTCGAAGGAGTCGGGAAAGGTTGGCGGAGTATATACTGCAGGGCCCGCTGCAGGGATACTCGCCGCCTACCACTCCTTCCTGATGCGCCTTGGGGTCACCGTGTACGACTTCGACCGGTTCATGGAGGTCCACCCGATGACCGACGGCGTGTATCCGCTGATGAAGTACGCCTCGTCAAGGATTCACCGCGAGCAGAGAGACCGGTCCTGACTTCCCGGGATCCGGGGCGGTTCACGGGTGCAGGGACTGTTCCCACTCCCTCACCATCGCGATGAGTGCTGTGGGCCGCTCAGACGAGTGCTCTACCTCACCGAGGAATACCTTCCCCGAGTTCCCGTCGACTGTGATGGTGGCACCTTCCCGCAGCTCCTGGCCGCTGATACGGCACCTCCGCCTTGCTTCGTCGATGACCAGGTTCTCGCACCCGACCACGCAGACCCTTCCCATCTGCCTAGCCACCACCGCCGCATGTGCCGTCCGTGCACCCCTGGCAGTGAGGAGGGCAATTGCCGCCCTGATCCCCGGGATGTCATCGGGAGAGGGGGTCTCCCTGACCAGGATCACGCGCCTCCCCTCCGCTTCCATCGCTTCGGCGCTCGCGCAGTTGAACGCGATCTCCCCCGATGCAACCCCGCCCGACGCGGGGATTCCCACTGCGAGGGGGTGATCCCGGGTCCTGACACGCTGGACCGAGACGGCATCGAGGTCCACGTCCCGTAACATCCATATGGCGTCTGAGGGTGAGATGACCCCCTCCTGGCAGAGATCGACTGCGATCTTCAACGCCGCATAGGGGGAGCGTTTTCCGCTCCTCGTCTGGAGGATGTAGAGTTCGCCGTTCTGGACCGTGAACTCGAGGTCCTGCATGTCCCGAAAATGCGATTCCAGCCTTTTTGCAGTCTCGCAAAGCTCGGCGAATGTCTCTGGGAGCGCCGCCTGGAACTCCTGCTGGGTGCTCACCGACTGGTCTCCAGAGACCACGTCCTCCCCCTGTGCCCCGAACTTGAAGTCCACCAACAGCTCGTTATTCCCCTTCCAGGGGTTCCTCGTGAAGGCAACACCCGCCCCCGAACGGGAGCCCATGTTGCCAAACACCATCGCCTGTACCGCGACTGCGGTCCCCCGCGCCTCCCTGATGAGGTTGAGCCGCCGGAACGCGTCGGCACGGGGACTCTCCCACGAGAGGATGACCGCCTCGGCCGCCTGCTCCAGCTGCCGCATGGCACCGGGAGGGAACTTCTCGCCCCCGTTCTGGGCAAAAATCCGCTCGTACTCGCCGGCAAGGTCACGGAGTGATCGGGCGTCCAGTTCGACCTCGTCCTCGACTCCCGCCCGCTCTATCGCCTCGCGAAGCGCCGCCTGGTAGAGCGCAGGTGGTTGGCGGCACACCACCTGCCCGAAGTTCTGGATGAGCCTCCGGTACGAGTCCCACGCGAATTTCGGGTTGCCGGAGAGGGAGATGAGGCCGCGGACCGTCTCCCGTGAGAGCCCGATGTTCAGGATGGTCTCCATCACCCCCGGCATGGATACCGGGGCTCCGGATCGGACAGAGACGAGAAGCGGTCTCCTGCTGCTGCCAAACGAGAGGCCCGTCGTCTTCTCCAGGCGCGAGATTCCGGTGGAGAGGAGGGCAGGGAGGTCGGGAGGGAGGCGCCGCCCGGAAGCGAAGTACTCCTCACAGAGGGTCACCCCGAGGCAGAACCCCGGGGGCACCCTGACTCCGAGGGATGCGATGGCGGCAAGGCTTGCAGCCTTGTTGCCGAACTCCTCGGCCGGGAGGCTCTCGTCAAGGCCACACCCGAACGACGCCATGCGGGGAGAGGGTTTTGCTGCGGCCATGCACACCACCTCTCAGCGGTTCATCCTCTCCATGATGTCGTCCCGGATGAGGAACGCAGCCTTCATCAGGGAGTTCGTAGACTCCTCGATGGTCCGGGCCAGGTCGCTGTACACCTGCATCTCCTTCCAGTCCCGCGACTCGACAAGGATGGTCTTCTGTGCGAGGCGGAGGGCGTCGTCAGCCTGTCGTTCGAGGGAGAGCACATGGTCTATCGCCTGGAGGAACTCCTGCATATCGTCCCTGCTGTACCCCTTGTAGACATGCTGCGAGGCGATCAGGGCTTTTAAGAACTCCTGGGTGCTCCGCTCCGCGAGTTCCGCCATCTCGACGAGTGACTGGTTGATCTTCCTCGAAGAGGTGACGGCCGGGATGAGGGTCACGTAGAAGGATGCCTCCTCGAGAAAATCAAGCGCGTCGTCGGCCGTGAAGATGAGCTGGGAGTAGAACCCGGCGTTCTCTATCCTCCGCGAGAGGGTCCGCACGGAGGTAACCGCAAGGTCCGCCTCGCTCTCCCACCTCTTCGCCCGCCGTGCGCTCCTCCCAATGAACGAGACGTCTCCCCCCATCTGGATATGCTGCAGCGCCTCCCTCACCACTGTCGCCACGCTGATGGTGAGGGTGGCATGCTCCTCGCAGATCTCCATTAAGCCCTCGTGCGCCGACCGGAAGTAGCGGAGCAGCTCTGCCTTTATCTCGTCCTGGATCAGGAGGCGCGACTTGTGTGCAAGGAGCCCTGTTGCAGAGACACGGAGCACCCACTGGAAATACTCGATGCTCTTCTCGCGTCCGAGGATCTGGTGGAGGGGTTCCCCGTATCTCATGGGGACCCGGGAGGACATCTCCATCGCGTCGTAGATCATCTTTTCTCCCCCGAGGAGCAGGAAGCCCATGTGCCCGACATCGTTGTCCGCCGCCCATTTCAGGACACCGACCGCGTCCTTGGTGAGGAGGAAGTTCCGGAGCCTCTTTCGGGCGCGGTTCCAGTCGATCAAAAAGACCAGGCGCGACCCTGCGAACGAGAGGAACCTCGCCAGGTCGTCATTCCCGGACGCGGTATACGTCCCGGTTGAGAGGTGGTAGATCTTCTTCTCGAAGGTCTCCGCTCCCTTCTTTGAGAGCGTGTCGCCCCAGGTGACACCCTGGCCTTCAAAGAGGCTCTGGAAGAACTGGAGCCTCGGCATGTGGATGTCGGTGTAGATGATGGTCACCATCAGGCCCTCGATGTTGATCACCAGGACGTGGGCATCGGTCATCCCGATATCGTTCTGGAGTATCAGCCTTGGTCCGTTCCTCGTTGCGGTGGTCCCAAGGCCCGGGTGGTCGAACTTCAGGGGCGCCGTGCGATGGACCCCGGACATGAAGGCACGGACGATCTCCTGGTCCCCCTCTTCAAGGAGGTAGGTCATGGCCCCGTCGACCATCTCGCTCGCGAGATCCCCCTGGAGCCTGTTCAGGGCACGGTGCATGTCCATCACCAGGAGGTGGATGCTGTCGCCCTCTCCCCTCTGGCCCGCGGTGATCGCATCGATTGCTGCCTTCTCAACGAGATCCCCTTCGCCGGTGGGAATGCGCTTTTCCAGCGCCTGCAGACGTTCTCTGAGCGCACTGGCATCGCCATCATCGCGTGAGAGAAGGGGTGTCGCCATCTCCATCAGGTTTGACCTCACCTCTCCGAAGATCTGCGCTGCGTGGGGGATGCGGATGACTCCCTTTCCTGCTGACTCCGATCCGGCCACCACCCTGTCGTAGGCAGTCTCCTCTATTCCCGCAGCCTCCCTCTCCACCCGCAGGCTGGAGAAATCTCCATGCGGGTTCTCGGCCCTGGACTGCGCTGCCTGGAGAAGGGTGAAGAGATACTTGATCCGGTCGTTTGCGGCTAATGCATTGTTCACGAGCGTCGGGAGGATCAACCCCTCCTCTCCCAGTTCTCCTATGATCTCCTTCTTGGCTGGCATCCAGTCCCTGTCCCCCGTATTCTCCGTGACACTCCCACTCCCCGTGTTCACGGATGAACTATCAATGTCCTTTCAGCCCGCGGGGATAAAGGCCTTTTCCACGTGGCACTATTGAGAATACGGAGAACCGGCGGGGGAGCAAAGCATGCTCGCACGTTCCCTCCCTTCCCCTGGGGCTGAGACAAGATGAATGACCCCCGGGTCCGGAAAACGCCCTGCATCTTCTGCACCAGGACCCCTCAGGGGGGTCTCATGTGAGAAACAATAAGTTCAATTTCGCCCCTGTCGTACCCTTCCATCACGGATGGGCAGATACCATGCATATCCATGTTGAGGGAGTCGCCGGGCTCCCCATTATCCACAAGGGAGATGACCTCCCGGCCCTTATCTGCGAGCGAATCGACCTGGCCGACGGAGACATCCTCTGTATCGCGTCGTCGGTCTATTCGAAGGCGAAGGGGTATACAAAAAGACTCTCCGATATCACGCCTACGGAAAGAGCCGTCCGGATCGCAGGAAAGACAAAGGAAGACCCGCGCTTCATCCAGGCTGTGCTGGATGCCTCGACCGAGGTTCTCCTCGAGTACCCCTTCGTCCTCTCCGAGGTCTCCTGCGGCCATATCGGCGTCCGTGCCGGTGTCGACCAGAGCAACATAGAGGACGACATGGTGATCTTCCTCCCTCCCGATCCCATGGCAGCGGCCGATGAAGTGCGCGAGGAAGTCAGAAAGATCACGGGAAGGAGTGTCAGGGTTATCATCACCGATACCTGCGGCCGGTCGTTCCGGCGCGGCCAGACCGGCCATGCGGTCGGCTGGAGCGGGATGACCGCGATCCGGGACTTCAGGGGCGATACCGACCTCTTCGGCCACGTCCTTAAGATCACCGAGGAGGCCGTGGTGGACGAGATCGCGGGCTTTGCCAACTTCGTGATGGGGGAGAGCAACAACGGGGTGCCGGCCGTCGTCTTCCGGAACTGCGGGACCTGGCAGGGACACGATGACCTCTATTTCAGGCCTGAAGAGGACCTCACCAGGGCGATGCTGAAGAGGGAGATGGGGTGAGTGTCCAGGAAATTACCTGAACACGGCGCCGGTATTTGCCTGCCCGACCAGACCGGCATAGCGGGCGAGAACCCCTGATATCTTCTTTTGAGGGGGGGTACGGGTCGCTTTCCTTTTCTTGAGCTCCTGAGGTTTTACATGAAGTTCAAGACGCCGTTCGAATAAATCAATCTCAATACGGTCGCCATCCCTGACCAGACCTATCGGGCCATCAGACGCGGCTTCAGGTGCCACATGCCCGATACAGGGGCCCCGCGTCCCTCCGGAGAACCTTCCATCCGTGATCAGCACCACCCTGGTGTACCCAAGCCCCATCAGTGCAGAGGTGGGAGAGAGCATCTCAGGCATCCCCGGCCCACCTTTTGGCCCCTCATACCGGATCACGATCACATCCCCCTCGTTGATCTGGCGCGAGAGGATGGCCTCCATCGCCTCTTTCTCGCCGTCAAAAACCTTCGCCGGGCCCTTGTGCCGCCACATATCCATGGATACCGCCCCGCATTTGACTACCGCGCCATCGGGAGCAAGGGACCCAAAAAGGATGCGTAGCCCGCCACCCTCGTGCACGGGATCTTCGAGGGGCCGGATTACGTTCTCATCGAGGACAGGGTGCGCACGTGCAATCTCCAGGGTTGTCTTCCCAGATACGGTCAGGGAATCGTTGAGCGTGCCTGCCAACCGGTGGAAGATGGCAGGGATACCCCCTGCCCTGTGCAGCGCTACCATCGCGTGCGGGCCGGCAGGCTGCATGTTGCAGAGGTGGGGCGTCGTGTCAGAGATGCGGTTGAACGTATCAAGCGTGAGGGGGACTTGAGCCTCCGCAGCAATCGCCATCAGGTGGAGGACCGTGTTGGTGGACCCGCCAAGGGCCATGTCCACGCGCACCGCATTCTCCATGCTCTCTTTCGTGATGATGTCGCGAGGGCGAATGTTCTCTTCGATGAGTCCACAGATCCGTTCTCCGCTCTCACGGGCAATCCGCAGCTTCACCGCATCGACCGCGGGTGCCGCCCCGCATCCAGGAAGGGACATCCCCAGCGCTTCGGTCATGCAGGCCATGGTGTTGGCCGTGTAGAGCCCCTGGCAGGAGCCGCAGCCGGGCATGGAGCAGCACTCGAGTTCGGCGAGTTCCTGCTCGGTCATTGACCCGCCTGCGACTCTTCCCACTCCCTCAAATACATCGATGAGCGAGAGGTCTTTTCCGGCCCTGTACCCCGGAAGCATGTTCCCCCCGGTGACGACAATTGCCGGGATATTGATCCGGGCAGCAGCCATCAGCATGCCGGGAACGATCTTATCGCAGGTACCGACGCAGACCAGACCGTCGAGACAGTGGGATTCGGTCATGAGCTCGATCGAATCGGCGATATTTTCCCGTGAGGGAAGCGCATACCGCATCCCCTCATGGCCCATGGCGACCCCGTCGCAAATCCCGATGACCCCGAATTCGAATGGAACACCGCCACCTGCGGCAATGCCTTCCCGCACCTTTCCGGCCAGGTTCCTGAGATGGACATGCCCCGGAACGATATCGTTCCATGCATTTGCGATCCCGATGAACGGCAGGTCCATCTCCCGGTCGGTGATACCAAGCGACCTGAGGAGCGCCCTGTTCGGGGACCTTGCCACACCCTTCTTGATCGTATGACTGCGCATGCATCATAGTGGGACGAATCATTTTAAAAAATCCACCGGAGCGATGGCAATGAAGCGACGGTATTTAAAAAAAGATGACTGCATCAGGGAATGGTATACATTCACCGATCCGCTCATAAAATCCCTCCCTCTCCCGTGTGCGATATTCTCTGCAGATGGTGAAATTCTGGCTCAAAACAGACGATTTGAGAGGGTTGCGAATGCAATGCCTGGTGGAGTGGCCCCTCTCACCCTCCCCCTGAAGCATAGGGAAGACCTTCGGGATCCCGCCAAGTCCATCCGGCTTCCGGTGCCTTGTGGAATACCACAGGAATCGTGTGATGCCATATCGTTCAATGATCCGGGGCAAGAGGTGCGGGGCTGACTGGTGATCCTGCCAGGATCATCATCCTCTCGCGCGGGGGACGCCCTCCCATGTGAAGAAAGGCTCCTTACCCTCGTTGACAGTTATAGCGAGGTCGAAGAATCGGTCACACGTCTCGTGGGAGGAGAGAGGGCAAAGAGAGTCCCCTCGATCCTTCTGTCCCCCTGTATTGTCTCAAGGCCAGATACAACGAGACGATCGGTGCAAGAGAGAGAATGATCTCCGTAAAGAATCTTTTTCCGGGACTGAAATGAACCACACTCCCCATGAAAGAAAAGCTCTTCTCCTCTCCACCCCTACACGTCTATGGCGATGAAGTCCGCCTTAAAATGCGTTTTTCGCTGATGACTTCTCTTCTCGAACCGGGAATGAGCGATCGATATTCCCGGCAGACCTTACCCATGTCCAGACCCAGGATGGGCAGTGAGGGAGATGAGGGGAGTATGGTCAGAACTGAAGTGAGTCTCAAACTGATGAGTCTTCTGCTCCAGGGAGACCCGGTCTCTGACAGGCAGCTCGCTGCGGAGATCGGATTCAAAAATCCACGGAACATCGCGACACATCTCAGGTCATTCGTGAACATGGGGTATATCACGTGCCTGCCAGGGGACGAGTACGGCCCGGGCAACTGGTACCAGCTCACGTCCAAGAAAGAGGGAGTCCTCGCGCTCTACCAGTCTGCATTTTATAAACGGCTCCGGAACAGGATCCGGGAGATCCCATGGTTCGTCGCCGAAATGACAGAAGGGTTCCGGGATCTTCCCCCCGATCTCTTCCTCCTTATCCAGGAGATGATGACAAAATCGCACACGTTCTTTACCATGGTCGCCGCCAGTCCCAGCCACGAGCGAATGCTCGCCACGTATTCACTCTACCTCTTCCCCTGCCGCCTCATGCATGCAGAAGACCCGTATTTCCAGGCCTGTTTTCTGTATGCCCAGCTCTATAGCGAGGCGGTCACCCGCGATATCGCGCAGGGAGGCCTCGCCGAGAGGTTCCTGGAACCCCTCGACAGGATACAGAAGGTTCTCACCGACGTGGCCCCGTCTTCCCGGATGTCGGCGCTCCCGTTTTTAGGTACGGGCAGTCACTGCGATCGGGAGTGACAGGGTTCTCCTTTCTGGAGGAATTCCTCGGCAAGCACCCGTATGAGCGGTGAGTGATGGTGCTGTGACAGAGACGTGAGTATCTTATCGCAGTCTGGCCCCCCGATGCGCATCAATGCCTTCAATCCCTCCCGTACAAGGAAATAGTCACTCTCGGTCTCGACGATGCGTGCGATCTGTGGGACCGCCTTCTGGTATCGCAGCCTTCCAAGGATCTCGATTGCAATCATCCGGTGCTCCCTGATGGGATGGGAGAGCGCAGAGAGGAGGCGCTCTTCGTAGGTAAGGATGTCCTCTGCTGCAAGGTCGTGGCCGCATCGGGGACAGGTCGCAATTGGCCTGGTCTCGTGGTGCCAGCACCGCGGACAGAAGTACGTGGTGACCATGGATCTCTCACCTCATGGAACGTTGGTTCATTCCCTGTTCTTCCGCCGTTCTACGAGAAGGTTGTACACATTGAAGAGCCATGGGTTCGTGGCGCTGCACCAGGGGTCTTCCTGATCATCAGGGTCATCGGGAATCCCCCAACGCGTATCACTGTTCTTGAACGCCATCATCGGTCCCCGCTGCCCGCATTCTGGTCCAAGATTCACTCCTTTCATGGGATGCGGCCGTCTTCCCAAAGGTATCGATAATCCGGAACCCGGAATGATCAATCCTTACCCGGTATCGCGACCGGTTTTCCAGATGCGCTCGCACGAAGGATTCTTTATCAAGATCCATGAGATTGAGCGCACGGCGATCAAGGATGAATCTCAATGCGTCAGTGACTTGTTCTTCAACCGGCATCAGGGAGAGTTCTATCTCCTGCTCGCCGACGGATATTTCCATTTCTATAGGGTAGGTAAGGATCTCTGTGATTCCAAACTCCATCGTTTCACGTCACCCCCAGGAAGGGTTTGGATCCCGTCTCTGACAGGTATCCCTGACCCGGATAATTCCTCTTCATTCCCTTGGGGTAGAAGTCATCAGCGCTGATGGCAGGATACGGCGGACTTCATCGCCAGAACAGAAGTCATCAGCCAGGAGGGCTTTTCACAGCGGACTTCATCGCCTTGGATAACTGTAGCTGTTGGGGGACTTATTTTTTTCTTTGGAATACCGACCAGGGGGAGATTTTTCCAAAACCGGAGGATATATCCGTCTGCCCAGTGGTAACGGGATGCTGTGGGTATGGCTGTCTCATTCAGCGTCCAGTCCGCACCAGTTCGACGGTCCGACCGAAATAGCTGTTGATTCCGGTAGCGGTTACGGTCCCGATGGATTTTCCCTGGCGAACCGTCGAGCCGGAATAGAACGTCTCACTGACACTGCGCCCTACTGCAAGAGATCCGCCTGTGAGTGAGCCCTGGTCAACCTCTATCGTACCTTCATGGATTGTGCAATCTGCGGGCACGATATCGCCCACGGTTCCATTGACCAAATCACCGGGGACAAGTTCTCTTGCGGGGAGCGACTGCCATTTTTCATCTCGGTATGCCTGCGCGGTTATCTGGAGATGTCTGCGGAGGTAGCCTAGCGCAATCCGGGCCCGGAGTTCCTGGGTCTCTCCCACGAGACAACTGAAGGCACGCAAACCGGTGATTACCAATGCTTCAGGGCCCTTTCCCAGGAGCAGTTCAAGCAATATCCCCCTTTCGATACCCCAGGAGAGGGGGCCCCGGAAGCGCTTTAAAATACTAAAAACCGGGTTTTAATTCTCTTCCTTGATCTCGTTATATCCATACCGGGCGAGATGATCCCGGGCTTCCTTCCCGGAAAGACCGGTTGCCGGGCCAGTTTCTTTTGATTTCCCGTTCATGAGGCTCACACTGAATGCAGAAGCTGTCATCCCTTCAGGGAGGATCAGTATTTTACTGGGTGAGCTTCATCGCCGGAATAGCCTAAGCTGAGAGTTTTTTAAAAATGTAGCCATAGTATTTGGTTGGACATCAGCGGAGAGGCAGGCATGCGAGGACCTTCTCTCACTCCAGAGGATCCTCACATCGTTTACAGATTCAGGGACCCGTTGAGTTGTGGAATTTGATGGATTAGTGCCCCTTATAGTTTTCATACGCTTCAGAAAACTCTTCAAGCGTCATTTCGAGATCTTCCCGGATAATTTTTCGGAGAAGTCCTTTTGGGATATCTTCACCTGTCTGGACAGGTATCGTTGTACACCTGCCATCATTAAATTTCATCCGCACATGAGACCCTTTCTGGCGAATGATAACAAAACCGAGTTTCTCAAGAAAAGGGATCAGGTCCTTCCCCAGATTACCGGAAGCATCAGGCACCCTGGATCTCGACCTCGCGGAATCCTACAAATGTATTGAGGTGTTCGGGCTTTTCATCTTCCATGCAAAGCTCGATGACTTCCCTGATACGGGCAAGAGCCTCATCGATTGTTTTCCCGAATGTGTGACACCCTTTGAACTGTGGGCAGGATACGATGATGATAGGAACATGGATCGTTTTCATATACACACCATCAGTATTCATGCATGAATTCTTTTTTGCAAGGTGCTTGAAAAAAGTACCATGTGTCATTTTCTCCTTTTCATCTCGAGGTTCTGAAAGGTGATATTATCATCAAAAATGGAGATGTTTTGGAGGATCTTTTCCCGAAAATTTGATTTTTTTTCCAGATCCTGTCGGGAAAAAAGACCTTCATAGCGGGGTTCTGGCAGGGTTTCTGGAGTCAGATGGAATATAAACAGGGGGCAAAAAATAATCTCGAATAAAATGACCTTATTGACCGTTAGTTGAGGTAAAATCTGTCGCATTTTACCAAACAGGGCGACTATAGGGCATAATCTCCATGGGAACGAAAAAGGGCAGTTTTTTTTTTGGATTTTCCGGTATCAGCCCACGCAGAGAGGGGGAAAAGTGGCCCGGATAGGAGTTATTTTCCCTGATAGGATTTACCCCCCTTTATGGAGGGGCTTTGGCAGGAGAGATTTGGGGGTATCCTCCTATCCGCACAATCAGCCCAACAATCTGTTTGAGCTATTGCAGGGTCCAACGACCCGGGCCAGGACCATCCCGGCCATCGGGATGAGGAAGGTCCAGAAGACTTACTTCGCCTGCTCGTTTCCCAAATCCTCGATCTTTAAAAAAGTCGCAATGACCCGGAGGTGAGAAGAATTTTTTAGGAAATTATTGGGAGCGCATTTCTGAAGTGATCAGCCTCGTCCGCTTTCTGCTTTTTGCGGCTCTCCACCATGAACATTAATACCTGCCATCCTCCAACACTATTCTGCAGCAGTTGACACCTTCACGGGATACTGCCGGTGATGAAGTCCACCGATTCAACCGCCTCCTGCTAATGACTTCTACCCGGGAGGACCGGTATGGTATCCGAAGGTGAGAAAAACCCAATCACTCATCGTTTCCCTGACTCCTCGTGTTCTTGTGTGAGAGATCAAAACTCCGCGACCAATAGGGCGGGCCTGTCAGTTGGCCGCCCTGCACCCTGCGTCAATGCCGGTGTTATACCTGTGCATCAGGGATCCAGGGCAGGTGTACCCCTGGAATCCGGGCGGGTTACACCATTGTCCAATGCCCTGTTCGGGAGAGAAAATGTATCTTCCCAATCAGGATTTCCAGGGCAAGGGGGTTTTTTCTCATGAGTCGTTTCAGCATTCTGTATGCAAATCCGGATATGGCCGTCAGCCGTGAAGCCCTCAAGGAACCGGCCTTTTTTTCGGACTTACACCTGGATCAGGTTGTAGATGCGGTGATCGCAGGCTATGAGGAGTACGACCTGAAGCCGTTTTTCTATGAATCGCTGAAGAGTTGCGATGCCATTGCTTATCGCCAGGAGATAGTCCGGGACCTGGGCAACACCCGGCTTCTTGAAGCCCTCAAATCTTTCTCTCTCGGGATGCAAACGATGCGGACACACCTTGCCCAGGCCAAAAAACTCCATAACTTCTCCCAGAAGAGACGCTGGTTCCTGGATGCAGTGGCAGTGTACTGCGAAACAATTGAACGCCTGGGAAACGACCTCGCAGATCTCGATCTTGCCTCGCGTGGCTTCCAGGCGTTGCGTGAATTCCTGAACGAGTATTCACACTCCCCAGGGTTTACCTCGCTTGTCGCAGAAATTGCACAACTCGATGCGGAACTGTCAGGCGTCACCTACTGCCTGCATATTCAAGGAAACAAGATAACCGTGAGAAAGAGCAAATCGAGCCAGGACTATATCAGAGAGGTTGAACACACCTTTAAGGGGTTTCTCCAGGATCCCGTTCAGCCGTTCCAGGAGAGATTTCCAGAATATCCTGAAATGAACCATGTGGAGGCGAAGGTCCTCGACCTGGTCGCACTCCAGTACCCCGAAGTATTCTCACACCTCTCCGCCTTCCATGAGAAGAACCTCAATTACCTGGATGAGACCGTGGCCCGTTTCGATCGGGAGGTCCACTTTTATCTCGCGTACCTCGATCTGGTTGCCAGGATAAAGAATGAGAACCTTCCTTTTTGCATCCCAGAAGTCTCAGATACGGAGAAAGAGGTCGAAAGCCGAGAAGGGTTCGACCTTGCCCTTGCAATCAGACTGTCCCCTCAAGGTATACCCGTCGTCACCAATGATTTTTACCTCGAGGGCAGGGAACGAATATTTGTTATCACCGGTCCGAACCAGGGGGGAAAAACAACATTTGCCCGGGTCTTTGGGCAGCTGCATTTCCTCGCGGGCCTCGGGTGTCCGGTGCCGGGCAGGACCGCGCGGCTTTACCTCTTTGACAGGATATTTACCCATTTCGAACGGGAAGAGTCCCTTGGAAACCTGAGGAGTAAACTGGAGGACGATCTCCTGAGGATCCACTCGATATTCACCACCTGCACTCCAAGGAGTATCATCATCATCAACGAGATGTTTACCTCGACGACAGTCCAGGACGCCCTGTACCTCGGAAGAAAAGTACTTGAGCAGGCAATCCAACTGGACCTCCTCTGCATCTATGTCACCTTCCTTGACGAGCTGACCATGCTCGAAAAGACGGTGAGCATGGTCAGCACGGTGGCGCCTGACAACCCGGATGTGCGCACGTACAGGGTGGTGAGGAGACCCGCGGACGGACTTTCCTATGCAATCGCGATTGCCAGAAAGAAACGGGTCACTTACGAGGCGATCCTGGAGCGGATTCCATCATGAAACCCCATCTCCTCTTCAGGAACCGAGATTTTTGTCCCGCGTGGGGGATGCTCCCGAAATATCCCCAGCCGACAAGGTGGAGAGACCGTGAGTATGAAGAGCAATGGGCATTGCTCCCACACGTCCTGCGGATGGTCACACAGGACCTGGAACTGGACATCCTGTTCAAATCGATGGCACAGGGTGACAGGTATCTCTATGAAGTCGCGAAGAATGTGGTGCTCCTTTCGGTCCCGGATACCGGCACGATCCTCTACCGCCAGGATATCCTCAGGGACTGCATCAGGAATACAAAGGTCGTAAGAGAGATCTACGGGATCTGCGATGAATCGATCGAGGGGTATTTCAAGGAGTTCACCTGGTATACAGGCAAATCAGCAGACTCGGTCCGGGGCACTTCCATACGGGCGCTCACGCTGTTTATCGGAAAGCTCGTGTTGCTCCGGAAGGTCGCAGAGGACCATGGGGGGACATTCGAATCAGAGGGGTTCAGGGAGTTCTTCGCCATGCTCAAAAGAGAACTGACCGATGAATACATCGTCTCACTGAACGCCATACTCGGGGAGTTATCGCTACCGGCCGGCGCCTGTATCACCGCGGAACTCGGGAAGGGAAACAAGGGGACAAACTATACCCTCCAGCGGTGCCGGGAGATCCCACCGCAGACATGGATCGCCCGGGTTCTTTCAATAGACCCGTCAGCGCAGTACAGCTTCACCATCGCTGATCGGGATACGACCGGATTCCGGGCACTGGCAGAGATGAGAGGAAAGAGCCTGAACCCTGTCTCCCGCATCCTCCATCAGGCGACCGATCATATCTTCAGGTTCTTCACCTCGTTGAAGATCGAACTGGCATTTTATCTTGGGTGTGTGCATCTGAGAGAGGAACTGATGCGTCTTGGGGAACCAGTCTGCTTCCCGGTCCCCCGTGAACCCGGGAACCGGACTCTCACCTCCAAAGGACTCTACGATGCGTGCATGGCGCTCCAGAAGAACCAGGCGATCATCGGAAACGATGTGAACGCGGAAGGGAAGGACCTTGTACTCATCACGGGGGCAAACAGGGGGGGGAAATCAACGTTTCTCCGGAGTGTCGGGCTGGCGCAACTGCTGATGCAGTGCGGTTCGTGTGTCCCGGCCGAGTCATTCTCTGCAGATGTCTGTCGCGGGGTCTTCACCCACTTCAGGCGTGAAGAGGACCACGAGATGAGAAGCGGCAAACTGGATGAAGAACTCACGAGGATGAGTGAGATCATTGATCATCTCAGCCCGGACAGCATGGTGTTGTTCAACGAATCGTTCGCGGCGACGAACGAACGGGAAGGTTCAGAGATCTCAAGGCAGATCGTGTGCGCACTCCTGAAAAAACGGGTGAAAATCATCTTCGTCACTCACCTCCATGAATTTTCACGGGGCCTCTTTGAGAGAAACATGGGCAATGCCTCTTTTCTCAGGGCTGAACGAAAGCCGGATGGTGAACGCACGTTCAAAATAAAAGAGGGCGAACCGCTCCAGACAAGTTTTGGAAAAGACCTGTATCACAGGATATTTTGTGAGTCCTGAATGGGAGGCCTGCGATTTCCTCGTCAGTGCAGGGACTCATGATACAGTGAGTGCTGATTTGACCGATGAAGAACGACAGGTAACGCAAAGCGTTCCGGGCTTCCGGCTCCATCTTCATTTATTGGTTTGGGAATGGGTACAGAAGGAGCCACAGCGGTGACATTCGCCGGCCCCCTCCTGACAGGGCTCGACATGGATGGTGACAGTAGACCGGGGAAATTCTACCCTGATGTCGCTCTCCAGGTGATCCGTAAGGTCATGGGAATCCTCCACCGAGACTGCTCCCGGCATGACAAGGTGGAGGTCGATAAAGACATCCGGGCCGGACCTGCGGGTTTTAAGGCCATGAAACCCTGCATATTCGCTCGAATGTTCGCAGATGATCTCCTTGATCCGGGCCTCGTCTCCCTCGGGAAGACTCGTATCGATGAGATCGGCCACCGAGCGCCGCGTGAGATCGTATGCAGCCCTGATGATGACCAGCGCGACACCAATCGCAATAATTGAATCGATGATCGTGATCCCCGTGATACGTATCAATACGAGGCCGAGCGTAACTCCCGCAGAGGGATAAACATCGGTCCTCAAATGCCAGGCATCGCTCTCGAGGGCGATCGACTCGGTCTCCAATGCCACCTTCATCAGCCGACGTGAGACGTACCAGTTCACCACCGCCGAGATTGCCATCACCGCGATGCCGACAACGAGCAGGTCTTCAGAGAGCCCGGGTCCACCTTCTCCGAGGAGTGCACGGACCGCCTCCCAAATGATGATCGCCGCAGCGATAAAGATGAGGATTGCCTCGATCAGGCCGGAAAAATCTTCAAACTTGCCATGGCCAAACGCATGGCCGGAATCCGGTGGTTCTGACGACTTCCTGACGGAAAAAAAAGGCTATTACCGCTGCCAGAAGGTCCATCGATGAATGGATGGCCTCGGATATGATACTGACCGAACCGACTGCAAAACCCACCATGAACTTGAGGAAAACCAGGAACATGTTCGATGCAACAGAGAGCCGTGCGGTTCCTTGTTTGAGTGAATTGCATGCATCAGCCGAAGTATCAGGAGATCTCAACAAGATAATTGGAAAAGTTATAATTCCGAAAATGATTAAGGTGACGGGGGAGGCAGGTCTGGAACCCGAAAGGACCATGGTTCCCCGTTATGCCTGCCATCTGTGTGTCTCTTACGGGTGAGGTGTGCGGATCGATTCTCAAACAGTAGACTCAAAAAGTCAGGCTGACCTCGATTGTCCGGCGCTCTGCTCCTCCAGGGTTGAGTACCTGCGATAGAACCACCTTTTTGTGACCTCGACCATGACCAGGTAACATGCCACGAGGCCCACAAGAACTGCATAGAACGAGAGCGGGGGAGGTACAAACCCGAAGAGGCTGCCGAGGAACGTAAACGGCAGGACACAGGCAAGAAACACGACCAGGAACGTACTCGCTATCAGGAAACTGAACTGGGTGAGCTCCCGCTCGAACTCCGTTTCTTTCGGCTGGTCTCCCACGGTCTGGGCAACCTTTCCGAACCCGGCCTCCATCCCCAATCCTTGTAATGACGTCCGTTGCAGTCCAGCTTACCACAGAGGTCCCGAGAACTACGTGCTTTTCCGCTTCCGCCAAAGGTGTGCCGGGTGATGACGAGACTGCATTCTTTTCACCGGGATAGGGTTCCCCCGTCAGGGCTGACTGGTTGAAGGAGAGGTCCCGCTCTTCACGGAGGAATGCGTCTGTGGGAATGATATCGCCCGCAAAGAGGAGGAGATTATCGCCGGGGACAAGGTCCGTGAGCGAGACTTCCTGCTGCCAACCTTCCCTGACCACGGTTGATTGGCTGAGAAGAAAAAAAATCATTCGTATAGTGAT
The DNA here is from genome assembly GCA_018263335.1 of Methanolinea sp. Lineage (GTDB taxonomy): Archaea > Halobacteriota > Methanomicrobia > Methanomicrobiales > Methanospirillaceae > Methanolinea_A. The sequence goes on along the minus strand of JADFCY010000019.1, from coordinate 570 downwards.
GCTGCGGGTGGGACAAGGAACAGAGTGTTCTATGCTGTTCTTTTTCTTACCGCGCAAATAATCGCCCCTGCGACCGACCCCTACCCCTGACCCCGCCCCTACCAATCCGAAGGGGCGAGGCCTCCACCCCGGTGCCCCTCCTCCTGCGGCATGGGACCCCTGCCCCATGCGATTCCTCCCTCTGGTCAGAATCTCATCGCAGGAGAGAGGAGACCAGAGAGATCTTGATACACAATAACGGGGCAACGTGCTCGCTCTGCTCCATCTCCGTCCGCTCCTCCCTCCGGTCCGGTGCTCCTCCACTCCGCTGCACTCGCACCATGCCCCTGGTTTTCTCTTTCTGGTCCTAATTCACTGACGCTACCGGCTTTGTCGTTCCACTCCTCGCCGGCAGCTGTTCCATCCCGCTCCTTGCATCGTGCTTTGCACCATGCTCGTCGCTGTTTACCGGACAATGATGACGCTCAGTGACTCGCTCTCTGCGGTCGCTCGGGCCGCTATGGCCTTGGTCGGCTTCGTTGAGACGTCACCGGATCTTGTGATGCCCTCCCTTCCGGTCGGGAGGCGCCG
>JADFCY010000018.1 GCA_018263335.1 Methanolinea sp. | reverse complement strand
ATATTGGTTGTCTTAATTTGAATATAGGCATATCTGGGTTCACTAATCATAGATGTGAGATTTGGAAGTACATTGCCAGGGAAATCAATAGTGATGGTGTCTACTTCAATACTAATGCTCTCCCCCCTCCCGTTCACCACCATTGTCCCACTCGAGGGATACGGCTGGAACAGCGGGACCACGAACGCACCCTGCGTCAGGCCCGTGAGCGTCCCGAGGGTAAAAGTCCTGGAAATGGGGACATTCCTCTGGTCGTTGATCCAGAGGGAATCGACCGAAGTCTTATAGCCGAGGAACTGGTCATTGATCTCTGCCATGTGCCTGATCTCTGCCTCTCTCCCCTGGGCAGGGACGACGTAGGTGAGATAGAGCGAGGCGAGCACCGCAATCAGGGCGAGGATCAGGATGAACCCGATGACCTCGGAGAGGGCATCCTCGCGGCGTCTGGACGGCATGGAGATTATTGAGTATGTGTGGCGGGTCATTATATAAAAGTATCAAAAGATCCACGGGGAAACGGGGAGATCCGGCACGAAATTCGCACATTTTGTCAGGATTCAGTTAAAATGCGGCGTGCGGGAGCGTTGCCTCTTACAAGATCTGTCCGGGAAGGGTATCGGCCGTTTTCCCTTCATTTCGCGGCGTGATCTCTCCTGCTCCTCTCGATTCGCATCATGGGGGATGTCTTCTGGAGGAACCCCGAGATGAACGGGGCAAACTCCTCCTGGTAGCACTCGATGCCGCGAAAGACCTGAAGCGAGCGTTCCATCGACTGCTTCACGTGCTTTCCGAGCGCGACCTGCAGCACCTGATCGGAACGGAGGAGATCGATTGCACGGGTATACGGGCGCCGGATCTCGACGACATAGACCCCCTCGTCGATGAAAGGCCCCGTAAAGAACCCCCGCTCGTCTGCATCCAGGTACTTGGCAGTAAACTTCCCGGCATTGACCCGGTTCCAGACCGGCGGGCCGGTATGCCGCCTGACCGCGGGGAGCTCGTCGACAAGGAGCTCGAAGAGGAGCATCGACTGCTCCTCGTGCATCTCGCAATCGGCGCGGTTGACGAGAAAGCCGTGCCGGTCCAGGAGTGCCTGGAGGGCATCGAGGCTCTTTCGTAACTGCGGGACGACGATATCCTCGATGTAGGGCGGTGTCTGGAGAGTGATGGCGTAGAGGAACGTCTCCCTCCGTGCGAGGTGGTCTGCCGCCTCGTCCAGGGAGAGGACCGGGCAGGGAGGGGGGAAGAAGAACTCCCGCGAGGGGTGCTCCAGGTATCCGCGGGCGAGCTCGATAAACTCGCACATCCGGGTCAGGGATACCGATGCCGAGACATTCCTTCCGGGGTCCACCGGGTCCACCACCACCAGGGGCTCGGAGAAGTCGCGTGACCGGTGTCCCTCCGGATCGATGAGGACGCCCGGTCTCCAGTGGGACGCGGCTTCGAGCAGCGGGAGAAATCCCCCGTAATGGAGGACCAGCAGCTCGCAGAGGTAGCCCGCGAACCCTTCCGTCATCTGGTCAGAGCCGTAAATCCCCCCTGCCTTTGCGAACTGCTTGAGAAGCAGCACGTCGTCGACGAATGGCGAAATCCTCTCCCTGATGTACCGCGTGTGGAAAGGCGTGCGGTCGACCGCGCTCTGGATGCATGCTGCCGACTCTACCTGGTAGCAGGGGACCAGGTCAACGTCGAGGCCGTCGATGCTCGCGTTGATGTACGGGTGCTCCGCGTACTTCTCCCGGAACCTCCCGGACTCGGCATGTGCAATCTCCCTAGCGAGGGAGAGTCCCTGAATCTCGAGTTCCTCCCTCGGAAGAGAAGGGTCAAAGAGGAGGAAGATATCGAGGTCCCGGTCGCCGTGGATCCAGGTACCCCGCGCAACTGACCCCACCATCATGGCGGTCGCCTTTCCGGAACTCTCCACGCGGGAGAGGATCCTCTCCGCCACCTCGTGGATGTGCCGGGCCTCGTCTTCGGCAGGGCGAATCCCGGCGAGCACCTCTTCCTCGAGTGCGGTGCGGGTCAAAAATGCACTTCCTTGACATCCTCGTATACGGGGCCCCGGGGAGTCAGGGTACTCCGCTTCAGGACAACCCCCTGCACCACTCCCTCGCCAAAGTCCCTCTCCCGGAATGGTTTCATGCGTTCCAGGAGATCAGGATGGAACTCCCGCACCCTCGCCACCGTCGCATGGGGGCGGAATGCGCGGTCTTCCCTTTTTACCCCGAGGGGTGCGAGCAGGTCCTCAATCTGTGCATGGAGGAGGCCACACTTTCCCCCCTCGTCAATGCGTGCCCATATCACGCGGGGCTGGCGCGGGTTGTTCCCACCGATGCCACGCACGTGAAGCGGGAACGGGTCAGCCTTCACCTGCCCCAGCACCTCTCCAATTTTGGCAGTGTGGGTCTCGGGCACGTCCCCGATGAACTTGAGGGTGATGTGGATGATGTCCGGGTGCACCAGCGTGAGCCGTGCACGGCTCTCCTTCAGGGCCTCCTGTACGGAGGATAATGCCTCTCTCACCTCTGCCGGGAGTTCCACGGCCACAAAGAGCCTGTCCATCAGCCAGGCTCCTGGGCAGGCACCCTGTTGCTGACCATCGTGTGGTTCATCATCTGTCACGCGTGAAATCTGCTTTTTTTTGCAAAAATTCTCAATTCTGAAGGTACAATTACTATCAGATCAACAAATATTTTTTCACAGAAGATCTATCATTGATTCAGATTCAAACCGGGGGGACATCTTTGAGCACACCCAGCGACCTGATTGTATATACACTGGAATTCTGTCCGAATTGCGATACCCTGAAGCATTTCCTGAAGGAGAAGGCAGTGCCATTCCAGGAGCGGGATCTTTCTACCGCCGAATCGCTCACCGAACTTCGCATAAACGGTGTCTTTGTCTCCGAGGCCCCGGTCCTGCAGAGGGATACACGGTTCCTCACGTCGGCCGAGATGTTCTCGCAGGGGGCATTGAGAGAGGAGCAGGTCATCCCCTTCATCGAGGGTGGATGATGCCAACCCGGGATACGCGCCAGTCCACGCTTGATGGGATCTTCATCCCCAGCATGCCCCCGGTCAGGACTTCGGACGGGCATATCCTGGAGTGGGACCGGCAGCGGATCGTGCGCCAGATCCTCGAGGAGACAACGCTCGTAGAGACGTTCTACGGCTACGAGAGCGCATCGGAAGAGACGGCCCAGGAGATTGCCCGGCTCGTCGAGCAGCGCATCAAGTCGATGAACCTTCGCACCCTGAGCGGCCCGCTCATCCGGGAGATCATGAACATCACACTTCTCGAGAAGGGGATGGTCCAGTACCGCAACGTCTGCACCAGGGTCGGGACGCCGGTATTCGACGCGCACCTGATCGACGTTGGCCGTGGGTTTGAGGCCAAGGATAACGCAAACCTCCAGGAGAATGCGGAGACCTCGCACAAGAAGAAGGCCGACAAGATCAGCAAGGAGCAGTACCTCCTGCAGCTGCCCCCTCACCTTGCGGACCACCACCTGTCGGGCGACATCCACATCCACGATTTGGAATACTTCGGGACAAGACCGTTCTGTCAGGACTGGGACCTCCGCTACTTCTTTTACTATGGGCTGATGCCGGACGGGAACGGGACGAAGGCGTCGGTTGCAGGGCCTGCGAAGCGTGCGGAGGTGGCGGTCCTCCACGCCGTCAAGGCACTCGGGAGCGCCCAGACCAACTTTGCCGGCGGGCAGGGCTACTACAACTTCCTCACCTTCCTTGCCCCCTTCTTTGAAGGGATGGGATACGACGAGATCAAGCAGCTGATGCAGATGTTTGTCTACGAGATGACGCAGATGATGGTCGCAAGAGGCGGGCAGCTCGTCTTCTCATCTGTCCAGCTCAGCCCGGGCGTTCCATCCCTCTGGAAGGACAAGCCGGTCGTATTCAGGGGCAGGGTCTGGGATGGAAGCAGCGGTCCCCGCCGGACATACGGTCAGTTCGAGCGGGAAGTCCGCCTCCTCTTCAAGGCACTCATAGAGGTCATGCTTGAGGGAGATGCATGGGGCAAGCCCTTCAGTTTCCCAAAACCCGAGATCAGCATCGAGCCCGAGTTCATGGAGGAAGACAAAGCGTACAACGATGCCCACCCTGATCTGCCCACCTATAAGGACCTCTACCTCCTCACGTTCGAACTTGCATCGAAGTTTGGCACCCCCTATTACGACAACCAGATCCCGCCATACCGCGGTGCCGGCAAGGGGATCTCCTGCTACCAGTGCTGCGCATACCAGTTCTCGGCGGTCGCGGACCAGGACTCGGAGTTCGAGGAGAAGCTGTACTTCAGGGAAGGCAAGCACTTCTCCATGGGTTCCTGGCAGGTGGTGTCCCTCAACTGCCCGCGGGCAGCATATCGGGCAGACGGGGACAATGAGCGGCTCTTTTCCGAGTTACGGGCACTGATGGATGTCTGTGTCGAGGTCTTCCGCATCAAGCGGAGGTGGCTTGAGACGATCCGGTCACAGGGCAGGATGCCGTTTGCGATGCAGCGCCCAAGGGACCCCGTCACCGGGGAGAGAGGTTCGGTTGCCGTTGACCTTGACGGCCTCGTCTACACGATCGGGGTCGTCGGGGTGAACGAGATGGTCCAGCACCACACAGGGTCACAACTGCACGAGTCAAGGGATGCCTTCCGCCTCGCCATCCTTGCAATGACCCACATGGAGCAGTACGCCCGCGAGCTCTCGAGGCGGCACCACATGACCATCGCGCTTGCCCGGACGCCGGCCGAAACGACCGGGCAGCGTTTTGCCGTTGCCGACCTCCTCAACAAGGAATACCGTGAATGGGCCGCGAAGGTGATCAAGGGCGATCTCGCAAAGGCTCTTTTGCGCCTTGGGTCCACGAGGGACCTTCCTATCTATTACACCAACGGGACCCATGTGGCGCCAGGGGCAAATGTGACGATGGCGGAACGGATGTCAATTGAGCACGTCTTCTTCCCAATCGTCGACGGCGGAAACATCTTCCACATATGGCTCGGCGAGTCACGTCCGGATCCCAGAGGCCTGATGGAGATGGCGATGAACCTCTGTAAAACGACCCAGATCGGGTACTTTGCATTCACCCGGGACCTCACCGTCTCGCTCCACCAGTTCCGCGAGTTCCGTAGCGACAGGAACAGGATCTCGGAATGGGTGTCTGCCGGTGGAAGGATCCAGGCCTGAAGAGTATTCCGGAACACTCCATCCTTTTTTTCATTCTCATCGGAGGAGATCCTATCCGATGCATACCCTGCATCAGGCGTCGTGTGCATGCGGGCCGATCACCAGGATGACCCTTCCCTTCTGGTGAGTGTATCGCGGGGAGGAATGGACCAATATTTGTCCCGCGGCGGGATGACCCTAAAAAAGAAATTGAGTATAAAGAACCAGTCTCTTACCTGTGCTCGATGCTGGTGCTTGGGGTCGCACCCGTTCTCTTCTTCAGGGTGACATCGATGACCCCATGGCGGACCTGGTAGAAGCTGTGGATCACGTCCACCCTGCAGGGAAGTTCCACCCTTGTCCTCTTTTCGTTCACGACGATGTGCAGGGAGTCGGGGGTGATATCTGCGTAGGGTGCCGAGTGCAGGACCGGGGGGAGATTGGCGGTGACAAAGACCCTGTCAGGCCCCTCAATAAGCTCAAACCTGGTCTCTTCGTCCTGCCGGTCGCTGTTGAAATGGATGTGGGGCTTGTTCTGTCCATTCCCGGTGATGATGGTGCAACCAATGATATGCGTCGTATCCTGGTCAGGCATCTTCCTCAGAAGTTCCTCCACCATCTTCGCAATATTCCTGATGAACTCGTCATACGGGTTCTCATTACTGGGCATGTGCATCACAGAGACGGTAGGTCTCCCCTTCCCGCTCAACTATGTGTTTCTTGCGCAACCATTCAAGGCTATCGGATACGGCATCGCGAGGGGCCTCGACAAGTTCAGCGAGCTCCTGGAGGGTGAGATTGCAGTGCGCAAGGCTGATTAGGAGATCTATCTGGGTCTCGTTTGCAAGGATCTCCTGCCCAAAGGAGATGATCTCCTTTATCTGCTGGTCAATGTCCCTCTCAAGGTTCTTCAGGCTCTCTGCCATCTCCTCCCTCGTCTCCACCATCTTCTGGAGCCTGGCAAGCGAGGCGCGGAGGCGGTGGGAGTTGTCCTTTGTCACAACGCTGATCTGGTCCTGCCGGAGCAGCCTGACCATCACATCGATGTCATTTGCGAGGAAGTAATATTTCCTCCTGCGCTCGTCAAGCCGAAAGGAAAGGATCTCCTCGCGCTCCATCAGCTGCAGGTGCTCAATCACGGCTTTTGGAGAGAGCATCAGGCGGTCGGATATCTCGGTGACGAAGCAGGGCTTCTGTCTCAACAGCTCGATGATTCGGCGCCTGTTCCGGTTTCCAAGGATATCGAGGAGTCGTGCGACCTCTACCTGATCCAGCATTGATTACTTTATGTTAGTCTTTTCATTATTTATACTTTGGGGGTTACTCATCTGGAAACATTACAGGAGAGAGGTATTTTTTGCGATCGAAAAGAGGAGAAGTGTTCAATCCGATATCCGGTAGTTGGGAGCCTCGTCTGTGATCATGATGTTGTGAGGGTGGCTCTCGGTATGCCCGGCCGCGGTGATCCTGACAAACCGCGTCTTCTCGTGCATCTCGGGGATCGTCCGGGAACCCGTGTACCCCATGGCGGATTTCAGGCCGCCGACGAGCTGATAGACGACATCGGAGACGGTGCCAACGTAAGGAGTCACCCCCTCCACCCCCTCGGGAACAAACTTGGTCTTCCCGATCTCCTTCTTCTGGAAATAGCGGTCGCTCGAGACCCCGCCGCTCATTACGCCAAGCGACCCCATTCCCCTGTACTGCTTGTAACGCCGGCCTTTCATCGTGATCACCCGGCCCGGCGACTCATCGGTGCCGGCAAAGAGGCTCCCGATCATCACGCAGTCGGCACCGGCAGCGATCGCTTTTGCCACGTCCCCGCTGAACCGTATCCCTCCATCCGCAATAACCGGGACTCCTGTCCCTCTTGTCACGTCAGCGACGCTTGCGATGGCAGAAACCTGCGGGACGCCGACGCCGGCCACGATCCTTGTCGTGCAGATGGACCCGGGCCCGATGCCGACCTTCAACCCATCGACAGTATCGATGAGGTCCTCGGCCGCCTCGCGGGTGGCGATATTTCCGGCCACAACGTCGGCCTTCACGCTCCCCTTGATGTCCCTGATTGCCCTCACGACATTGAGGTTATGGCCGTGGGCACAATCGACCACCAGGGCATCGACACCGCACTCGTCAAGGAGGTGAGCCCGGGAAATGTCGAACGGGCCGACTGCGGCCGCCACCCTGAGTCTCTTCCTTGCATCCCTGGTGGCATTCGGGTACTGGCGTTTCTCTAGGATGTCCTGCATGGTGATGATACCGAGAAGGCGGCCGCCTTTGTCGACCACCGGGAGCCGTTCAACCTTGTTGGTGTACATCGTCTCGAGCGCCTGCTCCATGGAGATGTCCTCGCCGGCAGTGATCGGCTGCCTCGTCATGATGGCCTGCACGCTCTCGGAACCCCGGCGGGAGGCGATGGCACGGACATCCCGCCGGCTCACGATCCCCACGATCTTCTCGTTCTCAAGGACCGGCACACCGCCGATGCCGTGCTCAACCATCAGGCGCTCGACATCTGCCACGCTGGTCGTGGGGCTGACCGAGAGCACGTTCCTCTCGATCAACTCCTCCGCCCTCTTGACCCTGTGCACCTCCTCGATCTCCTGTTCAGGGGACATGTTCCGGTGGATGACCCCGATGCCGCCCTCGCGTGCGAGCGCCATCGCCATCGCAGATTCTGTCACCGTGTCCATCGCAGCACCGACAAGAGGGATGTTGAGGGGGATATTCCGGGAGAAGCGGGTGTGGATGTCGGCCTCGTTTGGCTCCACGAGTGAGGGTGCTGGGACGAGGAGTACGTCGTCAAAGGTCAGGGCAAGCGGTACGTCGAGTTTTTCCCTGAACATGATCAGTGCACCATCCTTACCAGGCGGTCAACCAGTTCTTCGCGTATGCCGTCGTTCCGGTCACCCCCACAGACCATTCCCCTGACCCCGATGATGTCAGGCCCTATGCGCTTCAGGGCAGGGATATCCTCGAACTTGAGCGATCCTGCAAGTGCCGTGGCCATGCCGCCATCCCTGTTCAGCGTGCAGAAACGTACCAGAGACTCCTCGTCCATGAATTCAAACGTGCTGCGCCCGTCCTTGATGCCGGTATCAACCATCGCGACGTCAGCGCCAGCTTCCGCAGCGAGGGACGAGATCTCGAAAGGTGAGATGCTCCCGAGCCGCCGGTAATCGGAGTACCCTGCAATCACTACTTTCTTTTCGGGGAACTCTTCCTTGACTGCCCTTACCACTGCCTGGATCAGCTCCCTGGCACGATCGATACCGTCAAACATCAGCCCCACTTTGATATAGTCAGCCCCGGCGCATGCTGCTCCATATGCGGCCATGGCTGCCCCTCCTGGCCTGAAATCGAAATCCCCGATTGCGGCACTGACTGGCTTTGGGGAGAGGGCCTTGATGCTCCGCACCACCCACGGAAAATTTGCACCCAGAGATCCCTCGGACGGTTTCTTCACGTCCACAATATCAGCAGCAAGAGAACGTCTGGCATCCTCAATGTCCCTCGGGCTGACCAGTAATTGCATAGGATTTAATGATCCTGCTGGCTAATAGTGATTGCGCTGACAGCATGGAATTGATTTTAGCCATGGATTTGAAGGCCGGAGAGGTGGTTCACGGCGCATCCGGAAACCGGGATTCCTACCGCCCGCTCACGTGGGGCCTCTCATCCACTGCAGATCCGGTCGGCTACCTGGCGCAGCTCTCTCCCAGGCACCTCTATGTCGCGGACCTTGACCGCATTATGGGGAATGGTGACCACATGAACCAGGTCATAGCCTGCAGTTCGCGTGTCGAGACCTGCTACCTTGACAGGGGCTGCAGGGGGCCGTGGGATTACCTCCGCCAGCCACGAATCACGGACATTGCGGCGACCGAGACATCGGATGCGGATCTCTCGACCTACCCGGACGGTTACCTGAGCGTGGATGTGCGGAGCGGACGGGTCATGCCATCCGGCGAAGATCCCCGCCTCCTCCTCAGGAAGGCAGGTGACTGGCATTTCGAGGGGGCCATCATACTGAACGTGGGAGCGGTGGGAACTGAAAGTGGGATCATTTTCCGTTTCCTGGCAGGGTTGAGGGCTGCATACGACAGGCCGCTCCTCTATGGCGGAGGCGTCGCGTCTCCTGCTGACCTGGATACGCTGGCGGCACTCGGGTTCGACGGCGCCATCATCGCCACGGCGATACACAGGGGCACAATCCCCCTCGAGAACCTGCGGAGGGGCAGATGGTCCTGATCACCCTGGAGGGGATCGATGGCAGCGGGAAGAGCACCCTCTTTGCCTCTCTTCAGCGCGCTCTTTCTGACCTCTCCCCGGTCTTTACCCGGGAGCCCGGCGCCACCTGGATAGGCGATCAGGTGCGACGGGCCATCGCAGATGAGGTCGACCCCGTCACCGAAGCCCTTCTCTTTGCCGCCGACCATGCCGCCCACCTTGATACGGTCATCAGGCCGGCTCTCGCCAGCGGGAGGACGGTGATCTCAGATCGGTACACCGACAGCAGGTATGCCTACCAGTGGGCCACCCTCGAGGGGGTGCTCCCTGATCCCCTCACCTGGCTCCGCCAGGTGCATGACGGGTGGACGATCCCTCCCGACCACACCCTCCTCCTCGTCCTCCCGGTGGAGGTGGCGCTCTCGCGAAAGAAGGATGCGGGGAAGAAGGAACACTTTGAGGAAGCCTCACTCCTTGCCCGGGTCCAGGAAAATTACCTCCGCCTGGCAGGGGAAGAGCCTGCCAGGTTCGTGGTGGCGGACGCAGAGATGAAGGAGGGAGAACTCGCCTCTTTTGCAGAAGGGGTGATCAGGGAGTGGTGTGAATCGTCACGGTCACGCCGCCGACGCTGATCACGTCTACCTGCTCCCCGGCCTCGAGGTAACGGTATTCGAGTGAGAAAGCACCTTCGGGGACGGGAACCCTTCGCCCACCGATATCGAGTTCATTGGGAGGGTTCTCCTGGAGATCACGGGGCAGCGCCCGTGCTGCCTTCATAAATGCCCCCGCGTCCTTCCGGAGTTTTGGGCCAATGACTGCCATGTTGAACTTCAGTTCTGAAGGGACCTTCTCGAGTTTCGGCGGCTCCGCGTGCCATTCAAATGCGGCATTCAGCGCCCTGCCCGCGTCACCGCCGTCATCTGTGATGGGAGAAGAGAATACTGCCACCCTGCCCATCGGTGCATTCAGGGCAAGCCCTTTCTCATGCTTGTAGCGCCGGAGTTCGGCAACGATTCGCACGAGGAGATCGCCAAATGCCAGCCCATCGGGGTCTTGCTGGCCGGGTTCTGGCCATGTGCATGCATGCACGCTCCCCTTGCCAAGGTGCGAGTAACACTCCTCTGCAAAATACGGGGTGAAAGGCGCCATCAGGCGGCAGAGGGTATCGAGGGTCGCATGCAGCACCCGGCAGGCGCCGTCCCGTTCTTTTTCGTCGGAATAGAGCCGCCCCTTGACAAGCTCGATGTAATTGTCGGCGAGCACGTCCCAGGCAAACTCCCGCAGAGCCTTGAGTGCACGGTCGAACTGGCATGCTTCCATCGCGGCAGTCACCTCTCGCACTGTGCCTGAGAGGCGGGCCATCAGCCAGCGGTCGGCAGGAGCCTCGATCGGTGCATCGCGGGAATATGGCTTGCGCTCGAGCTGAAGAAGGACGAAGCGGGCGATATTCCATATCTTGGTCTGGAAACGGGAGGCGGCAATGACATCGTTCCAGTTGAACATGATATCGGACCCGGTGGCGGCACCTGCGGCCGCCCACTGTCGGAGGGCATCGGCCCCATACTTCTCGATGATATCCTCGGGGGAGATGATGTTGCCCCGGCTCTTGCTCATCTTGAAGCCGTCCTCTCCAAGGACCATCCCGTTGATGAGGATCTGGTCCCAGGGCTTTGACCCGGTGAGGGCCACAGAACGAAGGATGGAGTAGAATGCCCACGTCCTGATGATATCGTGCCCCTGCGGCCGGAGTTCGGCGGGGAAGAGTGGCGGCATGGACGTCCCGTCCCACCCCGTCACGTTCAGGACAGAGATTGAGGAGTCCATCCAGGTATCGAGGACATCCTCTTCCCCCACAAATTCGGTCGAACCGCACCCGGGACAGGGATGGGATGGCCGGGAGGTTGTGGGATCGACAGGGAGATCCTCTTCGGCCGGGACCACCATCTCGTTGCAGCGGCTGCAGAACCAGACCGGGATGGGGGTTGCAAAGATGCGCTGGCGGGATATGCACCAGTCCCATTCCATCTGCGAGACCCAGTTCTCCATCCGCAGGAACATGTGCTCCGGGTTCCAGGTGATCTCGCGTGCCGCCTTCATGATCGCATCGGGATCGATCTTCACGAACCACTGGCGCTCGCTCATGATCTCGATCGGGGTCTTGCACCTCCAGCAGGTGCCGACCCTCTGCTCGAGGACTTCCTGGCGGGTGAGGATCTGTGCCCGTTTCATGTCATCAAGGATGGCCTGCCGGCACTCGGAGGACTTCATGCCCGCATAGCTGCCTGCGATCCCGGTCATCCGCCCCTGCCGGTCGATAGCCTTCCTCAAATCGAGGTTGTGCTGCTTCCACCAGTGCACGTCCTGCTTGTCGCCAAAGGTGCAGATCATCACGGCCCCAGACCCGAACGTCGGGTCGACGGCGGGATCAGTAATCAGGGGGACCCCATGTCCAAAGAGCGGCACTGTGAGTGTCCTTCCTGCCATGCCGCGATATCGTTCGTCTTCCGGGTGGACTGCCACCGCCACGCATGCCGCGAGCAGTTCGGGCCGCGTGGTGGCGATCTCGAGTCCATCGAAATCGAAGTAATTGAGGGTGGTCTCGCGCGGCTCGTACGCCACTTCCGCAAAGGCAATGGCGGTCTCGCACCGCGTGCAGAAGTTGACGGGGTGCTCGCTCTGGTAGATGTACCCGCCGGCGAGCATCCGTAGAAATGAGAGTTGCGTCTTGCGGTAGTAGGCAGGCAGCATCGTGATATATTCATGGCTCCAGTCGACCGAGAAGGCCATCCTTCTCAGGGTACCCCGCATCTTCTCGATGTTGGAGAGGGTCAGTTCCCGGCACATCTTCCTGAACTCCTCGCGTGGCACATCGTTCTTGGTGATGCCGTGGATCTCCTCCACCTTCACCTCGGTAGGAAGGCCGTGGCAGTCCCATCCCTGGGGAAACATCACGTTGAACTGCCTCATCCTCCGGTACCTGGCGATAAAATCGATGTAGCACCAGTTGAAGGCATTTCCAATGTGGAAGGTGCCGGTGGGGTAAGGGGGAGGGGTATCGATGATGTACTTTGGCTTCGTGGATGCCGGGTCAAAATAGTTGTCTTCATCGCGCCAGGCGTCCTGCCAGCGCCGTTCCACCTCCGAAAATTCGTAATTCTTGGGGAGATCCAAAGACGGCGACATTTTCTCAATATGGGTCTTTACAGGAGATATACCTAATCGAATGTAAATACTGCCGGAGTGGGCGGCATCTGCGGAACCGGGCTGATTGGCACGGATCGTCACCTCTCCTAACCCAGCGGACCCAGACAAAAGCTCATATCTTGTCCGGGCCAACAGGAGAAGAATGATGAATCGAATGGGGGAGCGCCTCGCCGCTGTCCTCGTACTCTCTTTCATCCTCATTGCACCTGTCGTACAGCCGCCGTGGATCCTGGCAGTCATGGTGGTGCTCTTCTCGATGGTGCTCTTCCTTATCAGGAAGACCCGGTTCCTTGCGATGGCCCTCATCCCCATTTCCATTCTCTATGGCATCTCGATCCTTCCCCTGGTGGTCTTCTCCTGCACCCTCACCATTATGGTGATGGGCGAGCTTGCGTTCAGGGGGACGGATGAGCGTCTCTACTCGTACATCGGGTATATTGCCTCGGCCCTGGTGGGGTGCGTCCTCGTCATGGCCTACCTCAACATCTGGGTGCTCCTTGTCGTGCTCTTCGGGGTCATCGTCGCAGTCCTCCTCAGGGCGATTCTCAGGGAACGGGAGGACGCGCTGATGATCGAGGCGCTCGGAATCGCCATGACGATGTTCCTCATTTACGAGCTTAATTACCATGCAGACATGGCGCTCATCGGGATTGCCGTCGCAATCGCCTTCTCTTTTGCCTACTTCTCCTACCGGGCAGGGACCGCGGACGTGAGCGGGCTCTTCTCGGCTGCGCTGGTGGGGATCATCCTCATTATCTTTGCCGATATCCGCTGGTTCCTGGTCGTCCTTGCATTCTTCATCATGGGATCGGCAAGTACAAAATACCGGTACGATTATAAACTCCGGATCGGGGTCGAGCAGGTCCACGGGGGTGCAAGGGGATACCTGAATGTCTTTGCGAACGGGAGCGTCTCTGCGGCCGCGGCCGTTCTCTGGGGAGTGACCGGCTCGCCGGTGTTCCTTGCCCTGTTTGTCGGGAGCATTGCCACAGCCGCAGCCGATACCATGGCAAGCGAGATCGGGGTGACGGGAGGCAGCCCGTTTCTGATCACCACGTTTGAGCGGGTACCGGCGGGGACAAATGGCGGCGTGACGCTCACAGGTGAAGGCGTGGCAATTGCAGGATCCATCATCATCTCCATGCTCGCCTTTCTCCTCGGGATCATTGACCTTCCGACCGCGGCAGCCTGCATGGTCGCCGGATTCATCGGCACCAACATCGACAGCGTGGTGGGAGCGCTGATGGAGAACCCCGGGCTTGTCGGGAACGCGGGCACGAACTTCCTTGCGACACTCGGCGGGGGAGTCTGCGCAGTCGCCCTCTCGTCACTGTGGTGGTAGGGAGAGGTCCCCGATTCGCACCATACTGCGGGCCGGGGTGCCGGATAAGGATCTCACGAGTGTGGCCGAAAATGGCTAAGAGGAAGAGGGAGAGGACTTTCTTGGCAGGTACGAGAGTCTATATTGGAGGGGAGATGGAATGGTATACCAGGAATGGTGAAGGGTGATGGAGAGAAACGAGGAGTGCTTCTGCCCTGCCTGCGGTGAAGTGACGGAACACGAAGTGATCGCCATGGGAAGAAACCCCCTTGCCCGGTGCCTTGAATGCGGGAGCGTGCATCCCTTTGAGGGGGCGAGAGAAAAAAAAGTCTTCCGGGTAAAAGCCATTGTGAGCGTTGAGGGCATATCCCGGGTCTGCAATGTCGAGATGGAGGAAGGGGAAATTTGCCGCATCGGCGACCGTTTCGTGGCCGAGTGCGGGGACGAATACATCGGCGTGGAGGTGACCGCGATAGAGCGGGGGGAATCCCGGCCACACAAGGCGATCAGCAACGATATCACCACACTCTGGACGAGGAAGGTCGAAGAGGTGGCAGTGAGGATCTCACTCCATTTAGGCCGGACCACCACGTCCCTCCAGATTGTCGTCCCCGGCGAGGAGCCGTTCGTCGTCGGTGAGACATATAAGGCCGGCCAGAGGAGGATACGCGTGTCCAGGATCAAGGTACGGCAGGGAACGATGCTCCGAAGAGAGGGTGCAAAAGCGAAGGCCCGGGAGATCCGGAGGATCTTTGCCTATCCCTTATAGGTGACGGCGGATGGCTTCGTCCATCTGTTCCCGGTATACCAGGCCCTCGAAGCGTTCCACCTCGACTCCGTCGCGGATCAGGATGATGGTAGGGGTCACGCTCAGGCGATGCTCCCTGATAAGTTCCCGGCTCAATTTCGGGTTGATGCTGATCCTCTCAACCTTCACATTGCAGTCCTTTTCTACCTCGGGGATTATCGGTTCCTGTTCCTCGCATGCCATGCACCCGTCCTGTGAGAAATAGAGTATCCGCAGTGCCATGCAGAAAAATGGGGGGGTGATGATAAAAAAACTCTGGTATTTCAGGCCCTGGTGAGCTGGAGCAGTGATATCTGTGCCGAGGGGAGGGAGTAGTTTACCCGTATGCCTGCGTCGGTCTTTTCAGTCACATATCCCGTGCGGATCACGTAGCTGGGCGTCACATTCTCTTCAAGCGAGACCTCGGGATTCTCGGCAAACCCGAGCACTATCTGGTCACCCGTAGTCACAGTGGTGAAGTTGCCCCCAATCCCGTTGAACTCTTCGGGACTCATCTCCCGCTCGAAACCTTCGGGTGTCGGGAACGTAATCCTTCGGGAGTCCCCCTGCCGCATTCCTTCCAGTTCGGCAGCGATCGCATCCCATTCAGGGGCGAAGAGGGCATACTTTGCCTCGCCGTAATAATAGTTGTAAACAGGGATGGAGATTATCTCTTTTTGGCTCGTTGCCTTGACCCTTGTAGAGAACTGCCCGCAGAACCATACCATATTCCCGGCTTCAGTCGTAGCGTTGAAAGTACGGATATTGGAGGTGAGTGCCGGCCGCCCCATCCCGTCAAACAGGGTGACGTCCACCACCGCCCCGTCACCGGCGGCTGCCGGGTGCATGGTGATGAGCCAGCCCATCCCAAGAGAGCTGACGACCATGATCACTGCAAACCCGACCCCGATGACGATGACCCCTATCTTTTTTGCAGTCCATTTGGAGGCGGGTTTCTTCTTTTTCTTTCCTTTCTCTTGATCCTTCATCCGTATACGATTGGCTCATGGGAAAATAAACATACCAGATGGTGTGCGATGAGGAAAGCGGGACTGAAAATGTTTGGTTTTTTTGCCTGCCGCAGATATGCGTCCGGGGGGGAGGCAGAAGCGAAGGCCCAGGTAGTTCTCTTCCTCACCTGTGAGGGGAGGAGGTGCGGAGAAATGTTGCAACCCCATGCAAAAAGTATTTATATTATAACTCCTAACATCAAGTTAGTCCAGCACCCATACTGCTGGAGGACCACAAGGAGGCTTGACAATGGTATACAGAAGGAGATACCCTTTCGGGTGGATGATGCGCGACTTTGAGGAGATGATGGCGGAGCTCGAGAACCGGTTCTGGGGAGGAGGGGGGCGACTTCTCCCGCCCGGCGGAGTCGCGGACAGGATGCTTCCGGCGATCCGAGGAGAGTTCCGGGTTGATGTGAGAGAGCATGAGGATGAAGTCATGATCGTCGCCGATCTCCCCGGTGTCGACAAGGAGGATGTCTCTATCTCCCTGCTCAGCCCAAACACCCTCGAGATCTCCTGCGAGAGGAAGATGGACAAGGAGGAGAAGGACGAGGGGTACTACGTCAGGGAGAGGATGTACGGATCCATGGCACGGATTGTCGCGCTCCCCCATGACGTCACGGAAAAAGGGGCTTCCGCAAGCTTCAAGAACGGTGTCCTTGAGATACGGATGAAGAAATCAAAGGAAGAGCGGGGAAGCCGGATAAAAATCGATTAATCTTTTTTTCCGATGGTTTTTAGTCCCTTGACCCAAAAATGAGATACGATGGATAAGAAGAAGGTCAGGGACTACATGACCTACGACGTCGTCACTGTGGACTCACAGGGGACCGTGCGGGAGGTCATGGAGAAGATCCAGAAGACCGGGCATGACGGCTTTCCTGTCGTCACAGGAAACGAAGTGGTGGGATATGTCGCAGCCCGGGACCTCCTCTTCCAGCCCGTGTCCACCCCTGTCCGTAAGGTGATGTCCGAGCACCTGATCGTGGCCGACCCAGATATGAGCATCAACGATGCGGCAAGGGTCATCTTCCGTTCAGGGATCCAGAAACTCCCTGTCGTAGACGAACAGAACAGGCTGCTTGGCATCATATCCAATACCGACGTGATCCGCTCACAGATAGAGCATGTCTCCCCTGAGAAAGTATTCAACTTTATCACGACACTAAAGACGCTCCATGGGATTTCCCCTGAACTGAAGAGGGAGGCAGTCCCGATAGACCAGCTCCTTCCCACCCAGTCGCGAATCTACGAGGACGAACTCGAGGGCCGGATCTACGAGATAAAAAAAGGGCTTGCCGAACCCCTCATCGTCGTGAGAAGGCCGGGAAAGCTCATCCTTGTCGATGGTCACCACCGGGCAATTGCCGCAAAAAAGATGGGGATAAAGACTCTTGATGCCTATGTCATCGAGGTGAACGAGGACATTGAACTTGGGATGGAGCGGACCGCACGTGCGATGAACCTGCGCTCTCTCGACGACATCCAGGTCCTCGATTATGCCCGCCACCCGCTGGTGGCCATCACGCACAGGCTGGTGCGGAGGGGTTAAGAACCCTCGTATTTGACGGCATACTCCTCGTTGAGGAGGTGCTCCTTTACGACTGCCCTGTCAGGCACGACCACTTCCGGCCATATCCTTGTCCTGGAGTGGACCACCACCCCGTTCCTGAAGACCACCCGCGGCCCGATGACCGTGTCGTTCTCGAGGCTGCAGTCGTCTCCGACCACTGTGTCGTTGTCGATGATGCTGCCCGACACGGTGCTGTTCCTCCCCACCACGACCCGGTTGTAGAGCGAGGAGGAGAATATCTTGGCATTGCTCTTCACCAGGCAGTTCTCGCCGATGCTCGTGTACGGCCCGATGAGCACGTGGTCTCCGATGGCGGTCCCTGCCCCGATCGCAACAGGCCCGATGATCCTCGAGTTCTCCCCCATTGAGAAGGATGTCCCAAGCTGCACCGGCCCCTGGATCTGCCCGGCCCGGATCGTCAGGTCGCCGCTGATGCTCGTGTAGGGGATCTCCTGCAGCTTCCAGCGTTCCGCCTGGCGAAGGGAGGCGGGGTTCCCGACGTCAGTCCAGTTCCCCCGTGCGAGCCAGGCACGAAGGACCTGGCCGCTCTCCATGAGGCTCGGGAAGAGATCCCTCGCAAAGTCATACTTCTTTTTTTGGGGTATCTCGTCGAAGATCTCCGGTGCGCAGACATATATCCCCGTGCTGGCAAGGTTTGAGAATATCTCGCCGGGAGCCGGCTTCTCCTTGAACCTCTTGATCTGGAAGTCCGCATCTATCTCCGCAATCCCGTATTCGCCTGGTTCATCGATGCTGATCAGCCCTATGGATACAGGTGCCGGGTGCCTGGCATGCTCGCGGTAAAAATCGAGGAGGTTGAGGTCGGTGACGTGATCCCCGCCGACCACCAGGAAGTCGCCCTCTTCGAGGTATTTCTGGGCGTTTTTCACGCTTCCTGCGGTCCCGAGCTTGACTTTCTCATGGACGTAGGTGATGTCGGCCCCAAAGAGCGAGCCGTCTCCCAGCGCCTCTCTGATTGATTCTCCCATGTACCCGAGGGTGATCACGACGTCCCGGAACCCGAGGTTCGAGAGATGCGAGACCAGGTGCTGGATGGAGGGGCGGTTCACGATGGGGATGCAGGGCTTTGGACGCTCGAAGGTAAGCGGGCGAAGCCTTGTCCCCTCCCCCCCGCACATGATGCACACCTTCATACCCAATGGTTCTTCTCAAAGATGTTTAAACCATCCGGGAGACGTTTCTGCCGCGGCTAGCCGGTGTGCATTCAGGACCGACAGCGATGCGTATTGAAATCTTTTTCTGGTGGTGTCCCCACACTCTCAATGGTATCTTGCCAACCACTGCGCAAAGGAACCCTGACCTTCAAAGGAAGAAGAAAGAGATGCAGCTCACCCTGGCCGTGCCGATCTGTGCATTCGGGGGGCTCGGCCTTGCCATCCTGCTCCAGGATACAGGCATCATAGCGGACGCAGCGGACTTCTACTGGGGGAGCGTGGCAGCGTCCGTGATCCTCGCGTACCTCGCGTACCTCAAGCCAAGGAGGGACATCGTCTCCCTCTTCGCTCCATTCTACGCGCTCCTCATCTTCATCGTCCCACTCGAGACGAAGGCATCTCTTCTCCTGCAGGCACTCTATGCCCTGAGCATCACTCTCCTCCTTGTCAGGCTTCATTACCGGTTCAGCACCCCTAAAACCGTTCCCAAAGAGGAAGATCCCATGGAAAAGTACCTGTATGACTATATTCACCGGATGACCCCTTTCCTGCGGGTAATTGATCCCGCGACTGCCCACGAGATTGCATCTGCGGTCCTCTCCTTCAAATTCGGCCTGTATGCAAAGGTCGTGACCGATGTGAGGAAGGCAGCCTCCCGCCTCCCGAAAGACAGGACCGGCGAAGTGATTGGAAAAGCCCTGAGTATTCTTAGCGACCGCGCCAGGGCGCTCGAAGAAGCCAGAGTGGGGGAGTTCTCGCCAGTGAAATTCGATGCCGGGGATCTCCCGTACCTGCCCGTTGTGCTCGGCGATGACCAGGTCTACGATAAGGACACCCTGGCACTCGACAATGCCCTCCTGCTCCTCTACACTGCAGCTTACCTCCAGTCTCCCGACGACGGTCAGTCCCTCGACGAGCACCAGAATTTCGTGATCCAGATACTGGAGAGCTACCGCGAGCCGCTGAACCTGAAATAACGAAAATATGAAGATCCCTTTTTCTCCCCTCATGGGCCTGCGGTCTGCCTGACCCTTGCGGCATGGAGGGTATCACCGTGCTTTTTCATGCAGTACACGGGTCACGGGTTTTTTGATTGGGGTATGAGGGGGCTTTCTGCCCGGGAAAACCAGGATCCGAGATGGGGGGAGTGGCCTTCCTCCTGGTTCATGTCGAGCATTACCCCGGGCCCCGGGTATAATGGTTCAGAGATGACTGGGAAAAGGGCAGTTCCGGCCCCAAAAATTGCGCCCAAAAAAAGTGAAGGGTGTGCGCCTACAGGGAGTCCATGCTGATGCTTTCGAACTCCTGCCTGATCTCCCCGATCTCCTTTACCCCGAACGCAGTCTTGACTGCGGCAATCTCGAGCTGGGTTGCAACATCGCACATGTAGTCAAGGATATCCACTGAGAGTTCCTTGTGCTGCTTGCTCTTACGCAACTGCTCGATGAGGAAGGAGAACTTCTCCGGGGGCTCCATCCGGATCTTTGCCATGCTCACGACACACATGTAGATGCGGGTGAGGTTCCTGTCGGTACCCGTGATGGTATCAAAGAAGTTCCGCAGTATCTGGGCCTGGTAGACCTCGCCACCCATGCTACTACTCCGGTTGGCAATTGCCAGTATATAAACCTATTGCACGAACAGGCGTTATCTTCCTCCAATTCTTTAAAAAAAGGGTCATTTCGCGGTGCTCACGATCCTGATGATGTCGCCGTTTTTGAGTTCATGGGTGTCCTTGACCCGCATATTGGTCCGTGCGTCGACGGCATAAAGGAAGCCCTTCCCGATATCGGTGTGCACCTGGAATGCAAGGTCACGGGGAGTCGAGCCTCTCTTCATGAGGAACGCATCGGGGAGGATTCTCCCCTGGGAATCCGAGAACTTGTGCTCGTCTTCGACGGGATAGACAACGATCATGTCGAGAAGCGTGTAAACCGCCCTGTCGACAGCCTGCTGCACCCCGGTCCCCCCGTTGGCCTTCATCACCGACGCAATCGTCTGCAACCCAGCCCTCTGGGCAGGAGAGAGGGCCTCCTCCTTAATGATGGAGAAGGCAGGGTCGCCAGGGTGATAGGAGATAAGGCCTGCAGAGACTGCATTCCGGAGCGCAAGTTCTCCCGCCGCAGTTGCAAAGATGAGTCCCGTGGAGCGGAGGTTCTCGACAAGGGCAGGTGGCGCCATGTCTACGCGGTTTCCGACCGGGAGCATGGGCTTGCTGATGGCCACGATCTCGGCACAGAACCTGACCAGGCCGTCTTGATCCGCCCTGGACAGGTCGACTGAAGCCGTCCGCTCCGCGTCCTGGACATCTTCCGGGGTTATTCCAAGGCCAGTGAAGACTTCGGAGATGCCCCGGTGAAGGGAGTAGGTACGGGACTGGGCCTGGCGCAGCAGTCTGGCCCAGTGCTTATCCAGGATCCCGTACACCCACATCGTCATCTCGAAGGTGAGGAATGCGATATCCTCCCGCGGGTCGTGGCTGCCGGCTTCCACGGGGTTCCCCTCGCTGTCGGTCGAGCCGCTCGCGTCGACGATATGGATGATGGCGTCGGCCTGGCGCAGGTGGTCAAGGAACTGGTTTCCGAGGCCCTTGCCCTTGTGTGCATCGGGGACGAGCCCTGCCACATCGATGAGGTTCACCGGCACGTACCGGATTCCGTCAGCGCAGTTCCCGCACATGAGTCCAAGGCCCCTGCATGGGCATTCGGTGCGGACATAGGCCACCCCGAAGTTTGCATCGATGGTCGTGAATGGATAATTGGCAATCTCGGCGTGGGCCATCGTCGCCGCCCGGAAAAATGTTGACTTGCCGCAGTTCGGTTTCCCGGCGAGTGCGAGCGTGATCATAGCAATTCCCTTTACCTGGTACCACCTTAACCTTAGGGTGCTATGTCGTTTGTCGAGAGAAGCTGCTATTATTTCGATGCACCTGGTCCTGCCAATACCGTGGACTGCGCCAGGTTTGCCCTCGAGCGGGCGCGTGAACTGTCAATAGAGAGGGTGGTGGTGGCCAGCACGTCTGGTGACACCGCACTTGCCTTTTACCGCATGCTTCGGGGCTCAGGCGTCAAGCTGGTGGTCGTCACCCACGTCGTGGGGTTCTCCCGGCCGGGTGAATGGGAGTTCTCGCCCGAGGCAGCCAGGACCCTGAAGCAGGAGAAGATCCCGGTCGTGACCGGGACCCATGTCCTCTCGGGAATGGAGCGTGCCTTCTCCCGTTCCTCCAAGGTTGGAGGAGGATCCCGTACCGAGGCTGTTGCAGAGGCCCTCCGCCGGGTGGTGGCAGTCGGCCTGAAGGTGGCGGTCGAGTGCACCCTGATCGCCGCCGACCAGGGCGCCATCCCTGTCGACCAGGAGGTCATCGCGGTCGGCGGGACTGCCAGCGGGGCGGATACGGTCTGCGTCATACGCCCGTCCCACACTGCCTCATTCTTTGACCTGCAGGTGCGTGAGATCGTGGCAATGCCCAGGAACCGGTGAAGGGATGGTCCTGGACTCGCTGAAGCGTGCGTTCGCCCTGCTGCTGCAGAACCCCTTCCTCTGGCTCCCCGGCCTTGCAGCAGGCGCGCTCGGCGCCGCAGACATCCTGATCCAGTATTACTTCGGCACATTCCTCGCGACGAGGCTCTGGTTCATCGAGGCACTCCTCGTCCCGTTCCTCCTTGCAGGAGCGTACGTCCAGATACGCTCTGGTGAGAGAGGCGCAGTTGCGTTTTTCGCGGGGGGGACGGCCTATTATTTCAGGATACTCCTCCCCTCGCTCGTGATCGTCTTTGCGGTCATTGCAACGATCTTCCTGGTGGTCCTGCCCCTTACGCTCATAGGGGCAGTCGAGGCGGTCCTCCCGTTCGTGGTCATGGGGTGCACAATCCCAATCCTCTTTTTTTCGTTCTTCTTTGACGTGGCGGCAGTATTCGAGGACCGGAAGGTGTTTGACAGTATACGCCGGAGCGTGGAAGTGGTCATGAACCGGCCCGGAAAGGTGGTATTCTTTTACCTGACATCGCTTGGGATCGTGATCGTGGTGGCAATTCCCCTCGCGGTCATCTGGACCGCGCTTCTCTACGACCAGCTCCTTCCCCTTGCCAGCATGGATCCTGCCCAGGTCCAGGCGTTCTCGGTCTCCATGTTCAACGAGATGCTCGGGCCCGAAGGAATCCTCATCACTGCGGCATTCTACCTTGCAGGGGTGACAATTGCGGGGAATATCATCTATGCATTCAAGGCAGTCTTCTACCGGGATATCTGCGGGGAAACACCCGTCGGCGCACCCGTGGTGCTGCAGGGAGAGTACGACGAGAAGGGGCGCTGGTACAAGTATTGATCAATTTTTCGGCTTTTTTTCCGCCTGGGAAAGGCAGGCCTGACGAACCATGCATATTTTTTCGTCGGTATCCGTTCCCATCCCCGCAATTGCAATGCACGCCCCCTCCTCCGGGGAACACCCGGGCGGCAGTCCGAATAGAGAAGAGGGAATGCAGAGAATACCCCCAATTCAGTTCCCCCACAGAATAGAGCGAAAAGGCATTTTTTCGGGGCATCGGCCTTGAGAGGAATCCGCCCAGGCTCTCACCAGTGCCCGGGAGGGATATGGCGAATATCCCGGTCGCCCCGATGCATCATCTCTTTACTCTCCTGAATACCACCATATCAAGGAATGACCAGGGAAGTATCCGTGACGATCCGTTGCAGAGGACATCCGCTCGTGACAGCGACACACCCCTCCACTTTTGAGATCACGCGGGAGCCCGGCCTGACACTCAAGGGGGACTGCATCCTCGCGGTGGCCGCAGATCGCGGCGCACGCGACCTGCCGGAGGAGTTTGGAGCGCTCCTCTGCAGGGACGATGCGTCTCTTCTTACCGTCCTCTCCTGTGATGGGATGAGCGTGGAGACCCGGGGGAGGGGGTCCTCTTCAATGACACTGGACCATCCGTCTGACCTGGTATGGAGAAAGAGCCGCTATGTCTGCGGGCGTACTGTTGCAATCGAGGCGGACACTGTTGCCCGGACTATCCCCCGGGAGTTCATCAACGCGCTGCGGAGAGGAAGTGATATGATCGCGGTCCTCACCGTGACCGTCCCGGATTCAGTTTAGTCCCTGCCAAGCATCGTGATCTTCATCTCCGCGGAGGCAAGGAGTTCCTCTGCCTGCCGCACAAGGACGGCACCCCTCTCGTAGAGGGCGATCGCCTCGTCAAGCCCTGTCTGGTTGTCTTCGATCTTCGAGAGGATCTCTTTTAATTCCTTCATGATATCTTCAAATTTCTGTGTCAAGATGCACCTCCTCGACCCGTGTCCCGAGCCGCCCGTCCACCATGCGGATGGTGAGGCGGTCCCCCTTCTCGATCTCGCCTGCGGACCGGATCACCCGCCGCTCTTTCTGCAGGATACAGTACCCCCTCCCGAGGAGCTGAGCAGGGTTTTGCGCGGCGAGCACCGCAGCGGTCGCCGCGAGCCGTTCCCGTTCCCTCCCAACCCGTGAGAGGATGCCCCTCTCTATCCTCCCGGAGATGACGGAGAGATCCTCCCGCCGGGAGGTCACCCGCTGCGATACCCTGCGGGGCGCAAGCCTCTCCCTCACATCCGAGAGGTCGGACCCTGCCCGGTCAAGCCGTCCAAGGAGGCGGTCCCCCATCGTTTTCCTGTAGCCTGCCAGGGATTCCATGACGGATATCCGGTCGGGAACAACCAGCTCGGCTGCCGCCGATGGGGTTGGCGCCCGGATATCCGCCGCGAAGTCGGCGAGTGTGACATCAATTTCGTGCCCGATTGCACTCACCACAGGGACAGGGCAGGAGGAGACCGCCCTGACGACCTCAGGATGGTTGAAGGGGAAGAGATCCTCAAAACTTCCTCCCCCCCGTGCAAGGATGATCACGTCGACCTGGCGCTCCACGCGCCGGAGAGCGCGGGTGATCTCCTCGTGCGCCCCGTCGCCCTGCACCGCGGTCGGGGAGATGACCAGCTCGAGGGGGTAGCGCCGCGAAACCACGTTGCGGATGTCCTGGAGGACGGCCCCGGTCTCTGATGTCACGACCCCCACCCGTTCCGGGTATGGGGGCAGTGGCCGCTTCCTCCCCAGGTCAAAGCACCCTTCGGCTTCAAGCTGCAGCTTCCATCTCTCCACCATCAGGTGCTTCTCGCCGAGGCCTGCAGGCCTCACCTCCTTCACGTAGAGCTGGTAGCGCCCCTGGGGTGCGTAGTGCCCGATCGACCCAAAGACGAGGACGTCCATACCGTCATGGAGATCGAAGTCCACTCTCCGGGCATCGTTTCGCCACATCACGCAGGAGAGCACCGCGGAGTGCTCGTTGCGCTTCTCACCGAGGGAAAAGTACCGGTGGCCTGAGCCGTGGAGCTTGTGGTTTGTGATCTCCCCACGGATCCAGATCTCCAGCAGCCTCGGGTCATCCAGGAGGGTCTCCACGAGAGAGGAGACCTCCGACACGCTGAGCACCTCCATGGCATGCCCGCCGCGCTCGGTGGAGAGTCCCTGTTGGTACCAGGTCATCAACAATTATTATGGCCCGCGGTTTATGAATTACGATCATGGTGCATCTCGCCGTATCCAGCATGTTTTTCCACGAATATCCCCTGGAGGAGATATTTTCCTTCGTCGTGGAGGCAGGCTGCGATTCGGTGGAATTCTGGGTGGAGACTCCCTCTTACTGGATGGCAGGACAACCGGAGGATGACCTCGTGCAGACCATGCAGAAGTTCCCGGAGCTGGTCTCCCCTACCCTGCATGCGCCGATTCTTGACCTGAACCCGACGTCGATCAACCCGGCGGTCGCGGAGGTGTCGGTACGGTGCACAGTCGACGCGATCAGGCTTGCTGCACGGACCGGTATCACGGTAGTGACGGTCCACCCTGGCCGGAGAACTGCAAAGAGGCCTCCAAGTGCCCCTGATTATGTGCGATTCGCATGGTATATCCGGGCCCTCGAAGAGGCAGCATCGGGATCAGGCGTAAAGGTCTCAATGGAGAACATGGAGAGGAAGGTCAACTCGCTCCTCTGCACCCCTGATGATATGCGCGAGCTCCTTGACAGGGAGCACTGGCTTTGGTTCACCCTGGATATCTCGCATGCCCTTCGAGCCGGCACCGAAGAGGTCCGCCGCTATATCGACCTGTGCGGGGACCGGCTTGCAAACGTCCACGTGGGGGGATCTGCAGATGGGAGGATGCACCTTCCTATCGATGGAGACGACGGGATGGCAGGGATACTCCGTTACCTCCTGCAATCCGGGTACAGGGGTAACCTGACTCTTGAGCTCGAGGACCGCAACTTCACCCACGACCTTACTGCAGAGGAGAAGGTCCTCGTACTCTCCAGGGAATTGGCATTCATGCGAGATTGCTTCGTATAATCGACGGCTTTATAAAATGTCAGCACGATACATGTAGTGTCCCAGGACATATGAACAACGTTGAAATAGCCGTCCAGGCGGCGTGGATCGAATGATCGAGGACTTTTTACTCCTTTTGCTGTTCATCCTCTGCCTGGTACTCTCCGGATTTTTTTCGGCATCCGAAGTTGCCCTCGTCTCCATCACCAGGGCAAAAGTCCGCACCCTTGCAAACGAGCAGAGGCCAGGGTCACAGGCCCTGACCCTCCTCAAGGAACACCCAAACCGTTTTCTTATCACCATCCTGATTGGCAACAACATCGTCAACGTTGCCGCAGCGGCGATCGCAACTTCAGTCACCATCAGCATCTTTGGCGATATAGGAGTGGGAATCGCGACCGGTGTCGTGGTGATCCTCCTGCTTTTCTTCGGGGAGATCGGGCCCAAGATGTATGCCACCCGGAACACGGAACGATTCGCCCTCTCCGTTGCGAGGCCGATCTACTACCTTGCAATCGTCTTCTCCCCCCTCATCTGGGCAATCGAGAAGGTGACGGAAAGGAGGGCTAAAGAGAGCGGGCTTGCCGAGCCTTCGGTGACCGAGGAGGAGATTCGTGAGTGGATCGAGGTGGGGAAGGAAGAGGGGGCAATCGAGCAGGAAGAGCGGGAGATGCTCTATTCCGTGCTTGAATTCGGCGATACCACTGCCCGCGAGATCATGACGCCGAGGGTTGACGTGGTGCTGATCGACGACGAGAGCACGCTCGAGGCAGCGCTCCATATCTTCAATGAGACCGGGTTCTCGCGGATCCCCGTCTACCACGAGCACATGGACAACATCATCGGGGTACTGAACGTCAAGGACGTCTTTTCAAGCCAGATTGCGGGGAAGAAGAATATCCACATCAGGGACCTGATGTACGACCCGTTCTTTGTCCCGGAGAGCAAGAAGATCGATGACCTCCTGAAAGAGCTCCAGCTCCGTAAAGTGCAGATCGCGATCGTCCTCGACGAGTACAGCAGTTTCGTCGGCATCGTCACAGTCGAGGACATCCTCGAGGAGCTCGTGGGGGATATCCTTGACGAGTTTGACCGCGAGGAGCAGGAGATACAGAAGATCGGGGAGGGGGTTTACCTCGTGGATGCCAAGGTGTGGGTGGAGGAGATAAATGACGAGCTTGACATCACCCTCCCTGTCTCAGAAGCTTACGAGAGCATCGGGGGACTCATCATCGATCGCCTCGGCCATATCCCCCACCCTGGGGAGAGTGTCTACATCCCCGAGAGCCACATCTCGCTCGTCGTCACCCAGATGCTCTCGCGCCGCATCGTGAAGGTGAAGCTCATCCAGCACCACGTGGGAGAGGATGGAACGGAGGATCCGAGGCGATGAAGCGCATCGCCGTCCTCGCATCAGGCCGGGGCTCGAACTTCCAGGCGCTGATCGATGCAATACGGGACGGGCAGATACCTGCAGTGTGCGTCGGTCTCGTCACCGATAACCCCGCTGCATATGCCATCACCCGGGCAAGGGAGGTGGGGATACCAGTCCGGGTCGTCGATTACACCCTCTTCCCTGAGAAGGGGGCCTTTGAGTCGGCACTCCTTGCCGAGATGAAATCCCTCGATGCCGATCTCTTTGTGCTCGCCGGCTACATGCGCATCCTTGGGCCGGGGATCGTCCGGGAGTTTTCAGGGAGGATGATCAACATACACCCCGCGCTCCTCCCGAGTTTTGCAGGACTCCACGCACAGCGGCAGGCACTCGAGTACGGGGTGAAGGTCTCGGGATGCACGGTCCACTTCGTGGACGAGGGGATGGATACCGGCCCCATCATTGTCCAGGCCTGTGTGCCAGTCCTTGACAGCGACGACGAGGAGCGGCTCGCGGATCGTATCCTTGCCGAGGAGCACCGTTGCCTGCCTCTGGCGGTGAGGCTGTATTGCGAGGGCCGCCTGGCCTTAATCGGCCGCCGGGTTGTCCTGGATAAGGCAGGCCCTGGTGCCTGACCGGCGAGAACATGGTTCATCGATCTGCATCAGGCGACACTGCCCCCCGGTGAGATCCATGGCAAGAAAGATACCACGATCTGATACGAGGCGGATTGCCCGGGAACGGATCGCCATCCTCTTTCAGAGGGCACGCGAGTGCATTCCCCTGGAACCTGCACGAAGCGACAGGTACGTCGCACTTGCACGGAAGATCTCCATGAAACACCGGGTACGCCTTGATCGGGGGTTAAGGAGGCAGTTCTGCCATCATTGCGGCCGTCTCCTTGTCCCCGGGGTGAACATGAGGGTAAGGATACGGCGCGGGATGGTGGTAATCACCTGCCTCTCCTGCCACCAGCAGACGAGGTTTTTGGCACGGAGAGAGAGATGAGAGAGGACCGCCAAGAATCCGGCATGCAGGAGATGAGGGCCACGGTATGGATAGGAAAACAGGGGCTCACATCCACTGTCGTCGAAGAGCTTGTCCAGCAGTTGAAGAAGCGTCACCGGGTCAAGGTGAAATGGCTGCGAAATACCGATGTCGACCCCCGGGAGCTCGCCAGGAGCGCAGGAGCGGTTCTCCTGGAGGTCAGGGGCAGGACAGCGGTGTTCACGGAACGAAAATCCCTGTAATCTGCAGGATATCTCCTGTGCCGCCACGGATACGCCTCCACGCTCGAAATATATAAAAGTGCAGGCAACATATAAGTAAAGACTGTTATATCCAATCGGTGACAGTGAGGTTCCAGTACATATGACAACCGTCTATGATGTTCCGGCCGACAGGTTCATCCGCACCCTGGCCGACGAACTGAAGAAGAAGCCGGAGATCACACCCCCGGCATGGGCTGCATTCGCCAAGACGGGAGTGCACAAGGAGATGCCCCCCCAGGACCCCGAATGGTGGTTCGTGAGAGTGGCATCAATCCTCCGGAGGGTCTACATCGAGGGCCCTATCGGCGTCCAGCGGATGCGTTCCATCTATGGAGGAAAGAAGGACAGGGGCTCCCGCCCGTCACAGTTCAGGAAGGGAAGCGGGTCCATTCTGAGAAAATCGCTCCAGCAACTCGAGACTGCAGGGCTCGTCCTCCACGACAAGACCGGGCGCAGGGTCAGCCCTGCCGGTATCTCCTACATGGACGGCCTGGCTGACAGGATCGCAAAGGAAAGCGCGGCAAGGGCACCACAGTAAGGTGAGCGGGATGGGAGACGACGAACTCGCGGAACTCAGGCGCAGGAGAATGGCGCAGTTGCAGCAGCAGTCCATCGACCAGCAGATGATGCAGGAGGAGATGGAGCGCCAGAAACAGATGGATGCACAGATCCATGCCGTGCTCATGCAGATTCTCGAGCCTGAAGCGAGGGAGCGGCTCAATACCATCAAGCTGACCAAGCCCGAATTCGCACGCGCTGTCGAGCAGCAGCTGGTGATGCTGGCCCAGAGCGGGCGTCTCAAGCAGAAGATCACGGATGCACAGCTGAAATCCCTGCTGCAGCAGCTGCAGCCGGCAAAGAAGGATTTCAGGATCACCAGGAAAGGATGAAGGCCGGAGTCCTCTTCAGCGGGGGCAAGGACAGCTCCCTTGCAGCAGTCCTTCTCTCAAGAGATTACGCGGTGGAACTGAACACCTTCGTGTTCAGCCCCGAAAGGAGCCTGCATGCCGTCGAGAGAGCGGCCCGCGCAATAGGCCTGCCCTGGTTCCGGCGGACATTCGGCGAGGGACTTTTGGACCGTGCAGTGGAAATGGTCCTCGCGAGCGGCTATCCCAACGGCGCCATCCAGATGGTGCACAGGGAAGCCCTCCGCGCTCTCGCCGCTGAGTACAGGGTGATCGCAGACGGGACCCGGTTCGACGACAGGATCCCCATGCTCTCGCGGGACGAGGTGCAGTCCCTTCAGGACACCACCGGGTGCAGTTACCTGCGCCCGCTGCTCGGGTTTCCCCGCAGGGAAGTGGACCGCCTGGTGGCACGGCACCTGCAGATCGCACATGGTGAGACGGGAAGAATCGAGAACGGGGACT
The DNA here is from genome assembly GCA_018263335.1 of Methanolinea sp. Taxonomy (GTDB): domain Archaea; phylum Halobacteriota; class Methanomicrobia; order Methanomicrobiales; family Methanospirillaceae; genus Methanolinea_A. Next base: position 7,611 of record JADFCY010000018.1, on the reverse strand, counting down.
ATGAGGCGGAGATCCGTGAAGGGGTGCGGGCCAGGGGCAAGGATGCGGCAGGATTTTTTCCCGCGGGCCATGCACAGTCCCTGGTCACGGGTATAATTGACGACATGAGGGTGAGATACACATGAGCAGATCAACCAAAGGATACAAGGTACGCCTGGCAAAGGCGTGTGAGCAGAACCGCAGGGTTCCTGCGTGGGTGATGATGCGGACCAAACGGAAGGTCTCGACCCATCCCCGCAGGCGTAACTGGAGAAGGAGTACGCTGAAGGTGTGAGGGTTATGGCAGACAAGATGCAGGAGCAGATTTACATCATCCCGTTGCGGGATGCAAAGAGGGCTCCCAGCTGGAAGAGGAGCAATACCGCAATAAAGGATATCAGGAAGTTCCTGGCCAAGCACATGAAGAGCCAGGACGTCAAACTGGACAGAACCATCAACGAGCGGGTCTGGGACCGCGGCGCAAAGAAACCTCCGTCGCGCATTCGTGTCCGGGCCATGAAGTTCGATGACGGGCAGGTCCAGGCGGAACTTGCTGAGGAGTGAGATGGACAGGACGATCTCCATTGCCGGCGACTCGAATATCGGCGTGTTCTCCAGGGTTGTCGACGGCCTTGCGGTAGTCCCACCCAGTGCACCTGAGGAGTTCTGCCAGGCCCTGATGGAGTTGCTGGACGTGGAGATCATTCCCACCACCATCCAGGGGAGCGAGATCGTCGGATCGCTCCTTGCAGGAAACAGGCGCGGTTTCGTCACGAGCGGCCTTGCGGATGACCGCGAGATTGCCCTCCTCGAGGAGTATGGCCAGGTATTCCTCCTCGAGCATACCATGAATGCCGCAGGCAATGTGATCATGGCAAACGACTCCTTTGCCGCTGTCCACCCCGACATGCCAAAGCAGATGGCACGCGAGGTGGGCGAATTCCTGGGAGTTGCGACCATCCCTCTCACCCTCGGCGGCATCAGGACGGTTGGGATGGCGGGAGTTGCCACAAACAGGGGGATACTGGTTCACCCGCGCAGCACCCGGGCCGAGATCCAGGTGCTGGAGGAGGCTGCGGGTGTGCCCATCGGGACCGGGTCGATCAACAGGGGGACCGGCCTTGTGGGGACAGGCCTCCTCGTGAACGAGCATGGGTACGTTGCCGGGCTCGAGACCACCGGCTTTGAACTTGGAAGAGTAGAGGATGTATTTGGATTTCTGGAGTGAGTGAGAGAATGGCGGACCAAAAGTTTGAGGTAAAAGGCGATTTCAGGATGGGAGACGAGTGGCGCCCCTACACGAAAGTGGTGGAGGCCCCGAATGAAGGCCAGGCAAAAGAGCGGATATATACCCTTATCGGGAGCAAACACCGGCTGAAAAGAAGTTATATCACCGTGAAGTCCGTAACTCTGTTCAGTGGTGAGTAAGGTGGAAGGGATTGACCCGAGGGAGCTGCAGTCGCTCCAGCTGTACCTGAACGAGTACCGGCAGCAGTCCGAGATATTCTCGCAGCAGCTGGCCCTCCTCGAAGAGGGGAGAGTGGAAGCGCTTGCCGCGATCGATGCAATACATGGCATCAAGGAATCATCCGGGGACACCGTGCTGCTCCAGATCGGAGGAGGGGTCAGTCTCCGGGCACGCATCGAGGAGCCTGAGCGGGTCCTCCTGAACATCGGGGCCGAGGTCGTGGTCGAACGGTCAAGCGAAGAGGCGGTGGAATACCTAAAAGACCGTCTCACCGAGATGGAGGCCTCTTCAAAGAAGGTCATCGAGACCCTCGAACAGCTCAAGTACCAGATGAACGAGATCGCCCGCCGCCTGGAAGCAGGGTACCAGCAGTACCAGATGCAGCAGGCCCGGCCGATTCCGGACGAACAATCGGGATAATGCTGCGGGCGGGGGGTGCGTGATGTTCGAGGGGCTCAGGGCCAGGCTCCAGAAGATCCAGGGAAGACTGGAGGAGAATATCGCAAAGACCGCATCTCCTGCAGAGAGCGCGCCGGAAAACAAGGCATTGTCCGGGACAGGGCCAGAAGAGAAAGACCCGTCCCTTCTCTCCCGGGTAAAAGTCCTCATCACCGACCGCGAATTTTTCATTGCCGAAAAAGATGTCGAGGAACCCCTTTTTGAACTGGAGATGATCCTCCTCGAGAATGATGTCGCCCTCCCTGTCACCGAGGAGATTATTCAGAGGGTGAGGGCAGATCTCACCGGAAGGCGGAGAAAAATTGGGGAGTCAGTGGACGGGATTGTGGTCTCCGCGCTGAGGGGTGCCATCCTTGGCGTGCTCGGGCAGGGGTTTGACCTGCTCTCCTATGTCCGGGACCATGAAAAACCGGTGAAGATCCTCTTCACCGGTGTGAACGGCACCGGCAAGACCACGACGGTCGCAAAGGTGGCTTCGTACCTGAAAAAGAACGGATGTTCGGTTGTCATCGGGGCAGGGGATACCTTCCGTGCGGGTGCACTCGAGCAGATCGAGGTGCATGCAGGGCGGCTCGGGATCAAGGTCATCCAGCACCAGGCAGGCGCCGATCCGTCGGCAGTCCTCTTTGACGCGGTCCAGCATGCAGAAGCGAACCGCATCGATGCCGTCCTCGCCGATACTGCAGGACGGTTCCACAACAGGGCGAACCTGATGAACCAGCTCGGGAAGATCAGGAGAGTGATGAAGCCCGACCTCATCGTGTACGTGGACGAGGCCGTTGCTGGCAACGATGCCGTGGTCAGAGCGCACGAGTTCGAGAAGACAGTCGGGGCGGATGCGGTCGTGCTCACGAAGGCTGACATGGACCCGAAGGGTGGTGCGGCGATCTCGATTGCGCATACCATAGGAAAACCGGTGATGTTCCTCGGAGTGGGACAGGGATATGATGATATCATCCCCTTCTCTCCGGATCGGGTGGTCGACGAACTCCTGGGGGTCTCCGCCTGATGCTCGACAGGCTCGGGACATCTCTCAAGGATGCCCTCAAGAAGCTCGCGGGAAAGACGGTCGTAGACCGTGCCGCAGTCGAAGAACTCGTAAAAGACCTCCAGAGGGCGCTCATCCAGGCCGACGTGAACGTGAAACTGGTGATGCAGCTCTCCCAGGCGATAAAGACACGTTCCCTCGAGGAGCAGCCCCCGAAGGGCATGACGGTCAGGGAGCATGTCCTCCGCATCGTGTACCAGGAGCTCGTGAAACTGGTCGGCAGCGCGGGTGAGGTGAAGCTTGAGCCCCAGGTCATCCTCATGGCCGGCCTCCAGGGCAGCGGCAAGACCACCACCACTGCAAAGCTTGCCCGGTACTTCCAGAGAAAAGGCCTGAGGGTGGGAGTGATCTGTGCCGATACGTTCCGTCCAGGCGCGTTCGAGCAGTTGCACACCCTCTGTTCCCGGATACACATCCCCTGCTTCGGTGACCCGAAGGAGAAAGATGCCCTAAGAATTGTCCGCGATGGGCTTCCCGCGATGTCCGGAAACGAGGTGGTGATCATCGACACCCAGGGAAGGCATGCACTCGAGGCAGATCTGATCCAGGAGATCATCGATATCCAGAAAATCGCCTCGGCAAAGCACCGCTGGCTCGTGATAGACGCGGCCCTTGGCCAGCAGGCGGCAGAACAGGCCCGCCGCTTCCACGAGGCGATCACCATTGACGGGGTGATCATCACCAAGATGGACGGGACTGCAAAGGGCGGCGGGGCACTCTCTGCAGTGGCGGAGACGAAAGCCGGGATCGTGTTCATCGGCAGCGGCGAGACGAGCGAAGACCTGGAACGCTTCGAGCCCGACGGGTTCATCTCCAGGCTCCTTGGCATGGGGGATCTGAAAGCGCTCGTCGAGAGGGCTGAAGAGACCATGGCAGGCCGCGATGTCGATGTGAACGCCATGCTCAGGGGCAAGTTCTCGCTGCGTGACATGTACCAGCAGCTGGAGGCGGTGAACCGGATGGGGCCGCTCAAGCAGATCATGAGCATGCTCCCGCTCGGGAACATGGAGATCCCCCAGGACGCCTACGACATCACCAGCACCAAGATGCAGCGCTACCGCATCATCATGGACTCCATGACGAGCACGGAACTTGACGATCCCTCTGTCATGGGAAGTTCCCGCATTCACCGGATTGCGATCGGGGCGGGTGCAAGCCCCGAAGAGGTGCGCGAACTCCTGCGCTACTACAAGATGATGAAGAAAGCGCTGAAGGGGGTCCGCGGCGGCCAGGGAAAGTTCAACATGCAGCGCATGATGAAGAAGTTCGGCGGGATGTGAAAGAGCGCGATGCGACGGGTTGCCATCATTGGGCACCTGGCCCGCACAGCAGGAGACTTCAACCTCTCGGATATGCCGGGAAGCGCCGGCCGGATGGACGTCCTGTGCCGCTGTGTCAATGCCGCATTCTTCCTCTCCCACGAGTTCCGGAGGGATGTCGAGTGCTTCCTCGTCCTGCTCGGCGAGCCCGACCCCCCGAAGACCATCCGGTTCTCTGGCGGACGCCTCCGCTATCTGAGCCCCGATGAGAGGAGTGCCGGGTCACTCATCAAGAAGGCGCTGGCAGTTCCTGCCGGGACCGGATTTCGCGAGTCGACCCCCGGAGTCGAGGTGAAGAAGGGCGGGCTCTCGGATCTCCTGTGCGAATATACCTTTGCCGTTCTTGATGAGAACGGGACTGATGCCCGGGCCATGGCAACACTGCCTGACGCATTCCTGCTGAGCGATCACCTGGATTTTGCGGAAGAGGAGAACCATTCCCTGGAAGGGCTGGAACGGATATCTCTTGGTCCCCGGTCGCTGCATGCCGACCATGCCATCACCGTGCTCTGGAACGAAATTGACCGGAGGGAAGCGGGATGGTGATCCTCGAAGAGGCGGAGAAGATCCTCTCATATGGTGAGACCTGCGACCATTGCCTCGGTCGTTTCTTTGGGAAACGGTCGTTTGGCCTCACCAACGAGGAGCGGGGGAGGGCTCTCCGCATCTCCCTCTTCCTTCGTGACCACCTCCCGTACAGGCCTCCCGGCCAGTGCTGGATATGCGGGGACCTCTTCTCGCGGGTCGACGAGTGGGCAGACCGGGTGATCGAAGCAACCCGGGGAATTGAGTTCGAGCGGTTCGTCATCGGCACCAGGGTCCCTCCCCTGATGGCAGAGAGCGAGGAGATCGTCTGGAGCGATCTTTCCCTTGCCCACGCCGAGCCCCTGAAGTCCGAGATGAACCGCGAGGTGGGAAAGGCGGTCGCAAAAAAGACCCGGAAGACCGCAGACCCGAAGCAGCCTGAAGTGGTCGCGATCCTCAACCTCGCGGAGGAGTTCGTTGAGGTGCAGGTCAACCCGCTCTTCTTCTACGGGAGGTACCGGAAGCTCGAGCGCGGCATTCCCCAGACACACTGGCACTGCCGTGCCTGCCAGGGGAAGGGGTGCGAGGCCTGCAATTTTACCGGCAAGCAGTACCAGGACTCTGTGGAGGAGCTGATAGGAAGACCGGTCACGAGGCTCTTTTTGGCAGAGAACGCCATCCTCCATGGTTCAGGCCGCGAGGATATCGACGCGCTGATGGTCGGGACCGGCCGGCCGTTTGTGATGGAGGTGGTGTCCCCCCGGGTGCGTGTGCGGGACCTCGCAGAAGTCGAGGACGCAGTCAACCGGGAAGCCGAAGGGCGGGTATCGGTCACCCTCGAGCGGTGGAGCACCCGCGAAGAGGTGGAAATTATTAAATCGACGAAGGGGTATAAAAAATACAGGATCCTGGTCGAGATTGACGGATCGTACTCGCAAGAAGAGCTCCAATCCGCAATCCGAGCCCTTAAAGGGGCAAAAATAAGCCAGCGCACCCCGATTAGGGTCGCACACCGCCGGGCAGACCGGGTTCGGGAACGCCAGGTCCTGGATATCAGTATCACGGGAGAGGAGAACTCGATGGTGATCCTGGAGGTCACCGGCGAAGCGGGCCTCTACATCAAGGAGCTGATATCCGGTGACCAGGGCAGAACCGAACCGAGCCTCTCCGGCCTCCTGGGGAGATCCGCCCGGGTGTGCAGCCTGGACGTGGTGCAGGTACAAGGACACAATGAGGGAGAGTAAGCAACATGGCGCATCATAACGGCCCACGCAAGAAGACACGGTACAAGTTCAAGAAGGATCTCCGCAAGCGCGGTGTGGTCCCGGTGACCTCGCTCATCCAGAAGTTCGACCTCGGGCAGAAGGTGCACGTGGTCTGTGAGCCCAGCATCCAGAAGGGCATGCCGCACAGGCGTTTCCATGGAATGACCGGGACGGTCGTGGGGCAACGGGGAAGGGCCTGGCTCCTGTCCATCAGGGACGGGGGAAGCGAGAAGATCGTGATTGCCAGACCGCAACATCTAAAAGCACAAAAGTAAACACTCAACAAACGCGAACATTTTGGTGATTGGCATGAAGGTGAAGGGAATTATTCGTGAGGAAAGGATTACCCTTCCCGAGCTCCGCGAGGTACTCCACCAGGTGGAGACAGAACGGATCGACGCAGGGAAGGAGATGTCATACGAGCTCCGCAAGAGCATCGAGCATGCCAATCAGCTCTCCAGGGCATCGTCCGAGAAGTCGCGCCTTCTTGTGGGCGAACTGCTGAAGATGGAGAAGATGAAGCCTGACATTGCGTTCCGCATCGCCAATGTCATGCCCCGGACACGGGATGAACTCCGCGCCATCTACGCCAAGGAGAAGTTCACCCTCCAGACCGATGAACTCGATACCATTATCGAGGTCGTCAGAACGCACTCCTGAGTGGTCACATGAAGACGGAGAAGAAGGAGATCAATGCAATAGTCCTGGATGTCCTCCAGAAAGGGCATCCTGATGATCCCCGCCCGGTGTTCAAGCGTGAACCGCTGGTCCAGGGCGTCGGGCTGGACCAGTTCAAGCTCCTCGAGATGGTCCCAAAGACCCTCGAGATCCAGATTCACGAGAGGGTGTACATCGGTGACGGTGAGCGCGAGAAGATAGAGCGGGTGAAGCGCCGGATCAGCTACGAGGACCTGACTCAGACCGCACGCCTTGAGCTTCCCTTTGCGGTTGAACATATCGTGAAGGAGAAGGAGCCCGAGTTCGTGCAGTTCTTCAATAAGTCCATATCCATCAGCCCGAAGCTCCACATGCTCCACCTCCTGCCTGGGATCGGGAAGAAACTGATGTGGGAGATCCTCCAGGAGCGCGAGAAGAAGCCCTTCGAGACTTATGCCGAGATCAGCCAGCGTATAAAGTCTATCCCGCACCCCGAGAAGATGATCATCGCCCGGGTGCTCGAGGAGTTGCAGGACCCCACGGTAAAATACCACCTCTTCACGTCCCGATGAGCGCTCGGAACGATCAACACTTCCTGGTGGACCGGAGGGCGGTCGGGCGCATCGCCGGTGCAATTGAGGTGGCGGGCCGGACGGTGCTCGAGATCGGACCTGGAAGGGGCATTCTGACACGTGCACTCATTGACAGGGGTGCGAAAGTCAATGCGGTGGAGATCGACCCTTTTCTTGCGGAATGCCTTGTCCTTGAATTCGAGGATGAGATCCGTGCCGGGCGGCTGACCATCACGAGGGGGGACGCAATCCGCTGCCCATTGCCGCCGTTTGAGGTCGTGGTCTCGAACCTCCCCTATTCCGCATCTTCGAAGATCAC
>JADFCY010000017.1 GCA_018263335.1 Methanolinea sp. | reverse complement strand
CTTGACCTCCTCCTCGGTGAGAGTGTGCCCGTTCTCGGCCATGACCCAGGCGCAGAGCTCCTCGCCGTACTTGACATCCGGGACGCCAACGACGTACACATCCGCGATCTTCGGGTGGTGGTGCAGGAACTCCTCGATCTCCCGTGGGTAGATGTTCTCGCCGCCGCGGATGACCATGTCTTTCAACCGGCCCACGATCTTCACGTACCCCTCCTCGTCGATGGTCCCGAGGTCCCCGGTATGGTTCCAGCGGTTCTCGTCGAGCGTGGCATTGGTGGCGCTCGGGTTGTGGTAATAGCACTTCATCACGCAGTAACCGCGTGCGCAAATCTCCCCGATCTCGCCTCTGGGCACGATCTTTCCGCTTTTTGGGTCGATGATCTTGATCTCGGTGTGAGGGAAGACCCGTCCCACCGTCGAGACACGGCGTTCCAGCGGGTCCCTGGTGGTGGTCATTGTGATGCCCGGCGCAGTCTCCGTCTGCCCGTAGACGATGACGATCTCGGACATGTTCATCTTCCGGTTGACCTCCTTCATCACCTCTATCGGGCAGGGGGACCCGGCCATGATCCCGGTGCGAAGCGTCTTCATCGAGTATTTCGGGAAGTCGGGGTGCGAGAGCTCGGCGATGAACATGGTAGGGACTCCGTGCAGGGCGGTGCAGCGCTCTTTCTCGACTGTCTTTAACACCTCCAGGGCATCGAATGTGGGCGAGGGGAGCACCATCGTGCTACCGTGGGTCATGCAGGCGATGTTCGAGAGGACCATGCCAAAGCAGTGGTAGAAGGGGACCGGGATGCAGAGCCGGTCCTTCTCGGAGAAGTTCATCCCCTCACCAATGATATACCCGTTGTTCAGGATGCTGTGGTGGGAGAGGACGACTCCCTTGGGAAAGCCCGTGGTCCCGCTGGTGTACATGATGTTGATGGGGTCGTCAAAGTCAAGCGACTCTTCCCTTGACACGAGCTCGTCCTTGCTCACCTCCCGGCCCCGGGAGATGATCTGCGACCATGAGTACATGCCCTTCTGGGGTTCATCGCCCATGAAGATGACATTCTTCAGGAACGGGAACTTCTCGGTCTCCAGGTGACCGGGGCGCGAGGTGTCGACTTCCGGGCATGCCTCGCGGAACATCCCCACATAGTCGGAGGTCTTGAACCTTCCCTGGACGATCACGGTCTGGATCTCGGCCTGCTTGAGGACATATTCGAGTTCGTAAGTGCGGTAGGCAGGGTTGATGTTCACCATGATGGCCCCGATCTTTGCAGTGGCGCACTGGGTAAGGACCCACTCGGCATGGTTCATGGCCCAGATCCCCACGCGATCCCCTTTCTCCACCCCGATAGCCATCAGGCCCCTTGCGAGGTCATTCACTCGCTCGAAAAATTCCCCGTACGTGTAGCGGATCCCCTGGTGCACCGAGACCAGCGCATCGGTGCGGGGATACTTCCGGGCTATCCTGTTCAGCATCTCACCTATCGTGTACCCGAGCAGGGGGTAGGTGGAGGTCCCGCAATCATAGCTGCCTGCATCCATCCTAGAAAAGTGAGTCACGTGATCTTATATCCCCACCGGATCAACAGCATAACCATTAAATCGGCACAAAGCGACCTCATAGAGTCACGGGGTCGTGGCCTAGTCCGGAATGGCGACGGGCTCCAGCGGTCTTTCGCGTCGTGTGAATGATGAACAATGGGTCTCCTGAAATGATGATGATCCGTTGGAGCACTGACGCATGTCGGAGAGACCCGTCGATCGTGAGTTCAAATCTCACCGACCCCACATTTTCTCATCCACCGTTCCCGGCAAGAATTCATTGATGTACACCGGGGAGGTCCGGGGGACACCACTTCATCTTCCCTGCTGCTCAATACTCACGTGGAATGCACGCATGATGAATGACAGGTTTGAGAGAGGAAGAGCGCAGTTGACGAAAATGCATGGTGCCCGCATCGACGCGATGCTCGACAGCCTGGCAGGTATCGCCCCTGACCTCGGCAGGTTCGCCGTCGAGTTCCCTTACGGCGATATCCTCTGCAGGCCCGGTCTTGACCTCAAAACGCGAGAGATTGCAACGGTCGCCGCCCTCACTGCGCTTGGAAACGCACCGGTCCAGCTGAGTGGCCATATCTCCATGGCACTGAACGTCGGGTGCACGAGGGAAGAGATCGTTGAGGTCATCACCCAGATGGCAGTGTATGCAGGGTTTCCGGCCGCCCTGAACGGTATGGAGGTGGCAAAGGCTGTATTTTCTGAGAGAGACGGGAAAGGGCTGTCCTGAGACGCAGTCAGCCGGGATCTCTGCAGGGAGAGAGAATCAATGTGTGCGATCCCGTTGCCTTCATGTTCCCACTCCCTTCTTTTTCCCCCGGTGAATAACTGTTCAGCCATGCACGCAGAAATGCACCTCATCGATGCATTCACGAATTCCCCTTTCTGCGGCAACCCTGCAGCGGTCTGCATCACCCAAAAAAGAGATGGACATCCCCTGGATCCAGAGCGTAGCCACCGGGATGAATCATCCCAAGACCGCTTTTCTCCACAGGCTTGACGATGGGTGGGGTCTCCCATGGTTTCACCCGACGCCGGGGTTGATCTGTGCAGCCACGCAACACCTGCCCCGGCATTCGTCATATTGAGCACGGGGAGAAAGGATGAGGACTCCCTGATCAGGTTCTGGAAACGAGCCAAAACCCTGACTGCAACCAGCGGCTCTCTGGGAATTGCGCTTGATTTTTTTTCTCCGGTGCCGGTCACCCCGTGCGATCCGCCCTCCGGGATAGAAGCTGCCCTCGGTATTGAAGTAACATCATCAGGACGGACACAGTTCGACCTGTTGTGTGAGGTGCCTTCTGCCGCAGATGTCTCCAACCTCGAACCGGATATTCCTGCAGTGGCAGCGCTGCCAACCATGGGCATTATCGTGACGGCTGCCGGAGATGTGCCGGCATACGACTTTGTATCCTGGTTCTTTACGCCATCAGTCGGGATTCCTGAAGACCCGGGATTTCTCATATCTTTATCATATATTCAGGTCACATAATGAGTAGGAGTTACGAGTCGTTTTATGTACCTCATAGGTGAAGCACTGGTGGGCGACGGGCCGGAACTGGCCCATGTCGACCTGATCCTCGGGGAGAAGGAGGGCCCGGTAGGAGCTGCATTCGCAAACGCCCTCTCCCAGCTCTCTGCCGGGCACACGCCGCTCCTCGCGGTGGTCCGCCCGAACCTCCTCGCAAAGCCGGCAACCCTGATCGTTCCCAAGGTGACGCTGCGGAAGGGGGTCCAGATCAAGGAGATGTTCGGTCCTGTCCAGGCCGCGGTCGCAAAGGCAGTCGCCGACTGCGTGGAGGAGGGTCTCTTCGGGAAGTCAGACCTTGAGTCCCTGGTCATCATGGCCAGCATCTACCTCGATCCCGCGGCCGCCGACTACAACAAGATCTACCGGTACAATTACGGGGCCACGAAACTCGCGCTCTCACGGGCGATGGATAAGTTTCCTGACCAGAAAACACTTCTTTACGAGAAGGACCGGGCCGCCCACGCAGTCATGGGATTCAAAGTCCAGAGGCTCTGGGACCCGCCATACCTGCAGGTCGCCCTTGACCTCGTGGACATGAACAAGGTGCACTCCGTCCTCGCAGAGCTCCCGCAGAACGACCACCTGATCATCGAGGCCGGGACACCTCTGATCAAGCGGTTCGGCCTCTCTATAATTTCGGAAATCCGGAAGGTCAGGCCGAACGCTTTCATCATCGCCGACATGAAGATCCTCGACACCGGGAACCTCGAGGCCCGGATGGCAGCCGATTCCTCCGCCGACGCAGTGGTCATCTCCGGCCTCGCCCCCCTTCCCACCCTCGAGAAGGCGATTGCAGAGGCGAAGAAGACCGGGATCTACTCGGTGGTGGACATGCTCAATGTCCCCGAGCCCCTGAAGGTGTTAAAGGCTCTCAGGGTCAAGCCCGACGTGGTCGAGCTCCACCGGGCTATCGATGCCGAGAGCTCGGAGCATGCATGGGGAGACATCCCTGCCCTGAAAAAGGCTGCCGGCGGGAAACTGCTGGTCGCGACTGCCGGGGGCATCCGCGTCGATGGCGTGAAGAAGGCCCTCGCATCAGGGGCCGACATCATCGTGGTCGGACGGGCGATCACGGCAAGCAAGGACGTGCACACCGCTGCAGACCTTTTCCTCGAGCAGATGAACAAGGAAGAGATCGACCAGTTCCGGGTGATGACAGACTTTTAATCTTTCAGGACCCACATTTTTTTATTGACGCTTTATACACTGGTCATCTGATCTTTTGAAAAAAGAGGAGAGGCTTTTTTATCACCCCTCGTGTTCTTCTCTCGCTACTGAAAGGTTACAGCCGGCGAACGCCGTCCTGGATTGCCATCGACTTGCTGAACGCTTCGATCACACCGGATGCGGTGGTCTTCTCCTTGTAGACCAGGTCAACGCCCTGCATGAAGCCGGTCCTCCCATTTCCTCCCAAATATGGAATGGCGCCATCACCGGTATCGTAGTTCCAGAATAAAATACCGGAACCACCAAAATCTTCGTAAGGCCAATATCCAGCAGTCCTGCCCTCCATGACATGGGTGTTGATCCACGCAGCTGCAGAGCCGGTTCCTGACAGGCCGATAGAGTAAGCGGCCTCAGTCGGGACATCCGCGGACTTTGCGATGAAGTTCGTGTTGGCCTGGGTGATCTCGGAGACCTGGCTTCCGGTGAAGGAGGAGCCCATCTCGTAGACGTTGCAGTACGGTGGGATGATACCATTGTCTCCCGTGGCGAACGGACAAATGAACCGGTCAGCAGCGAGCGATCCCTGGCTCACCAGGTCGAGCAGGAGGCTCTCGGAAGTGGTTGCCCTTCCCATGGCATCACTGAACGCGACATAGTCGAACTGCTCGGTCGACTTGAAGTTGTCCTGGTTCACCACCTTGTTGCCGGTGTCCATAGACTGCATCTCGTTGAACTCGGTGTACCCGTTGTCAGCGAGGACAGACTCGCTATAGGACATCACCGCCTGGCGCTCGGGTAATGAAAACAACTCAATACCCGGCCCATACGTAAAGTCAGCCCAGTGATTACTTGGATTCAGACCGGGTAAGAAGCCTCCTCCGTCATATGCCGGAGTGTTCCCTAACGCACCCAACGGCGGGTTGTCACGCAAATCCATGGTGGATATGGTCATCACGACAGACTCGGAGTTTGTCATCGTGCCCATCACGACTACTCCCATAGTGGTGGAGATCCCCTGGGTCTCCGTGGTCGCGTTGATTGGATCGGCCGCCATTGCCATTCCTACGATGAGGACGGCAAGGATAAGGACAATACGGACAATTTTTTTCATTATCCCTCCTACATTTCATACTGAATAAATCAGTATGAAAATACACTCTTAGAATTGACTATATTAAAATTCCGCAATTTTTCTGGAGAGAGATGATGGTATTGCCCTCGTTTTCTCCCCACTTCCCCTAGTCCATTCGGTGAAGAGCTTTTTTTCCCATATAAGAACGAACCACACAAAAAAATGCGTAGAAAATGGATTGGGGCTTTCGTATGCCCCTTTTGCTCATCGGTCAACACTGGTTTCTACAGCCGGCGCACGCCGTCCTGGACTGCCATCGACTTGCTGAACGCTTCGATCACTCCGGACGCGGTGGTCTTCTCCTTATACACAAGGTCGACGCCCTGCATGAAGCCGGATCCTCCAACTACATCATTTACATTATAAGTGTGAATCCATCCAGTATTCATGTCATAGTTCCAGAAATGATGCTCCGGATAACCCGTATCCCAGTAATCACCATAGTATACTCCAGCAGTTCTGCCTTCCATGACATGGGTGTTAATCCATGCAGCTGCAGAGCCGGTTCCTGACAGGCCGATAGAGTAAGCGGCCTCAGTCGGGACATCCGCGGACTTCGCGATAAAGTTCGTGTTGGCCTGGGTGATCTCGGAGACCTGGCTTCCGGTGAAGGAGGAGCCCATCTCGTAGACGTTGCAGTACGGTGGGATAATACCATTGTCTCCCGTGGCGAACGGACAAATGAACCGGTCATCAGCGAGCGATCCCTGGCTCACCAGGTCGAGCAGGAGGCTCTCGGAGGTTGTTGCCCTGCCCATCGCATCGCTGAACGCAACATAGTCGAACTGTTCGGTTGACTTGAAGTTGTCCTGGTTTACCACCTTGTTGCCAGTGTCCATCGATTGCATCTCGTTGAACTCGGTGTACCCGTTGTCAGCGAGGACAGACTCGGTATAGGACATCACCGCCTGGCGCTCGGGTAAGGAAATATATACATCACCGTCATCTTCCCCAATAACCCATATGTTATTGGGACCCTCGGCTGCCCAGAGCCAATCACCATAGCGTGCACCAAGTGGCGGGTTGTCCCTGATATCCATAGTGGACCCGGTAAACACAATGGTCTCCGAGTTGGTCATGGTCCCGAGGACTACCGTACCAGTGGTGGTCGAGATACCCTGGGTCTCGGTGGTCGCGTTGATCGGGTCGGCTGCCATTGCCAGTCCTACGATAAGGACAGATATGCTGATAATCGCAAATATGAGTTTTTTCATTGCATCACTCCTACAGTGAATGCTGAAATTTTTCAGCATTAATGGGAATTAGAATTGAAGATATATTTATTTATAACTAATATGAGAAGATGTTTGCGAATTTTGCGTTCTTCCATACAGTTCTCCAGGAATTATATTCCTTCTCATTCGATGTAGTAAACCACGAGAACACCTAAAAAGAGAAGAGGCTTTTTTATCACCCCTCATGTTCTCTTGTCTACCTGACTTCGCCAGAAGAGAAATGAGAAGGTAACGTTTACAGAATTTAATGAAGAAAAAAACGTGACCTTCTCACTAGGTAATGTGACGCTGATCGATAAAATTGATGCCCAAACCAATTTCTTCGACTCGATTTTAGGGGGACTCGGTGGCCGCAGTCAGACCTTCATACCGACCGTGAAACTCCTGATCAACAACAAACTCGATCAGTCAGTGTCCGTGAACGAGATACTGGACTTTACTCCAGAAGATCTACTCGAGACATTCGGGTTCGAAGGGAAGGTATCTGACCGTAGTTTGTACCGAACTCTCCGTCCAGTTCCGTCATGTTTTCATACATCTCAATCCAGTGTTCCGGGCTAATGGTGATCGTCATGACATTGACCCGGTCGACGGGAAAGACCACCTCGTAATCGGGGTCTGCCTTGCTGCTATGGGCCGAATCGGACATGTCTATCCCTTCTGCCAGGGAGGTTGCTTTACCATTCGCTGCGTTCGCACCTGCGCGGTCATGCAGTTGTAGAACGTGAATATCGCGTGCATAAGAGCCAGTGTGGAGAATCACGAGGGCCTCCTTCCGGATATGCATTCACCTGCTATCACGTGCATATGCTTATTGAGTTTAACATATTGTTAAATATATTTTACTATTAGTTGGTTATTGGTTACAATTCCCAGACACATATGCCGGGAAGGTGATACCTATGCGGGGATTCTGCGCAGGCCCTTGTGGGAATCGCAAGAAACGCGGGTTGCAGGGGTAGTGGATGAAAAAAAAGGTGGATGAAAAGCAGCGTTGTTCTTCGAATGGGATCTGTTACTCTTCCCTCACTTGATGAACATGTACCAAATCCCGACCACGATCACAAATAGTACAACGCCTGCACCAATCACTGTTTTCCCGTCAAGTTCCATCGTTACACACACTCTTCCATGGATCAACATTCAAGTATGACAATATAAGGGTATCTGACGAGGCGTCCCCTCCAACCTGGTTCACAAAAAAAATGCACATGCACAGGGGTGCGAGCCGGGGCGAATGCTCCCCATACCCTCGTCAGGGATGGTCTTTTCAGAGCGTGGTTGATTCTCCCGGGGCGAGGATACAGACCCTGCAGTCGGTGGTCCTTTCGAGCGCCTGCTTAAACGCCGAAGGGTCCTGAACGATTGGGGGCCAGGTGTTGTAGTGGATCGGGATGACCAGCGGCGCACCGATGAACCGGGCCGCGACCATCGCCTCCTCGGGGCCCATCGTGAACCTTCCCCCGATGGGGAGGAGGGCAAGATCGGGGTGGTAGAGCTCCCCAATCAGGGACATGTCCGAGAAGAGTGCCGTATCGCCGGCATGGTACACGGCCTTATTGTCCATTCGAATGACAAAACCCGCCGCACACCCCCCGTTGCACCCGATACCCGCCTCCTCTATCCACGCAGAGTGGAGGGCAGGGGTCATGGTGATCCGCACTCCTTTCACCTCGATCGTGCCCCCGATGTTCATGGCCTCGGCATCGACACCCTTCGTCCGGAGGTATTTTGCCACTTCATTGATGGCGACCACCGTCACCCCATATGACGCCGCGTTCCCCATGTGATCGGAATGCCCGTGGGTGACCGCTACCACGTCCGGTTCCGCATCGACGGCGCCGTCAGGGACGAACGGGTCGATGAGCACGTTTTTGCTGCCCTGCAGGAGCACGCAGGAATGTCCGAACCACGTGAGTTTCATCTTGGTTCCTTCCTCTATGACCCAGTGAGGGATATTGGGGAAGCGGAGGAAAAAAAGGGTATCGGAATGATCAGGTGACGTCGATCATCTCTGCCTCGGTGATGTCGATTGCTTCGCCGAGGCTGTCCTTCGTGGCGCTCCTGGTCATCTGCTCGGAGAGGTCCCTGTCCTCCATCACGTCCTTGATCCGCTCGAGGAAGGGATCGATCGTGACATCGTCCCTCTGCTCGATCACGTGCCGGTATTCCCGAAGCGTGGACGGGCTGACGCCGAGGTCCTCGCTCACCTCCTTCATCGTCTTGCCTGACAGGAGGAGATCCTCCATCCGGTCCTGGTCAAACGGCATCTTGAAGTCCAGTTCGCGGAAGAGCTTGAGCCTCACCCTGGCACGGGCAACCGTCTTTGAAAGTTTCTCGTCCCCAAGCTCCCGGGCGATCTCGGTATCGTTCTTCCCCGCGTAATAGGCAGATACAAGCCTTGCCAGCTGGATGGGCTTGAGTTTTGTCTTAAAAAAACCCTGTTCCAGAATCTCCCGCATGACCAGCGCGATCTCGCGCTCCACGGCATCACGGTCCCGAAGGGTCCCGTGGATCTTTTTCATGGGTTCCACGATCTTTGTTTTCCCTGATATATTGGTGAACAACTGGAGCAGCTCTCTCTTTCTCTTGTCGTCCTGCATGAAACCTCGCTCGTGAATTATCGAATAAGATACCCAGCAATATATATAACACTATCCTTCTGCCTCGGTCTCTTGCGTGAAGGCTGGAGCAGGGAGATCCAGACATTTGGGGGTTCTTTCTCTTGATGCGGAATAGAGATCTCCCCTGGCCGACACGGGCCCTCCCGCACAGTTTTTCTGGCCCCAGCGCCAGATATAAGAGAGAAGTGTGTCCATGAGCGATATATACGATAAAATAATGGATCTGGCCAGGAGAAGGGGATTTATCTGGCCGGCGTCCGAATGTTATGGCTCGGTAGCGGGTTTCATCGACTACGGGCCCCTCGGCTCCATGATGAAGAGGCGGATCGAAAATACGTGGAGGGAATTCTACGTTGTCCGTGAAGGGTACTACGAGATCGAGTGTCCCACCATCGGGCAGGAGGACGTCTTCATCGCCTCGGGACACGTGAAGGGTTTCTCTGACAAGATGTGCCAGTGCCCCCACTGCAGGGAGTACCTCCGTGCCGACCATATCGCGGAGGGGCAGGGGATCCCGGCGGCCTCGACCATGGACACCGGTGAACTCTCCCGCGTGCTCTCTGCCCTTCCCTGCCCTGCCTGCGGGGAAGTGCTCGGCAAGGTCGAGGTCTTTTTGTTCAACCTGATGTTCCAGACATCTATTGGCCCGGGTTCCCAGAGAAAGGGCTATCTCCGCCCTGAGACCGCACAGGGGATGTTCACCGATTTCCAGCGCCTCCTGCGGTTCTACCGCGACACGCTCCCGTTCGGCGTGGTACAGATCGGAAAGTCCTACAGGAACGAGATCTCTCCCCGGCAGGGCATGATCCGCCTCCGGGAGTTCACCCAGGCAGAAGCGGAGATATTTGTCCATCCCGATGAGAAGGACCATCCGTTCTTCTCCCGTTATGCGGGGTACCGCATGCCCCTGCTCGGGATACGCCAACAGCAGGAAGGAACCCCCGCACTGGAGACCACCATGGATGAGGCAGTGCGTGGGGGACTGATCGCCAACCAGTACGTGGCGTATTACCTTGCCCTCACGCACCACCTTCTGGTGACCGTCGGGGTCGACCCGGAGAAGCTCCGCTTCCGCCAGCACCTCCCCGACGAACGTGCCCACTACGCGGAGGACTGCTGGGACGCGGAGATCTATTCGGAACGGTTCGGCTGGGTTGAGACCGTGGGCATCGCGGATCGCACTGACTACGACTTAAAGGCGCACGAGAAGCAGAGCGGGCAGCGATTTGCGGTGTTCATACCGTACGAGGCCCCGCGGAAGGAGCGCAGGGTGCGCGTCGCCGCCAACATGGGCGCACTCGGCCCCAGGTTCAGGGGGAAGGCCAAGGCGGTCGCCGACGCACTCGCAGACGCGGTCCCCGGCCCGGACGGGGTCACCATCACCATCGATGGCGAGGAGGTCTTCATCTCCCCTGACCTCTACCAGGTCAGGGAGGAGGAGGTCGAGATCCCCGGGGAGGAGGTCACACCCCACGTGATCGAGCCGAGTTACGGCATAGACCGGATGATCTACGCGGTGCTCGAGCACCGCTATGCCGAGGAGACAGTAAAAGACGAGGAACGCCGCGTATTGCGACTTCCCCCGCGCATCGCGCCAATCCAGGTGGCGGTCTTCCCCCTGATGAACCGCGACGGGCTCCCCGGGATCGCACTCGATATCGTCAACGCACTCAAGGCACGGGGGATCATGGCGGAGTTCGACGACTCCGGGGCCATCGGGCGCCGTTACCGGAGGCAGGACGAGATTGGGACGCCATTTGCCGTCACTGTCGATTACGAGACCCCCGAGACCGGGACGGTGACGCTCAGGGACCGCGACAGCATGGACCAGGTACGCGTACCGACCACCACCCTCCCTGACCTCATCCGGGCCCTCGTCGAGGGGTCCATGACCTTCGAATCCCTCCCCCCTGCATGAACACTATCACCCACCCTTTCATCGCGCCCGGCAGTCTTGAGTCGCGCACCTACCAGCTCTCCATCGCGATGAAAGCGCTCGAGGGGCATACCATGGTCGTACTGCCCACGGGCCTCGGGAAGACTGCGATTGCACTCCTTGTCGCGGCCTCGAGGCTCTACAACCAGGGCGGCAGGGTGGTGATGATGGCCCCCACCAAGCCCCTGGTGGAGCAGCACCTCCGCTTCTTCCGGCAGTTCCTCTCGCTCCCTTCCCAGGATGAGAACACCCTGGTAATGTTCACAGGAGAGACACCTTCAGGAGACCGTGCAGCCGCCTGGAAGAGGGCCAGGGTGGTTTTCGCAACGCCCCAGGTGATCAAAAACGACATACTTGCGGGAAGTTACGACCTGCGTGACGTCTCGCTGATGATCTTTGACGAGTGCCACCGTGCGGTCGGAAATTACGCGTATGTCTTCCTTGCGCAGCGGTACCTCGAGACCGCGGACTCGCCCCTTGTCCTGGCAATGACGGCCTCCCCGGGTGGCCAGTTGGAGAAGGTTGAGGATGTCTGCCAGAACCTCGGTGTTGCCAGGGTCGAGAGCAGGACCGAGCACGACAGGGACGTGGCCCCCTACATCCACGAGCGGGAGATCGAGGTCGTGGAAGTCGACCTCCCGCCCGAACTGAAGCAGGCAGCATCAGACCTGAACATACTCGTCGACTCGCGGCTTTCCCAGTTAACACAACTCGGGTTCCGTGTCCCGCCCCGGCAGCAACTCTCCATGAAGGCCCTCCAGGAACTCAATGCGCAGGTGCAGGAACAGATACAGGCGCGGGAGTCTTCAGGGTACGCTGCAGCCTCTATCTACGCAGAACTGATGAAACTGCGACATGCGCTCTCGCTCGCAGAGTCCCAGGGCAGCCGGGTGCTCGCATCCTACATCACCCGGCTCTTCTCAGAGGGGTCGGGAGGTTCCGGCCCGAAAGCGACGGCACGGCTTGCAAGGGATCCGGTATTCATCCGGATCCTGGAACGCTGCATGTCATGGAAGGAGGAACTCCACCCCAAGATGGAGATCCTCTCCAGGGTGGTGAAGGATCAGCTCGAGTCCTCACCGGAGAGCCGGATCATCATCTTTGCGACGTTTCGCGACATGGTGCAGCAGATTGTCGACCACCTCAACTCCGAAGGGATCGCCTGCCAGCGGTTCGTCGGCCAGGCAACAAAGGACAGCGAGAAGGGCCTTTCTCAGAAGCGGCAGATAGAGGCACTGCAGAAGTTCCGGGCCGGCGACTTCCGGGTGCTGGTTGCGACCTCCGTCGGGGAGGAGGGCCTTGACGTGCCTTCGACCGACCTCGTGGTCTTCTACGAGGCGGTGCCTTCAGAGATCCGGAGCATCCAGAGGAAGGGGCGGACCGGCAGGAGCGGGAAGGGGAGGATCGTCGTCCTTGTCACGAAGGGGACCTCTGACGAGGTATTCCGGTACGTGAGCCAGAACAGGGAGCGCTCCATGCTCTCGGGAATAAAGCACATCTCCCCGCGATCGCAGGGACTTCCCGGTCAGAGGGCGCAGGCACAAGTCCAGTCGAGCATCGGGGAATTCGCAGCCCGTGGCCCACAAGTCCGGGTTGACGACCGGGAGACTTCCTCGAAGGTGGTAGAGATCCTGAGCAACATGGGAGTGACCCTCACGCTCGGCAGGCTCCCTTCCGGCGATTATGCGGTCGGGGATCGGATCCTCATCGAGAGGAAGACTGCGCGGGACTTTGTGGACACCCTGGTGGAGAGGGACCTCTTTGGGCAGCTGAAGGCACTTTCAGAGAGCGCCCCAAGGCCGGTCCTGATCATCGAGGGGGGTGAACTTTATACTACACGGGACATCCACCCGAACGCCGTCAGGGGCGCCCTTGCCGCCATTGCGGTCGATCTCGGGATCAGCGTCCTCTTCACGAAAGACGAGGAGGACACCGCGCAGATGATACTCGTCCTCGCACGGAGGGAGGAAGGAGGCGAGCGGGAGCGTACCCTCCCCATGAAGCGTCACGGGAATTCCCGCAAGGAGCAGCAGGAACTTGTGATCGCCTCCTTTCCGGAGATCGGCTTAAAGAACGCGCGGCTCCTCCTGGACCACTTCGGATCGGTCCGGGCGGTGGTGAATGCAACGGAAGAGGAACTGCTCGCGGTCAGAGGGATCGGGGAACAGCGGGCAAAAAAGATACACGAACTTGCACGCAGGCAATACCTCTGAGGTCAGCGGGACCGCAAAGCGCCAAGTCCCTCGATCCCCGTGACCACGGCCTCCATCAGCACCGCGGCGCATCGGGGATCTTTCTCGTCGCGTATCCTGGCGCAGAGCACAACGAGGGTCTCCTCGAGCGCGTCTGCAAGCCGGGGGGACGCAATGGGGCGGAGTGGTGATGAGGCAGGTGGTGGAGCGTGTGCGGCCGTTTCCTCCCCCGAAGGGGAAGCCCTTTTCACCTCTTTGCTGCCCGCCTTCTCCTCGGCACAGACCACACAGAGGGTCTCTCCCCTCACCTCAAAGAGCGGGCACCCGCATGCCGGGCAGGACGCCGAGAGCATCTTGCCCCCCTTCAGGAGGTGCTCGGCCATGATCTCGTCTTCGCGTTTCATCAGACCCACGACTCGTTCTTTGGTGAGCAGGTACGTGGTCTGCCCATATCGACTTTGCGAACGGCCCTGGCAGGAAGGAGGCGACCATGTCGGATGGTTTATATGACCTGCTCCCGATATAAATAGTGGACCGAAAATGACTCGTTATTGAGGAGTTTTCCGGGGAGAACACCGGAGGGGATTGTAATGACCAACCCTGACAAAACCATCGAGAGCTGCATCCAGATGCTCCAGCACATCATGGACGACAGCACCATACCACGGAATATCCGCAGGGTCGCGGACGAGACCCGGCAGCTGCTGATGAACAATAACAAAAACTCCGGGCTTCGGGCGGCAGAAGCGATCTCGAAGATCGACGAGATCAGCAACGACCCGAACATGCCGGTCCATGCCCGGACCCGGATATGGGAACTGGTCTCCCAGCTGGAGACGATCCCCCTGGACTAGGGAAGACCCACATCCTTTTTTATTTCCAGGACTGCACCTGGCGGCATTTCAAACGAGGTCTCACGGGGTGACCGTGACCACGACGGTTCTTGAACGTTCTCTGCGTACATCAAGTTCAAGCAGCACCACCTGCTGCCAGGTCCCAAGCATCGGCTCGCCTCCTCCCACCGGGATGGAGAGGGAGGGGCCCACGAGAGCGGCCTTGACGTGCGATCGTCCATTTCCATCCCCCCATCGCCTGTCATGGGCATAGGGAATGTCGTCAGGGGCCACCACCGAGAGTGCCCTGTGCAGGTCAGAGAGCACCCCCGGCTCGTACTCGATCGTCGTGACCGCGGCAGTCGACCCGGTGACAAAGATATTGACCATGCCCTCCTCGACCCCGGCTGCCCTGATCGCCTCCCTTACCTGAGGGGTGAGATCCAGGATGTCCCCTTCTCCGCTCGTGGAGAGGTGGTATGAAGTGCGGTACATCGTTCAGACCAGGGTTTCGCGAGAGGATGAATGTGCCGGAGGAGGTGACGGCCCCATGCGCTGGTTCTCAAGGAAGGCGCGGAGGCAGGTGATGGGGCAAGGTTCCCTTCTCCGGAAAAAAATCCTGGTACTGCGAATGGAAAGGCCACCATCCGTTGCGCTTCGGACTGAAAATCACAGGGGTTACCGCCCCTGTCTGAAAGGGTGACCCAGAAAGAGGAAAAAACGATTAGTTGATCCAGGATCACTCTTCAAGCTCGGGCTGGAGGATCGCATAGCCGACCACCCGGTCGCCCTCCTCCATCTTCATGATCCGAACACCGCGGGTGCTCCTCTTCTGGATGGATATCTCGGATACCTTCGTGCGGATGACGATTCCCGAGGCGCTCATCAGGATGATCTCGTCGTCAACAGAGACTGCTTTTGCGTCCACCACTCCGCCGCGAAACTCTGTGAGGATGTTTCTGACCCCCATGGTCCCCCGGCCATGACCCCGGAACTCGTCGAACTCGGTCCGCTTCCCATACCCGGTCTCAGTGACGGTCAGGAGGTGGTCCTTCTCGACGAGTGAGACTGCCTGCAGGGTGTCGCTCCCCCTCATCCGTATCCCGATGACACCCATGGCCCCTCTGTGGTGCGGGTTGACCGCCATCTCGTGGAAGCGGAGGCTCTGGCCCTTTCGGGTGGTGAGGAGGACATCCCTCGTGCCGTCGGTGATCTTGACATCGACCAGCTCGTCACCCTCCCGGAGGTTGATGGCGTTGATGCCTGTCGAGCGCGGCCGGGAGAACTCCTCGAGCGGCACCTTGAGGACCATGCCCTTCCGGGTGGCGAAGAAGAGGAAGTGATCCTGCCTGAACTCCCGGACAGGGATGACCGTCGTCACCTTCTCGTTGTCAAGGTTGAGGAGGTTGACGATCGCCTTGCCCCTGCCGGTCCTTGCCCCTTCAGGGATGTCGTAGACCTTGAGCCAGTACACCCGCCCGGTCGTGGTGAAACAGAGGAGGTAATCGTGGGTGTTCGCAACGAAGACATTGTCAACGAAGTCCTCCTCTTTGGTGGACATCCCGATGATACCCCTGCCCCCCCTGCGCTGCTGCCGGTAGGTGTCAAGGTCCATCCGCTTGATGTAATTGAGTTTCGTGAGCGAGACCAAGACCTTCTTGTCCTCGATCATGTCCTCCTTCTCGATCGACGTGACCTCTTCTGATATCCGGGTCCGGCGCTCGTCGCCGTATTTCGACGAGATCTCTGCGAGTTCGAGGCGGATCTCCCTCCTGATATTCTTTTCGTCCGAGAGGATCTCGGTGAGGCGGGCGATCTCCTTCTCAAGCTCAATTTTCTCGTCAAGGATCTTCTTCTGCTCGAGTGCTGCCAGGCGCCGGAGCTGCATCTGGAGGATTGCGGTCGCCTGCGCGTCGTCAAGGCCGAACCGCATGACAAGGGTGTTCCTCGCAGTCTCGGCAGTATCGGAGGCGCGGATGGCCGCGATCACCTCGTCGATCCGATCCAGGGCAAGGAGGAGTCCCCTGAGAATGTGGACACGTTCCTCCGCCTTCCTTCGGTCGAACTCACTCCGGCGCCGTATGACATTGATGCGGTGCTGGACGAATTCGTGGATAAGGCCGGTGAGCGGGAGGTACCGGGGCTGGTTTTCGACGATCGCGAGGTTGATGATCCCGAACGTGCTCTCAAGGCTCGTGTGCTTGTAGAGCTGGTTGAGGATGACCCCTGGGATGACGCCCTTTTTGAGGTCCACGACCACGCGGAGCCCTTCCTTGTCAGACTCGTCGCGGATATCGGAGATCCCCTCGATCTTCTTCTCCCGGACAAGTGTCGCGACATGCTCGATCAGCTTCGCCTTGTTCACCTGGAACGGGATCTCCGTGATGATGATCCGCTCTCCTTTGCCCCCGCGGTCTTCGATCTCCGCGACACCCCGTACAGTGACCTTCCCCTGCCCGGTCAAGTACGCACTCCTGATCCCCTCGGTCCCCATGATGACCCCGCCTGTGGGAAAGTCGGGGCCGGGAAGGTGCTGCATGAGCGCCTCCGCGGGTGCGTCAGGGGTATCGAGGTACTGGATTACGGCACTGCAGACCTCCCGCAGGTTGTGCGGCGGCATGTTGGTGGCCATGCCCACGGCAATCCCGCTCGAACCGTTGACGAGGAGGTTTGGGACCTTTGCAGGCAGTACCACCGGCTCCTCGAGAGACTCGTCGAAGTTGGGGACAAATCCCACCGTCTCCTTCTCGATGTCGTGGAGGAGCTCCTCTGCGATCGGGTTCAGCCTCACCTCGGTGTAACGCATCGCCGCAGGCGCGTCCCCGTCGATTGACCCGA
Organism: Methanolinea sp.; assembly: GCA_018263335.1. Classification (GTDB taxonomy): domain Archaea; phylum Halobacteriota; class Methanomicrobia; order Methanomicrobiales; family Methanospirillaceae; genus Methanolinea_A. The sequence continues at coordinate 21,530 of JADFCY010000017.1, read as the reverse complement.
AGTTCCCCTGCCCCTCGACGAGCGGGTAGCGGTAGCTGAACGGCTGGGCCATCTTGACGATGGTGTCGTAGATTGCCGCATCGCCGTGGGGGTGGTACTTCCCCATCACGTCCCCCACCACGCGGGCACTCTTTTTCGTGGGCTTGTCGTGGGTGTTGCCCATCTCCCACATGGAGAAGAGCGAGCGGCGGTGGACCGGTTTCAACCCATCCCTCACATCGGGAATGGCCCGCCCGATGATCACGCTCATCGCGTAGTTGATGTAGGAGGACTTCATCTCCTCCTCGATGTTGATGGGGATGACCCGGGCATCGGTGGCCGGTGCAGTTGCCCCTGGTGCGCCAGGATCAGATGTCAAGGTTGGTCACCTCCTTTGCGTGACGCTTAATGAAGTCGCGGCGGGCCACCACGTCCTCTCCCATCAGCTTCTCGAATATCTCGCTTGCGTAACTTGCGTCCTCGATGGTCACCTTCTTCAGGACGCGGCGGCCCGGGTCCATCGTGGTGCTCCAGAGCTGCTCGGCGTTCATCTCTCCAAGACCCTTGTACCGCTGGACCGAGACGCCCTTCTCGCCAAGCTCGGCTACTATCCGTTTCATCTCATCCTCAGCAAACGCATACCGCTCTGCCTTGGCCTTTGTCACCCGGAAGAGCGGGGGCTGTGCGATGTAGACGTATCCCTCCTCTATGAGCCGCTTCATGTAGCGGAAGAAGAACGTGAGGAGGAGGGTCCGGATGTGCGCCCCGTCGACATCTGCATCGGTCATCAGGATGACCTGGTGGTAGCGGGCTTTCTCGGGGTCGAACTGTTCCCCTATGCCGGTGCCGATGGCGGAGATGAGGGCCTGGATCTCGGCATTCTTCAGGATCTTGTGCTGGGTCGCCTTCTCCACGTTCAGGATCTTCCCCCTGAGTGGAAGGATCGCCTGGAACCTGCGGTCCCGCCCCTGCTTTGCGGACCCTCCTGCCGAGTCCCCCTCCACGATGTAGATCTCGCTCTTTGCAGGGTCGCGCTCCGAGCAATCCGCAAGTTTTCCGGGCAGCCCGGATGTTTCAAGCGTACTCTTCCTTCGTGCGAGCTCCCTCGCGTTCCGTGCGGCCTCACGGGCACGGGCGGCAGAGATGACCTTCTCCACGATCGTGGAGAGGACTTTCGGGTTCTCCTCGAAGTAATCCGAGAGCGACTGGTAGACCAGGGAATCGACGATCCCCTTGACGTTGCTGTTGCCAAGCCGCATCTTGGTCTGGCCCTCGAACTGGGGGTTTGCAAGCTTCACGCTGACGATGGCGGTGAGGCCTTCCCTCACGTCCTCTCCGCGGATGGAGAGGCCCGCCTCCTTGATCAGGTTGTTCTTCTTGGCCGAGTTGTTGATGGCCTTTGTGATCGCGCTCCTGAACCCTTCGAGGTGCGTCCCCCCTTCCCTCGTGTTCACGCTATTGACGTAGGAGAAGACCTGCTCCGAGAACGCAGTGGTGTACTGGAGGGCGACCTCGATATCGGTCATGTTCTCTGGGTCGTTCTTCTTCAGGCAGATGATGTCAGGGTGGAGGGGTTCGTTTCCTGCGTTCAGGAACTGGACGTACTCTGCGATACCCCCCTCGTAGTAGAACGTCTCGGCATCGCCCGTCCGTTCATCGCTGATCCTGATGCGGATCCCGGAGTTGAGAAACGCAAGCTCCCTCAACCGGTGGGCCAGGATATCGTAATCGAAGGCCGTGGTCTCGAATATGGTATCGTCCGGGAGGAAAGTGATCAGGGTCCCTGAGAGCCGCTTTTCGGTATTGGCGATGAACGCTGCACGGTCGGATCCCTGCCGGGGCGGTTTTTCTCCGTACCATGCCTCGTAGCGGGCTTCCATCTCGATAAGGTCCTCCGAACGTCGCTCGATGGGGCCGGTCGGGCGGCCACGCTCAAACCGCATCTCGTAGATGTTTCCTTCCCGGTAGACACGGGCGTGGAGCCACCGCGAGAGGGCATTTACGACCGAGACGCCGACCCCGTGGAGACCGCCGGATACCTGGTAGGTGTTCTTGTCAAATTTCCCTCCCGCGTGGAGGACAGTGAGGACGACCTCGAGTGCGCTCTTCTTCGTGTTGTTCATTGCATCGACGGGGATGCCTCTCCCGTTGTCAAGGACCGAGACCGATCCGTCCGTGTGGATGGTCACCCAGATACGGTCGCAGAACCCGGCGAGGCCTTCGTCGATGGAGTTGTCCACGACCTCGTAGACGAGATGATGGAGACCGCGGGCATCGGTGCTCCCGATGTACATGGCTGGCCGCTCCCGCACCGGCTGGAGACCTTCCAGTACCGTGATATGAGATGCATCATACGTGTCGGCCATTGCTTCCCCCTGCGAAAAAATACGCTCTTTGCCGCAAAACGGACGTCACATATAGTATTGGGCCGCTGACCACTTAATGGTGAAGGTAGGAATGGGAAAAAGTCAATGGAATTCGCCCAGATCGGGGTCCTTTATCCCCAGGGCCTTGTCAATGGCGATGATCAGCCTGTTGATCAGCCGCACCACCTCGGCTGCCTCCTCGCGATCGAGTGTCCCCGGCTGGTGCCACACGATTCGCTTGCGGAGCATGTCTGCGATCTCCTCGATCTCGGTCCCCTTGAACTGATCGGGGATGATGAACCCATCGAGGTGGTCCGCCGCCCCGTAAAATGCCTCCTCGGGCTTCAGCGAGAAGTGCTTGCAGATATGCACAAGGTTCGTGATGAACCCATATCCAAACGTGCTTGCCATACGAGAGATCAACGCCGCGGGAAGAAAAAAAAGATGCGGTCATACCAGTCCTATCGAGGAGAGCCAGAAGATGACGGGGGTACAGACCGCAACGGCAAGACCGCACGCGAGGAATGCACAGTCCCTCCAAAGCACCGGTTTTTTCCTAATGTAGAGGTGGCTCTCCCTCCCGTATCCCCTGCAGAGCATGGCCGTGTAGGTCCTTTCGCCCTGTTCGTAGGATCGGATGAAGAGGGTGCCGATGGTGTAGGCGAGGGTCCGGAGCCGGTAGCGGTAAGGGAGGCGCGAATCGAACGGCCCGAAATGCCGGGTAGCCAGCGCTTCGTTGATCTTCCTGTACATGTAGCCAAAGACATAGACATACCGGATCATCATCCCGAGCGTGAGGGTGAACTCTGCAGGAAGGCCGAGCCTGCCCGCCCCCTCGAGGAGGTCCTGCACTTTCGTTGTCGACGAGAGCAGGATGATAAAGGAGATACAGACCAGGAACTTGATGAGGAGGATCGTCGCAAACTCGACGGACTCGCGGTAGATGTGCAGCCCGAGGGGGAGATCCGCGATGGGTGTGAATACCGTGTAGTAGGGGTTCTGGACAAATACCTGCACAAGGATGATGAAGAGGCCAAACGGGAGGATCATGACGAGTCGCTTTGCATACACGACCGGTGAGAGGCGGGCGAGGACCCAAAGGACAAGAAAAAACAGTGCGAACGTGCCTGCCACGGGAAATACCAGGGGGGAATACGGGGTCGCGACCATCGCCACGATCACGGCAAAACAGATGATGATCTTCACCCTGGCGTCAAGTTGGTGGATGATGCTCTTGCGGTAGGTCTGCTTCTCGATGAAGAAAAGTTCCTCGATCACGCGTTCCTCCTGTATGCGGCGAGGAACTGCTTCCTGGCTTCAGTGAAGGTATAGGCCATGGTGATATCCACCCCCTGGTCGCGGAGGCTGCTGATGAGCTTGGGGAGGACCGGCACGTCGAGCCGGACCGATGAGAGGAGGTCCGGCCTGGAAAAGATCTCGTCGCAGTCTCCTTTCGCCACCACCCGGCCCCGGTGCATCACATAGATGATGTCTGCCACTTCCGGGACAAGGGACACATCGTGGGTGGAGAAGATCACCGTCATTCCATAATTCCGCGAGAGGGAGTTGATGAACCCGACAAGATCCCTGACCCCCTGGGGGTCGAGCCCGGCAGTCGGTTCGTCGAGAACAAGGACCTGCGGCTCCATCGCGATGATCCCGGCGATCGCCACCCTCTTTTTTTCGCCTCCGCTCAGGTGGTGTGGGACCCGGTCCTTGAGGTGCTCGATCCCGACAACCCTGAGCGCTTCCTCGACACGGTGGTGTATGGTCTCCTCGTCAAGGCCAAGGTTGGTGGGCCCGAAGGCCACGTCCTGCTCCACGGTAGGAGAGAATATCTGGTCATCGGGGTTCTGGAAGACCACCCCCACGAACTTTCGGACCTCCCTGATGTTCTCGCGGGTGATCGGCTCCCCGCGTATGAGGACGCTCCCGCTCGTGGGCCTGAAAATTCCGTTGAAATGCTTGAAGAGCGTGCTCTTGCCTGCCCCGTTCGCACCGATCACCGCGATCCGGGCATTCCGGGGAGCGATGAAGTTGACGTCATCAAGACCCGTGACATTGCCCGGGTAGGTATACGTGAGATTCCTGGTCTCGATAAGGTGCATGGATTCTGTATCCTGCCACCTTTAGTATGCGAAAAATAATAGAGATATTCTTTTTAATCAGAGCGGGAGAAGACCCGGCCCAGACCAAGTGCAATCCCCAGCACGAGGAGGGTACCAATCGCAATTGCCAGCGCCTCGCCTGCTTTTTCCATCCCCTCTATGGAATAGTCAGGGAAGGGGGAGCCAAAAGAGAATGAGTTCCCGGTGATCTCCTGGACCTGCTCCTCCGCGGCTCCTGCCGCGTCCTCGTCGAGCTCCGAGCCGTGGATCTCTTTTGCCCCGAAGATACCGAAGAACGCGCTCTCCAGGCCGTCGGGGTTGCTGGACGCGATGAAGGGCGCGGCTACGGCGATGAGGAGGGCGATGATTACCCCAAAGTAGAGGAGGTTCTTATTGTCCATCAGGCAGTCACCCCCGCAGGGCTCTTGAGAAGATCGGGCCGTGCGGTGTAGATCAGGTAGAGGGCAACCGCGGTGATGCCGCCCTCGATAACCCCAATGACTGCGTGATAGAGACCCATTGAGAGGAGGCCAAGTTCGAGGGGGAATGTCCCGGCAATCGCCATCTCCACCGCGCAGACCAGTGCCGCCACCACGAGCGAGAGCCATCCGGCGATGAACGCGGCAGGGTACGGGTTCTTTATGGCGGCATTCAGGCCCTTGTAGCTGTAGAACCCTACGAATCCCCCCACCACGCCCATGTTGATGATATTTGCCCCCATCACGGTGATACCCCCGTCACCGAAAAGCACCCCCTGCACGATGAGGACAAGAGTGAGGACAAAGACTGCCGCGAAGGGGGACCCGAGCACGATTGCCGCGAGGGCCGCACCCATCATGTGCCCGCTCGTCCCCCAGGGGATCGGGACGTTTACTGCCTGGATGGCAAAGATCCCCGCGGCAAGCACAGCGACAAGGGGGACCTTCTCTTCTCGCATCTCGTTTCTTGCCCAGCGGAGGGAGAGGGCAATGAAGACTAGGGCGATGACCCAGTATACCGCTGCCTGGGTGAGTGGAATGAACGCATCGGGTATGTGCACGAGAGTCACCTAAATTTTACTATTCTAATTAATCGTAACAATTATTAGGTAAAAAATATTGCTATTCGTAAATTTGACGCACTCCTGAACGAATGAGTATGCCAAGAAGTGGATAAAGAGACGGGCGGGTAAGAAGACGCCCGACAAGCCTCCCCGGCCGGTCCATGTCCCCGAGGCGTATGATATCGTCCACGATTGATGGGTCGGCGAGGGCCGAGATCACCCTGGCCACGTCCTCCGCCGAGAGCTGCTGCCTCATCCGGAAGAGCCGCATCCCCTGGTCGAGCTCTCTCCCGAAATCCTCTTTCCAGGCCTTTTCGTACCGGGAAAGCATCCGATCACTCAAGTCTCCACTGGCGACCGCTTCCCCGATCACCCTCGCCGCATGGCGTGCGGCCCTGACGCCTGTGTACACTCCTCCCCCGGACGTGGGCTTTGCCATCCCCGCTGCATCCCCGACAAACAGGGCCCGGTCCCCGTATGTCCGCGCCATGGTGCCGAGCGGGATGGTACCGCTCACCAGGTGGACAAATGCTTCGTGCGAGTCTTCCAAAAAGAGTGAGATGAACCTCCTGAAGCTTTCCATGGTGCCGGACCTCCCTGCAAGCCCTACCCTTGCCCTCCCCGGGCCGAGGGGGATCGCCCACCCGAAGAACTCGGGCGATGCATCCGGGTGAATCTCCACCACGGACTGATCCATCCCGTGCAGGAGGTCGGCCTGCAGGCCCGCGAGGAATACCGGAGGCCGCGGCATACCCATCACCCTCGCGACCCGGCTCCTCGCCCCGTCGGCAGCAACGAGGACCCCAAAAGAGATCTCCTCCTTCCCGTTCACTCCCCGGGTGAGGATGCGATGATCCCTCCGGTCGGCAAACGAGGTCTTCATCCGGACCTCGGCCCCGGCCCTGGCTGCCCTGCCGAGCATCTCCCGATCGAGCAGGGCACGGTCGACCACGTGGGCTTTCGGGGTGCCGGCATCGAACCCGAGTACCGGCCCGAGGCTTGAGACCACCCTTGCACCGCGAACCGTGGCGAGGACAGGTGCCATCGAGACCTCGCACTCACTGAATGCATTCAACGAGAGGAGCCCTGCGCACTGGACGGGGATCCCCGCCGCCCCGTGCTCCTCGACCAGGCAGACGGAAAGTCCCTGCTCTGCGCAGAGCCGGGCGCAGGTGCTCCCGGCAGGCCCGCCTCCCACCACCACCACGTCGTATCGCCTGGTCATTGCCTACTATGAACTGGTCGCAAAGCGGCATGAAGGTATTTAGGTCGTCCGTTTCAGGAGGGGCTGATGCCCCGCCTGCTGCGGTCTCACCGAAGTGGGATTGGGACGATGCGGCTGATATGGTACAGGAAGGCGGCCGATCCCTCCTGAAATCTCCCGCGGATTGCCCCGGAGGCATCATTCTGGTCGGGATGGCAGACCCCCGCGACTTTTGACCCCTTCACACCTATTTTCTCCTGGGCGTGCGAATATTGGACCACAGATGGAGAAAGAGCCCCGGTTTGAATGGAAACAGTGCCTCGTCGTGCGAAGTGACATCAAGATGAGCTGCGGGAAGAGCTGTGCGCAGGTGGCCCACGCCGCGGTGATCGCATACGAGCGGGCAGACGCCGCAAAGAGGAAGAAGTGGCTGCAGGAAGGGCAGAAGAAGGTCGTTTTGAAAGTGTCGTCGGAACGGGCACTCCTGGAACTGAAGACCCTGGCCGAGTATGCGGGCATCCCGACAGGCCTCGTCCAGGACGCGGGGCTCACCGAGATCCCGCCGGGCACCGTCACGGCACTCGGCCTCGGCCCGGCGAAGAGCGAGGACCTGGACCGGATCACGAGCGATCTCCCGCTCTTCTGACCCCCGCCGAACCCCCGGGTCTCCACCGTTCCCCTGCGAGGACATCCACATGAGAGAGAGCCCCTATCCCCTCGAACACGACCTCGGCATGCGCTGGTACGCAAGCGACACCCCCGGCATCGGGGGAAGGCTGCGGGTATCGGCGGAGGACTTTCTGGTCGAAGAGGTATCTCCACGGCCGGGAACAGAAGGCCCCTACCTCGTCTGCCGCCTGACCAAGAAGGAGTGGGAACTCCAGCGGGCCGTCAGGGAGATCGCAAAGGCGCTCTCCATCTCCCACCGGCGCATCGGGTGGACCGGGACCAAGGACAAGCACGCGGTGACGAGCCAGCTCATCTCCCTCCACGGGGTCAATGAAGAGGACCTCGGCCGGGTACGGTTGAAGGACCTCGAGATCGTGCCGGTCGGAAGGTCGCGTGAACCCCTCTTACTCGGGGCACACATGGCAAACCGATTCACCATCACCATCAGGGATACGACCTCGCCTGACCTCGCATCGGAATTTGCCGATGTCACTGCCGCATGTGGCCGGGGCATTCCAAATTACTTCGGGATCCAGCGCTTCGGCGTGATCCGGCCAATCACCCACCTCGTGGGAGCGCATATCCTGAACGGTGACTTCGAGGCAGCGGTCGGATGCTACGTGGGAATGGCCTGCCCGGATGAGCCTGCGGATGTGCAGCACGCACGGGAAGCATACGCAGACGGGAAGGACCCCCTCCTCGCCCTCCGGTCCCTTCCCGTCCCCCTCACCTACGAGCGGTCAATGCTTCACCACCTTGTCTCGCACCCCGGTGATTTCCGGGGAGCACTCCTCTGCCTCCCCCCAAAGCTCCTCTCGATGTTCGTGAGCGCCTTCCAGTCATACCTCTTTAATATGGCGCTCTCTGCAAGGATGGAGCGGCTGCCCGATTTTTTCCTCCCCGAACCAGGTGACAGGCTCCTCTTTTCAAACGGCAGGGAAGACGTGGTCACTGCCGCAAACCAGGGTGCGGCCCGCCTGCAGGTCGAGCGGGGGCGTTGCCGGGTGGCGATCATGATGCCAGGGAGCCTGCCCCACAGGGGATCCGGGGCTGACGACCAGGTGATCGATACCCTTCTCGCAGAGCGTCACATCGTCCCGGAATCCTTCTCCAGGGCGTCATCTCTCGTGGGCACACGGTACGACGGCGCCCTCCGGCCTGTCTCGCTTGCAACTGAGGTCACTGGTGCCATCACCGGAACGGATCTCACGCTCTCGTTCTCGCTTCAGCCTGGTCAGTATGCAACAACGGTATGCAGGGAGTACATGAAGGCGGACCCACGCGCCATGATATGAAGACTGCGGGTGGGCTGCACGTGGGCCCGGGTTCTATTATCCTGCGAGATTCCGTGCACCCGCTATCGCATCGTTCAGGTTCCCGAGTTCGTCCACCATGCCCAGCAGGAGGGCCTGTTCGCCACGTATCAGGCGGGCATCATCGATCTCGCTTCGGTTGATCCGCCTCTCGGCCAGGATATCGGCGATAAACCGCTCGTTGCTCTGGTCCACCACTGCCTGGGCATACTCCCGCTCCCCGGGGGTGAGGGGCCGGTAATTCGAACCCATGTCCTTCATGCTCCCGGACTTGACAACAAGGACGCTCAGGTTCTTCTCCTCGAGCCAGCCCGAGATGTCGACGAACGTCCACGATGTCCCAATGCCACCGGTAAGGCTGTCGGGATTTGCATAGATGCGGTCCGCATACGCGCTCACGTAATATGCCGCGGAGGTGGCCATGTCCCCCATCGAGACCACCACTGGTTTTTTCTCCCTTGCATACCGGATGTCCCGTGCAATCTCCTGCGCCGCGGAGGGAGTGCCTCCCGGGCTGTTTACCCGGATCACGATGGCCTCGACGAGGGGGTCGTCCGCGGCCTCCCTGATCATGCGGCCCACGTACTCGGAACCCACGTACCCGTCTCCGCGGAAATTTCCGGTCACAATCGTGCCTTCCACCCTTACCACCGAGATGCCGAGGTCCTTTGCGTACGTGGTGAATACAAGGAAGAGCCCCGCTGCACAGAGCATTGCAATCGCCAGAACGAGTATTAAAAGTGCCAGGTTCCTTCGTCCGCCCTTCTTTTCATCGGCCGGAGGCGCCTGCATGCCCGTCGCCTCCAGGGGAATAGCAGACCTGGTACTCGGTCACCAGGTTGGTCCCGCAGAGATAATGGTTCTTTAACGTCAGGCGGATCATCTCGCTCTCGTCCTCGATGTGCATCCCCCCGACAAGGGAGGGGGTATCGGCTCCCCCGACGATGAAGGGGAGGTGTATGAGGCGTATCTCGTCGACGAGCCGGAAATGCAGCATGTGCCAGTTGAGGGTGGGGCCTCCCTCGACCATCATCGTCCTGATGGAGAACTCGTCATAGAGCTGTTCCATCAGGAGGGGCAGGTGCACCCGCTCCTCCCCGGATACCAGGACATGGACGCCCCGCCTCCGGATGGCCTCGACTCGTTCCTGGGGTGCACGGGCGCAAACCGCCACCACCGTAGGGGCACCCGGTTCGAGGACATGGGCATCGGGCGGGATATCGGCCATGCTGCTTGGGATGACCCGCAGGGGACTTTTTCCTTCCACGTGCCTGACCGTAAGGAACGAATTGTCGATCCTGATGGTGTTTGAACCCACCATGATGGCGTCGCAGGCCGCCCTGGTCCGGTGGAGGAGGATCTCTGTTGCAGGGTCCATGTACTTCATCAGTATCTTGCTCGAGGCCCCCTTCTTCAGGGTCAGCTTCCCGTCCACGGTGATCTCGGACATCATCAAAACATGCGGTCGTCTCTCTGGCGTTGGCACGGCGGCTTCAGTCTCCTGATAGATTCATATCGTGTTGCTCTCATATAGAAGTTCCCCGCCCCTGCAGGCAGGAATTAAATCGCGATTCCTCCAAAAAAGCGGGATTATGCGGCACCCGATCCCCCTGCGGATGGGAATCATTATTGGCCGGCCCGGCATGGTACTTAGGCATGAATATCACTGCCCTGCGGCCGAGGTTCATGCGGTACCTCGAGCCCGTGGCAGCATTCTTCTGCAGGATCGGCGTAACCCCAAACCAGGTCTCGCTCCTTGCGCTCCTCTTCGGGCTCCTCTGCGCGTACCTCTTCTTCAGGCAGATGTTCCTTGCGGGGAGCGTGGCACTCTTCATCTCCGCCGTCCTCGACCTGGTCGACGGTGCCGTTGCCCGCAAGACTTCGACGCAGACCAGGTTCGGTGCGGTCTTTGACTGGATCGTGGACAAGTATGTCGATGCCCTGGTGCTGCTCGGCATCGGCCTGTCAGGGATAGCAATCGTCACCAGGTTCCTGCCCGTGCCTCCCCTGGCTGACTTCGCGGTCGTGGCCTTTGCCATTACCGGCTCGCTCATGAACACGTTCATCAAGCCGGTCGTCTACGCAGAGATAGGGTACCAGGAGCGCATTGACGGGAAGATCGAGGACCCCCTCGAAGGGGTCGGGTTCTTCGGCCGCCCCGAGACGTTCCTTGTCCTCCTCCTGGGCGGGCTGACCGGGTTCATCTGGCTCTCGGTCCTCGTGATCGCCGTCTGCACGAACCTCTCGGCACTCCAGCGGATCATCTATCTTTACGAAACGCTCTCCTGATGTCATGCCAGTAGAGCTGGACGAGGCCGGTCGCAAAATCCGCGAGGTCGGGGATGATACGGAAGAGGCCCCATGCGATCCCGATGAGCAGCAGGAGGGCAAGGCCTTCAGCGAACACGTTGTGGGCCCAGAAGAAGCTCTCGTACCCGAACTCGCCGTTCCCGGCGATCTCGGGCAGGAAGGGGAACCACTGCTCTGTGTAGGCGATGATCACGGCGGTGTTCCGGAGGATGTTCAGGACATAGATGGTGGGGACTATCAGGAAAAACGACCACACTTTCTGTTCCATTGTCGTCTTCACCGCGCTCACGACGCCGAGCATGATGGCGATGGCCTGGATGCCGGTGCAGGCAAGGATGATCTCAACCCTGAAGTTGTTCCGGGAGAGGAGGTTCCAGTCAAGCGTAAGAGGGGGGTACCCAAAGGCCTCGAGCATCCACGCGGTCTGCCCGACCACTCCAGAGATGAGCCAGTCGCCCAGGGGAGTGTATGCGAACGGCGCATAGATGAGGAAGGCCACCGCTGCTGCGGTCGAGAGCTGCATGACCAGCACCTCCCTTGCGAGGAGGTGCCTGGCGGTGATCGCGAGGAACGGGACCGAGAGCACCGCCATGACGGGGTACATGAAGTTGTTGATTGAGAGATAATAGGGTACCTCTGCAAAGAGAAAGAGGACAATGCAGGTCCAGCCGATGATTGCACACCAGTGGCGAAGCTTCCATGGCACGAGGAATGCCAGGAAAAACAGGCAGGAGAAGAGTACCAGGAGCTCCTTCATCCCTCTATTCTTGGCGTGCAGGGGTGAAAAAGAGTGTGTTTGCACACCCTTCCCGGCACATTGGACGAAATATGCGGGGAATTCACCTCAGTGCAATCCAAGGCTTAATCTCGAATGGTAACGCATAATAACCCACCATGTTCTGTCCGGAGTGCAGGAGCCTGATGATCTCCTCTGCAGGCCAGTTAAAATGCCGGAAATGCGGGTATATCCGCAATATCGGCAAGGACGACCAGATGCAGATCAGGAAGGAACGGCGCGAGAGGGAGATCGTGATCGTCGAGGAGGAGGGGTCGGTGCGCACGCTCCCCACCATCGCGGTCAAGTGCCCCAAGTGCGAACATAACCTCGCGTTCTGGTGGCTCCGGCAGCTCCGTGCCGCCGACGAGAGTGAAGTCAGGTTCTTCCGCTGCTGCGAGTGCGGCCACACCTGGCGCGAATACGACTGATCTTTCCTTTTCCTTCAATTCTCCAGGGCGTTCCCGGTTCCAATTCAAATCCCCGCGACCGCATGATCGCCGCGGGGTCGAGGGGCGGCAGCCCCCGCTCTGCAAAGCCCGCGTTCTGGTGGCTCCGGCAGGTTCATCAGGTGATTGATTCCATTCTCATTCACGGCTATCGTGTAGGTATACCACACGGCCGGGTGGAATGAGGTTACGATATGGATGCATCCTATTTCTTCACGCAGTTTGCCGCCTACAATACCGACTGGCTCCACGTCAACGTAATTTTGTGGCTGTTGCTTGTGATCGCCACGGCTCTGGTCTTCGTGAGACCCGCGGACGTGCGTTCGCAGGCGCTCATCAAGGGCGCACTGGCGCTGGCTTTTCTCTGGAACGGCATCGTCTTCTTCTTCTTTTACATGACGCTGTCCGCGGTTCCGGGCGGGATACCCATGGTTGTAATAGGGGTGCTGTTCGCTGTCGACATTTTTCGAAGAAAAATCACTATCTCACTGCCGGCATCCGGGTGGGTCCGGCATGCCACCCTCGCCTGGGCTGCCTGGGCGCTCGGGCTGTATACCATCGCCGGATGGATAACCGGCCATCCCTATCCCGGGGGACCGCTGCCTGCCGCGCCATGTCCCACCACGATCCTCGCCATCGCCCTTCTCTCGACATCGATGGCAACGCTGAAGACGGCCCGCCTTCCCTTTGCACTCCTGTTCGCACTCCTTTTGTGGTGGGCGTTCTTTGCCGGGATTTTCGCCCCTGTGCTGTATGGATTCCTCCTGGACCTTACTCTGCTGGCAGCAGGAGTGTATGGGCTTGGGATGAATGCGGCGAACTGGAGTCGTGCGGATATGGTAAACTGAGAAAGAAAAAGTTGCATCATTTCTTTTTTTTGTAAATTGAATTGTGGTTCTTATCTGCAAACCAATTCAATCACTGAATCCCTGCCGAGGCGTCTTTCGGGGATGATGGGGTGTATCACGCTTGGAAATCATACAGATAAATCTCACTAATTAGTTGAGGATTTTCACAAGTAGGCGTTTATAAATTTCTTATCGTCATTTGTGAGCGAGATTGGCGTAAAAATGAGACCTTATCCTTATTTATCACTAAATACGTTCTAATATCAATTTTCCCGGAGAACCGGATGTATAAGATTCAGTCCTATCGGAAAATTGACACATTGTTTGATGTGTAGTTTCTGCAGATGTTTGACCTTGGTATTGCCCAGATAGTGTCAATAATCTATGGGGTGAACCACCTTGTTCTTGGTAATATTGAGACCATACAAATAACTTCGTATTCCCTGGTATTGTACCAGTTCTCACTTCTATTGTTCCTGGTTGAAATATGAGACGATAATCCACACTATTATTATTCGGATTTATTATTATCCATCCTGTCCCCAACGTGCACGTGGGTGTTGGACTCACTGGTACAGTCCCTTCTCCTCCAATCCCCAACCCCTCCTTGTACACGAGCAGCCTCGCATTCTCATCCACAAGGCGCAGGGTAAGCGGACCAGGGGGGAGCTGATCGAAAATTTTTCCTGTCAGGTTGTCTGTTACACGGTATTCCCCATTATGGTAATAGATATACAATGTCTGGCCGGGGCCAAACGTCTTCACCCCGGTATCCGGAGTAGCGCGGGAGGACACGCTCGAGTTCTCGACGTAAATGCCAAGCGCGTACTCGACGCCATCTCCCTTGTCGAGGACCGCCGGGTCTCCGCCCCGCGAGTAGAGGCTGATGGCCTGCTGGCCGCTGTAGTTCACCACCTCGACCCGTGGCGGGATATAGGCCGACTTCGGCTGGATCACGATGACACCGAACACGATGCTCCCGATGATGATGACGAGGGCGATGACAAGCGCAACCATGAGGATGGATGCGATCACCTCGTTTACACCGGCATCCGGCTTTCTCTGCATACATACACCTGTGGGAGCAATCAGATAAAACAGTCCATATTCCCAATGCGGGCAGAGGGTCGCGCGAGTGAGGGGATAGCGGTTCCCCGGCAGGGATAATCTTGTCTTTCCGAGGGGGAAACCCTCCCTTTTGTCCCCAAAGGGGGACTGCTAAATACTAATACCCTCGAATCACCCATAGTTCACCATCAGAACCTCTCTTTCCGGCCGGAATGAGTCGAGAGTCCAGGTGGAGCCGGCGCCATAATGGCTGCAACCCAGGGCTCCCGGGAACGAAACTGAGCCGGCCGGCAACGGGGTGGGTCTCTACGGGAGCGGAGGTGAAACCATGAACGAGAGTGCGCTACGGGAATGCCTGGAGAACCGCGACTACGCGAAGCTTCGCGATATCGCCAGGGGCCTTCACCCCGACGAACTCCGTGAACTCTTCCTCTCGCTCGAAAAGCCTGACTTCCTCCTGCTCTTCCGCCTCCTTGACCGGGAGGTCGCACTTGACTTCTTCGAAGGGCTCGACCCCGACCAGCAGGCCAGGATCGTGGCGATGACCGGCGACCCGGAAGCCCTCACCCTGATCTCTTCCCTTGACCCGGACGACCGTGCCCGCCTCTTCCCCGAGCTTCCGGCCGGGATTACCAGCCGCCTCATCAGCGCGCTCAACCCCGAGGAGCGGAACCTTCTCAACCTCCTCCTCGGTTATCCCGAGGACAGCGCGGGGAGGATCATGTCCCCGCTGTACCTCAGCGTGAGGGATGATGCCCCGGCAGGAACGGTCCTCTCGCAGCTCCACGCCACGCCACTCCGGCCTGACCAGATGGAGATGATCTATGTCAGGGGGCCTGGGAGGGTCTACAAGGGATACGTGCGGCTCGGGAGCCTGATCAAGGCAATGCCTACGACCCCTATGGGGGATCTGGCGCAGGAACCTGAACTCTCTGTCTCCACCTTTGACCCAAGAGAGAAGGCGGCGGAGCTCATCATGGAACGCGACCTCCCGGCGATCCCGGTCCTCGACAGCGAGCGGCGCCTTGTCGGGTCCATCACCTTTGACGACGTGATGGATGTGGTGGAAGAGGAGGCGACCGAGGACTTCCACAAGATGGCGACGATCAGGGAACTGAAGACAAACATACGCGAGGCAGGGGTATCCCTGCTCTACCGGAAAAGGATCCCATGGCTTCTCACCCTCGTGTTTGTCAACATTTTCACCGGTGCGGGCCTTGCCTTCTACGAGGAGACCATCACCGCAGCAATCACCCTCGTCTTCTTCCTTCCCCTTCTCATCGACAGCGGGGGCAATACAGGCGCGCAGTCCTCCACGCTCGTCATCCGCTCCATTGCCGTCGGCGACGTCAGGATGAAGGACTGGTTATCGCTCCTTGGAAAGGAGGTCGTCGTCGCCCTCGCAATGGGGATCACGATGGGTATTGCCGTCGCCGCAATTGGGCTCTTCCGTGGCGGGCCCGAGATCGCGATCATCGTTTCGCTCTCGATGGTCTCCATCGTGATCATGGGGGCACTCATCGGGCTGTCGCTCCCGTTCCTCCTGACGAGACTGAAGATGGACCCTGCAACCGCGAGCGGCCCGCTCATCACCTCGATCGCAGACATCATGGGCGTCCTGATCTACTTCTCGATCGCAGCCTTCTTTCTCAAGCCCTGAACTTTGGGTATCACACCCAACTGTTTATATACTGTCCGGGGTCATTTTATAAACATGAAGGTCAAGCCAGAGGACTCTCTCAAGATTGAAAATATCGTTGCCTCAGCCAAGGTAACCGATTATCTGGATCTCCCCGCCCTGGCCTCCCAGATCAAAGATGCGGAATACAATAAGAAGAGGTTTCCGGGTGTCGTCATCAGGATGCAGAACCCGAAGATCGCCGCGCTGGTCTTTGGTTCCGGAAAGGTGGTCCTCACCGGGGCAAAAAGCATCGAGAGCCTCTCTGAGGGGCTCGAGATACTCGGCAACCTCCTCAGGGGACTGCACATTGAGATCCCAAAGAAACTGAGCTACAAGATCCAGAACATCGTCACCTCCGCGGACCTCGGCTCGGGCATCAACCTGAACAAGATCGCGGTGGGGTTCAACCTTGACCGGATCGAATACGAGCCCGAGCAGTTCCCCGGTCTCGTATACAGGCTCGAGAACCCAAAAGTCGTTGTCCTTCTCTTCGGTTCCGGGAAGCTGATCATCACCGGCGGAAAGGAGCCCGAAGATGCGAGGAAGGCCGTGCAGAAGATCCTCGCGGACCTCAAGAACCTCGGACTCCTTTGATCCGCGGGCCGGTTTTTCACCGGTTTTCCTTTTTTAATGCTATATAAATAATAATAATCTTTTTATATATTATATGTCTATAACATAAGAGGAAGCGGTGAACACCATGAAATCGAGAAACGTCATGTACTTCACCCCCAGGGAAGAGGAATTTGCCGATCTCCTGGTGCGGATAGGGTTGAAGAAGAATGTCGCAAAGGTGCTCGTCTACCTGGCCCACACCCCTGAGGCCACCTCGAGGGACATCGAGCGGGGCACCGACCTACGCCAGCCCGAAGTCAGCATCGCGATGGCGACGATGATGGAGCAGCACTGGGTCGCGAACAGGGAGACAAAGGCCGAGAACAAGGGAAGGCCGGTGAAGATATACAGGCTGTCCCAGCCGATCGCCGAGATCATGGATACCATCGAGAAGGAGAAGCGGGCCGAGGCCACCAACCAGCTGAACCTGATACAGCAGCTGCGGGACTATATCTCTTAAGCCCGTTTCCCCTCAATAACCCTGCAGCCCCCTTCTTCTCCGACCACGAGCGTGGTCTTCCCGGTATAGCGGCAGAAGAGCCCGCATTCCACGACGCCGGGAATCGCGGTGAGCGTGGCCTCGAGCCCTTCGGGATCAGGTATCACGTCGAAATCGCAATCGATCAGGAAGTTCCCGTTGTCAGTGATCACCGGGCCGTCCTTGGCCTTCCCTTCCCGGACCCGCGGGGCCCCTCCCATGCGTGAGAGTGTCTGCATGATGGGAGTCGCGGCAAACGGGATCACCTCAACCGGGACGACGCCAGAGAGGGCCTGGACCACTTTTCCCGGGTCTGCCACGATGACCAGCCGTCCGGCGGCACATGCCACCACTTTTTCTCTCGTGAGCGCCGCACCCCTCCCCTTTACCAGGCGGAGCGAGGGGTCAACCTGGTCCGCGCCATCAATGGCCAGGTCAAGGCCCGGGTGCTCGTCGAGGGTGGTCAGGGGGATGCCGAGCTCGCGTGCCCGCATGGCGGTCTGGTGGGAGGTGGGAACTCCTGCGACAGATATCTCCTCTTCCCTCACCCTCGCAGAAAGCCTGACCATCGCATGGTAGGCTGTCGACCCGGTGCCAAGCCCGACGATCATCCCGTCCTTTACCATATCTGCCGCATGATACCCGGCATCTCTCTTCGCCACGTCGGCAGAACGGCGGCTCATGCGCTCCCACCCCCCTCATGGAAGAGTGCCCGGAGTGCCGGGCCTGCGCTTTGCGCCGTGCAGTCGAGCGTGATGGGTGTGAGGGATACGTTGCCCTTCCGGATGGCGTGCACGTCCGTCCCTTCCCCCGCGTCATCGATGAGGGGGCCGTTGATCCAGAAGTAGGGCCTTCCCCTGGGATCGAGTCTCTTTTCCACGCCGGTCACAAAGAGCTTCTCCGCGAGGCGTGTCACTTCGTATCCGCCCTTCACCATGGAGGGGATGTTCACGTTGAGGATATCGGCACCGGGCGGAAGAGGCCTCCCGAGGAAGATTCCGCACACGTCTCTCACGACTCTGCGTGACTGCTCGAAACTCTGGGCGTGATGGCGCGGGTCATCGAACTTGTCCCCCTGGTCCTCCACCTGGAGGGAGAAGGCGATGGCCGGGGTCCCCTGGTTCGCCGCCTCGAGCGCGGCTCCCACTGTCCCCGAGGTCATGATGGACTCAAACGAGAGGTTCTCGCCGATATTGATCCCGCTCACCACCATGACGGGCCGGAGATCCAGCGCATAGAGCCCGATGATCACCGCATCGGTCGGCTTCCCTCCCACCGCCCAGGCGCGGACGCCGTTCATCTCGACCTCGTGGGCCCTGATCGGCTCGAAGATGGAGATGGACCGCCCTACCGCACTCTGCTGGGTCGCGGGAGCCACCACCGTCACCTGTGCAATCGGGGATAGGGCTTCGTAGGCGGCCCACAGGCCGGCAGAGTTGATGCCGTCGTCATTTGTGAGCAGGATGCGGGGTTTCATGGTCACCAACCCGTTGGGGGAGCAATGAGAAATACTTGACCGATCGTCACGCTCATCTGGCCCGGCGACCCATTCAATACGATGAAAGCGCTCCTTGCAGAGTATGCCGTGTTCCACGATCCCCGCCTGGCACCCGAAGGCGAGGCAATGCTCAGGGTCCTTTCGGAGAGTTTCGCACGGTGCGGGTACGAGG
Source organism: Methanolinea sp. (assembly GCA_018263335.1). GTDB lineage: Archaea > Halobacteriota > Methanomicrobia > Methanomicrobiales > Methanospirillaceae > Methanolinea_A. The sequence continues at coordinate 2,955 of JADFCY010000017.1, read as the reverse complement.
TGCTCACCCCGGAAGATGGCGACTTTGTCGGGGAGATAAAGAGACTTGCACCCCTCTGCGACGTGGGCCTCGTGATAGCCCCCGATCACCTCCTCTTCCGGTTCACGTCTGTCCTCGAGAAGTACACCCACAGCGTGGGATGCGGGAGCATGAACGCCGCCGTGTGCGCCGACAAAGTGCAGTGCGGGCAGATCCTGGCCAGGAACGGCGTCCCGGTGCCGGGATCGGGATCGACCGCCACCCAGGTGGTCAAGCCCGCGCTCGGCTGCGGCTCGGTAGGTGTCTGCCTGACAAAAGAGCCTCCCGGCAAGGGGGAGTATGCCCAGGACTACATCGAGGGCGAGCACCTGAGCGTGAGCCTCGTGGGAAGCCGGGTGGTCGGGGATGCCTGCTCCTTTTACACCGGCAAGCCGCCCCTGCTGCTCGCGGTGAACCGCCAGTTGATCGCGTTCGGAGATGACGGCTGCATCCGGTACCTCGGCGGTGAGACGCCGGTCGCGCATCCGCGGCACGAAGAACTCGTGAATACCGCAACAAGGGCGGTGCAGATCCTCGGCTGCCAGGGGTATGTGGGAGTCGACATCGTCCTTGCAGACCACCCCTACGTGGTTGACGTGAATCCCCGTATCACCACAAGCATCGTCGGGATCGCGGCATGCATGCAGGAGGAGATCGCAGAGATCCTCGTCCAGGCCTCCAAGGGCGGCGGGCCCAACGAGGTGCACCTGCGGGGGAGGGCCCGGTTCGACAGCCATGGGAGGGTGGAGCGGCTGTGATAGGGATCGATATCGGCGGCGCAAACGTCAAATTTGCAACGGACTGGGGTGTGGACACCGTCTATTGCCCTTTGTGGGAAGGGGCCCCTCTCTCCCGGGTGCTCAGTCGCTATCGGGCCGCGGGGGGGGAAGCGGCAGTGGTGATGAGCGGGGAGCTTGCGGACTGCTTCTCGACCAAGAGCGAGGGCGTGGCCTGGATCACAAGGACCGTCCGGGAGGTCTTTCCGGAAGCGCTCTTCTACGGCACCGACGGCCGGTTCCACGACTCCCCGGTTCCAGCCCTCGCCGCGGCCAACTGGCTTGCGTCCGCTGCGTTTCTCCATGAACGTGACCCGGAAGGCCTGCTCGTGGACATGGGGAGCACCACGACCGACATCATCCCGCTGGGATCGCTCTCTCCCCTCTACGGCCTCACCGATCTCCTGCGGCTCCAGAAAGGCTACCTTGTCTACACGGGGCTCCTCCGCACGACCATTCCCGCGGTCGTCAGGAGTGTTTCCCTTGGCGGTTTTTCGACCCCCGTGAGCGCGGAGCAGTTTTCCATCAGCGCGGACGCACACCTGGCGCTCGGCCACATCGGGGAGGAGGACTACTCGTGCGACACCCCCGACAGGAAAGGGAAGAACCGTGCATCCTGCCTCCGGCGGCTCGCGCGGGTCGTCTGTGCGGACCTTGAGGAGATCGGGGCTGGGGGCGCCCTCCAGGTAGCACATGCCTTCTGGGACGCCCAGCGGGAGGTGATCCGAAATGCGGTCGCGAGAGCGATGGACGAGTCCGGGGCATGCCGCATCTATACCGCGGGAACAGGCTCCGGGCTCCTTTCCTCCGTGCTGGGGGGGACAGATCTCTCCCTGGAGATCGGGCCTGCCGCAACCGCCCTCCCCGCATACGCAGTCCGGGAGGTGCTCCGACGAGGCCGTGGATGGTGAGCCTTGTCCTGCTGGCAGGGTCGCTTCTGGTGAGTGCCGCATTCTGGCTCGCGGGCATGCCGTTCTTCTTTCTCTTCCTCTTCATCCCGCTCATTCCGTTCCTCTCGCGGCCCAGGGAGGAGAAGGAATGCCCACTCTGCGGATTCAAGACCTCAGATCCGCACATCTCGTTCTGCCCCTACGACGGGACGGCGCTCATTGATTCTCCATCGGCATGAACGATTGTGGTCCCCTGATTCCCATGAGCGACAGCGCCACTCATGGTCCCCTGATTCCCATGAGCGACAGAGCCACTCATGGTCCCCTGATTCCCATGAGCGACAGAGTCATCAACGACCTTGGAATCGAGATCCCATAGAACGAGGTGACGGGGATCTCCCCGAAGTCACGGGAGGCGTAGTTCCTCACCGTGCCCCGGTCAACCACGAGAGAGAGATCTTCCATTACCCTCGCCACTCGCGAGGCTGGCATCCCGCGGGAGAGAACGACGCAGAGGTCGACGACGGGGGAGCCCATCCGGGTCTCCGGGTAGAATGGCGCATTGGCAGGGGATATCCGGCCGCATTCCCGGCAGGAGAACCTCTTCACTCTGACGTTGATGGTACGAGGACCGGAATCGTCACGGAGGACCGCGAAGCGCCGCTCCTTTGAGTCATACATGGTGACGTTCCCCCCGCACGAGGGGCACCGGTCCAGTTCAGTGAACTCCTTATCCTCGATGCCGAGGATGCCTGCCTGCACGAGCGCCGTGAGCATTGGGGGGACCGGGGGGGATCTCACCTGCGCATCGCCCCCGCGGTGACACAGAAACCTTGTATCATCCTCATTCCTTGAAATTGACTCATGAAATCAGAAATTATCCCCTGGAAGCCGAACCAGGCGGCTCCTTTGACCCACCAGTATTCATCAATTTTTTCGCAGTTAAACATTACCGTTAAATACAGACCTCTCAGAGATCTCTGTGTTCGAGGTTTAACCATGGACATGAAGTATGTACAGACCACCTGCCCCTATTGCGGGACAGGATGCACATTCAACCTCGTGGTAAAGGAGGGGAAGGTCGTCGGGACCGCTCCCTACCACCGTTCCCCCGTCAACGAGGGGAAGGTCTGCCCGAAGGGGACCTATGCCCACGAGTTCATCAACTCACCCGACCGTCTCACTGTGCCGCTCATCAAGAAGGACGGCAAGTTTGTCGAGGCGAGCTGGGACGAGGCGTATGACCTGATCGCAAAGAAGTTCAAGCAGTA
>JADFCY010000016.1 GCA_018263335.1 Methanolinea sp. | reverse complement strand
TCGGTGGATTTTTTTCAAATCGCTATTTGGATGATGTATTTTGTGTTTTTTGAACATGCCTAAAAGAGGGGGCTAATTCTTCTTTTTTTTTAATCCTTTGAAATTATTCATAGGGGTCATCTCCCTTGAACAGAAGTGGAGACTGGTGATCGAGTCGCAGGTGTTCTCCTTCGCGCAGTTCACGACAGAATTCTTCCGGTTCATCACCCCGGCCCTCTCTTCCGGCTCGACTGCTCCCACCATTGAAGATCTCGCATCAGGTGGAGTCCCGCTGGCCAAACCACGGGTTGGGAAGAAGAAGAAAAAGAAGAAATCCTGATTTTTGGTTCTATGGGGCTATGCGGATGCCGTTCCAGAAGAGCGTGGAATTGTCAAGCTCAGTCTGGTTCTCGGCGTGGACCCAGCGGCCGGAAAACGAGTTCCCGTCCGTGGAAAGATCGAAGATGAAGTACCCGGCATCATCGTCACTCTCAGCATACATTCCGGACAGAGTCTGTCCCTTCACAGTCCCATTCAGGCGTCCGGTAAAGGTCCCCTCCTCGGGATAGGTATAACTGTAGTTTCCGGAGACTTCCTGCCCTGCCTGCGTCATCGTGACGACTGAGACGGTCAGGTTCCCATCCGTGTTAAGCCAGGTGGTGTTCCAGGTCCCAGCCCACGAGGGAACCGTGGGAGTTGTCGCCATGGGTGTTGTCTCAACCTGAGCTGCGGTCGTGGGAAGGGGGGTTGTCGTTCCCGCAGGAGAAGGACTCGTGCAGCCGGACGCGATTAAGAGGAGGCAGAGGATGCCAGCAAGGAGAAGTACATAGGATTTTTGCATAGGATCATTCTCAAAGGTGCTCACCAATTGGTCTTAACCCTGCTGAAATGTGAGTGGGAACCTTATGGATTTCTGGCTCTTAAAGGAACAACATCCCGACACAAGTATGGACTCTGGCCGGCCCAGAGTCAGGGAAGACCCCCAGTTATTCCAGAAAAAAACCTCTCCCGCCGCAATTTCAAAAGAAAAATATTCGGATCTCCTCCCACTACTTTTCCACGTCCGGGTAATAGATGTCCCCCGCGGGAGGAAGGGGAATGATGGCGAGTGTCTTTTCGAGGTCGTCGAGTGGATTTGCCTTGATCTGTTTTGAGGACATCGTGTAGAGCACATCGCTGATATAGAGAGAACGTTTCACCTCCGATGACGAGCTGCCGTAGGAATAGTAACCCGAGTCGCTGGCACCATGCTGGACGGTGCCGCGAAGGGCAAACCCGGTCTCGGGGGTGACCCCAAAGACGTATGCACCGTACCATACCTGCGGACGATAGGAATAATAGTCTCCTTTTCCGACCGGGTCCGCGGTAACCGCCCTGATAGGGATCACCAGGAGGTTCTTTGCCCGGTCAAAGAGAAACGCGTGGTGGTCCTCGAGTGCGGCCGAGTCGGAGCCGGCATCTCCAATCTGCACCTTGTCGAGAAGTGTGGGGTTGGAGACGTCCGAGACATCAAACAGGGCGAGCTTGACACCGCTCGTGGAGACTCCACCCCACTCGTTGGTCAACGTCTCCTTTCCAATCCCGATGATGTGGGTTGCATCATACGGGTGGAGATAATCGGAGTACCCGGGGATCTTCAGCTTCCCGAGAATCTTCGGGCTCGTCGGGGTGGAGAGATCGATCACGAAGAAGGGATCGATCCGCTTGAACGTCACCATGTAGAGACGGTCGCCGATGAACCGGGTTGCGTAGATCGTCTCCTGTTCGGCGATGTGGGTCAGCCCGCCGATCGTTGCCATTTCCCGGTCAAGAATATATACGTTGTTGTAGGTATACTGCCCGAACCTTGGCGTGTAGAGGCTTGACGTGGTCGCGACACGGAGATTCCCCCTGTATTCGTCCATCGAGAACTGGTTGTGGAGAGTGCCGGGGACCTCCCCCTTGGCAAGGTAGGTGATGGCTCCGTTACGGATGCCAATCTTGTGGATGACCGTGGTAGTCTGGTCGACCTCTTTCCGGCGGATTGCGTCCTGTTCTGCGTTCCGGAGACCCTCGATGATCGACTCGCGTTCCTGCGAGGTGAGCGTATTGAAATCAGCCGGGATGCCGGACGAACCGATGGCCGAATCGCTTACGGCAACGGCCCTGACAGGAAGATCCTCCTGCACACGGTAGATCACAGGGCGGTACTGCGGGTAACCCACGTAGAGGGCATCTTCAGACACGTAAAGGGTGTTCCCGCTGCCCAGGAGGTAGGTCTGGGCATCCCTCTCTCTCCCTGTGGCGGCATCAAGGGAGGTGATGGTGGTGAACGTATACTGGGACTCGGGATGGTCAAAATACCAGACATCGGGCTGGACGACCGTCCGGGTCCCCTCGCGGAGAACCGGGACGATCACCGGATAATCGCGGTACGGGTATATCTGCTCCTGGGTGACCAGGTACACGAGCGATCCGATCATCCGGGCGTCGACATACTCGCCCTCGATCGAGTAGTCTTTCAGGACTTTCGGTGTGGTCCTGTCACGGATATCGTAGATGGTCACATGAGTGACGGGTGTGGAGGGCTGGTAATAGGGGGGCACCGGCCTTATCCAGGGATCTGAGGTCTCCGGCCGTGTCTCGTATGGCGTTGTCTCGGTACTGAAAAGGACCAGCCGGTCCCCGTTGACGAAGATATCCCTTGGCGTTTCGGCAATCTCAGTCCTCGATATCACCGACGCGCCTGCTGCCGGGTACGCGTCGACAATCAAAAGGTTCGGACCGGAGATGACGTAGATGTACCGGTTGTCATTCTTGATGATATCAGGCTCATCGACACCGGCAACCTGGATATTGGTCTTCGAGTAGCCGGCACTCCCCGCGCCCCCACCACCTATCGGGGCCGGTACATGGATGCCGAAACCGGAGGACGACTGTTCTTCGGCCTTCGAATCGGTCCTGGCGGCAATCGTCGGGACAAAGGTCCGGTAGTAGCCATCCTGTGGGACGGTTTCCATCGACTGTCTGATGTACTGCTCGATCTCGGCAGTCGAATTGAACTTCTTTACCCCGGAAGAGGGCAGGGGTGTCGCTGCAGGGATGCTCATACACCCTGTGGCAATGATGGCGACAAGGAGGAGGCAGGAGGAAAGCAGGAGGATTCGGCGACTGGGTGACATTGTCTCTACCCACGCCATTGGAGTGATGAGCACATCAATCTGGCGTAAACTGCGAAAAATCCTGCAGCAATCGGGACGATACCGGGGATAGATATCGCTTCGAATACCCAGATTTGAGAGATGGCAGGTTATTCCTGCGGGTGCACGATCGCTTTCAGGCTCCCTTCCCTGTGCCTGGCAGTGATCTGAAAGGCTTCGACCGTGTCCTGCAGGGGAAACACGTGGGTGATCATATCAGTCACCGCAATCCTGTCGTATTTGAGCCATGAGAGTGCAGTCGAAAGATCGTGGAGATCGGCAGCGTAGGAATGGGTAATCGTGACCTCCCTCTGCCACAGGCTCCATAGGTTGATTCCTGACTGGATTTCCGGGTTTGTAGGGGCGAAAAACAGGACCGTGCCCCCGCGTCCGACCGCATCAAGAGACTGCTTCACGCAGACAGGGACCGGTGCGGTCATGATCACGGTGTCTGCACCCGATCCCCCGTTTAATTCTTTAAACCTTTCCGGAACATCCTCTGTTGCAGAGATGGTCGCATCGGCACCGAATTTCCGGGCGATCTCCAGCCGTTCCGGACTCGGGTTGGAGACGGCAACAAATCCCGCCCCGTTCAGGCGGGCTGCCTTGAGATGCAGGAGCCCCGTGATGCCGGCGCCGATGATCAGGACGGAACGGCCATCCGATGTCGGTGCGAACCGCTGCCCGCGGACCACGCACCCGAGGGGCTCGACGAAGGTCCCTGCATCAAACGAGACCGGATCAGGGAGGTGAAGCATCCCCCGGTCGACGTTGATGGGGGGCAGCACCACATACTCGGCAAATGCCCCGTATGCGTTCTTGAACTTGGTCTTTTGCAGTGTCTCGCATGCGGTCGCGTGCCCGCGGAGACATGCATTGCACGTGTTGCAGGGGACATGATGGGTCACGACAACCCTGTCCCCCACCTTCCATTTCGGATCGACCCCGGGACCCACCTCGTCTATGACTCCCGTGCACTCGTGCCCGAACGCCCCGATGCCGCCGGGCCGGCCTGCACGCTTTTTCCGGTACCATTCCATGACATCCGACCCGCACACCCCGCAGGCCATGACCCTGACCCTGACCTCGCCCGGGCCCACGCCAATGTCGTCGAACTCTTCCAGGCGGATATCACTGTTCGAATAATAGACTGCGGCTTTCATGCGGTTCCCCGTAACGATGGCATTTCACACTCTGAATAATTACCCCATAAGGACTATTGCTCAGTCAGATAGTCCTTCACCAGGCCCCGGGCACACTTTTCAGCCCGCTGGATGTCTTCTGCATTCGGCCTCCCTTTGTTCATTCCGCCGAAATATTTCAGGAAACTGTTCGTGTTGAACCCCTTGCAACTGAATTCACCTGCAATCACATATCCCTTCGCCTGTAGTTCTTCCCGAAGGAGAGAATGATCTCTTGCGGTCTTTGCCCCGCCAGTAATCCCCGCGGTTGAGAACAGGAACGCAGTCCCTGAAGTGCCTCCCGGGAGCCTGTCGGCAAGGGAGAGCAGGGATTCATGATGTCTTCCGTGATAAATCCCTGAACCAAACCCAATGAGTTCATACCCGGAAATCTCTTCGGGAGTCACCTCGTCTGGCCTTTTCACCGGGGCATCCAGGACGTGTCCGATAACCTGCGCGATTCGCTCTGTGTTGCGGTGATGGCAGGAGTACACAATTACGAGACTCTTCGTCATCTCATCTTGGTATGCACAACGATATCGTCTGAATTCAATGGGCTCAAAAATACTGGGTATTCGAGGAATATCCCATTTTATTCGAGCTTTTTTGCACCGGGCATGCAGGCCTTGTAGACATCAAGCGCTTCTTTTACGGTATGGTTCCCATGGACAATCGCGCCGATTGCCTTGATCATGCCGACAGGGTTCTCATCCTGGAAGATGTTCCGGCCGAAATCAACTCCCGCGGCACCCGCCTGGACCGAGTCATAGGCCATCTGGAGTGCGTCGGGGGGACTCGAATACTTCCCTCCCGCCACGACGACTGCAGTGGGAGCGACCCAGTCGACGAGTTTTGAGAATTCCTCGCAGTAATAGGTCTTGATTATCCGGGCTCCCGCGTCCTGGCAGATGCGGGATGCAAGGCCCAGGTAGCGCAGGTCCCTGGCCATGTTCTTGCCGACCGCGGTGACGGCGAGGACGGGGATACCGTATTCCTCGGCGCAGTTGATCGTATCCGTCAGGTTCAGGATCGTTTGCTGCTGGTTGGCAGAGCCGATGAACACGCTGACCGCGACGCCGGCCACATCCATCCGTATTGCTTCTTCCATGGAGACCGTGATCTGTTCATCGCTCAGCTCGTCGAAGAGGACGCTGTTTCCCCCCGATACACGCAGCATGATGGGCTTTGACCCGAGATCCTCGCGGGCGATGTTGCTTCGCACCGCCCCGCGGGTCGTCATAAGGCAGTCGCAATAGGGGAGGAGGGTTTTTATCGTGGCGCTCATGTTCCGAAGACCCGTCGTCGGCCCCTGGAAATAGGGATGGTCGACCGCGAGCATCACGACCCGGTTGTCCTTCGGATTGATGATCCGGTTCATCCGGCTCTGGATCCCGACATCAAGATATGCATTTGCCATGGGGACACTTCAGGAGAAGTAATGATACGCAACCGGAAAAAAGTTGGGATTACCGTTCCTTTGGCTTTACGACAAGATACCCCCTCTCGATCAGCCAGTGGTGAAACTCGTGTGTCGTGTGCAGGCAGTTGGATGCGCAGATCGCCCGGATCTCTTCATATTTTGGAGATTTCTCCACCTCTCTGTTCAGGAGCAGCTGGATGGGGCATTTCACATCTTTGCAGTATTCCCGGCGCTGATAATCGGTATACCCATCTATCGATGCCATACCTGAGTGTTGAGGGGAAGAATGAAAAAGGGTTGTGGGATTCGCACTCTAAAATCATGATGGGGGCATTATCGGAATGTGTTCCGAGGAAGCGCCCTTATAAGAAAATCAGATGATTCTCGTCAAGAGACACGCATATAAAATGAGAATCGCGGATGCGATCTCCTCAGAAAATGCCCGAGGCTTTCTCGTGCGTCGGGCCTGTTGCATGACGCATCATTCTTCTTTTCAATGGGAAGAAAGGGTGGTTCTGAATTCTCACAATCCCCCAAAGACGGGAGAAGGGGAATCCATCGAAGGATCACGATACCATGACGCGGATATTGGCCCAGTCCTTTGAGGCCCAGTCATGAAAATTCCTGCCCGCGGTCTACGGTCCTCCCGGAATGTGAGGACTTTTATTAGGCTCCCGGGGTGTGTCCTGATACGACGAAAAACAGCAGAATTGACTGATACGATCCTCTTCGAAGAGGATGCGAGTGTCCTGGGCCGGCCGGGTTCCGGGGAGCCGGTTTGAAAAAGCCTTGAATATTGGATTTTATCCCATAAGATTAATAATCCTTTTAAGAATAGTATCCATGCATGTCGAAAATTCGCACCTTCTTCTTGATTGGACTGCTGGTCCTTTTTATTGGTGTCGTGATCGGGGTCATAGGCATGTTTGTACCAGATACGACGATGTTGGCCTCCTCCCAATTCTTCCTCATCGTCAGCATGATCATCATGTTATGGGGATATGTGATCACCCTGGACAATATCGACAAAAATGTCGCCCGGAACGTGGAATTGATGGAGTCGCTTCTGAATACCATGGGGAAGGGACACAAATAGCACCTTCAAAGGGTATACCTTCGCGAGTGTTGCACTCCCGCTACAATTCGGCGGAAGATTCCTTAGTTTCCTGTTCCCCCCATCCAGGATGCCGGAATGTTGGTACCAAAGAGAGATGAACGATCCCCACTATACTTCTTCTGTCGATGAACCATCCCCCTCCACATTCCTTTTCCCGCTCACCGGTCGAAGAGGTCGTCTGTCGCTGTGTACTCGGATATAATGCCGAATCTCTCTCCCTGGCAATCGTCGGACCATATCCGGGCTGGCCGCAGATTAGGGAGAGAATCAGGGAGATGGTCGACAGTGTGGAGGATATCTCCCGGATTACCGGGGCCATGCTCATATATACCGACCTCTTCCCTGTCCTGCCCGGGGTGACCCTGCCTGAAGCGAAAGATATCGAACAGATCCTTTCAGGGGAATACAATTGCCATACTGTGCGGGACAAGGTCGTGTTTTCATGCACATCCATCCCCGGCACTGCAGGAACAATCCGTTCACTTCGCAACAGCCCCAAAAGACCGGGATGGACCCTGGTTTTTTCCGTGCAGACTGAGGGGCAGCACAGGTTTGCCTCCTGCGACCGCGTGGTGGTATGGTTTGACGATGCCCATGCCGCGATTCATGACCTCTTTGATCGTATCGTTCCTGAGGATATCGTGCAGGCCCTGAGGTGAGGTTTCCTTTTCATGGCATCCCGTTGCACCAGAAATGGGTTCACCGGGAGATCGGCGGGAACTTTTTCCACCCGTTGCCTGTGGTATGGAAAGAAACACCTTCCACCCCCTCATCTCCCCGGACTTCACGTTCACCCGTAGTCCCGGGATGAAATACGCGATATGTTCCGTGGCCTCGGCTCCATTCCGGGGGGATGCATCAGGCCTCCCAGTACCTTATCACTCCCGGGCGCCCTCTTTCATGTATGGCTATCGTGGTAGGTTCCGGGGCTGGCGGTGCAACGGTGGCAAAGGAGCTTGCCGAGGCTGGCCACCGGGTCCTCCTGATCGAGAAGGGGCCGGAGATCTCTGAGGAGGATGCCTACCGCCACTACGCGAACGTGGATGCCGGGGTGAAGCTGATGCGGACCTGCTGCCTCGGCGGCACGACCATGGTCTCTGCAGGCAATGCCATGCGCTGCCTGGAGAACGAACTGCGGGGATTCGGGATCGATCTTGCTTCGGAATTCACCGAAGCGGAGCAGGAGCTCGGGGTGCAGGAACTGCCCGATACCCTCATCGGGGAAGGGACCCGCCGGCTGATGGATGCCGCCTCCCGGCTCGGGCTCCTGGTCAGGAAGATGCCCAAGTTCATCGATCCCGGCAGGTGCTGCCAGGACGGGCGGTGCAGTTTCGGGTGCCCTGTTCAGGCACGGTGGAACGCGGCCCGGTTCGTCAACGCAGCACGCGGACACGGTGCGAAGGTGCTGACTGAGAAGGCCGTTACCGGGATACTTACCAGGGGCGGTCAGGTTACGGGTGTCCGGTGCAGGTCGCAGGAGTATCATGACGACCTCGTGGTGGTTGCCGCTGGAGCCCTGGAAACCCCCCGGCTCCTCGGAAGCGTTGGGGTCCCCACCGCGCCGCTCTTCTGCGACACCTTCGCGAGCATCGGCGGCGTCTGCCCGGGAATCCGGTTCAACCAGGATGTCCCGATGGGCGCCTATGTGCCACAGAACAGCAGCCTTGTCCTGACACATTATTCGCGGCAGCTCGTGGCCGCCCTGCAAGGCGCAGGGCATGCCGTGGGCGATGGGGACGTGCTCGGCATGATGGTCAAGATTGCCGACGAGGACACAGGCTCGGTGGGCGAGACGATCGAGAAAGGAGTGACCGGGACCGATGCCCGGCGCCTCGCCGAAGGTTCCTCGGTCGCCGGTGCGATCCTCGCGGAGGCTGGCGCAGATCCCTCGACATTCGTCACCCTCCCTCTCCGGGGCTCTCACCCCGGCGGCACGGCGAGAATCGGGGTATCGGTAGATGCCAGGCTCATGACCCGGATCACCGGCCTCTATGCCTGCGACGCCTCAGTCCTTCCCGCGACACCGGGCGCCCCCCCTATCCTCACTCTCATCGCCCTTGCCAAGTATGCAGTGAAGCGGATGTAAGCATACTCTGGGATCTTCCTCGTGTCAGAAACGTAATGATTCTCAACTCGTCAAAAATAAGCACAAAAATTATATATATTAGGAAAACTATTTCCTTCCATCCAGCTTGAAACTGGAGGTTCCCTTCCTGTTCCTGAACCGCGAGCAGACGATGAGCGGAGTGCGAACCTGGAGAGGAGAGTGAGAGGTGAGGTGAATGGCAACGAAGAATATTGAGAGGAAGATGCACTGGCTCCGGGTCGATACCGGCCCCCCGGATGCGCCTGGTGATCTCTTTCTGAGAATGGACGAGCGAAAATCCCAGGAAAATTGGATACCCATCGGGGACTGGTATTATTTTTTGGAACTTCACGGGACCGCAATTGATCTCTGCCGGACGAGGAGCAAGGTGGGATCTCCATCCATCACGGAAACGATGAGTCCCGCCCATCTGGCGATATCGGACGATGATCTGGAATGTGCAGTCCAGTACGAATCAAGTGGAACATTTGAACAGGGGCAGTATCGGATCTCTCCACTTATCGAACGGAAGTTGAGGATCCTTTTTGAATAATTTTTTCTCCAGTGTATTCGGATGATCGCTCCTTCTTTCACTCATGAACATCCTGCGAAAAAGAGGGGCGCGCAGCCCTTGGAAAGGACGATGTGTTCGATCTCCTCACCTGTTTCCAGTTCGCCCTGAAATAAAGGCGCCCCGGGAAAAAACGATAATGAACACCCGGGGGATCCGGACTGTGCTATTCTCTATTCCCGTGACTCGCCCTCAACGCTTCTCCTCATTATGTTTTTGCACCTCCCCTGGCGTCATTCTCCTTACAATCAGGTCGTAGCGTGTCCTGAGGCAATTCCATAGAACTATTTACTCTCCTGCGAATCATTGCACAATCTACCCGGGTTTTTCCGGAGGAGATGATTCCATGAATCCGTACCGTGTCCTCATCATCATATCCCTTGTACTGTCCCTCTGCGCCTGCGCTCTCCCTGTGGGGGCCATCCTCCCCTCGTACTGTTTCAGGGGCGCCGTGACTGACCTGTCGCGTTCAGACAACACTGTCACTATCCTCGTGACACACAGGTGGGGCTGCGAGTTTGTCGATGGCACCGCGATATGCAGCTGGAGATCGATCAGCCCCCAGATACTCACCGGCACCGCACCCACGCCTGAGGTCTTTGACCATCTCAGGATCGGATCGTCTGTTGAAGCAGGGAGCATCGGCTCGCAGGGCGAACGATGGGCTGGCATCGGGGTTTTGACGCCCTCGTACTCGTCCGAGCCCCTCCACGCGACCCATCTCTTCGGAGACCTGGGCATTCTTCGTGCCCCCCTGGCATCCAGGTACAGCCTGGAGACAGAGACGGAACCTGACTGTGGAGACTGCTCTGGCACGGTCTGCCAGGCACGTGCCGCACACGTCACCATCTCCCGCGACGGCATTGAGATGATGTCAGTCACGCTTCTCCCCGGGGAGGAGGTCATCTGCACGGACCCTGAAGACGGTTCAGGCGTTACCCTCACGTTCGTCTCAGGGCAGGCATCGGCAAACCTCTGCCCCGATACTCTGCCCGGGATGTCAGGTATCCAGCCAATCTCTGTCTTCATCGCACGCATCAACCAGGGAGCACCAGGACCCTGCCCGACGAGGACCCCTGTATCCACCGGGTTTCTGAGCGTATCCTCAATCCCTTCCGGGGCAACCATTCTCCTTGACGGGGTGGCAAAAGGAACGACCCCGAAGACGATCTCCGGCATCGAGCCAGGGGTGCATGCCCTTCTCCTTGAAAAGGAAGGGTATACGCCATACGAGAGAGACGTGACTATTTCTGCCGGAAGACCGACCACGGTGACCGCGACCCTCACGGCGACCTATGGGAGCCTGCGGGTCCAGACCACGCCGTCCGGTGCAGAGGTTCACTTAAACGGGACCGCGATAGGGTCCGCCCCTCTCGTCGTAAATGATCTTGAACCGGGGTCGTATGCAGTCTCTCTCTCAAAGAAAGGATACGAGACCGCTAACCGCACGGTGACCGTGACCGCAGGAAAGGAGCAGCTCCTCTTTGTTGCGCTGTCCAAAAAGACTGATGGATCCGACAAGATCGACGCCTTCATCGTTGCACTCCAGGAGCAGGGCTTCACTGTCCAGCAGGGGAAGTTCGAGGCTTTCGATGTGCTCGCCATGTACGATGCCGGTGTCATCCCGAGCTGCTATGGCAATAACCCGAGCACCCCTTACCTCGTCTACAAGCTTCCGGGTTATCCCGGTCTTGCACAGGGGGGAAGAGTCTCAGATGCACCCATCAGGCCGGATAATAAAGGCCTCTGGCTGGATTACTTCATGGAGCCAAACGAGGCAATTGTCTTCGTAGGATCCACCCCTCCCGAGGTGAAATACTTTAGCTACCGGAGTTATGTCGGGACCCGCTGGTTCACCGAACTGGATGATTTCCAGCGGATATTTGCAAGCCTGGGTGATACGATTAACAATTACCGCATCAATGTCGGGACTATTCCAGGCCAGTTCACACCGGGGCCATACGAGAAGCCCGTGATGATCATCACTACCGGTGACGTGGGCACGAACGAGCTGGTACGGAAGGCAGCCCTGAAGGCCGGGTACCAGTCGGGAATGATCAATACCGATATCATCCCGTCAGGGCTTATCCGGATGGGCCTCTCGAACACTTCGGACACCATCACATTCATTCACCGATTGGCCTTCTTTGCCAACAAGACACGGGAGACTGAGTATCTGAATGGCACTCCGGGCTACGTCTTCAGGCTTACACCGAACACCCGTGACGCTCAACAGCCCTATAGTGTGCCGCGGCTCATCGTGAGGGGAACAGGCGACACCCGTGAGCTTGACCTCCTGCAGACCCAGGAGGCGCTCAAGGATACCATCCTCGCAAGATACGGGAGCGGGATGATCTCAACCGCGAACGAGTCGTATATCTGGATCCTTGAAGGGTATGATTCGCTCCAGCGGGAATCCGACGCGCTTGGGGATAACCGGGACGCATTATACCTGCGGAACGGTGATTACATCCTCTCTGATGACGATTTCATCATTGTGTACGGTGTCAACTACAGGGCAACCGGAAAAGTGGTCTACACAAACATTGCGGTCTACGGAACCGAGGCACTGAACGGCGTGGTTGCTGTCACTGACGAAGATATCGCAGGTTCCGCCAACTCATACCTCCCGGGGAACCCCAATGCAGGTCTGTTCTATGTCTGGAAGTTTGCACGGCACTGCAACGGCGAAGCGGGATGTACCGAGGTCCCGTATTGCTGTGGCGGCCTTGGAATCCCGGCGGATGTCCCTATCCGCATCGCGTACCGGACCTATGTCGAGCCGGGGACAGGGATAGGGCCTACCTGCACCGAGATCCTCTACGACCAGGCGATCCACTTCTCACCAGCGTGAGAGATCCGTCCCTTCCTTTTTTTCCCGGCCCAAATCCCGCATACCGAGTTCTTTTCAAGCCGGAATCCTTCAGTCGCACCAAAGGTATAGGAAGAAATTGTCATCTCCTCTCACATGGCCAGTGGATTAAAGTCGGTCGCCTTGCCTGTTCTCGCCACCGGGTTTGGATCCACAATAGGGGCCGCCCTGATCTCTAAAGAGAAGAACCGGGTGATTTCCATCTGTCAGAGAACCAGGTTGC
The DNA here is from genome assembly GCA_018263335.1 of Methanolinea sp. Lineage (GTDB taxonomy): Archaea > Halobacteriota > Methanomicrobia > Methanomicrobiales > Methanospirillaceae > Methanolinea_A. Next base: position 27,992 of record JADFCY010000016.1, on the reverse strand, counting down.
TGGAAGCAATGGTTCTGCACCCACGCGTATTTTACCTCTCCGGGATCTGTATCGATCCAGAGAAGCGTCACCCTTTTCCCCAAGTACTCCCACAGATCATCCCAGGACGAGCATGAAGACCCTCATCTACTACTTCACGGGCACGGGTAACTCGCTCGCGGTTGCACAGGGACTTTGCAGCCGTATTGGCGACTGTGAACTCGTTCCCCTGGCCTCCCTGGCAAAGAACGCCGCACCGATCATCCCGGATGCAGCCCGGGTGGGGATTGTATCCCCCCTCTACTTCTTCGGCCTCCCGGCGATCGTCGCGGAATTCGCAAGCCGCCTCGACCTCTCCAGGACAACATACGTCTTCTCGGTTATCACCATGGGGGGATCAGGAGGATCTGCGGCGATCCGCCAGCTCGAAGGGATCCTGGTGAATGGATCAGGGAAGAGGGGCCTTGACGCCGGATTCTCGGTCAGGATGCCGGGAAACTATATCCTCATGTATGACTCCCTTGGGCAGGAGCGCATCGAGAGGACTATCCAGGCGGCAGATCGCCGGGTAGATGAGATCGCTGAGAAGGTGAAAGGCGGCGTCCGGCAGATGCCAGGATGGTCGCCGTTTGCTTCCCTTGTTCACCACCTGATGTATCCACGTTTCGTCAGGGGGGTACACGACGCAGACCGGAAATTTGCAGCAGACGACCGTTGCACGTCCTGCAACACGTGTGTCGATGTCTGCCCAGTCGGGAACATACGTCTCGAGAACGGCCGCCCAGCCTGGCTTCACCACTGCGAACAGTGCATGGCCTGTATCCAACTCTGCCCCACGAACGCGATCCAGGCCAAGAAGACGGAGGGGCGAAAGAGATACCATCACCCGGGAATCGGGGTCACGCTGCTGAAAGCGCAGGGAAAGAGGTAGGCCGCGCTCTTTTTTTTTAAAAAGCCCGGAATTTCACCTTCATTCCTGGCTGAGGGATGATATGGTCATTAATTGCGGGCGGAGAAGAGATGCAGACTCTTTCGTACCAGCCCTGTTTGTCTTAAAAATGACGGCGAGATCGTCCGGGAGCATCTCTTTAGGGACCCGGATTATGTCATTTCCTCTTTTTCCTTTGGTCATGGAATCCTCGTGCCAGGCCGTGTGCATGCACACCGAAAGGATAAGCCTGATCCATGCGTTATTCCAGATATGGCAGAATGCCCAGGGGTCACACTCATCCCGATTGGGGGTGTGGATCCGATCATTCTCCAATGGCTCAAGGAAGATATCCCGAAGATCCTCTCCCTTCCCGTGACAGAGTCCCACCCCCTGCCCCTCTTTTCCCATGCTTTCAGGCGCGACCGGAACCAGTACCTGGCAGACGATCTTCTCGCGAATTTATCCCCCATCATTCACGATAAAAACACCCTCTCCCTGGGCATTACAGATGCAGATATCTACACAGCTGGCCTGAACTTCGTGTTCGGCATTGCAGCCACTGGGAGGGCCCTCATCTCCACCTTCCGTCTCCGGCCCGAAGCATACGGGATGCCTCCAAACCCGAGGGTGTACCGCTGGCGGGTCCTCACCGAGGCGGTCCACGAGTGTGGGCACGCCCTCGGTCTGCCCCACTGCGAGCATCCCGGCTGCGTGATGTTCTTCTCAAACTCGATCGCGGACACCGATCGGAAGGGTCCGGAGTTCTGCTTCCGGTGCAGGCGGAGGATCGAGTGGGTGAAGATGGGGAACCGTACTGATTTTCATTCATCTTTCCAGTAGCCGGACGAAAAAGAAAGAAATAGATATGCACACTTCCACATTTTCGAAAGTTCTTTCATCGGTTGATCCGTGAACCGGGGTCCACATACCGATGATTTCATGGGTATTTTTCCATGCCTGAAAGAACGTTGAGGTTCAACGATGGCCGAACTGATCGATGACGAGATCATCAGGAAAAAAAAGACTTTTTCCCCGGACAAGTTCCTCCCCCCGTATACCGGGCACAGACGTTCTTTGGGATCCCGTACCACGAGGTCTCAAAAAACCCTGATTATGCGCTCGCAGGCGCACCCTTCGACCTTGGGGTGACTATCCGGGGAGGAACGCGCTTTGGCCCCCGCGAGATCCGGAACCAGTGACGCATGGTGGGACCCTACAACCATTACATGAAGATGAGCCCGTTCGCCGATTTCAGGGTGGCCGATATTGGGGACGTTCACCTCCGGACTACCTGCAACCTGGAAGAAGCCCTGCAGGACATCGAGGCATTCTATAGAAAAATTGCGTCCGCCGGCGTCGTCCCGATCACCGCGGGAGGAGACCACTCCATCACCTATCCCATACTCAGGGGTATTGCACGGCAAGAGAGGGTTGGCCTTGTCCATTTCGACAGCCATTGCGATACTGCCCATTCCTATGGCGGGTCCGGCCTGCACCATGGGTGCCCCTACCGCAACGCGGTGGAATCCGGCCTCGTAAATCCAGAACGCACCATACAGGTGGGGATACGGGGCGGGACCGAGCCGCTCTGGCAGTATTCTTGTGAGAGCGGGATGCGCGTCGTCCACATCGAAGAGTTCTACGAGGTTGGGTGCAGGGAAGTCGCCCGGGAGAGAAGGAGCATGATGGGGACCGGGCCGGTTTATACCCCGTTTGACATCGATTGCATCGACCCGGCCTTCGCTCCCGGGACAGGGACTCCGGTCGTCGGGGGTATGACCACATTCGAGGCGCTCCAGACCCTGAGGGGACTGAGAGGACTCGACATTATCGGGGCTGACATTGTGGAAGTATCTCCTCCCTTTGACCATTCAGGAATTACCGCCCTTGCGGGGGCAACCCTCATGTTCGAGCTGCTCTGCCTGGCAGCGGAGTCTCCTGCCCGGTCCCCCTCGTGAATGCCAATGGGTGCAGGGGGAAATGGAAGATATTGGCCCTGCTCTTTTTTAGTGTCCTGCGCAAAAAAGGCCTGGAACCCGGGACGCCATTTCCCTTTTCTTCCCTGATCAGGCTTCTGTCAATATTCAGGAGATCTCACACTTATAAGGTTTGCCATCAGTCCCAGGGACGCCTCTTTTATCACCCGGCTCTCCCCCTGTGCCCGGTATTCGTCGATGCACTCGCGCAATGGTCTCATGGATAGCCCTCCTTTTGGACCGGCGAACGAGGTGAAACTTCGGCCATTCCCGCACCTACTCTTTCTCTGCTATCACCATCACTCTCCACTCGGTCCCGTGCAGCGAGACCGTGTCCCAGAAGGTCTCCTTCTCGACCACCACGTCCGATCCGGTACGGGAGAACGAGAATGTTGCATACCCGGATCGTTCGCTCGAGTAACGGTGGGCGAGATCGAGTATCCCGGGGAAGCGGGCGAACGTTGTCTCGTTGAAGGTCGGTTTTCCCACAAGGGAGGGGTCGGGATGGAAGAGGATGCGCCCGTCTGCCTGGGCGATATTGAATATGAAAGGTGCATACGCCATCGCCTCGCCTGCCGCAGGTGCGATCAGCATACGCGGTGAGAAGGTAGTGCTGACGACGCCAAGGAACTTCCCCTCGCGTGAGAGAACCGGGCAGGCAATCGCGACACCTTCCCCTCCCTGGGCGAGCGTGAAGTACCCGCTCATCAGAGGTTTTTTGGTCCCGATGGCCTGGCGGACCTGTTCCTGGTCAAGAAGGCTCCGGCCGATGATCACCTTTGCGCTGGGGGGCTCTGCGGCAAGGACCGTGCCGTTCATGTCATAGGTGATGGCGGTGAGAATCGACGGGTGTGAGGATACCACCCTTTCGAGGGTCGCATCGGCTCGCGGGCCGGAGAGGCTCGTCGAACCAAGGGTTTCGGCAGCTTCGGAGCAGGTGTCATCGAGGCTGGAGAGGGATGCCTGGAGGTGACCCGTCACCCCGTGAAGGAGTTGCTGCATGAGGTGATGGCGAGCAGCTGGCATCTCACCGGGTGCGACGGGTGCATGGACGCAACCTGCGCCAAGGAGTGCGAGTATCACGATAATAGGAAGGAAGTGGCCCGACCCGGTCATCAGGCAAGAGGTTGGATACACAATATGTTGTGCTTTATGGATCATGAGGCTGCAACGAGGGAGAGGGAACAGCTCCCAATCAGGGCTCCACCTTTCAAGGAGGAGTCTTTCGAAGGTAGCACCAGGGAGCCTACCCGCTTCCATTCCCAAATAGGGGAAAACAGGTGAAGGGGGAAAAGAAGAGGCCGCTTCCGGGAATGGGACCTTCATCGGCAAGTCTTTCCGGCTGGGACATAGAGCGGGTGGGGATGCCGGCATCCTTCCAATAGTTTTTTACCCTTCGCTCACAAGGTCGCTCTTGCATGAAATATCTCATCTCCATCGTGATACTGCTCTTCATCCTCGCGGTTGCGGGATGCACTGCCCCGAAAGGTGAGATCACCACCGGTCCAGGTGATGCGTTCAGTCAGGACGCTTCGCAATCCCCCCAGGTTACTCCCTCCCCTGGCCCTGAAATAAACGAATCCATAACCACCGGACCAGGGGAACCATCCGTTTCAGGCCCAGGAACAGGGACCGTGGTGACGAGTCTCCCTGCCAGCACCTTAACCCCCTCTATGACTGTATCGATCCCCCCAACCATCACCGTCGCGCCGAGCGTTCCCTCCACTTCGCCCATGATCTCTCCCACAATTCCATCTCCGCTTCCCGCACGCATTGTCATCCCGGTGCCTCCTGTGATTCCGGTTACGACGTTGGTGCCTCCCTCGGTGCCGCCTCCAGCCACCCCGTTCCCTTCCGCGACCACGGCCCTGCCAACACCTGTCCCCCCGACCCCGACTCTCACTGCTCCCATAACCCCGCCGCTCCCGCTGCCCCCTGCCAACCAGACCACGATCCCCACCCCGATCTCACCAACGACGAGGCCGACGTAGCGGTTGCATATAGCCTGTATCACCCCCGGTCACTATTCGCAGGGTATTTTTCCACCCTGCAGTGTCACTGACTGCATGCCTCGTTGACGGGGGGACCGCGGTAGCAGGATCTCTCATGCTCAATATGGGAACACTCGATAGGGGGGGCTCATCTGGCCTTTGTCCCAGGGGATTCACAGGGCTCCGTCTGTCCTATTGCCCAATGACGCCGACCAGGACATGGCGTCTCCGGGGACCATCGAACTCGCAGAAGTAGATCCCCTGCCAGGTGCCGAGCGCAAGCCGGCCTTCGATGACCGGGACCGTGACAGTGAATCCCATCAGGGATGCCTTGATGTGGGCATCAGAGTTTCCCTCGGCATGCCGGTAGTCTCCCGTCGGCGGCACCAGCCGCGCGAGGCCCGCGAGGATGTCACGGGCCACGTCCGGGTCGGCGTTCTCGTTGATGGTGAGGCCGGCTGTCGTGTGCGGCATGTACACGTAACATATCCCGTTTTTCATCCCGGTCTTTGCCACCTCGGACGCAACAGCGCCAGTGATGTCCAGGAACTGGGTCCTTGCGCCGGTCGAAACATCTACCTGTGTCCATTTCATCAAATCACCCCACCGTTCGTCTGCCTCCACGTTGATCGGCCCGGTCTGAATCGTCCCCGTGAAACCTGGGACAGGATACCAGGCAGTCGGCGCAGGCGTTGACCTTTCGGCTCGCGAGGAAGTTCAGGATCTGGCGTGAGAAAGGGAACCGTTCTCCGAACCTGATGAAGCGGAATACGACAGGGCGCATGAATCCCGGCACAGAGCCGGTCACGTTCCTGCAGGAAAAAATATCAAGTGTGCCCTGGGCAAGCGCATGCTCCGGACATGCCCTGATGCATTTATTGCAGTGGTTACAGCCTTCTATGGAAGATTCCGGTCGCAATGTCTCTTCCATTTTTTTGATGGTTACTACCGCACCAAGACCAATCCTGCTACCAAAACGAGGAGAAATGAGCAGCCTGTTATCGCCTATCACGCCGAGGCCGGCATCCGCAGCGCAATGTGCAAGCGAGAGCATACCCTTGATGGTCCCTCCCTGAAGTATGACCGAGCGTACTGGGCTTGCCTCGAACCCCTCTCTCTGCAGAGCAGAACAGAGATCATCCTCAACTCTACGGATCTTGTTGAGAAATGCCCGGACTTTCAAAGAGATCTCATCATTGGTTCCGGAAAATAAGCGTTCATCCATCTCTGCGCCAAAGAGGATCATCGTTTGGGCCGAAGGTATAAAGTCCCCGGGACGACGGCCGACAGGTGCATGGAGAGATGATGCTGAGACAACCGCGTATTCCTCGATATCGTGATCACGGAAGAAACGCGAGATATCTTCCATGTCCGTTGAAGACGTGCCGGCACCTGTCATCTGATATCAGATATTTTTTGATTGGATATAAGATGCTGCAGTGCGTTCCCCACAGGAACCGGTTTAATACACCGGTTCTGAAGATGCAGGGCTGTGAAACCTTACCTGTTTTCTATACGGATCTGTGTATATCCACTCGCTTGGGCGGTCTCCAGGGCAATCCTGATCGTCCGGTTAGGGAGATCGCCCCATGAATAGTCGTGCCGGAACTGATTTATGCAGGAAGAAGAAGGAATAGCAGGAGACATGTGGAGGGCTGGCAAAAATGGGGGTGATTCCTGATACTCCGGCAGGAATTGCATGGAGATGGACAGTACCATGGCGTTCAATACCACCAGGAATGCGGTAATCTCATGGACGGGAGGAAAGGACGGGTGCCTTGCCTGCCTGAAGGCGATGTCAGAAGGGTACCGGATTACCCATCTCCTGCACTTCACGAACCAAAAGAAGAGGGGATCCCACGACATGAACCCGGGAATCATCAGGGCACAGTCAGAGGCCATGGGAATCCCCCTCGTCCAGAAGGACTTCTTCTCTTACGAGGAGGAGTTCAGGACGGTCATCCGGTATTTGAGAGCCCGGGGAGAGAAGATCGACGGTGCGGTATTTGGCCACATCGCGACCCACAGGAACCTGGTCGACCGGATCTGCGGCGGGCTGGACCTCGAGCTGGTCATGCCGCTCTGGACGCAGGACTCGAAGAGACTCCTGTGGGACATGATCGCCTCCGGGCTTGAGATCGTGGTAGTCAGCGTGAAAGGGGACCTGATGGGAGAGGAATGGCTTGGCCGGAGAATTGACGGGGAGTTCATCTGGGACCTTGAGCGGCTTGACGCATCCATCGATCACTGCGGGGAGAACGGGGAATTCCACACCCTTGTCACCGACGCGCCGATCTTCAGGAAGAAGGTCATACTTACCCAAACCGACCGGGTGTTCCAGGACGGATACTGGTTTTTGGACATCCACGGGTGGACGTTGCAGGAAAAGTAACAGTCCGGATCTCCTGCGCACCGGCGAATGCGAGGTGCGAAACGATCTCTTCGCGTCGGCACATCTCTCACCCTCCCATTCTCAAATCTCGGGCCATTTTTTCAAGCGAATCTGCCACCCTCCTTCTGAACACTGTTCTGTCGACTGCGTGGGCGACATGCTGGTCAAGGAGCATGATACGATCTGCCTGGGCTACCAGCGTATCCATCGCACACGCGGCAAAGATGATCGTCGTCTCCCCCATCCTCAGTCGGTCGCGGGCCAGTATCTCTGACAAGGGAGTGATCTCTGTGGTCTGGATGCAACTGTGGACGAGTAAGTTCGGTGCAGCCCGGTCCTCGTCGATGATGAGGAGCGGGACATGCCTCTCAATGGCCTGCTGTACCTGGCTGGCCATGTTCATCGAACCGCTGCCCATGCCGGATGCGGCACGGACAGTCCCGCGAATTCCAGGTGGAAGCGAGGAGAAGAACATGCTCACGTCGGCCCTATTCAGCTGGCAGTTCAGAGCCTCCGCGATGGAAGTCCCCTGAACCGTGACTACCAGTTCCCTCCCGTCTCCGGAAGCATGATCATCAACGCCTGCAATGATCCCCTCGAGGAAAGTGGTCTTGCCCTGCGCATTCGAACCGGCAACCGCACACACCTCCTTCTTCCTGATCCCAAGACCTGTGACCGTCCTGCCGCTGGCAGGAAGCTCCAGCTCGCATGGGCCAAGCTCGAGGGGACAGGTGAACGGGATATTCACGTCTTCTTTTGGCCCGGCGGTCCGGAAGTGGCAGCGGTGACGCGTATAATTGCGCGCGAGCCGCGATCCATCACCGATAAAAGAGACAAGCCCACGTTCAGGCAGTACATCTCTGAGCAGCTGCTGGTCAAGGGCGGAGAGCCATGCCTCTTCCAGTACCATGGCCGGGACTGCACATGCAATCTCAGCGATTGCATCGCAGAGGTGAGCGACCGCTTCGGTGACAGATGCAACTTCGCGGGGAGAGAACTCTCCTGGACAGGGGAGTGCCCCGTTGATGAGGAGGCGGATCCCCGAAGCGTCTGCGCAGTTCCGGGGGCCTGCATGCCATAGATCGCATGCCAGTGCCGCGGGGGAGGCGACCAGGGTATAGGGCTCGGTAAATGACGAAAACTGGTGGGGAAACCGGGTGCCCCGTCCGATAAGCGGTCCAAGCCGTGGGTCAGATCCTGCGTTCTGCTTTATCTTCTCGATGATGAGGGCTACCGCCCCCGCCGATCCCCGGCAGTCGAGTGGGATCTCTGACAGGAGAGGGCGGGATACACGCAGAGGGACGGCGAAGATGAGAGAATGTTCGTCAAACGAACGGACAACGTAAGCCGAAAGATTCCTGACCGCATGATCCCGGTCGACACTCCATGAATCGTTGCCGGAGAGTGAAAGAATCGCATCAAGGCAGACATCCGGCCCTTGCCCGGTCATACTATGGGGGTATCACCTTTGAACAAAAAAAAGCGTGGATTGGCACCCCCGTTCCGTTCGGAAAATGATCCCGGAGAATACCAAAGCACGGAATTTTTGATGTGTGGTATGAAGAATTCACAGAGAAGGAAATATTGACCAGTATACAAGCGGTTTTAAGATCCGAAGGGACAGATGCCTGGTTGCACATGTGACTCCGGCTTTGGGATTTGATTGATGTTCCAGTCGCAAACCGGCATCCTGAGAAAAAGGGATTGTGTGTGGATGGAAATGTCCCTAGGTTGGTGCTCATCCACGTTCAATTGCATAATTTATGTCAATGCAGAATGGGCCCAGAGGAATAACCGTTGCAATGGATCTGAAGGCAACATTCCTTCAAGAATTGCCATGGTCTCCGGGATGTGATTCGATATCACGATTTCATGGCAGGTCCGTTCGATTAGGACTGTTCCAATCGTTTATACTGCCCGGGACCCCCCTGTTTCTTCCTGTGCCGGAGAGGAGGGTACACCTTCGGCGGATGCAGACCGGACGGGAGGACAGTTCCTGTGAGCTGTTTTTTTGGGAACCCCCCAGTCCTCCTAGTGTTCCCAGGAATATTCAAGGGAACTCATCAATGCCGAATAGAGGAGATATGCCCAGACAATGACGCTCAATGCAATGGCAAATCCCAGGAGATAGACGCCGGGCCCAAGACCGCACGTGAAGGCACCCCCTGAAAGCAGCGCAAGTTGTGCGCAGGTCGCAGGATAGGTGACGAACAGGAACAACAGTGTGAAAAGAGAGACTCCCATCCCACAGAGTACGATTGGCAGATAGCGCAGAGGGAAGTACGTCGCAATGTGCATGAAATTCTTACGTGAGGGTGTGCGCTGAGTAAAAATAAAGGAATCCACTATCTTTCATGTGGGATGCGCGAAGTATCGAGTGGGTTTGAAGTCTCAAAATACCCTTATACGATCGTGAGTACTGGACTGCTGGACACACAGAATGGGCATTGCGGTGAACAATGACATCCCGGGATGAGAGAGAAAGGCGCACATACGAGAAGGTCTCGGCCGACCGGACACGGGAGGAATTGATTTATGCAGTCCTCTCCCTCCCGGTCGAGTGCGACGTGCGGATGCGAACACTCGTCGAGACGCTCAATGACCTCCCTGACGTGTACACCTGCAGCTCCTGCGGGGGGCACCCCGATGAGGGGGGCCGCGAGAACCCTGCACCGGAAGGCTGCTTCTATCTCCAGTTCATCGTCGAGCCAACTGAGGCAGGGTTCCTGTCGCTTGGCATCATCGACCTTGCGGCGCGAAACGTTGACTGCGAGAGGCTCGCCGTGCAGGTCCTGAACACGACCGATTCGCCAAGGCTCGTCATCTTCCGCATGCTGGGGAGGAACGGGGCGGACCCGGATGCGGTCGCAGAAGAGATCCGGTCGCTCTGCAGAAAGTGGCAAGTCTCATTGAGGAGCGTCCGCGAGTACAAGAAGAACGTCCGGAAACAGAAGGCGCTCGAAAAGGTCATGGGTTCCCTTCGGGGAAAGGACCACGGCAGGTGAAGGAGCCGGGTTCCCCAAGGGGGGGGTTCTTCGTGGCCCCAGTCTCTGAATGGTTGGCCCTCAGCGTGCCGGCATCAGGATCTCTGTGAGGATATCTTCGGGTATCACTTCATTGGGGTCATGTGGGTCCACCACCCGAATCCGCCCTGCGAAGCAGGTGATGTAACTCTTTCCAGGAGAAGAGTGCAAGGCAGGCAGGCTCGCAGGCCTCGCACGACCCCTTGTGGATGGTCCGCACCATCACTCCTCCCCGAAGGGTATAGACCTTTATGTCACCGCTGCCGGATACCGTTCCCGCATCCGGCCACGTGACCTCAACGAGCGCAGTCCCTTTCTTGTGTGCCTCCTTCACCACGAGAGGTAATGTCCCGTGGCAGATGAACGTCGGCATCGCGCCATACGCGACATGCATTCGCTTGCGAAGTATTGCTGAAATAGAGCAGTGGTGGTTCCACGCAGACAGGGCGTTTGTCGCCTGAAGGGCGTCGACGTGCCATTGCTCTCAGATTACGGGTCCGGGCTCTCGCGCGATTTCCACGCCCCCAGGGCGTGGATTGCCTTCAGGGAGCACGAGACGGCAAAATACGGGCGACTTATCCGCCAGAACATCGACCAGGCGCACTCCCTTGCCCGGCAGGTTGAGTCTGCCCGGAACTCGAGATCGCATTCCCGGTCTCCCTACACGTTGTCAACTTCCGGTTCACCGGGCCAGGTATCCCTGATGCGGAACTCAACGAGGTGAACACGCGGATCGAAGTCGAAATACAGGAGCAGGGGATCGTGGTTTTATCGACGGTGTGCATCGGGGTGAAGGTGATCGTTCAGGTCTCTCTCACCAATTAATGCATCCGGAACGAGGACTCTGATCCCCTCGCCGTATAGTGATCAGGATCGACCAAGAGATGTCATGAAGGGACTACTCTGATTGGGGGTATCCTGTCAAGAAAGAACGGGTGCGCCCTGACAGTCGATGCATGGCAGGCGAAGGGCAGGGAACTGTCTGCAACTGCTTCCGCAGGCAGGTGCCTCACCAAATTTTACCTGCTCCATATATCATATGTCTTTCGCGAATTGAACGTGTCCGATGAACCGAATGGACGGCGGAGGGAATCCCGGGTCATTGGGAAGCAAAAAATCTTTTCGGGATACTGAAGCAGTGCGGTTGCAAGGAGAACCCGGCGAAGATCATGTGAGCAAGAAGCCTTCCACCTCTCCGATGGTGTTCACGTATTCCACCCGGATCCCAATCGCCTGTTCGATCAGTGTTTTTGCATCAATTGTACCTGGGGCGGGATCCATCGCGGTGATCCCGGGAAGGGTACGCGACCATTCCGGAACCCTGGTGACGGCAGCATTCTCTTTGGGGAGGAGGAGAAGGGTCTTTCCCGCCTCTTTTGATGCGTATGCCTTCTCAACCACACCTCCAATGGCGCCGATCCGTCCATCCGCGTTGATCGTTCCCGTGATCGTGATATCCTGGCGGATCTCTCGTCCTGACAGGGCAGATTCAACGAAGATCGTCATCAGGGCTCCCGCGCTTGCCCCATCGACCGTTGGGATCATCCCTCCCGGTTCGATGGAAAATATGATATCCTTCCCCGCAAGATTAGTGCCGGTCCTCCCCACGGCAACCACTACCGGAGTATTCGCCGCCTCCTGGAAGACAATCCCCATCGGGGGTGTCGTCTGGACAGGGGCCCTCCCCTCGCCAGGGATCGCATCGACTGAGATATTCCGCATGGTACCCGTCTGGTTTGACCGGATAAACAGAAGCGGCCCACGCGGGATATAGTCAGTGATCAAAAGGAGCGCAGGGCCCTGGTTGAATGCCGATCGCCTCCTATCGTGTCCTCCTGGGGGGAATGCCCCCTGTCACACTCTGCCTTGATTGAAATCGGAAAGGAGCTCCCGGCAGTCGTCGCAGGAGAGGTCTCCGCCGACCCTTGTCCCCGGCAGGAGAACCCCGGGGGCTATGAAAAGGGAGACAAGTGCTGCACCGAGCACAATGTTGAATGCAATTGATTTGACAAGAAATGCATACACCGCCCTGGCTCTCATTTCACGAACGCTTCCACGTAACAGGAGCTGTGAGAGGTAATCAGGTTTCTGGGGTTTACCGGGCAAAGCGGAGGGAAATTGCGCGACCCCGCGCATTGCTACATCTGTCTCTGATTCTCCTCCTCTCCCGGATAGCAACGCCCCGACATGGAGGGGAGATTATTGCGTGTTATGGCCACACACTCAATTGGATGGATGAATGAACCTTGAGAGGGACCGGTCCACCCGGCGGGACCCGTAAGGGAATGGACCTGCCATTCCATTACAGGGGCACAAGGGCGAAGCCCCGGTCAGGGATTGGGGGCCCGGCTATTGCGGAAAACACTGTAAATTTTTTTATGTCCCCTTCGCCATCCTGTATATCTGCTCGGGCAGGAGTGCAGTCATGGTCTCAGTGCTGATCGTCCCGCATTTGCCGATCCCGATGAGGACTTTTGCAAGGATCTCTTCTGATGGCAGGTTGACGATTGCGACGATATCATACCGGCCGATCGTGTAATAGTAGGAGATGAGTGTCCCGCCTGCGTCCTCGATGATCTTCTTTGCCTGGGAATCCCGCTCTTTTGCGTCTTTCATTCTCTCGATAGCCCGGTCGCTCAGTTTTCCAAGGATGATAAAGCATGGCATGATGGGTGGATGGTGATTGGAAGGGATAAAGATGATCGTGCGGGTTTTAGGAATGGATGCGATGCTGATCTCTCACAGACAAGAGACAGTCACGGTCATGGTCAGTACTCCCGGTACAAGGTCAGGCACGGTTCCAGGTGAAGTCCCTTCCTTCTTCGACAATGGACATCCCATGCCCTCTCTTCAAGGCATGACCATCGCCGGGCCCGCATGATTGAGAGGATGCGGGCGCCAAAAAGTCACCATGTGAAGCAGCCTGCAATCAAAGGATGGGGACAAGATAACTCGTTTCACTCGTCCCCAAGAGATATCTCATTGTCGAGAGAGAGAAGATACGTTCCGAAGAGAGGAGAAAAGGGGAGAGAATGTGCATGGGGATCTCCGGCAGTGTATGTGTCCAAAAAGGGTTCATCCCTGATTTCCCGGTGATTATCACCCTCTTTTGAGGCAATGGGACGGCAATTTATAAATACTATATAATCTCTTTATACTTTTGAGGTAATCAAGGTGGCAGATTTACCTATTGCAGCAGTTGTAAGAATTGCAAAGCAGAGTGGAGCAGAGCGTGTCGGAAGTGACGCCGCCGCTGCTCTTGTCGCAAAGGCAGAAGATTACATTGCAGAACTTGTCAAGGAAGCGAACAAGCTCGCGATGCATGCAGGACGAAAGACCATCAAGGAAGAGGACGTCATACTTGCCACAAAGTCCATGTGAAGTCCTACCCCTCCTGACTCACTGTTCTATATTTTTCTTTAATACCTAGGCAAAAGAGAGAGCGCATCCCTGGCAGGAGAAAACCAGGGGTGCTCTTCCCATACCTGGTGTTTCACTGTCATCGCATAGCCAGATCACCTGCACCATGCGATAAAAACGGGGAGGGAGTGCGGCACTGATCTTTTCCGGGCATGCCTCTGCATTCTTAATTTAGGATCCCCACACAGCGCTTGCCAATGGGAAAAAACGCAGAATATGCGAATGCGAGGGGAGAGGGAACGGCGAAAACTTTATTCCGGGTAATCTGAAAAAAAACGATTACCTGTTTTCGATCAAGGTGGCAAGGAACGAAACAGTGCGGAATTGAGCGTCCAGTAACGCCCAGTGTCCTGAAGGGAAAGGGGTGGGAGAGTCAGGGAACCGAAGTGAGGATTCATCACACCAGGATTTGCAAGCTGCCACGTGGCGCTAGTTACGGGCGGTGACGAGGTACAGGTGCAAAGATCGCAATGTTGAATACCCCATCGATGGGTTTTCCTGCAGCCACAGTCGGCCCCGGAAGGAGAGTTGATGCGGATACCGGAAGAGAGTCCCCTGCGGAATGCGCAACTGTCGATTGGAAGGGGTTTTCTCACGATGGTTCAACACTTGCACCTGAACGTGAACAAAGGACACTGGTATGCGGTAATGCTTACTGGGATCCTTCTCCTCGCCTGCACGGGAGCATCTGCAGGCGAGGACTCTCCTGCCCGGAGTGAGTGAAAATAAGCGATGGCGGGTTTGGTGACCCCCAGAACAACTATGCATGGTCCGTCCCGGCGTTTCACGGCGACCTGAATGTGGGGACAGGCCGGAATATCCTGTATTTCGTCGTGCAGGCCATGAAGGCGCGGGGGGTATTCGCTGAAAACTGGACACTCTCGTTCCTGACCTCGCCGTCGGGATCGCCGCCGCCACCGCTTGTGCTTCCCAACCACACACCGCCTTCCCAGGAGGAGGTGATCGAATGGTCGAATGACATGCGTGCGGAGATATGGAGGTATTCAGAAGGCCCCCCGGGAACGCGTGCACCAAGCCACCACGTTCATAAACCCCCCGAATGGGTATCCCTATCCTGAAGGGATCGGGTACCGCGCCATGACAACGTTCTCCGATGTCAGGGATCTCACCAATGACCGTTTTGTTCACCGATCGCTCAATGGGTACACCCCTCGCATGGCAGGGGGATTTCGGTGATGGGAGTAATTCAACCGACCAGAACCCCGAGCATACCTATACCGGGACCGGGACATATACCGTCACTCTGAAGGTCCAAAACCACGGGGGGAGCAGCACGCATTCGTCCTTTGTATGGGTGAGAGGGGCTGCTGCCATTTACAAGCCCGTCAAAGCGTCCCCGACCGCAACCCCTACACCTACTGGCATGCAATCTCCCCCCGTGCCCGCAAGACCCGGCATGGCTCCAATCTCATTCTTTGCGATGAGCAGGAGCATGGGCGTTGCACCGTTGACCGTTTCGTTCACCGACATGTCCTTCAATGCCCCGAACTCATGGGAATGGGACTTTTGTGATGGTGAAACCTCGAGCATCAGGAACCCCACACACACGTTCACGACGCCGGGGGCATACACAGTCTCCCTCATGGTCGAGAACTCCGCGGGGAAGAGCACCGCCTCGCGCCGTGTGTACGTGAGGTGAAGGGTTTCATACCCCTCTTTTTTTTAAAGAGTGTTCGCGGGTTGCCACTGGGATCTGATCGATCCTCCTTTTTCCCATGGATTATTCACTGCCCGAATGACTGCTGCATACCTATATCTACACCATTGCTGATTCACATGCAGTATGGACATCATCGCAGATCTCATGAAACAGGTGGCGACAGGGGACAACCTCTCGCTGATCAGCAAATCTGTCGGCTCTGATGAGAAGAGTGTGCAATCCGCACTTGACATGGGCCTTCCCATGATCATGGGCTCCATGGCACAGACCGCACAGAAACCGGGTGGAGCAGACATGATCACGTCAATGATGGGGCAGATGGGGGGGAGCAACCCGCTTGACAACCTGGGCGGCTTTCTCGGCAGTTCCGCCGCATCCGGCGGTTCAGGGATGGCACACAGTATTCTCGGGAGCCAGATGGCGCCGATCTCGAATGCGATTGCACAGAAGACCGGGCTTCCCCCGGCAGTTGTCGAGAAGATCCTTGCCATTGCGACCCCGATGATCATGGGGTACGTCACGAAGAGCATGGGTGGAAAACAGGTGGACCAGCAGGGCCTCGCCAGTCTCCTTGGGGATCAGTCGAAGATGGCGATGCAGTCGTCACCGGATGCCTCACGCCTGGCAGAGCGGGTCCTGGGATCGCAGAAGGATGCGGCCGGTGTCCCCGGGGTCCTCAAAAAATTCCTCGGGAAATAATAACAGGCCAGAAAATTTCCTCTTTTCACCCTTGTCGCAGCGCTCATCATCTCTCATACCCGGGCAATTCCTCACTTCCCTGTCGCCTCATGCGGATGATGGATATCCTTTCATGAGGCCTGGATTGTGATAGATACTAAAAAAGCAGATTCACCTCAATGAAAACCTTGGACAATCCAGGTGGGGAGGGGTGGTCGAAAACGGCCACCGGCCCCGGTGTCACCCGGGATGTGATGATTTGCGTCAGAAAAATTTGTTGAGTTAAATCAGCGCCGATGTGATACCGATGACCCCGGACTGGATGATCACGGCGGTTGCAATGATGACGCCTGCCATCAGCAGGGCTACCGCGACATTTCCTTTCTTCAATTCCTCGAACTCGTCGATCCCCTTCGTGAGCTTGTCCATGACGTTCAGGGCAAAGTAGCTGACCGCGACCGCCAGGATGATGCCGAGGATCAGCTGGATCACTGCGGCGATAAGCGAGAACCAGTCCCCCTGGAGGGCATTCATGATGCCGATCGAGATCCCGGCGATTCCGGCCTGGACCACGATTGCGATTGCAAAGAGGATGGATGCGATGATGATTCCCACCGCCACATTGCCTTTTTTCAGTTCAGCGGCCTCGTCCATTCCCCTGGTGATCTTCGAGAACGTGGAATACCCGATGTAGAGGGCTGCCACTGCCATGAGGATGGCAATGAGGAGCTGTATTAGGCCAACGAATGCATTCACGATGTCCATCTGTTACACCTCACCTGATTCATTCAGTCAGAGGGGTTATAAGAATTTTTGCGAAAATGAACAGAATGCCATTCGGAAGACGTCAAATGGAAATGTCTATTCTGCAGACCACATGACCATGGCGGGGCAGACAGGTACGAAAAGCCGTTTCAGGGCAACTGGAATATACCACTGCGGGAGCGTTTCCCGTCTCCTTTTGCAGCCAGGAGGGCTGGAAAACTGTATCGTTGAGGTATCTTTCCTGGCTGAAGGGAAAGACCCGGCATCCCATTTCATCCGCGCCAGGGGCCCTTCGTCGAAGGTGACTCTCTGTTCCTGATCCCATTCACCCTTTCCTCCCGGGATTCGCGGGCACCCCAAGGGGAGATCATTCGCCGTGCGACATGAGTGACTCGCACATGAAAGAGGAGGATATCCAGGCAAACTCCCGCATGAACTCATTTACGCTGACGAATGCCGGGACACAGAGGGTGTAATAGAGGAGTGCAAGGTAGTACTGGTGGATGTCTTCATCAAGCAGCGTGATGGTGTCGGCGTACCGTCTGAGCTGCTGGACCACCCTGAACGCCTTTTCAATATCCGGGTCAGTACCCCCTTTGGGGAGTTCCGGGATCTCTCCAAGCCTTTTTGGGCCGAGAAGTAGGCGTTCCAGCGCGACAAGGTCGCGCAGGCGCTCCTCGGTCTCGATGGGAAGCATCTCACACATCAGCACCGATTCGAGCTTTGCAATATCCCGGAGTATGTGCGAATGCCCGGTCATCGCAAAGTCGATGAGCCACAGGTTCCGCTCATCGTCCATCAGCACGTTTCTCATGTTCAGGTCTCCGTGAACAGACCCTTCATACACGCTCCACATCTGCGATCGGCGTTCAGGGAGGGTGTGTTCCATGAAGTACAGGGGGTTTGCCGACTTGCCCAGTCCATATGGGAGATCGATTGCCTCATCGGCTGCGGTGATGCCATAGCGCGATTCCGCCCAATTGCAGACGTCCTCGTACCGGAAGATGTCGCCGTATACCCGGTAAAGGGGAAGGTCCCGGAGCCGTGGCTGGCCATACCATGACCTGAGCACCTTTCGGAACAGGATATCGAAGATTGCCAGCACCTCGTCGGTCGGATGGGTCCGGTAATACTCCTCGAGCGAGAAGATGCGGCTCTGCGGTCCCCCGATTCCAACGAAGGTATAGAGGATACCACCGTACCCGCCACTTCGCGCCTTCTGGATAACCTGGGTAGCGTTGTTCTGGATATACCGTTTCACGTGGCCCTCGTACCCCTCTATCTCCGCCTGTATGTTCTCCCATCGGTCAAGCTTTAAGACAAACGGCATCTCCCTTCTGCCAGTATGGTCATATGCGTCGTCGCGGAAGACAAGCGACCCGGAATAGCCTCCTGATATCGGGTGGAGATGCACCTCCGAGCAGTCAATATGAACGCTCTTTGTGATCCGTTCATAGTCGGCGTTCCATCCCCTGACATCCCCTTCAAAAACAATCCTTGTGCCGGTGTGAAGCCGGACACCGGAGATAACGAAGAGGCGAAGTGTTGCCCTGCTGATCCTTGTGCGGGGCGAGAGATGGCGGAGGAGGGCGGGCGCACCCGAAGAGAGACCTCGTTCGAGCAAGGAGCCGGGGGCCGCATCCTCTTCTGCCGGGAGATCGGAAAACACCAGGGCGGTCACTCTTGGCACCGTGTCCGGGAAGCCGGGCATGCGGCGGACCAGTGCGTCGGCGATTACGCCGTTGAAATCTGGGGGGAACAAGGCGGTATCGACCACCACGGCACATCCGGCCAGGAAGGCTGCAGAGGGAAAATTCCCCACGCTGGAATCTGCAGTCCGGGGACCAAGAACCCGGACGTCCGGTGAATCCGCACAGAACGAGAAGCAGAGAATACCCAGGTAGTGTGGTCTCGCCTCTTTTGCGATCGTATGGAGGGAATCGAAGAGATCGGTAAGGGCAATTCCTTCTGGCGTATCGGACCTCACCTGCACTTCGGCTACAGGGGGTCCCAAAGGAGAGAGAAGAAACGAAGCGGTGATGGGGATATCGGCGACTTTTTTTTCAAGTACCAGGTAATCAACGGTATCCCGGTCACCGGGAAGAAGCCATGCAGCGGCATTTCCTATGGTGAGCAGGTCCCCCATCGGGCTCCCTTCCGTGTCGGCCAAGAGGCCCGGCGCACCCTGCCCGACAGAACATGCGGATGTTGAGACCGTGACGGGAATTGCCGATCCCCCTCCTCTGCCGGGCACCCCGCCATTTGGGGGAAACCCGGTAATCGAGAGCGTTGTGCCATTCTGCCCCGTAAAGGCCACCACAAATTCCGCACCGCGGGTGCGAATCCTGAGTGGGGTATGGTCTCCTGCCACCCTGTCACAGGCTGCAGTTGCCCCCGCGGCAAGGACAGCATCATCCCGCGTGGGGAGGATGGAGAGGACCTTGGCAAACCCTGTCATATCGAGGACCGAGAGGGGGTAGGGCTGGAGGCCGCAGAGGTGGATGCGCCCACCCTTCCCCTTCATCCGCTTCTCGGTTGCAACAATCGTCCTGATCCCTGCGCTGCTCATATAGGTGACTCCCGACATGTCAAAGACCATCGTGTTGTCGCTCTCAAGGATGAGGCCTTTAAGCAATGCCTCGATCTCCATGGCCCCCTGCGCATCGAGCCTCCCTTCGAGAGAGAGGACCAGGACCTCCCTTTCACGAATCGCCACACACTTCATCGGGACTCACCATTCATTGGCAACAATACTCTTATCAACGTTTCAGGTGCGGATAAATGCCTCGATAAAATCGGCCGGCAAAAAAGGGGGGTATTATGGGATTGAAGTTGAATATCGACGATTGATTCCGGAGCCAATGACAATCTGTGCAAAAACCCTATTCCTCTCTGATCAGCTCTTCTGCGCTGCGATGACACAGAACCCTGCCCGGGGATCCACAGCAGTGATTCGAAATCCGGCAGTCTCAAGCAGAGCCTGCACTTCCTCTTTTGAATAAAAGCGTGCACGGGAGAGAAATCGTCCCTTCCCTCCTTCATGGAGATATTTTTTGTGTGTTGGGCCGCCTCGTTCGATGAATGCGAGCACGACAGCGCCCCCAGGGACGAGGATTCGGCGCAGTTCGGCGAGCACCCGGGGTGGGTCTTCAAGGAAGCAGATGACGGTCACCATCAGGACTGACGGGATGGATGCGTCCCTGAAGGGGATCGCCTCGCCGATTGCCCGGATAACCTCGATCCCCCTCTGTCGCGCCATCCGGCAGAGCGCCGGGGAGGGCTCGATCCCGAGGGGTATACCGAGCGGTGCCGCAAACCTCCCGGAGCCCACCCCCACTTCGACAGAAGAGGGGACAATTGGAGGGAGCAGTACACGAACCCGGGCAAGTTCTGCCCGGTACTCTGCCGGGTGTTCCTCGAACCAGCGGTCGTAGTCATCCGCGTATTGCTCGAAGACATCCTCGGGCACAAATCCTCCCCCGCTCACTCCCGGTGGAATCGCCTGCGCACCCCCTCTCCATGAGCATCTTTGCTCCCGGGATTGCCCGTTTGACCGGGCACCTCCCCGCAACTCACGAAGCCGACGATCTCGACCTGGCCGGCATCTGTAAACGCTCCCTTTCCCTCGGCAGTCACGCGAAAGTCATGCTCCCCTGGCAGAGGCCCTCTGTCTTTGGGCGGGGGACAATTCCCACCTTCATAAGAGTGGCAGTGTGAGGATTCGGGCGATGAGCGTTTGGATTTTGTGCAGAAGACCAGGATATAATGCCGGAAAGATATAACAGGGTGCAACCCTGTTCCGGGAGTTATTGCAATTCTTCTCATGTTCCTTCCGCATCCATTATTTCCTCTGGGAGGAGGCGTGATAAGAAAGAGTATTCCCGAGGTTTAATATCACGCCCCCGGGCAATCTCCCATGTCAACATTGCGGTACCTTATCCCACAGCTATGACTACTATAAGGGACAATTGTTACAGGATGGAGAAGAGTATACGGAGTAAGCAGTGGGAGATCAGTGAATCGCTCCTATCCTGTCTCAAAGACGGCATGGTCCTGAACGGGCAGGTAGGAGAGATCATCGAACGCTGCGGATCCAGGACAACAGGCCATGAGATGGCAAAATACCTCGAACGGGCCGAGACCATGCAGAGGAACCGGTTCAGGGTGAACCGGAAGAAGTCTTCCGGAAACCGGTGCATATACCGGATCACCTTAAAAGACCCGGCTGCCTGAACGCAATAAAAAAACCACTTTTCGTCCGACTGTCTCCATGGACGGCGGCCGGGACGCTTATTTTCTTCGCTTATTCCTCTGGTTTGCTGCGATCTTCTCTTTTGCGGTTAATGGCGCGGGTTTTGTGCCGACAGCCCCGGATCCTGCCCCGCGTACTGGAGTGTCCCTGGCACTTTCAGATTTTTTCCCTTTGCCTTTCGGGTTGTCTATATCTCTCATGAGGGATGATACGGTGCAGGGGATGATATACCTTGGCTGGAGATAACGAATTTCATGGGGTTTTTTGAACTTTTCTCTCAAGGAAACCACGTATTTTCGAACGTTCCATATGAGGCTGCAGGGATTGGTATGGCCAAGGCAGGAAGTGATGATGTGCTCTCACGGGATCTGTCTCAGTCTTAAAAGTCGGCTCAACGCGAAAACCTGGAGAGTTGATGAGACAGAAAAGATCAGTGCCGCTTCTTCTTTGCCTTCGCCGCATTTTTATCTTTCAGGGAGGCGATCTTCCTGGCATCAAGCGATTCTTCGGTCTTTTTCTGGACAGGGGATGCGGGAGCCGGGCTTTCCGGGGCCTTGTGTCCTTTTGTCTTCTGTTCCTGCTGCGTCTTCATGGCGGGTACTCTGGTGGCCGGGTATAAAGAGGAACGCAACGCCTGTTTTCAGGGTATGCTGCGGTGAGGAGGTCCCCCTGCAGATAAAAATGTAATGCCGGGAAAACCGCCTCTCTTCTCAGTGATTGCTCCCTGGACCAGGTCCCCGATGGAGACACCGATAGGAGAGATAATGGGGGACGACGGTCCCGGTGATTATTCTGGGTGCCAGGGGGGACCCTTCCGCACGGCCGATACCTGCAAGTGGACCGGGGAACGTGGCAACGAGGCATGAGATGATCGCGGGATTGATGCCATTATCCAACCCGTTTCCAGGGATGCGAACGAGGTTCTCCCTTCCGGAATAAAAAACCTCTCCGCGATACCGACGATCAGGATCTGCAGGTCAACCCCTGTGATACGACTTTGTTGTTTCTCAGGATCCACGCCCCCGAATCTCCAAAGATAGGGGTAATTCGCAGTCTATTTCAGCGTGACTGGGGGTAGGGGGGTTTTTTCTTTTCCTGCTCCCAAAGGCCGAGCATGTTCCCTTCGCTGTCGAGGATGGTGACAAGGGTTCCCACGGTGTCAATCGTCATTTTCGGGGATATAACGTCACCCCCCATCTCCTTGACTTTTGAGATCGTCTGGTCGATTTCCCTGACGACCGCATACATCATCATGCGGGATGATGGGTCCTTCCGTTGGTACAGTCCCCCCATGTTCAGGGTATCCTTGCGGGACTTCCCTGTCGTGATATTCCAGTATTCCACCGGTATCCCCGGCACCTGGGTCCGCATGAAATCCCATCCAAGTACCTCAACGTAGAACCTCTTTGCCCGCGCAACGTCATCTGCAGGAACCTCAAAGTAAGAGATGTTTGGCATAGTTGTTGAGGAAGGTTTATGACTTGAAAAAGGTTCGCTTACACCAAAAAGATCCAAAAATCTCGGAAATGAACTACGAGCGGAGTGTAGTACTGCAAGGGGAAAAAAGTCGACTCTGCCTCGCGCGAGATGAAGATTCCCCCGACCCTGTGATTCGAATGGAAGACCCGGATCAAGGAGAAGTCAGGTGAAGGGGGAACGGAATCCCGCGCCCAGGAAACACCTTACAGAAAGCGGGACCCATCCCGTTGCACATCATTACAAGAAAAAAGGTATGCTCCTGTCCCGTCACCTGGCTACAATCACAGGATGAATGAGTAGCGTAAGGCAACCTCTATTCCAGGGAGAGATACCAGGTTATCAAAAGAGAAAATTACATGATTCACTGGTCGAGAGACACGCATACAAAATGAACACACCCCTGATGCGCCTCGCAACAGTCCTGACGCATGAAACTGCCGGTGGCAATTTCATTGGAAGCATACATGACTGCCCTGCCGTCGGACCTAAACGATGAAAATCAGGAAGTGATTTTCATTCGGAAAAGGAAAAGAGGAAGAGTGTATTCACTCTTCTTCGATTGTGTGACTTTTTAGGTTAATCCGGTGTCAGCACGGTGTAGTGCTTCCTGCATTGAATACACGTCCCTTCCCTGGACTCTTTATAATAGGCCTTTGGCATATTGTACACAATTGAGTTCTCTTTGAAACAACTGGGGCAGGTGAAACGGATGACATACCCGGACCTCGTCCCTATTACCGTCGGTTTAACAACACTCTTCATCATGATTTCAATATATACGATACGGCCTCTTCGCGAAGATTGCCGCATTGCATGATTCATATTCTCATATTCTCAAGCATATGGTATGCGCAGGGAATACATTTGATGACGGGATTTCCATGCATCGTATCCCATAAAAAGGCGCTTCCTTGTGTCCAGTCAAGTGCCTGGCTCCACGAGTATAGGATGTATGAGGGTAAATAGACGTAGGATACAGGTGTCAGAATATGAGCCTGCCGCCAACAGGGACGATCGGGCTAAAAAAAGAGAGAATTATAACCGGGGCCGCCTGTGGTTCGGAAGGCATTCCTGGCAATAGACGGGCCTGCCCTCGGTCGGCTTAAACGGTACTTCACAATCTTTTCCGCAGTCAGAACAGACTACCTTTGTCATTTCACGGGGTCCCATATTTCTCGGGCCGCCAAAATTTGATCGAAACATATCTTTACTCAAACAGTCTAGAAAAACTGTAATTACTATTCTGTTGCGATAGATAATAAAGGGCAGCTTCGTCCCATACAAAAATCGCTATATCCTTCGATATTTTTTAAATTTTTTCCTTCCGCGCGGAATTTTTTCCTGAAGTGTCCAGTATCACCAGGGACAAACCATTATCGTCCTGTTCTCGTAATGGGAATACTATGCAGGATTTCCCTGGGGCGATTTATCCTCTCTTTATCGTGATGTTCGTTTTTATTGCGACATCTCCCGGGTGCATCTCGAAGAGTTCTGACTATGACAACCTGGCCGCCTGTGACCTCGCCGCAAAGGCCGCAGCGGCGTAGGGTGCATCGAATTACCGTTCTGCAGCTGAACTCTCCATGCAGGCATACAGCGATTCCCAGGCCAGGGGTGATACTGTCTCTGCCCGGAAAGCCCTGAAAGAAGCACTTGTATCGGAGTGAATGATATTAGAGTTCCCTCTCAACCGCTCGGCCGCCGAATCAGAGATAATGCGAGCGTATCCGGAATTTTCAGCCAGGGAGATCGCCGATCTCCTCTCGGAAGAGAAGAGTATCCGCCGAGTGAGTGACGGCGAACACCTCTACTTCTCCGATACAGTCAGCAATATCATGTTTCATAATCTCACACTGGCCCGGAGAATGACAAAAGAGTTCAATTATTCACCTTTCTTTGATGAGACGAGCAGCCTTGCGTTCGCCCCTCCGCTTCCCAACAAGGGGCCCTAGGGCGAACCGGTCGTATTTGAAATAACCCAGCGCCTCTTGCTTCCCACGCAACTTCTCCCGGAGACTGGCACCATGCGGATATGGGTCCCGGCCCCCATAGAGTCCGGTTCCCAGTCAGATGTTGCAATCCTCTCGGTCGAGCCGGCACAGTACGTCCGTTCCTGGCCGGATACCTCCGCCGACATCGGGCATGCATATCTGGAGATCCCTCTCGCGGACGTGAACGGGGGTTTCCTCAATATCTCGACACAATTCAGGTTCACCCAGCACGAGGTGCGGTTTGTCATTGATCCTTCCAAAGTCGAAAATTAGGACACGGGCAATCACGAATACCTGCACTACATGGCGTCCGGAAAGAACATAGCAATCACACCCGGAATAACGAAAAAGGCACTCGAAATCGTGGGAGGCGAGACAAAACCCCAGATCCCGGCAGAGAAGATCTACTGGCACATCATGGACACCCTCCCCTACAGCCACGTTCCGCATTTCATGCTGGAGACTGCAGGGATACCTGAATCCACTTTTGTCCTTGAGACGGGGTTTGGCGACTGTGGGTCGCAGAGCATGTAATTTGCCGCCCTGTGCCGATCACTTGATATCCCCGCACGGTCCACGGGAGGGTTCCAACTCGTCCCGGGACTTGCGGGTGAACACTTCTGGGCAGAATATTACCTTGAAGGATATGGCTGGATACCGGTCGACGTCACGGTAGCAGAGGCTGCAGACTAATCCCATAATGCGACGGAAGAGGAGCGCCGGCGCTACAGGAGATACTACTTCGGAAGCCTTGATCCATAACGGTATATTATCCAGAAAGACGTGGATGCCCCTCGCACCCCTGATCCCGGCGATGAACTGATGTTCCGCCTGGCAGTGCAGAACCCGAAGATTGCCTGCGATACATGTACCACGGACATGGAAATCCTGCTTGTAGATTACTGGACGACGAATGTCACGATGGTGTGAAAAGTCCACCCGCTCTCAGTCAGGAGGGATCTCTTAAAAAGGAAAGAAAATGGGAGAACACAGGTGAAAACCCTTCTTTTCACACCTGCATCTCAGCATATCAATCCGGTGTCAGCACGGTGTAGTGCTTCCTGCACTTTCCGCAGACCGCGTCCCTTGATTCCTTGTAAAAGGCCTTGGGCATGTTGTACACAATCGTGTTCTCTTTTGCACAATTGGGACAGGTAAAGCGTATGGTATACCCTGACCTGGTCCCATTTACCGTGGGTTTTACGCGGTTATTTATCATAAATCCAGTCTGTGTGGTCCATGGAGCAGACGGTTCGATGAACCATGGCATTCATATTTCGTTCTGACAGCTGATACGTGCGGTATATGCCCGGGGCAAACGATACGGGGTGAATATGGCAATCCCGTGTCCAATCAAAAGCCGTTCCAGGTATCCAAAGGTTATCTTGATCCAGAATTCCGCATGATTTAGGGCATATACTTCATATTCTGTTCTCCTTTTCAGCATCCCCTGAAGAAGAAGGGAAAGATCTATATATTTATAATCCCTAATATTATCACATATGGAAGAGTGGGTTCGGGCGTGGCTGGAGGAGCAGAGGCAGAAGGGAGAGAAGTGTCTTGAGATCAAGGAGATCCAGGGCAAACCCTACGTCTACCGGTCGACAAGCATCTACGACAAGGCAACCAAATCGCCAAAGAAGGTCAGCAAGTATCTCGGCAGACTCACGAAAGACCAGGGTCTCATCGCCAAAGGAAGAAAAGTACAGAGCATCCCGATGAATCCCCGTAGCATTCATGAATACGGGAATGCCGCCCTGATGGCCGAAGAGTTCGGCGAGGTGCTCCCGGTTCTCCAGGAGGCGTTCCCGGCCTGTTGGCAGGAGATCGTCGCCCTGGTCTTCACCCGGATCTCTGGATATACCCCGCTCTCCCGGATTGGGGATGCCTGGGAGAAACTCGACAATATCCTTACCATCTCCGCAGACTGCAACCCCCGCAGCCTCACCCGCGTCCTCACCGCTGTCGGCGGCGACCGCACCGCCCAGCAGGCGGTGTTTCGGCATCTCTCCTCGGAGACGCAGCAGCTCGTTTACGATCTCTCGTTCATCTTCTCCCACTCCGATACCATCAATCTCGCCGAGTTCGGCTACAACGCCGAAGGCGTCTGGCTCCCGCAGGTCAACATCGCGCTCTTCAGCGCGACGGACACCGGTCTTCCCGTGATGATCCGCGCCCTGCCAGGCTCGGTCAGGGATGTCGCCACCCTCGTCGGATCCCTCGCCGAGATCGATACCGCCAGAACGACTCTCGTCCTCGACCGGGGTTTCGTCTCGGAGAGAAATGAAAAGATTCTGACCGAGGCGAAGATCCCGTTCGTCCTCCCTCAGCGCCGAAACAGCACCAGGTATACGACACGGATCCATCTCACTGACCATTTCTTCTACCACAAACGGCTCATTCATGCCGGAAAGCGAGAACTCGACGGTCTGACGCTCTATCTCTACGAAGACGCCGATCTTGCGGTGGAAGAGCAAAAGACCCTCTACCACCTGCTGGAAGAGGGAGCAATCGACCGGGAGACATTGAACCAGCGGCTGAAGCGTGCCGGCAGGATCCTGATCCTCTCTTCGATCACAGCACCCTCACAGAAGATCTACGAACTGTATAAGTCCCGAAATCTGGTTGAAAATCATTTCGCCGCGTTCAAGAGCCTGATCCAGGCAGATAAACTCTATCTTCGGGATTCTACCGCGGTCTTTGGGCATTTGTTCATCGGGTTTCTCTGCCTCTATCTGTACTGTCAGATCCTGAACCGGATCAAGCAGGCAGGACTCTCCGCACACCTCTCTCCCCATGGCCTCCTCCTGCTATTGTCAAAGGTGTATGCTGTTTCCACCGACCAGAATAGATGGATTACCGAGGTGCCAAAGAAGGTGAAGAATATCGCCGAGAAACTCAAACTCGATATATTCCCTAATATGTGAGGAGTTTGGGATCAATACCTATTCAAATACACTGGTAACATTCGCCCGATTATCTTTATTCGGCATTGATGTTCCCTGGAACTCCAACATGATTGAACGGTTGATGGGTGAGATATCGAAACGGGTAAAGCACAAATGGATGCGATGGACCACTCAGGGACTTGAAGCTATATTGAGATTCATCCTCGTACGGTATACCAGTCCCTGGTTATATCGACGATTTCGCCATGAATACATGGGACTCCATGGGCTTACATCAATTGCAATTCAAATCTCGATTGAATCACGTTCTTATTAGCTCCTCAATACCATCTTGAACAAATTGGATAGTGCAGAAGGGGGACTTCACCCCACACTCCGATTAGGATAGACGCCGCCGCCCCCGACGGGGCGCCCCCGCGGCGGCCCCACTGGTTCTCTTCTCTGATTACCGAAATGCTTGTGAGATGGGATAACTCATTACTATTGTTGCCGGTGAGATCTTAGCCGATCTTGTGACACAACCAA
>JADFCY010000015.1 GCA_018263335.1 Methanolinea sp. | reverse complement strand
GTTCCATACCCTGATGCTATATCACCTTTTGACATTATTTTCATACTGATTCGCGCATGGATTTCAACACACGCCGATCAAAAAAACGCTGAATTATCCCCCGATATTCAATGGATTTCCACAAATTTTCTGTGTTTTCCTTGTTTATCATGTAAAAAAATGCTAATGTGAACTCTGTTTTAAAAAATTTAATGTTTTTATTTTTTTTCTAATGCCGTGCACAAGTGCACAGCAGATAAATATAGGGAGTTGGCAACACTTTTCCTGAACGTACTCTGTACGGTCAAACATCTCTCATTGAGAGGTGCGTGTGGAATTACACCGGTATCGCAAAGAGAACACGAGAATACCATGAGGCGATAATATTGTCGAAAATTGTAGAGATCTCCCCAACTACGAGGCATGAGGGACACTCAAAGCTCGTTCTGAAGGTGGACGACGCTGGCATCGTCGAGCGTGGTGACTGGCTCTCCATCACCCCGGTCAGGGGCGTAGAGAAGCTGGCCATCGGAAAGACGATGGACCAGGTCCCGAAGATCGCGTCCCGCGTGTGCGGTATCTGCCCGATCGCCCACACCCTTGCCGGTATCGAGTCGATGGAAGGCTCAATACGCTGCGAGATCCCAAAGGATGCAAAACTCCTTCGTATCATCCTCCAGTGTGCAAACCGGCTTCACAGTATCGCGCTGCATAACATCCTGATCCTTCCCGACTTCTACCTGCCCGGGACAGACACCAAGATCAATCCGTTCTCCCCACAGGAACCGGTGAGATCCGTGGCAAAGCGTATCCAGAGGCTCCGCGAGATCGGCCAGACCATTGGCCAGATTGCGGGTGGAGAAGCAGTACATCCAAGCAACCCCAGGGTAGGAGGCATGTACAAAGCCTGCACCCAGCAGGCGAAGACGAAGATGTATGACCTTGCAAAGGAAGGTCTTGTTCTCGCCCACGAGCAGATGGACCTGATGCTCGCTATTATCAACAACATGAAGAAACGCGACTGGGTCGAGGTTGGGGGAAAACAGATCCCGCTCCCGAAGACACTCGGGTATCATAACCAGGGTTACATGGCGGCCCACCCTGTCTATGCCAGCTCGAACCTTGACGAGTGCCCTGGATGGGACCCCAAGCGCTGGACCGATGTCCGCCCGTGGGACTGGTACATGGGCGAAGGAGAGGTCAGCCTTGCAGACCCCAGCTATCCAATCGGTGGAACCTCACCGGTAGGGACCAAGGTCAACCCCCAGATGGAAGCCTGCACAGGTGTGCCGCTGTATGACGGTGCTCCCGTCGAGGTCGGTCCCCGTGCCCGCCTTGTCACCTTCAAGAACTTTGACGAGAAGGGGACATGGGGCCAACACATCGCCAGGCAACTGGAGTATACCGACTCCTTGTATGCCATGATCAATGCACTTGACGAATACAACCCGAACGGAAAGGTGCTTGCCGACCACATCCCTCAGGGTGACGGGTCACTCGGGTGGGCTGCGAACGAGGCTCCTCGCGGGTGCGATGTCCACCTGGCGAAGGTCAAGGATGGCAGGGTTCTCTACTACGAGATGCTTGTCCCCACCACCTGGAACTTCCCCACCTGCAGCCGTGCGCTCACCGGAGCTCCCTGGCAGGTGGCCGAGATGGTTGTCCGTGGCTATGATCCATGTGTGTCATGTGCCACTCACATGATCGTGGTCGACGAAGACAAGAGGATAGTCGCCCAGAAACTCATCAAGTGAGATCTCTCGCATGCTGTATCCCGAGATTGTGATTGCAGGGTGTGGAAATCCTCTCTTTGCCGATGACGGATTCGGTCCTGCCGTAGTGGAAGCGCTCTCCCATATCACCCTTCCCGACAATGTCAAAGCCGAAGATGCGGGCCTCGGTGGTCCGCATTTCATCTTTACTCTTCTTGATCCTGAGAAGACCCGAAAATTGATCATTGTCGATATTGCGGATTTCGGGGGAGAACCTGGGGAACTGAGAACATTCAGAGTCGAGGATCTTCCTCCTGGAAGTTACCGTGACGCCCATTCCTGGGATCTCACCGAGCCACTTCACAGGTTGAAAGATTCCATCGATGTCACCATCATCGGATGTCAGCCGAAGCGAGTGAGTGCCCCTGAATTTGAGATAGGGCTCACTGATGAGATTCAACAAGCGATACCCAGGGCTGTACGTGAAGTGCTCGCCCTGATCGGAGTGGATTATGGGACTACTCTCGAGAATCTTCGGAAAGAAGAGCGCCAGCCCGGAGCCGAAGGCGAAGCCTGCGGCGGGAGCTGACGTGGAGAAAAAGGCTGAAACGATTAAAAAGGAGGAAAAGCCTGTGGCAGACAAGATTACAGTTGGCCACGTGCACATGAGCGGATGCACGGGCTGTCTGGTATCCTTAGCAGACAACTATGGTGGATTGTTAACCATACTTGACAAATACGCCGACCTTGTCTATGGCCTGACCCTTGCCGACGTGCGGCACATCCCCAAGATGGACGTCGCGCTGGTTGAGGGGTCGGTGTGTATCCAGGACAAGCTGTCAGTACATGAGATCAAAGAAGCCCGCGAAAAAGCGGCAGTGGTAGTTGCAGTGGGCGGCTGTGCGTGTTATGGCAACATCACACGATTCGGTCGTGGTGGCCAGCCCAACCAGCCCCAGCACGAGTCCTATCTCCCGATAGGAGACCTGATCAAGGTGGATGTCTACATCCCCGGGTGCGCACCCACCCCGCAGCTGATCAGGAACGTCTGTGTGATGGCGTACCTGCTCCTCAAGGGCAACAAGGACCAGCAGGAGCTGGCAAAGAAGTACTTAACCCCGCTGATGCAACTCGCAGACCGCGGGACAGAGGCCTGCGGCTGCGACCTGATGTATGACGTCGTGAACCAGGGCCTCTGCATGGGATGCGGATCGTGCGCCGCGGCATGCCCCGTCAGGGCCATCACCCACGAGTACGGGAAGCCCAACGTGAACCGGGAGATGTGCATCAAGTGCGGTGCCTGCTATGCCCAGTGTCCGAGGAGCTTCTTCAACTTCGATGTGATCCCCGAATTCGAGGGCATCATGGATGCCATTGATGCGGCACTCAAATGAGGTGAGAGAGATGGCAGGAGAACTCGGAAAATACAAACTCTGTGTTTCGGCACGCAGCGCTGACAAGGCAATCCTGAAGAAGGCACAGGACGGGGGTATTGTCACCCAGCTCTTCAAGTTCGCCCTTGAAGAGGGTATCATCGACGGTGCCATTGTTGCAGGACCAGGCGACGAGCCCTGGAGGCCCCGCCCGTTCATCGCCACCACCGTCGAGGAGCTGATGTCGTCAAGCGGCACCAAGTACAACATCAGTCCCCAGGTGTCATGGATCAAGGAGGCAACCCGCAGTTTCGGTCTTGACAAGATCGGCATCGTGGGAACCCCCTGCCAGATGCAGGCGGTAAGGAAGGGCCAGCTCTATCCCGTCGGGCTCAGGGACGTTCCCGACAAGATCAAGCTTGCTATCGGCATCTTCTGCATGGAGAACTTCTCGTACCAGAGCGTTAAGCAGCTCGTCGAGGACCATGCGGCAATGAAGATGGAAGCGGTAAAGAAGATGGAGATCGGCAAGGGCAAGTTCTGGGTCTACGGGCAGCGCGGGCAGGTCGTCCAGCTCCCCCTCAAGGTGACCCACAAGTACGAGCAGCCCGGCTGCCACGTCTGCCTTGACTACGTGGCAAACCTCGCGGATGTCTCGACCGGATCCGTCGGAAGCCCCGACGGCTGGAGCACGGTCTTTGTCCGGACCCGCAACGGCGACGACATCTGGTCAAAGGCGATCGCGGCAGGATGCTTCGAGACAAAGCCCATCGAGCAGGTGAAACCCGGCCTCGAACTCGTGACCAAACTTGCGACCGAGAAGATCACCAAGAACCAGAAGACCGTCGAGGAGAGGGCCAAGTTCGGCGTGAACAAGGGCCTGCGGAACCCCTACCTGGGTCCAAAATAAATCACTTTTTCTTCCCCCTCTACGGTTTTTTCCCTTGCTGAATTTATGTGTGTCAAATATCGTTCATATCGTTTGGGTATTTTTGAGCGCAAATCCTTAATCACGAATGTATCTCCCGGGATTGATATCACTCAAGAGAGATACTGATACACATGCGAAATTTTGTGTGCGGAAATATGATATAATCCAGGGTACCCTGCCCGCAGGCTATCGCGCAATGGGGGAGGGGACAGGGGAGGGGGATTCTCCCCCTCCCCCCAAATGGAGAGTTTATTCACTGAAATCCCGTTTCACCTGCCTCCCCTTTGAGAAGACTGTAAATCGCGGCGGCCGAAGGTTGCCTCAGCGTCGATTCGCGCGTTCCTCGAAAAATATCCCTCTGTATCGATAATCCCCCACCCGAACATGTCATTCAACAAAGGCTCCCCAATCACTTCAAACAGATTCGCAGTCATCAAAAAGGGTTTATCGGGAGGCGTCCATACGTTCTCTTACCATAGGAGATTGTGATGCTCATGTCAAGATACCATGTGCTGATTCTCGGCGCAGCACTGATCTGCCTCCTGGCCGTATTGATGGCCGGGTGCACCCAGCCGACGACAGGAAACGGGAGTCCGACTCCCACACCCACCACACCAGTTGCACCTTCACAGGCGTTTGACGAGAAGGACGATGGGAAACAGGTGACTGCGTCCCTTGGCTCCGCGTTCTCGCTCCATCTCGCCGAGAACCCCACCACCGGCTACTCGTGGAACCTCTCTCACTCCGCAGGGCTCACACTGCTGAAGGATGAATTCCTCCCCCCGCCAACACAGCTGGTGGGGGCAGGTGGGACCCACCTGTGGGTATTCGAAGCGGCAGAGAAGGGGAACCAGTCTGTGCACGGGGAATACCGGCGCCCCTGGATCCCTGCGGGAACGGTGGTCTTCCAGGATCTCGAGGGAGGGTTCTATGGCATTGCCGGTGACGACGGCAAAGACTATCTCCCGCTCAACCTTGACGACCAATTCAGGGTCGACGGCCTCAGGGTCGCCTTCGAATCGGAGCCGGCAAGCGATGCTGCCACCATCTACATGTGGGGGACACCGGTGAACCTCACCTATATCGAGGCCCCTCAAACCTATGACCTCCACGTCATGGTGACCTGACCCGGCCAACCTATCTCCCTTTTTTTTCATTCCTGGAGTCAGGCAGGGGGCCGTGGGCCTGTCCCCTCCTTTCGCCTTCGTGTGCAGGCCATTGGATTACTCTCCCCCCTGGATGAGCCCAAGGAGCGAGGGAAGCGTCCTGGCCCATGCCCGGACCAAATCGGCGTCACAAAAGTCCCCTCCCGGGATGCCTGCAAGAGAGAGAATCGCGCGGTCGGCCGGTCCCATCCGTTCAAGGTCCACCTTTCCCGGGAAGAAAGCCGCATCCAGGGGTGAAATGTAGAGGCGGATGTCCGAGAGCGCTGCCTCTCCTGCCTGCAGGGAGGCCCGGGTCCGCTCTTTCAGCGAATATCCGACCGAGAAGACCGCCACAGGCATCCTTCCCAGCGGAACTCTCTCCCTCGATACCAGTTCGCGGGCCTCGGCGAGCCACTTGCCCATGTAGAGAGCACTTCCAATCACTGCCGCATCGTAGGCTCCCGGACGTATTTCCTTTCCCGCCGGCAGGCAGTCAGTGATAACCCCCGCGCCCTGGAGTTCGTCTGCGATCCATCCGGCAATCTCCCGTGTCGACCCGTACCGGCTGGCATAACAGACCAGGACCGATCGGATCCTCCCCTTCTTCCCACCTGCCGCCGCAATTCCCCCGCCTGACATGTCTCTCTCCTCTTTTCCTGTGGTGTGCCTGGAGTGATCCCTCCCGCCCACACTCAGTACCTATACATTCATATGCACTGCCAATGTTATTCATTCTCATAGGAGGAGAAATGCATGAAGCAGAAGGAAGTGTTTCAGGGCGTCCCGGGAATGCTCCGCCCGTTCAAGGAGTTCATCGAGAAGAAGGGCATGAAGGCCGGCGACCAGGTGGTGTATTACGGGTGCCCGGGAACCTGCACCCCGTTCGTCGAACTCCTGGGCTTTGCAGTACGGAGCCTCGAACTTTCGCAGGTCTTTGTTCCTTACGTTGACGAGTCCAAGGCCCAGAAACTCGCGCTCGTTCCTGACATCGGGATGCAGGCAAAAGGAGCGACGAAGATCGCAAATCCGGGAGCGGTGGTGGTCATGGGAGGCCTCTCGATGCCGAATGTCCCCGTCACCGCGGACCAGTTGAAATCGGCGATCACGAAGTACCCAAATGCCGCAACCATCGGTATCTGTTTCATGAACATGTTCGAGAAGGCAGGGTGGCTCAAGTCCATCGACTTCGACCTCCTGATCGACGCCTCGATCGACCCGGTCAACGTGTGGAGGTAAAGAAAGGCGGGATGGGATTTTTCCCCGAACGCCGGCCCCCTGTGGTGATCCGGCCCGGGGAGAACTCTTTTTACAAATCGCGCGCCAGGGTCTCGACAAACGCAACAAGCGCAGGCATTGCCCCGGCGCGCTCGCGTGCGCAGATCTCGTACACCTGCGAATTTCCAAACGCGGCACGGAGGGTCCCGGGACATGCCCCCGCAAGGTCGCACTTGTTCAGCATGACCGCAAGGGGGATCTTCTTCTTTGCGAGGGTGTCGTAGAGGTTCATCGTGAACTCGTCGGTTGCGACGCTGCAGTCGACGAGGAGGATCGCGGCGTCCATCCCCCGTGAGATGATCTCCCTCACAAACTCAAACCTCTCCTGTCCCGGCGTCCCGAAGAGGTGGACCTGCAGGGTGTGGATCTCCACCCTGCCATAGTCGAGTGCCACGGTGGTATCGCCCTCGTTGGTGTGCGCCTCGACATGTCGTGCGTCAGGGTCTATTGCCTGGATAAACGTCGATTTTCCGGCATTGTATGCCCCGAAGACCACGATCTTCAGCTTTCCTCCTGCCATTCAGGGAATCTATTCACCCCCTGGTTTTTTACCGTTTCTATGTGGTCCCCGCAGTCGTGCGAATTGGGGAAAAACCCCCAGAGATGCGGCACCCCACCGGTCACTCTGCAGGGATGCCCCCCCACTCGGTGGCATTTCGCATCTCCTGGGGGGCGTTCCGAGCGATCTGGTCCAGAACATCCTTCTGCCTTCACGGTCAAATACTGATGAGAGAATCATGACTGGAAAGAACGAGCCACTTCCCGGAACACACGTGACCATGGAGACCACCCATGGCACCATCGAGATAGAGTTATTCGAAGACATGCCCGTGACCGCCGGCAACTTTGCATCCCTTGTCAAGAAGGGGTTTTATGACGGGATTATCTTCCACCGGGTCATCAACGGGTTCATGATACAGGGAGGCGACCCTACGGGAACCGGCAGGGGCGGCCCCGGGTATACCATCCGGGACGAATTCAGGGCCGGGAGGAAGAATGACAGGGGCACCCTCTCCATGGCAAACGCCGGGCCCAATACCGGAGGGAGCCAGTTCTTCATCAACCTCGTCAACAACCACTACCTTGACGGGAAGCATCCAGTATTCGGCCGGGTGACTGCCGGAATGGATGTGGTGGACAGGATCGCGAGCGTGAAGACCGACCGGAATGACCGCCCCCTCCAGCCCGTCACCATCGTAAGGGCAACCTTATCGTGAAGACCCCCCGCGACCGCACGCGGGTTCACCTTTCTCCATTTTTGGCCCTACGCTGTTTTGTACAGGGAGACTGAGTTGAACGGGTTCCCTTCGAACCCTCTCTCATTAATCAAAGCCGCATGGACGCGCCGTCAAGGGCGGCGGTTTCCAGCGCGTGGAGGGTGTCTGAAGAGAATCCCCACAACGAATGCACGGGACATCATTCCGCACCACGCAGGAATAAGAGAACCCCAAATCCCGTCTGGGGCCCACCCTCACCAGGAGAGATGCAGGAGAAAGAATGGGGGTATGTGGAAAAATGGTGGCTTCAGGCCAGGTAGTCAGCAGGGGTTGGCATCTGCTCTTTGAGGCCCTTTCTCTTCCGGATGGAGGTCACGACCTCCTTCATCAGGTTGCTCGGCACGAGTTCGAAGCCTGCGAACTCGGTGCTCCACATCGCCCGACCCTCGGTGGCGGAACGGATATCCCCGGCAAACCCGAAGAGCTCGGCGACGGGGGCTTTGCCGACGACCGTGACGGTGTCTCCCTCGCTCTGGATGTCGTATACCTGCCCCCGCCTCCCCTGGATCTGGGCAGTGGCGTTGCCCATCTGATCGGTGGGGACCGTGATCTGGATCTTCTGGACGGGCTCAAGGAGGGTGTCGCCTGCCATCAGCATCCCTGCCTTGACAGCCGCCCTCACTGCGGGGATGACCTGGGCCGGGCCCCTGTGGATGGCATCCTCGTGGAGCTTTACGTCCACGAGCTTGATCTTCAGGTTCTGGACCTTCTCGTCGGCAAGGGGGCCGCCGTCGAGTGCTTCGTGGAGGCCCTCGATGATCAGTTCCATCGTCTCGTTCAGGTACTGGATACCCTTGGTCATGTCGATGAACATGGTGTGGCCGTAGATATCCTTCACGTTCTTTGCCTCTTCCTTGTCCATCCCCGCGGCGATCAGGGCGTCACGCCGCTCAAGCTGTGACTGGTTCATCGAGACCTGTCCGTTCTTGATCAGTTCCACGATGGCGTCCGGCAGGACTTCGAGCTCCAGGTAGAATCGGTTGTGCCGGTTGGGGGACTTCCCTTCGACAGGCCCGGCCTTCTGGGTCACAGTCTCGCGGTACACTACGATCGGCTCGGATGTGATAATCTCCACACCCTTGTCTCTCTTGATGCGGCCTGTGACGATCTCCAGGTGCAGCTCGCCCATCCCGGAGATGAGGTGCTCCCCCGTCTCCTCGTTGATGTTGACCTGGAGGGTGGGATCCTCCTTGGCAACCTGGCGGAGGACCTCGACGAGTTTCGGGAGGTCCTTCATGTTCTTGGCCTCCACCGCAACGGTCATCACAGGCTCGCTGTAGTGTTTGAGGGACTCAAAGGGCGTCATGTCCTGCAGGGTGGTAACAGTTGACCCGACAATCGCATCCTTCAAGCCCGTGACGGCAGCGATGTTCCCCGCGGTGATCTCCTCCACTTCGACCCTGGTAGGCCCCATGAAGATCCCCACCTGCTGGAGCCGGTTGACCTTCTTTGCGGTCCCCATGACGTACAGTTCAGTGCCACGCTTGATCCGGCCGGAAAACAGCCTTCCGGTGGCAACTTCCCCTGCATGCGGATCGAACGAGATATCGGTGATCATCAGGGTGGCAGGGCCGTTCGGGTCGCATTCGAGCATCGCCTTTCCTTCAGGCGTGGTTGCATCCCCATGCCATATCACCTTGATACGCCGCTTCTGCGAGTCTTTCGGGTTCGGCAGGTGCTTTACTACCATGTCGAGGACCACGTCGCAGAGGGGACTCCTCTTCGCGAGGTTCTTCATGTCGCCGGTCCTGCAGCTCTCGTATACCTCTTTGAAGGAGACCCCGCTCTTCTTCATAAAGGGGACAGAGACCGCCCAGTTGTAGAGTGCCGATCCAAAGGCAACAGTTCCCTGGGATGCGTCGAGTTTCCAGCCCGCGTTGTACGCTTCCTCGTTCATCCCCTTGATCAGCTTGTTGACCTTGTCGATGACCCGGCCCAGGCGGATCTGCATCTCCATCTCGTCCACCTTGAGCTCGTTGATCAGGCGATCAACCTTGTTGATGAAGAGGACCGGCCGGACGCCTTCCTTGAGGGCCTGCCGCAGCACCGTCTCGGTCTGGGGCATCGTCCCTTCCACCGCATCAACGAGCACGACGGCACCGTCAACCGCCCTCATCGCGCGGGTAACGTCGCCCCCGAAGTCTACGTGGCCCGGGGTGTCGATCATGTTGATCAGGAACTCCTGGCCTTCGTACTCGTGGACCATGGAGACGTTGCTCGCATCGATCGTGATGCCGCGGGCCTGCTCCTCCTCGTCAGAGTCCATGAAGAGCTGCTTTCCCGCAAGCTCTTCCGAGATGATCCCTGCCCCCGCAAGGAGGTTGTCGGAGAGG
Organism: Methanolinea sp.; assembly: GCA_018263335.1. Classification (GTDB taxonomy): domain Archaea; phylum Halobacteriota; class Methanomicrobia; order Methanomicrobiales; family Methanospirillaceae; genus Methanolinea_A. The sequence goes on along the minus strand of JADFCY010000015.1, from coordinate 30,966 downwards.
GTGGTCTTGCCGTGGTCGATATGGGCAACGATGCCGATATTCCGGATGTGTACCGGATCACTCATCAGTTCAGTGACTTTCTCGATTGATTTTTTGCCTCGGGCCATCAAAAACACCACAAAAAAGTGAATATTGTTCCTTATCTTGCGGACTTCGCAATGCGCTCGCGTTCTTCCTTCTTGTTCACCGAGTATGCCTTGACGTCGCCTTTTGAGGCGGCAATCAACTCGTCTGCAAGGCACGCGGCGACCGGCTTCTTGCTCTTGTGGGCTGCCTTGGAGACTGCCTCGGAGATGAAGTAGAGGGAAGTGTTGACTCTCCGGATCGGTGCAGTGTCCACCGATTTCGGGACGTTGATTCCGCCGTACTTCAGCCTGACCGTCTCTTCGCGCTGACCCGTGTTGGCAATCGCCTCGACGAGTACCTGGACCGGGTTCTTCTTGGTCTTCTTGTGGACGATCTCGAATGCGTCGCGCACGATGCGGGTTGCCAGCTGCTTGTTGCCGGTGTTCATCTCGGACTGCATCAGCCTGTTGATGAGTCGCTCGACGATCAGCATGTTGGCCTTGTTGAACTCCTGGCGGGTGAATTTACCGGTTGAATGAGGGACAATCACGGGATTGAGGCTGATATACCTGACAAGGCTCGGGTCGGTCACCTGCACCTCGCCGAGGTCCCACTTGTTGAAGAGGAGCCGGGCTGCGGGTTCTGTCTGTGTCATTTAAGATCACCTGCGTGGCTTCTCTTTGCGGCCGATGACCATCTCGTGGAGCGAGACATTGTTCACCTTGGTGACGACGTACCTGACACCCGGGATGTCTCCCATGGACCTCCCCAGTCTTCCCCCGATCCCCTCGATCTCGACCTCGTCGTGTTCATCGATGAAGTTGATGGCGCCGTCACCGACGGCGAATGCGGTGACCTGCCTGCCATTCTTGATCAGCTGCACTCTCACGCACTTGCGGATTGCCGAGTTCGGCTGCTTGGCCTCTACTCCAATCTTTTCGAGCACGATCCCGCGTGCCTGCGGAGCGCCCTCGAGGGGGTCTGACTTGAGGTTGACCCCGCCCTGGCTCCGCACGAACTTCGGGTCGCTCCAGCGGAACTTCTTTGCGTCCTTGAGCAGCTTCCTTGCTGCGAATTTACCCTTTCCCATGAAATACCCTCATGTACCAGTTCTTCTGTGGTGGACTCGGTTTCACCCAGTGTGGTATATATAAACGCGCGGTGGCGACTTATATATTATGGAGGAGTCCCCGATTGCCTGTATTGGTTGCATCGCATTGCTAATAATATTATATCCCGTTCCCGCCAACCTTCTCTCATGATCTGCCGCATTTACAAGGAGGTGCAGTTCGATGCAAGCCACCGTTTGCTGCATTACAAGGGGAAATGCGCCTGCCTGCACGGGCACCGATGGAAGGTGGAGGTGTGGATGGAGGGGCAGGTGGACGGGCGGACCGGCATCCTGGTGGACTACAATACCATAAAAAATGTCATCGGGCGGTATGATCACCAGATCATCCTCAACGAGGGAGATCCCATGGTCCAGGCAATCACCGCGTTCCATCCGGTCATCACGACCCCTGGTGAGCCCACCAGCGAACTGCTCGCATCCCTGATAGCCGGCATGCTCAACGAAGAGTGCCGCGTTCTTGGCCTCGACGCGAGGGTGATCCGGATCCGTGTCTGGGAATCCCCCTCCTGCCATGCAGAAGTGAACTATGAAAGTCAGTGAGGTGTTCAGGAGCATCCAGGGGGAGGGGAAACGGCAGGGGAGGCCCTGCACTTTCATCAGGTTTGCAGGCTGCAACCTCCGCTGTTCCTGGTGTGACACTCCGCACGCCCGCACTGGCGGAACCGAGATGGACGAGGAGGAGATCGCCTCGCGGGTACGTGAACTCGGAGGCACCTACCTCTGCATCACGGGGGGAGAACCTCTCCTCCAGGGTCGATCGCTCCTCTCCCTCCTCATGTCCCTCCATGCCGAAGGGTACCTCATCGACATCGAGACCAACGGCACCATCGATTTTTCCCCGTTCCAGGACTGTGCAGGCATCTGCATGGACGTAAAGTGTCCCTCTTCGGGAGAGGAGAGCGACCTCTCGCTCCTCTCCAGGATCACGCCGGAGGACTCGGTGAAGTTCGTGGTCAGCGACCTTGCGGACTGCGAATACGCCGCAAGGGTGCTTGAGGCGCACCCAGTCAAGGGAGAGGTCTTCTTCTCCCCGGTCGAGGGGTCAGACGCACATGCCGTCGCATCTTTCCTGATCGGCCGGGATCTCCCTGCAAGGCTGCAGTTGCAGCTCCACAAGGCCCTGGGGGTGCGCTAGCCCATGAGAGCAGTGTGCCTCCTCTCAGGCGGGATGGACTCGGCTACCCTCGCATACCTCGCCCGCGAGAGGGGCTTTTCGATCCTCGCACTCCATTTCAACTATGGCCAGCGCACCGAGAAGAAGGAGCGCACCTGCGCACGGACCATCGCAGGACTCCTCGGCGCCGAGGAGTTCCGGGAGGTCGACCTCGCATACCTCTCGGCATTCGGGGCGAGCAGCCTTACAGACCATGCGCTCCCGGTCGATTCCTACCGCGCTGACAGGGAGGACATCCCCAACACCTATGTCCCGTTCCGGAACGCAAATCTCCTCGCGATCGCCACCAGTTATGCCGAGGCGCGTGGCGCCGAGGCCATATTCATCGGCGTCCAGTCACAGGATTACAGCGGGTACCCTGACTGTCGTCCCGCGTTCATCGAGGCGTTCCAGAGGGCGATCGAGACCGGTACGAGGACGGGGACCGCCATCAGGATCCACACTCCGTTCATCCACATGAGCAAGAGGGAGATACTCATTGAAGGTTCCCGCATGAACGTCCCCTACGAACATACGTGGTCGTGCTACCAGGACGAAGACGTGGCCTGTGGGACGTGCGGGGCATGCCATTTCCGAAAAGAGGCGTTCTCTCTGGCCGGGATGAGAGACCCCGTCCCGTACCGGGAGGAGACATGACCGATCTTTACAGGGGGAAGAGGTTGTGGGTTGACAGAAAGGAGTACGACCTTCCCTCCGGATCCCGGGTCGAGAGGGTTGCCGTGCACCCCGGGAATGCTGTCGTCATCCTGCCATTCAGGGCAGATGGCTCCTGCTACCTCATCCGGCAGTACCGTTTCGTGATCGGGGAGTACATCCTCGAGGCCCCGGCGGGAACCCTCAACCCGGGGGAAGACCCTGTTGCCGCGGCGCACCGGGAGCTGATCGAGGAGACGGGGTTCCAGGCAGAGACACTCATCCCACGCGGCACCCTCTATACCACCCCGGGGTTCTCAGACGAGGTTCTCTTCCTCTACGAGGCCCATGGGCTCTCTCCTTCCTGCCTGTATCAGAAAGACGAGGACGAGATCATCGAGCTTGTCAGGGTAAAGTGGGAGGATCTCCCTGAAATGATCAGGGACGGCAGGATCTGTGACGCAAAGACGATCAGCATCATCTGCCGCTGCATCGGTGAATCGCGGTGAGAGGCCCACTCTTTGTCCCCTGCCTTGCCCTTGCCCTTCTCGTGGTGTTGGCAGGGTGTATCGAGGAGCGCAAAAGCCCCTGGGGAGACTACGCGGTAAATGAGTCCGGCTGGCTCTCCCTGGATTGCCCGGTATGCACGGCAGAGGAGACGTCGTATTCAAGGGAGGAAGGGTTCACCTTCACCAGGGTAGTATTCCACACTTCGGAAGGTGACGTATACGCCTTCGCTGCGCTCCCGGACGCCCCTGTGGCAGGCTTTGTGCTTGCCCCAGGCGCCGGAGTCAAAAAGGAAGGGCACCGCGACAGGGCAGTGGCATTCGCCCGTTCCAATTATGCGTTCATGGTCCTTGACATGAGGGGAAATGGGGGCGAGACAGGGGGTTACCCCCTGGACCTAGCCCGTGACTACCAGAGATACCTTGACCATGAGTGGCCCGAGTACTATCTCTCAATATGCGATATCCGCTGTGCGGGGACATACCTCAGGGAGAAGGCCCGTGTTCCTGTATATGCCATGGGCGAGAGCAACGGGGGGAGGTACGCGGCAATTGCCGCTGCACTGGATCCGGCGTTCGCAGGGTTCATCGGTGTCTCGACATCGGGGTTCAGAAGAGCCGGCGATTCATACGCGGGCGATGCCCGGCGGTTCCTCCTCTCTGTCGATCCCGAGGCCTGCGCGGGAGGCATGGCGCCCCGGACCAGCTGGGTCCTCCACTCTCCGGGGGACCCGGTCATTCCCTTCGCCGATGGGCAGGCATTCTACCGGGCGCTGCCTGAGCCGAAATCATTCTTCCCCTTCAATGGGACCCACGGGCTCAACGAAGAGGCAGATGCACGGATACTCGGGGAATGTGCGCAAATTTATGGCCCTGCGGGTTGATTCGTATTGAAGCTTTGATATGTCCACAGAGAAGGAGATGACCGGGTCCCAGGAGATGGACGAGGGCCGCAGGCGCTACGAGTTCAAGAAGACACTCGAGCGGCTCATGGCCAAGCAGGGGAGCGGAACCGAGCTCATCTCGCTCTACATACCGCCGGACAAGCAGATCCACGACGTGACCGCCCAGCTCCGGGACGAGTTTGGCCAGTGCGCGAACATCAAGAGCAAGCAGACCCGCACCAATGTCCAGAGCGCCATCTCCTCGATCCTCTCCCGGCTCAAGTACTACAAGAACCCGCCGCCCCATGGCATGGCGGTCTTCTGCGGCACCGTCCAGCTGCAGGGCGACAGGACCGACCTCGAATGCACCATCATCGAGCCTCCCGAGCCCCTGAACCTCTACATGTACCGCTGCAGCTCGAACTTCGAGCTCGAGCCGCTCAAGCAGATGCTCGAGGAGAAGAGCGTGTACGGGCTCCTCGTCCTCGACCGGCGCGAAGCGTACTGGGGGTTCCTCCGCGGCAACCGCATCGAGCCGATCGGGGGCGCCACCTCCACGGTCCCTGGCAAGCAGAGGAAGGGAGGGCAGTCGAGCGTCCGTTTTGCGCGGCTGCGCGAGATTGCAATCAACGAATTCTACACGAAGGTCGGCGAGCGGGCGAGCGACATCTTCCTGGCCGAGAAGGACTTCTTCGAGCGATTCAAGGGTGTCCTCATCGGGGGCCCGAGCCCCACGAAGGAGGAGTTTGAGGCAGGCCAGTACCTCCACCATGAGATCCAGAAGCGGATCATCGGCCTCTTCGACGTGGCCTATACCAACGAGAGCGGGCTATCCGAGCTCGTCGACGCCGCAAAAGACGCCCTGAAGGGGATGGAGGTGATCAAGGAGAAGGAGTTCATGAACCGGTTCTTAAAAGAACTTGTCAGGGAGAACGGTCTTGCCGCATACGGCGAAGAGAGTGTCAGGAAGAACCTCGATGTCGGTTCAGTCGACATCCTCCTCCTCTCCGCCTCTCTCCGGAAGTCAAGGGTCAGCGTCAGGTGCCAGGCCTGCGGCCACTCGGAGGAGCGGACCATCCAGCTCGAGCCGGGAAAGACCGTCCAGGACCTTCTCTCTTCCCAGACATGCAGGAAGTGCAGCGGGCCCCTTGTCGTGGACCAGGAGGTCGATATCATCGAGGAACTGACGCGGCTTGCCGACCAGACCAGCACGAGGGTTGAGATCATCTCTGACGACTTCGAGGAGGGCTCGATCCTCTATACCGCGTTTGGGGGAATCGCTGCCATCCTCCGTTACCGGACGGGGTACTGAACCATGCTTTCCACGCTTTACCACACCATAGAGGGTGCCTTGAGGGAGGAGACCGGCCGGGACGAGGTGTTCCTGGTGGAAGGGGGTGCCCACGCAGACCTCGCGAGCACGGTCGCATTCGGGCTTGCGAAGCAGGAGAAAAAATCTCCGGCGGAGATAGCACGGGACCTTGCCGGGAGGCTTGCGAACCGGGACGACTTTGCGGAGATCTCGGTGGAGGCCCTTGGCCCGTACCTGAACTTCCACTTCAGCAGGGCTGTCATCGAACGGGCGCTCCAGGAAGCCACCCGGCCAGGCTACGGGACGTTCCCGCGCAAGGAGGAGCGTGTCGTCCTCGAGCACACCAGCGCCAACCCAAACGGCCCCCTCCATGTCGGGCACATAAGGAACACTATTCTCGGGGACACCCTTGCCAGGAGCTTCCGGAAGGCCGGCTATCCCCTCGAGGTCCAGTACTACGTCAACGACATGGGCCGCCAGATCGCCATCGTGGTATGGGGCTTTACCACCCTCAAAGACACCCCGGTCCAGGGAGAGAAAGGGGACCACCACGTGGCGAGGATTTACATCGCGGCAAACAGGGCACTCGAAGCGAGGCCGGAATCAGTCGCGGAGGTCGACCGCCTGATGCAGCAGGTCGAGAAGGGCGACCAGGCCACGGTCGCTCTCTTCAGGAAGGCCGTCACCCTGTGCCTGGACGGGTTCTCAGTCACTCTCCAGCGCCTTGGCGCACGCCACGACCGGTTCGTGTGGGAGAGTGACTTCATCAGGAACGGCGATACCGGCAGGGTGCTGGCCAAGGTCTCTCACATGGAGGAGTGCCACGAAGACGGGAAGCTCTGGCTCGACCTCTCGGCCTCGGGCTTCGAGAAGGAGTACGTGCTCCGGAGGAGCGACGGGACCTCGGTCTACGCCGCCCGCGATCTCGCCTACCACACCTGGAAGGGCAGGAACTTTGACAGGGTGATCGACGTGCTCGGCGCCGACCACAAGCTGATTGGGGCGCAGCTGATCGCAACACTCCGCCTCCTCGGCGAAAAGACCCCCGAGATTGTCCACTTCGAGTTCGTATCCCTCCCGGAAGGGTCGATGAGCACCCGTGCCGGTAAGTTCGTCTCGGCGGACGAGCTCCTTGACGAGGTGGAGAGGCGGGCGATGGAAGAGGTGACCTCCCGGAGGCCCGAGCTGCCGGAGGCCGATCGCCAGGCAATCGCCCGGTCCGTTGCCCTTGCCGCCATCCGGTACGATATTGTGAGGATATCCCCTGAAAAGAGCACGGTCTTTAACTGGAAGGAGGCGCTCGACTTCGAGCGCCAGAGTGGCCCCTACATCCAGTACGCCCATGCCCGGGCCTGCAGCATCCTCGAGAAGGCCGGAGAGTTCGAGGAGTGCATCATGCTCGAGAACGAGCACGAGATGGCGCTCGCAAGGCAGATCATCCGGTTCCCGGTCGTCATCGAGAGCGTGGTCCGCGAGCTCAAGCCGCACCTCCTTGCGGCATACGCAAGGGAACTCGCCGACCTCTTCAATGCCTTCTACCACTTCGAGCCGGTGCTCAAGAGCGAGGGCATGACGCGGCGCTCCCGGCTGACCCTGGTGAGGGCGGCCCAGAATACCCTTGCAGAGGCGCTGCAGACACTGGGTATCGATGCACTCAGGACCATGTGATGCCCTGCGCCGCCAGGGGTACCAGTTCTTCTCACCGGAGTCTTCGGCCGCACTGAAGCCCTGCCTGTGGTGCAAGAGGGCGCTTCGGGGAGGTGAAATGTGCTACAAGCACCAGTTCTACGGGATTGCGAGCCACCGCTGTGTCCAGATGACCCCGACGCTCCGGTGCAACCAGCGGTGCCTCTTCTGCTGGAGGTCGTTTGAGCACGAGTATCCTGGGGAGAGGGATCTCTTGCCCGAGGAGATCCTCGCGCGGGTTGCGGCCCTCCAGAAGAGGGCGCTCTCCGGGTACAAGCCTTCCCCTTACGTCACCCCGGAACGGTTCGCCGAGGCCCTCGACCCAACGCACGTGGCAATATCCCTCTCAGGGGAGCCCACGCTCTACCCCCACCTCCCCGCGCTCATAGACCTCTTCTCCCGCGAGGGGTTCTCGACGTTTCTTGTCACCAATGGAACCAGACCCGATGTCCTCGCACGGTGCAGGCCGTTCCAGACCTACGTCTCGCTCACCGCTCCCGACGCAGGGACGTACCGGAAGGTGTGCCGGCCACTCGAAGACACCTGGGAAGCCGTACAGGAGAGCCTCTCCCTCCTGGGGACGCGCCGCTCTGCAGTACGCATCACCCTCGTGAAGGGGTACAACGACTTCTCCCCCGGGTCATATGCGCGGATGATCCAGGACTCGGGGGCGACGTTTGTGGAAGTGAAGGGATATATGTTTCTCGGATACAGTAGAAAGAGATTGGAAAGAGGGAATATGCCGACCTTTGCCCACGTGAAGGAGTTTGCAGAGCACATTGCCGCGGCATGCGACTACGAGGTCAGGGACGAGAACCCTGCAAGCCGGGTGGTCTGCATGGGGAGGCGGCAATGAGGTTCGACCCGGAGGAGTTCAAGAAAAAGTCCCGCGAGCATTTCGAGCGCGCATGGCACGAGGGACCTTCGGTCCTCACGCCTCCGGCGTTCAGCGACCGGTACCCGAGGCGTTCCTACCACCGTGCCGCCGCGCACCCCATCTGCGAGATGGTAAACCGCCTCAGGGAGACGTACCTTTCCCTTGGGTTCACCGAGGCCTGCAATCCCGTCATCATCGATGAGCTGGACGTGTACCGGCAGTTCGGTCCTGAGGCAAGCGCAGTCCTCGACAGGGTCTTCTACCTCGGGGGGCTCGACCGGCCCAACCAGGGGATCGGACGCGAGGAACTGGAAGGGATAAGCCGCATCACAGGAAAAGCGGTCGAGTCTTCTGCCGAGGAGCGGCTCAGGGAGATCCTGCAGCAGTACAAGAAGTCTGCAATCGACGGCGACGACCTTATCCATGCAACATCCGAAGCACTCGGAATAGATGACGGGCAGACCGTCGAGATCTACGAGAAGGTCTTCTCGGCCTTCCGCGACCTCGTGCCCCGCTCGTCGCGGAGCACCCTGCGCAGCCACATGACCAGCGGGTGGTTCCTCACCCTCTCGGCGGTGTGGGAGAAGTCGCCCCTACCCCTGAAGCTCTTCTCAGTCGACCGCTGCTTCCGCCGCGAGCAGGAGGAGGGGCCCACCCGCCTGATGAGCTACCACTCCGCCTCCTGCGTGATCGCAGGCGAGGATGTCACGAACGAGGAGGGAAAAGCGGTCTCCCAGGCACTCCTCTCGGCATTCGGGTACACGGACTTCCGTTTCCGCCCGGACGAGAAGCGTTCCAAGTACTACATGCCTGACTCGCAGACCGAGGTCTATGCCCGCCACCCGGTGCACGATTGGGTGGAGGTGGCAACCTTCGGGATGTACTCTCCCTCCGCGCTTGGGGAATACGGGATCGGCATCCCGGTGATGAACCTTGGCCTCGGCGTCGAGCGCCTCGCGATGATCGCGTACAACTCCCAGGATATCCGGCAGCTCACCTACCCCCAGTTCTACCCGCAACCCCTCACTGACTTCGAGATTGCCAGGGCGGTCTTCCTCCGCGAGGAGCCGGTCTCGACCGAGGGCAGGGTGCTCGCCCTCGCGATCGCCCGTACCGCAAGGGATCATGCCGCAGAGATGGGTCCCTGCGCGTTTGTCGCCTACGAGGGACTCCTTCACGGGGCAGAGATCAGGGTGACGGTGGAAGAGCAGGAGAGCGGCGCGAGACTGTGCGGGCCGGCATGCCTCAATGAGGTCTTCGTCCACCAGGGTTCGGTGCTCGGGGTCCCGGACACCCCCCAGTGGGCCGTAGTCAGGAAGGAAGGGATACCCGCCGGGATTTCCTACCTTGACGCGGTCAGCGCGCTCGCGGCCTCCCGGATCGAGGCTGCGGCACGGTGCAGGGAAGGGACGCATGTCCAGGTGAAGATGGCAAAGCTCCCTAGCGACGTCAACCTGCGCATCGCGGAGTATGCGATGCGGTTTGTCACCGACCAGAAGAAGAAGGTGGACGTCCGGGGGCCGGTCTTCCTCTCTGTCCGATCGGAAGTGCCGGAGCGCGGGGCCTGACCGAGGAATAATTTCCTCTTCCCGCCCTCCGCAAAGGTCCGGCGCGGCATCCCACGGTGCCCATTCCCTCTCAGGATCTCCCGGGGCGCTCTGCGTGCTCCCCGCACCTCATCCGTGCCCATTGTCCTCTCTTTGGCGGGGCCCGGGATACCTGCACCGGGGGGAGCTCCCACGCCTCTGATGGCCGGGACCCGGCACCCCTGGCTTTCCCCTTTTCTTCAGCCGACGCCTCCGCCGCGGCGAGCCGTGAGTTCCGCAAGGGATGTGGCCGCACTGCTGGCAGGTGCATGAAGAGAGAACCCGAAAAGAGCAATGGGGAGTTGCCGGGTTCCTCTGATATCCCTTGGGTTTTTAGAGGGCTGCAGAGGGAGGCTCAAAAAGAGCCTCCACGTCACATCATCTGGAATGAGGGGAATATAAGGACCCGCCGTGAGGGGTGAAAGTGATCAGCGAGGGGTCCGATCGCTTCACGTCATTTGCCACCCTACCTTACCGCCATGCAGGTGCGGATCGTCGGGGTGGGGAAGGTCAGGGAGCAATACCTCCAGGAGGGGATCAGGGAGTATCTTGCGCGGATCCGCCCTTACTTCAGGGTAGAGGTCATCGACGTGCGCGACGAGAAGATCCCCCCTGAATCCACCCTGGGGGGAGGTGCCGCCATCCTCGAGAGGGAGGGGGAGCGGCTGCTCTCGGCCGCACGGGGGAGCGGGGTGATTGTCCTCCTCGACATCGCAGGTGAACCCTGGAGCAGCAGTGACCTTGCCGACCGTATCCGTGCGTGGGTAATGGAAGGCCACTCCACCGTCTCGTTTCTCATCGGCGGCCCCCTCGGGGTCTCTGAGAGGGTGAGAACCGGGGCACAGCACACCGTCTCGCTCTCCCGCATGACCTTTCCCCACCAGATGGTCCGCCTCATTCTCCTCGAGCAGATCTATCGTGCGGCAAGGATCCACCATGGCGACCCATACCACAAGTAGGGCCGGGGTTCAGGGGATGATCTCGCACCCGTTGTAGCGGGTATGGGAGAAGTCTTCCCCGCGGACCAGGCCTTCTCCAATGCATTCCCTGATGCGGGGGAGGGCATCCTGCAATCCCTCCATGAGGTTTTTGACCGAATCGCACACCGCAACCCTCATCTCATCCGGCCAGGGCCTGACAACCTGGGAGTAGAGGCACCTCCCTCCGCAGAACCCCACGATCGGGCAGCGCGTGCACTCGCTCTCCACCCCGATGTGAGGGAGGTGGAGAGGGTGTGCGCGTGAGATGTGCCCGGCGTAGTACTCCGTCATCCCGATCATCACAGGGCAGGGCCCGATGTGCCCGTCGGTCATGATGGTGTAGTTCGAGTGCCCCGCACCGCACCGGAGCCCGCTCTCCCTTCCATTGAGCAGGTCCCATGCGGGCTGGAGGAACGGGTACCAGCGTGCAACTCCAGCACCTGTCGCCATCCTCTCCACCCATTCATGGATCAGCAGGCGTATCCCGGGGTTGTAGCACTCGTCGAGCCAGTTCCGGAAGTCCCGCACCCCGGCATCCCCGGAAAATTCTGCATCGAGCTGCCAGTGGATCGACCGGAAAGAGTGGTCCGGGTTGTCCGAGAGGTACCGCACCTCCTCTGCGATATCCACGTCTTCTCCGACCGTCATCCTTGCAATCAGTTCCCCCGAGAACCCATTCCTCTCCAGGAACCCGATATTCTCCATGACCCTGCGGTAAGTCCCCCTCCCCCTGTGCCTGTCCGTGGTATCGGGGCAGCCGTCAAGCGAGACCAGGATGGTCTCAAAACGCCGGAGGTAGTCCGGCGGCAGGTCGGAGAGGAGCAGCCCGTTGGTCTGGACCATGAACCTGCAGGGGGGGGCATTGTCCATGATCTCCATGATGAGTTCCGGCCTGAGCAGGGGTTCCCCGCCATAGAACGTGAGGCAGGGGTCCGGGTCCTTTCCGAGGAATGAATAGAGTTCATCGAGGTCGATGCAGAGATCGGGAGGGAGCTGGTCGTCCACTGAAACGTCCCTCCCGCACCACTCGACCCCGCCCGAGAGGATCTTTCCCCGGCAGTAGGTGCAGCAGAGGTTGCAGTCGTCGGTAAGGATGAGGTGGAAGAACATGGGGGAATTCAGAGGAGATAGGATGATCAGCGGCCCTTCCTGCGGCACCGGCAGGCAAGGAAGGGTCCAATTGCCAGGATGCCGATGGCAAGCGGCACACAGAGGGGAGAGAGTGGCACGGGCATCTCCCCTGCAGGAGTCTCTGTCACGTAGATAGGGGTGTTGAGCAGTTCTGGTGACCCCTTTGCCCTGAATAGAGTCTCATTCACATACTCGATCCCCTTGATCGCCCGCTCGTACTTCGGATTGATGGCGATCGCCTCCTGGTATGCCTCGACGGCCTCATGGTAACGGCCGAGCCGGGTGAGGGCGTCCCCCTTGTTGGTCCAGAGGGTCGCATCGTACTTCGCTTCGTTCGGGTTCCGCCTCACCTCCCTCTCTGCAAGGCGGATCACCTCGTTGTATCCAGCCATGGCCTGGTCGGGCTTTCCCATCATCTGCAGGCAGACCCCCCTTTGCAGCAGGGCATACAGGTCATTCGCATTTATGGCAAGCGCCCTGTCAAAGGCTTCTATCGCCGCATTGTACTCTTCCTGTGCAAAGAGGGCATCCCCCTTGTTTCTCCATGCCGCCGAATTATAGGGGTCGAGTTCAAGCGCCCTCTGGAATGCCGCGACCGCATCCGGGTACCTCCCCACGCTCATCTTTGCCCTTCCGAGCCTGTTCCAGGTACCACTGCTGTAGGGATCGAGGGCGATGGCCTCGTTGTAGAGTTCGATCGCCTCCATGTACCTCTCCTGGATCACAAGGTCATCCGCCCTCTTGGAGAGGGACAGTGCCACTTCTGCGGGGTTGTCGGCGCATGCAGGGATGAGGATGCAGGAGACTGCAAGTGCTGCTGCCAGTATTGCCCTCATCCACCCGGCACCGGGTACAAAAGACCGCATACTCGATGATATATTGCCTCCATGCGCTTAAGATGATAACGAATCCACAGAAAAACTCTTTAATACCTTTCTGGTATCACCAATTTCATGCATCGTGTTCCATTCCGTCTGCCGGATGATAAGATATGGTGCGCAGACTATACCTTCCGTCTTTCCCATTGAGTGAGCCTTGCAGAGACCCCATGGACCCAATGAAAAATACAGGGGATGAGCCACGCCCGGTCCCCCTCACAATACCCCTTGACGCAGCAGATATGACTATTCTCATGGTACTTGGCCAGCGCCCTGCCACGCTCGGCGATCTTTCGCGTTTGACATGGCTCGATCCATCGCAGCTTTCCCTTGTCGCCGGGCGTCTCGTACACCGGTGGCTTGCCGAACAATCGGGAGCACATTATTGCCTTACCAGGTCGGGAACGCTTCTTTCTGAAAAGATCAGGGCTGTGTTGGATGGAATGGGTGAACGTCCGGAATTTGCCGACGGGGAAATTGAACGCACCGGCAAATCCTCTCCTTACCTGTCGAGGGGTGTAATGGAGAGGGTGGAAGACCTCCTGATGGAGGCGCATCGGAACGCTGTTACCCCTTCGGCTACCCCGAATCATGCAGCCCATGTCGACGAAAGCGGGACTGCCCGGATCGTCCCTGGAATCGGCGATCTCTATTCAATGGCCGTGACCATGGAGAAATTCATCGATTTCTTCGAGAGCCACTCTCTTGACGGGGTCCCATCTGATGCACTCGAATCCCTGGGCAACCTCGCCCGGGCCGAGCTCATCTCGGATATCTCGGCCAATTTTTCACATGAATGGTCACGTTATCGCCAGATCCTGGAGGAGGCTGCCTGGATCCACGGAGTCTCTCCATTTGCGACGCCTGAAATTGCTGATGCGATAGGAGAGAGAGTGATCCATGGGTTGAAGGTGGTACTGGTAATCACTCCCGATCTCGCTCACACTATTCTGAAAGAACCCTACCTGGAGATTGCCAGGAACCTTTTCCGGTACAGGAACCTGAAGTTCAGGGTCAGCAGGATTCCGGTCAGGGTTGGTCTGACCGTGACCGACAAAGCACTCTCATTCGGGCTCTTTTCAAGGAGCGGCCAGGTCTATGACTCGGTGTATGACCTGATCTGCAGTTCACCCGAGTCCCTTGAGTGGGGAGAGCGGCTCTTTTCCTATTACCTGGAGCACTCCGACCCTCTTCCGAAGTACATCATCAAGGATGCCTTGTCCTCTCTCCTTTCGGAAGATGACCAGGAAAAATGATGGGCTCGAGGAGATTCGAACTCCTGACCTCCGCCGTGTGAAGGCGACGTCATAACCAGCTAGACCACGAGCCCGAGTGCATCGACCGGGAATTGAACCCGGGCTATAGGCTTGGAAGGCCTAAGTCATGCCACTAGACCATCGATGCAGTGCGCCCTTTCATTATGAAGATTATCGGTATTATGCTTTGTGTTCTTCGCCGGCCACGCGGCTGCAGGCGTCGCTCCGGCGACCTGGAACGAAGAAACGGGGTGCAGGAAGAGGCAATTGGTGGGAAAAGGAAGAAGGGGTTTTTTAGTATCCCCTCATCTCCATCTCCACCTTCTCGAGTGCGGCGATCCGCTTCTCGAGGGGAGGGTGCGTGGAGAAGAGCTCCATCAGGGTGCTGCCGGAGAGCGCCGGGATGATGAAGAAGGCATTGGCGCTCTCGACCACCCGTTTCTGCTCGGCAGGCACGCGGTCCATCCTCCCGCTGATCTTCTCGAGTGCACTGATGAGGTCGGCGGGTCTGCCCGTGAGGTAGGCGCTTCCCCGGTCCGCCGCGAACTCCCTGTACCGGGAGAGTGCCATGATCAGGAGCTGTGCCACGAAGTACACGATGATTGCGACGATCCCTGCGATGATCCAGGGGTTGTCGTCCCTCCTCGAGAAGAGGCTTGCGAAGAGGAAGTTGTTCATGATCAGCGCCGCAAGCATTGCCACGAAGCTGGCGATGGTCAGGGTCAGGACATCCCGGTTCTTCACGTGCGCAAGTTCATGCGCGAGGACCGCCTCGAGTTCGCGGGGCGAGAGCAGCCTCATGATGGAGTCGGTCACCGCCACCACGGCGTGCTTTGGGCTTCGGCCGGTCGCAAACGCATTTGGAACAGGGGTCTGCATGATGGCAACCCTCGGCTTGGGGATACCCGCGTCGGTTGCGAGCTTCTCCACCATCCGGTGCAGTTCGGGATATTCTTCTGGATCGATCACGCGTGCCCTCGTACTCCAGAGCACAAGCTTGTCCGAGAAGAAGTACTGGATGAACGCCATCCCGAATACCAGGAGCACAAGGAACGGAAGTCCCACGCCCAGCCACGAGAGGACGGCCAGGAAGACCAGGTACACTAAAAACAGCAGGAACAGGGTCAACCAGATCCGCAGCGTGAGTCCGAAGTCGCGCTTCCATACTTTCATAATGATTACTTTTCTGTAACCGACGACATAAACATTCTCTCCCGGGCAGGAGAAAAACCCGAAAATGGAGAGAATACGCAAGGATATTTCGCCATCGCACGCGGGTGCTCTCCGATGCGGGGCGGCGCGCCGGACCCGTATGGCGTATATTTACGGGTGCAAAGGTACAACGTATGTGATGCGATACCATGGAGCTTGACGAGATCACGATAAGCAGGGCAATTCTCTCCACCCAGATGGAGAGACTCATGGAATTCATGGAGATGGACGTGGCGGTTGTGGGAGGAGGCCCTTCAGGCCTTACCGCTGCCGCCCTCCTCGGGGAAGAGGGGTTCCGGGTAGGCCTGGTTGAAAAGAAGCTCTCCATCGGTGGCGGGATGTGGGGAGGGGGGATGATGTTTCCCCGCATCGTGGTCCAGGAACAGGCAAGGCGGCTCCTTGACCGGTTTGGCATCACCTATACTCCCTACGGGAAGGGGTATTACGTGGCCGGCTCGGTGGAAGCGGTCTCGAAGCTGACCGCCTCCGCGTGCGATGCGGGCGTCGAGTTCTTCAACCTCTTCTCGGTCGAGGACGTGATGATCAGGGGAGACCGCCGTCTCTCCGGCCTGGTCGTGAACTGGACCCCCGTGGAGATGGCGGGCCTCCACGTGGACCCGCTCACCGTGGGGTGCAGGATCGCAGTCGACGCCACCGGCCACGACGCGGTCCTCGCCCGGCTCGTCGAGAGGAAAGGAGGAGACGTGAAGGTCAGGGGGGAGGGGTTCATGTGGGCCGACCGTGCGGAATCCGAGATCCTCTCCCACACGAGGGAGATATTCCCGGGCCTCGTGATCTGCGGGATGGCCGCAAACGCGGTCGCCGGGGAGCACCGTATGGGCCCGGTCTTTGGCGGGATGCTCCTCTCGGGCGAGCGGGCCGCGGCGATTGCCGCCTCTGCTCTCCGCCAGGAGAAAAACCCAGCATAACCTTTTTTCCCGTTTCAGGCAACCCTACTGTATGAGCACGATCGATCCGGATACTCTCCCGGATGTCGCCTGTGGCCTTCTCTTCCACCTGCTGAACAGGGAGCTGCAGGACCAGGGGATCTTCCTCTTCTCCCTGGTAGAGGAGCGGATCGACTTCCGTGACCGTTTCCTGGCCCTGTTCGGGCGCTTCTGCTGGGACTACCCCGAACTGGGGGAAGCGCTCCTCCAAAAATACGGGGGCGCGGACCAGGTCTACGAGCTCATCTGCCAGGGAGAGGGAGTGATGCCAGGGAAGACCACCACCATGCACTGGATAGTCCAGGACGCCCCCGACGTGCACCCCGACGCGATCGAGGACGAGCTCGCCGGCAAGTGGCTCATCTTCCTCCCCCCCGAGGAGGTCGACTCCGCCTGGACCAGGGTCCGCGATGCGACCTGCAGGAACGAGCTTGGGATATCCGCAAAGGTCAGCACCGCCAGGCCGAACCCGGACTCCCGGGACAACAGGAAAGTGATCTACGTCTACACCGCCGACTGGCAGGACGAGGCGGACGTGATGCGGGTCCGCGAGCGGCTTCGCGAACTCGGGTTTGAGGAGCGCCTGGGGTACAAGCGGAATATCGAGACCTACAAGGGGGAATACAGCGAGAAGGGGAAAAAAGTGACGTTCTATTCGGCCTGAATGTGGCAGGCGGGTTATGCCTTCCTTTCCTTGTTCTTCGGCCGGAGATTCTGGTATCCGCACTTGCGGCACCGCGTCGCGCGCATGGCGTTTCTTGCGTTGCAACGCATGCATATCTTCACATTGAGCAGTTTTGCTTCAGCTTCCGGAAATCGTGCCATTTCAGAACACCACTTTTTAGTCTTTAAATAAAGGCACTGCAGGCATAAAAAGATTGTGTGTCGGGAAGGGTTAAGGCTCCTCCCGCATCCTCGCTTCGAGCCAGTCCCGGAGCGCCGCGAGCGCACGCGCCCTGTGCGAGACCCTGCTCTTCTCCCCGAGGCCGAGTTCGGCAAGGGTCCTTCCCTCCCATTCGAAGATGGGGTCATATCCAAACCCCTCTCTTCCCCTGGGAGGGACCACCAGGCCGTCAATCCTGCCCCGGAACACCGAGATGCCCCGCCCGTCTGCGAATGCGACCGCGGTCTCAAACCAGGCGCGTTTATCCGCCACTCCTTCCATCAGGCGGAGAATACCAGGGTTCCCAATAGTCCTCTGGACATATGCGGCATACGGACCCGGAAAGCCTCCGAGCGCCGGGATGCAGAAGGCGGTGTCGTCGGTCAGGAGCGGCCGGTGCAGTATCCCATAGGCATATTCCGCCTTCTTTGCCGCGATCGTCCCCACGTCGTCGTCCCTGACTTCGGGGCAGTCGAGCGGGACGCACTCAACCTCGGCCACTCCGGAAAAGAACTGCGCGATCTCTTGCGCCTTGTGCGGGTTGCCGGTGACCACAGCGAACTTCACAGGTATCGTCCCCTCTGTCCAATCTCGTGCTCGCGCGCAAGCACCTCGTCTGCGCCGCTGAACGCGGATCGGTATCCTTCACAGAATGCCCGCCTGAGCGCGGGGTATGCATCCGTGGTGCTCTCGAGGGTCTGGAAGAGGACGTGCAGATCGACACCTCGTGCCTCGATCTCGCCGGATACCATGGAGAGACCAAAGTCGATCAGCACGCACTGTGCATCCCGCATGATCATGTTGCTGGTCGTCAGGTCCCCATGCACAATTCCTGCGGAATGGAGCCGGCCCACTGTCTCTCCTGCAAGGCGGAGGTTGTCGTCACAGAGCGTCTCTTTTAGAAGCTCTCCCCTGACATTCTCCATCACGAGCGTGTCCGGTGTCACGTCACTGATCACGGGAGTCGGAACCCCGGCGCGCCGCGCCATGGAGATCAGCCGCGCCTCGGCCCTCGTCCTCTCCCCGATGAGCCTGAGATCCAGGGTGTCCTGGCGGTACCGCTTGCGCACCCGGCGTTTCTCGACGCGTTCCCCGTCAATGGTGACCACCGCTTCCGCACCGCGGGCGGTGGCCGGGTCCGCCGACGCTCCCTGTCGCTTCACCCCTTCGCGCAATCCGTCCCTCCAGGTGACATCCACCTGGTCGGAACGAAACCCCGGGTTGACGCGGGCCTCGCCCGGATCCATGGCGCACCCGGCCCTGAGCATGATCCTCCCGGTGTATGCGATCATGGCGCCGTTGTCCCCCATGTATTTCGGCGGGGGGACGTGGAGCGTCGCACCCCTCTCCGCGCACATGATCGAGAGCATCTCCTGGAGCCGCCGGTTCACTCCCACTCCCCCGACAAGGAGCACCTCGTCTTTCCCTGAGTGCGCGAGTGCACGCTCGGTCACCTCGACGCACATGGCAAACGCCGTCTCCTGGAGGCTGAAGCAGACATCCTCGATCGGGGCACCCTGCTGCTCCCTGGCCGCGCTCACAAGGCCCGAGAATGCAAGGTCCATTCCCTTGACCGTATAAGGGAGATCGAGGTACGACCCGCGCACGGCGAGTGCCTCGATTGCCGGGCCACCGGGATGCGGAAGGCCCCGGCTCCGGGCGAACTTGTCAAGCGCGTTGCCAAGGCCGATGTCAAGGGTCTCTCCAAAGATCCTGTAGCGGCCGTTCAGGTAGCCGATCACCTGGGTATTCGCGCCGCTCGCATAGAGCACCACGGGGTCGTGGCACCCGGTCGCAAACCGGCCTATCTCCACGTGCGCAACGCAATGGTTCACCCCTACAAGCGGCACGTCGAGCGAGATCGCAAGCGCCCTCGCCGCAGTCGCGACCGTGCGCAGGCACGGGCCAAGGCCCGGACCCATGGAGAAGGCAACACCCGATATCCTCGAGGGGTCAGTGAGCACCCTGCCGATCACGTTCTTCATCTCGGAGGCGTGGTGCTGCGCAGCCTCCCGCGGGTGGATACCCCCCTGGGGTGGCTGGTACGGTTTCGAGTACAGGGCAACGAGATCTTCTTCAAAAAGAGCGGCACTGAGGTTCCAGGCCGTGCCTTCTATCCCCAGGACCTGCCCGGGGGCAGGTGTCTCTCTCCTGTTCATGTGAAGATGGCGGGGATTTCTGTGTCACCGTATATAAAGAGAGGAACAGGGCACTCGGGGATCACCCGAATGAAAATGCCTGCGGCATTATCATGCAGCCTTCTTGAACTCGGTATACCCGCACTTTCCGCATGCTGCCCGGTCAGGGTGGTCGGCAAGGATCACTCCGGGGCCGCACCTGGGGCAGTACTTCCTGGAGAACGAGACCTTCCCCCCCTCCACCTTGTAATATGCGCCCCTCCTGACCGACGCGGCCTTCGCCTTCTTCTTTGCCGCCATCCTCAGGCACCCTCTTCCTTTTGCTTGGGCATTCCCCTGTTCATGAGATAGGCGCGCTCAATCTGGTTGCGCCGCTCCTCGCTGTCATAGACCCTTGCGCGGCCGGTGCAGGCGGTCAGGCCAAAGCTCGTCTTCAGCGAGTCCACCACCACACGGCTCTCCTGGACGTTCATCAGTGCGGCGATCTTTCCGAGTATCTGCTTCCTGGAAGGAGTCGGGCCGTCGAACCGGAGCGAGAAGTCGAGTTCCCGCCGCCCGAGAAGTTCGTTCCTTGTATCCCTGGTGACCTCAAATTCCATCGGTATCCTCTTATTATACGCAGTGAAGTTATTTATATCCTATCTCGAGCCCGTCCCGCCGGGGAAAATCTGCCATTATTCCCCGGGTTCTTCTATAAAACAGCCAAGGAGCGATTTCGCGGTTCTCCTCGCCTCTTCATCGATCTCCCTCGCGACGACACCCTGGCACGGCTGGCCATACAGGACCCACCCCCCTTCCGGGGCAACGAGGACGAGGGGAATGACTGCCAGGTCCTCCTCGCCATCCACGAATACCAGTGCGGGGGGACTGGCGACTGCCTTTGACAATGCCTCGACCAGCATTTCCGTGATGGTGCCCGGGGGGTTCCTTGCATGAATGACCGTCGGAAATACTTCAGGGGCCCGCCCGCAGGGCGACCTCATCGTGTGGCCGTCAATCACTGCCACGTCAGGGGTGATGCCCATCGAGAGCACGTTCCCGGTCACGATGTCGCCTACCGTGTAGATGCGTCTCCCGTGAAGCGTCTCAGCGAGATCGGCAATATCCGGGACGAGTGTGCCAAAAGGGGATCGGAAAAGGTGGCGGTGGCTCTCGGGAAGGCGGAGCATCAGCGGACCTTCAGCGCGTACCTGCCGGGAAGGGTGATGTTCATCTTCCTGGCAACCTCGGAGCGCTTGGGGTCGATGATGACAAGGTATCCCGCCCAGTCGGTGGAAAGGTTCGCGCTCCCGCAGACGGCGCAGGCCTCGCCTTCCACGACCCTGTGGCATTCCCTGCAGACATGGACCAGTTTCTTCCTAACGGCCGCCACGCTCGCCACCCCTCTCCTTCTCTTTCTCCTTCTCCTTTAACATGTCTTCCTCGAGCCAGCGCGCGGTTCCGAGGCCCGACTGGCGCATGGTCAGGCCGATTTTGCTGTCCCTTGGCTCCCGCTCGTTCAGGGAGAGGGTGACCACCCGCACGCGGACCGGTTCGCCGACCCCGATGAACCGCTTGGACTCCTGGCAGATCAGCCGCGCATTCTTCTCGTCGTAGTTGATGTATTCGTCTGAGATCTGGCTCACGTGGAGCATCGCATCGATGGGGCCGAGGCTCACGAACGCACCGAAACTGGTGGTCTCCACCACCAGCCCCTCGAGCACCTCCTGGAGGGCGAGGCGGAGCACCACCGCCTCGAAGTCCACGTCGTAGTAGACCGCGCCGTCGCCCGGGACGATCTCCCCCTCTCCGATCTTCTGCACTTTCGTGATCGCGATGAAGATCCCTATCTCCTTGTCAATGCTCCCCTCGAGGTGCTCCTGCAGCACGTCCAGGATCACTCTCGTGAGGTCCTCCCCAAGCCTGTGGGGAGGTACCCGTACCTTGTCCGCCAGTTGCATCTTGTAATACATGCGCCGCTCTCTCCCGCTATCTCCTCAGTATATCAAGTTTTTTCTGCTGCATAAGGGTGATCACCGGTATTCCGAGTGCGAGGAGCATGTCGCGAAGACACCGGTCGTTTGTGAATACCATGCACCCGTGCTCTCCTGCGAACCGGGCGATCTTCTCGTCGACGGTCCCGTCCAGGTACCCGCTCTCCTTCTCCACGCATCTTTGGGAGAGGAGAAGGGCAGAACGGGCAGCGCTCCCCCCTCTTCCGCGGCCCCTGGAGAGTCCTTCCAGCTCCTGGAGCACTTCTGTCAGTATCAATGGTTCATATGCCCCAATAAGGTTTCTCAACTCTTCGAAGACGTCAACCCTGAACTGGAAGGGGATCATCAGGGAATTGGTATCGAAGAGGACCTTCACTCGGTCAGCACGCCCATCCCGATCAGACGCCATCTCCCTCCCAGCTGGCGGCTGATGGCGATCCTGGCCCCGATCTCTGCACATACCGGCCGCTTCAGGGTGACCTCCACGATGTCCTTCTTGGTGTTGACCACGACGCCGACCGTGACTGCGGTTCCCACGGAGAGCATCAGGGGCTCGTGGTGCTTGAGCGGCTCAATCTGCATCTCGCTGCTCACGCCCACCACCCGCTCCATCAGTGTGACCCGGAACCGGGCCTTCTCCCATACCGGGGGGAGTTTTCCGGGGTGCCCGGCGACCTGGCCCGCAAGTGCGTCGCTCTTTGTCAGGCTTGGGTCAAGCTTGGTGCCGATCCCGAGAAGTCCACCCGGTGTTGCCTCGACCACTTTCTTTGACCCGGCATTGATCGTGGTGATCTTGGTCTCGATCGGCTCCCAGCGTATCCTGTTCTCGGCCTGGACCTGTCTCCCCGGCCTGATCTCGATATCCTCCGCCTCCTTGAGCACTCCCCGGATCAGCGAGCCGCCGATCACCCCTCCCTTGAGGTCGCGCCAGCTGGAGCCCGGCTTGTTGATGTCAAAAGACCGCGCCAGGAGCATCATGGGTTCTGCATCCGGGTCGCGGTCAGGGATGGGGATGGTCTGGTCGAGGGCCTGGACGAGCGCACCCATATTGATGGCCTTCTGCGCGGAGACCGGGATGATTGGCGCGTTCTCGGCGATGGTCCCCTTCACAAAGTTCTTGATCTGCTCGTAGTGCTTCAGCGCTTCCTTCTGGGGCACCACGTCGATCTTGTTCTGGACGATCACGATCTTCTTTATTCCAACGAGTTCAAGCGCCATCAGGTGCTCCTTCGTCTGGGGCTGCGGGCAGGTCTCGTTGGCGGCGATGACGAGCATCGCCCCGTCCATCAGCGCAGATCCCGAGAGCATCGTCGCCATGAGCGTCTCGTGGCCCGGTGCATCCACGAAGGAGACAGAGCGGAACGGCACCGCCTTGCTGCCGCACACGGGGCATTCAGGCCTGGTGCCGAAGGCCTCGGCTCCCTCGCAGCGTTCGCAGCGGTAGAATGTGGCATCTGCATATCCCAGGCGGATGGAGATCCCCCGCTTGATCTCCTCGCTGTGCCGGTCTGTCCAGGACTCGGTAAGGCCATACACCAGTGTCGTCTTCCCATGGTCCACGTGCCCGACTACGCCGATATTCACGCTGGGAATTGTTACGTCATGCAATGCCGATCAAACCTCCCTGATCTATATAAGAACAATCCTACTTAATACCCTGCGAGTGGCGGTATTCATGGATGACGTGGTGTTTTTTTGGCCCAGCAAGACATTCGGCTCCCGGCTTCTCCCCCCCTGCATCCTCGTGTCGGGGTGGGCTTCAGAAGTCGCCCCCATCTCCCGCCGGGATGCACACCCTCCGATAATGCGGAGGATAGGGGAGGAGCCCGCACTCCCTGAGAGGGTCCCTGATGACCACCGACCCGTCCTCGCGGCCCGCGACGGTGAGGTAGGAGTGATACACGACCCTCTGCACTTCCGGGTCCCCAATGTGCCTCCCGATGTATCCCGGCCCGACCCCGTCGTGCCTTGGGAATGACGCCAACTTCCGGTCCATCTTCGAGGGGCCAGCGGAATAGACCTCAAAGAAGTCTTCCGACTCCCGGACGACGAGCCACTTCAGGGGGTTCAGCGTGGGGATGGCAAGTCCCGGGTGCCGTGAGGTGACCACTGCTCTCAAAACCGCGTGTGCCACGATGAAAACCGCGATGAAGCCCATGTAAACGGGCAGCGTGCCGATGCCTGCATGGCCCGAGAGGAGCGCCAGGAGAACGCAGACGCTCGTTCCGAACAGCACGAGGCTTGGGCCCGGGAATATCCCCGCGGAATACTTCCTGGTCCGTGCAGGGTACAGGAGGGGGATCCCGGGAAACGCGAGCGCATCGAGGGCAAGGTGCGTAAGCGCACCCGCAAAGGCAAGAGCCCATCCCAGGGCCAGTACCTGCGTTCCCGCATACCCCTGGCCTGCCACGATCTGCCATGCCTGGAAGCCGGCAGCGACTCCTCCTGCAACTGCGGCGGCTCCCGGGATGCTGTGCGTGAACCCTCCGTGTGAGAAGACAAAGAGGCGGGGGTCGCGGTCAGAGAACCTCCTATGGAGAATGTCGCTGTCGGGGAGTATTGCACCAAGTACCGCGAAGAGGAGCAAAAGTCCCGGGAACGGTCCATGGAACAGAAAGATTCCGACCAGTCCGTGGGTGATGCTATCCACGATTTCCCCCGCGGCGAGTCAAAGAGAATGCGCTTCTGCCCGGGGCCGGGGAGCCGTGGGCCGGGTCCGGCGTTTCACGTGCCCGGCTGCCTGACCAGGACGACCGTGAGGTTGTCATTGCTCCCGTTCTGGAACGCTTCGTACACGAGTTTCCGGCATGCGTCCTCGAGGTCATCTCCCCTCTCCTTCACGATCCCGTGTATGCGGGCATCTTCCACGAACTGGCTGATCCCGTCCGAGCAGAGGATCAGGAAACCCGGGGGGAGGACCGCCTCGTGCATCCCGGCTCCCGGGTCATGGAGAACCGGCTCCTCCGGTGCATCCCCTGCTGCGGCCCCCGAGCCCCCCGGGGGGGCGTAGGGCATGAAAAAGACCTTCCGATGGCCCGGGCTGCTCACCAGGCACTCGCCGGCAGGCCCTACCAGTGCAATCGTCATGGCAACCGCGGGTGGATCGCTCTCTGGACTCGCCTCCTGGAAGTGGAAGAGGGCCTCGTCGGCGCAGGCCAGCGGGGACTCCGCGATTTCAACCAGGGACCCGGAGGATACTCCCCCTCCTTCACGCAGGGAATTGACTGCAACCTCCGCGGCGCTCGGGCCGGTGGAAGGCCCTCCCATCCCTTCCGCCACGGCAAAGATGTACACGCCGTCTTTCTCCATGGCAAGGCACGAATCCTCGTTCCTCTCCCGAAGGCCCTTGTCGGAGTGTGCGAAATACGAAAGGGTGGACATGCGTTCATCCACTCAATCGGCCCGAAGACCTATAAAAGGTTCGAATACCTTCTTCTCAAGAGGAGTATCGCGGGGCATGGTAGCATGAAGTAGCACCATCAGATCCCATTCTTCCGAAGTTTTAAGTACTTATATATGCGAGATCCCATGTAAAGAGGATAAAAACCATGACCATCGATACCGAACTCTCGAGGATCGGAATATCGCTTCCCAAAAACCTTCTCGATAAATTCGACGAGATCATCAATTACCGCGGGTACTCGTCCCGCTCAGAGGGTATCCGGGACGCCATCCGGAACTATATCACCTATTACAAGTGGATGTCGGACGTCAAGGGGGAGCGCCAGGGCGTGATCACCATGATCTACGACCATGACCAGAGGAACCTCCTCGCAACCCTCACCGACATCCAGCACGAGTTCATGGGGATCATCCAGGCATCGCTGCACTCCCACGTGACCCATGACAGGTGCCTTGAGGTGGTGCTGGTCAGGGGGGACGGTTCAGAACTCAAGAGCCTTGCCGAGCGGCTCATGTCCCAGAAGGGGGTCGAGTCGGTGAAACTCACCACCATCCCGGTGAACGACTAGCCTCCGCCCTCGCAACTCTGGTCGGTGTGGGAGATGGCCTCCTGGAACGCGGTCGCCGAGAGGAATTCCCGCTCTTTTCTCACCCGCTCCTCCAGATCCTCCTTTGTGCCCCTGGAACGCTCACCCAAAACCCCTGCAGGGACCAGCTGGTCGACGCGGTAGCGCAGGTGGGTCGAGTCCAGTTCCGCGAACACGCGACCCATCTCGTTTTGCAGGGCGACCACTCGTCCGGTGGTCCCTGTCCTCGGGTAGCGCACCCGCATCCCTATCTCCACTTCGTCAGCCTGCATACACTCTTCCCCGTGCTTGGAAACTATAAAACTCTTCCCGGCATTACGGGTAATGATGGAATGTGAACTGAACCGCGTCGAGAAACGCTTCTTCCAGGGGACTCACCGGGCTCGGACCCCAAAAGAGACCGAAAAGGTCGCCCGCCCCCTGATGAAGTCCATCGGGGCCGGCCCGGTCAGAGAGATCACCGGGAGCGACCGCGTGGGAATACCCTGCTGCATTACCTCCCGCCGCAGGGTCCAAAGGGGGGGTTCCGGCATTCACCCGGGGATGGGGGTTGACCTTCCCCTCGCCAGGGTCTCTGCAATGATGGCGGCAATCGAGCGGTTCTCGGGAGAGTACCACGGCGACCGGATGGAATTTTCCAGTTACGATGAGATTGGGGTCGCAGGGGCACTCGACCCCGAGTCGCTGATCCTCCCCCGGCCGCTCGAGCGGGGGGAGAAGCTGCACTGGACCCCGGGCGCAGACATCATGCACTGCGAGCAGGTCATGGTCCCGAGCAACGCGGTCTTCTTTCCCTACGATACGCTCGGGATGACCATGCCCCTCTTCATGAGCGACCCTTCAGGCCTTGCCAGCGGGAACGTGCGCGAGGAGGCGATCCTTCACGGGCTCCTCGAGCTCCTGGAGCGGGACGCGATGAGCCGCGCGGAGCGCAAAAGAAACATGGGAAAGCGGCTCGCGGTCGACACCGAAGGTCCGGCCCGGGCTCTCACTGAGCGGTTTGACGCGGCGGGAATCGCCATCCACCTCTGGCTCCTCGAAGGAATAACCAGGGTCCCGGTCGTCGCCGCAGCCGCAGACGACCAGGTCGCAAAGGACCCCGCGCTCCTCATGATGGGCTCGGGATGCCACCCTGACCCCGAGATCGCGGCAGCCAGGGCGCTGACAGAAGTGGCATTCAGCCGTGCCGCGTATCTCCGCGAAAGGACGACCTCTTCCCCCCGCGAGATGCTCCTTGCAAGGGCCGGGTACGACCGGATGAAGCGGATCAACAGGGAGTGGTTTGCCGATGCCCCGGCGATCCCGGTCTCCTCTCTCCCTGATGTGAGTTCCCGGTGGATCGACGAGGATATCGCGCTCATCCTTGACGACCTGCGTCCACGCGTGGACCGGGTCTGCGTGGTCGACCTCCCAAGGACACCGGTTCCCGTCGTGAGGGTGGTGGTCCCCGGCCTCGAGGTCTCGCACCTCCACAAGGACAGGGTCGCAGTGAGACAGGGATAGCGCTCTTCGACCCTTCAGATCATCACTCTCTTGAGGAGCCTGGCGACCCTCTTTGTACTCTCCCGCGGCGGGGTCTCCGGCATCTCCGGCGATCTCCCCTCCTTCAGCACGCAAAGGATCTGTGCGATCGCGTCCCCGAGCGATGGCCCATAGCCCCCTTCGAGGACGAGTGCCAGGGGTCCGGGGCTCGCGTCCCTGATGATCGCGGCGAGGAGCCCGAAGTCTTCCGGGGAGAGCCGCATTGACCCCTTGGGGTCGTCGTCCAGGGGGTCCTGGCCCGCCGATACGATCACGATGTCGGGGTGGAAATGGGACAGTGCCTCTGCAAACACCTCAGAGAAGATGAGGGCGTAATCGCCGATTCCTCCCCCGGCGGAAATGGGGGCGTTCAGGGTGAAGCCCCTCCCCCTCCCCTCGCCGATCTCGTCGATCCAGCCGCTCCAGGGGAATACGTTCTGTTGGTGGATCGAGCAGAAGAGGACACGGTCGCTCTGGTAGAATATCTTCTGGGTACCGTTGCCGTGGTGGAGGTCCCAGTCGACGATGGCGACCCGGTCGACGCGCTCAAGTGCCCATGCCGCCGCCACCGCCGCGTTGTTGAAGAGGCAGAACCCCATGGCCCGGTCAGGCTCGGCGTGGTGGCCGGGAGGGCGGACCAGTGCAAAGCAGTGCTCCCCCTCAAGCGCGAGGCGCGTTGCGGCAATCGCCGATCCGGCCGCGTAGAGCGCGACCTGGTAGGAGTCCTCGGTGATGTAGGTGTCCATGTCAAGGTAACGCCGGCCTCCGTAGCCGCAGAGCTCCTCGATCATCCGGATGTGCCGGGGATGGTGCACGCGGGCAAGGTCGTCGTACGTCGCCTCTTCCACCGGCCTTACCTGGTAGTGCTGAGGGATGCACTCCATTGCACGGGTCAGGCGCCGGCTGTTCTCATCGTGCCAGCCCAGGTCGTGACGGGTGAACTCCTCTCCAAAGATGAGTGAGCACCGGGGTGCCATTCACCCGACCTGCAGTCCCCGCATGACCGCCTCTTCGGGGACGTCAAACTCCCTGCCTGTGCCCTCGATCCGGTATTTTCCCACCGCCTTCACGCCATAGGGGGTACCGGTGGTCGAGTAGGGGACGATGAATTCCCCGTCCGTGCTTGCTTGCCGGTACGTGAACGACCTCCCGGTGTCGGAGACCAGGTCAAGGGCGATGACCCCCGTGCCCTGGACCCGTGCGCCCGGCACGTACTCGAACACCTTCACGTACCGGATATCCCAGCCGGCACCCGCCGGGACGACATTGGTGGGGGACTCGTGCACCAGCCGGTAATGCCGGAGCGCAGGGACATACTCGATCGGCGTGAGGAGGTTTGAGGAGAGGACCATTGCCCTGGTCCCTGGCGCGGCCTTCTGGTTGTATGCGTCGGCCGCCGCCTTTGCAACCGTGGTCTCCATCAGCTGCGCCACCTTTGCAACCGGGTATGAAGACAGCCTGTCGTCGACCTCGACGTAATAGGCCTGCCCTCCCGCAACCATTGAGCCGTCGAAGTTGTGGAGCCGGGCAATCATGGTGTTGAAATACGATGCATCATAGAGAGAGACCGCGCTATAGGTGCCCTGGGGGCCCTCTTCCGGCGCAAGCACTGTCTTGACGTAGGGGGCCTGGCCCGCACTCGAGTTGTACCAGGTCGCCATGGCCCAGAACTTTCCGCTCGACATCTCGATGTCGGTCATGACGTACCTGGTCCCCTTCGCATCCGCGATGCGATTGCTTTCAGCCTCTGACTGGGACATGAAGTAGGCTGCTGCCCCGTCGGGACCATACACCCCCGACTGGAACGGGTTTGCGTTCGGGATCCTCTTAGCGATATATGTGATCAGGTGGCCGTAGTCCCACCAGGACATGACCCCGTACGACTCCGGGGGATACCGGAATGTGTTCTCATCGTAGATTCTGAGGTATTCGATACCTGGATCAGGGGTGTGCGCCTCCATCCACTCCAGGGATTCCCTCCAGTCCGGGTTCATCCGGATGCCTCCTGAAGACGCGACGGCATACTCGTACTGGACCGATCCCACTGCAAAGAGGAGGGCACATGCACAGAAAAACGCTGCAGCGAGGATACGCACGTACCTGATGCGGCTCTTTGGTACTGCCTTTTTCGTCACTTTCTCTGGCTTTTCAACGCCTTTTTGTGCCTGATCGGGTTTCTTCCCGGCCTTCTTCCCCTTTGCTTTCTCGGCCTTGAGGCCAGGTTTTGGCTCCTCTTTTTGGGGTTCACCATCGGGCTCTTCTTTTGGCTCCCTTGCGGTCACGCGTCTTCCCATTGCGCAGATGTCAGGCCATGCCCGGTCGAGGAAGAACCCAAGGCAGATACCCCCAAGGAGAGCGATGTTCACCGCAAGGTAATACTCGTAGCGTACCTGCCGGAACGCGGCGACAATGATGAACAGGGACCATACAAAGACAAAGATGTGCTCGGGGCGGTATTCCTTCCAGCTCCTGTACAGGAGGACGAGCGCGCCTGCCGCCATCAGGATGAGCCCGAAGTTGAATACGCCCCAGGCCTCTTCGATCGACCATGGCCGGGCCTCCTGGACAGTCTTTGCAAATGGGTTGAATCCGAAGAACACCTCGATGCTGCTGACGAATGAACCATATAGGCCAGGAACAAAGAGGAACAGGCCCAGAAACGCAATAAACCCAAGACCGATAATCGAGACCGGGTAGAGAATCCGGCTCTTCCCCTTCAGGTATTGTGCAAGGAGGTAGAGGACCCAGGTCCCGATGACAATAAGGAGATATGCGATTGGATGCGCAAGAGTGTACAGATAAAATCCGAACCCCTCGTCAAAACCGCCCGACAAGAGGCTGAATGCGAGAGAGAGCACGGCAGCGATGCCAAAGGCCACGGTATTCAGCAGTACGAGGTATTCACCCTGTTTTCCGTGGTAGAAGTCGACGACGCTGATAAAAACGGTGGAGAGTGCGACGATGGCTGCAAAGAGGATCATCGTCGACATGGTCAGATAACCGAGGAAATAACCGGCCCCTGCAAGAGCCGCGAGAATGATCGGGACCTTCCATGTCTCCCTCACCTTGAAGTCTATGGGATGGTCCCGGAGATACACAAGGGCGTAGATATAGGCGATGCAGAAGAGGGTACTGAACAACACTTCCGCAATGTGGTGATCCAGGTATCCTGCAAGCGCCCTGAAGAAATACTGCCCTCCGACTACTGCAATGAGAAATGCTGCGCAGAGTCCCGCCTTCCAGTCTGCCAGTTTTCGAACCAGGATGAACATGACCGGGACCATCACGGCCGCCATCAGCGGCGGGACCAAAATGGCAACGGAAGTGATCTCATCCCTTGTTGAGACCCCGGCTATCATGACAATGGTGGTTGTGATCCAGGTAAACAGCGGGCCCCACGGGATGTCCTGCCCGAAGGGATACAGGGACATCGCTTCGAACCATGAATATGCAGGATAGTTCGCAAGCATCTGCTCGACCTGGCGGAGGTTGTACATTGGGTCGTCGGCGGCGACAATGTTGAGGATATTCGTATCAAGAGTGAGGAGGGGAAGCACCCGGATCCAGAGGGTGAATATTGCGAGTGAAAATAGGACAACAATGATGAAAAGGCAATTCCTGGTGATTTTCAGTTCCGGCAACCGCATATGGCATCAAACTCGGTTTGTTGGAAGAATTATGGATTACGGGACTGTATAAGGGTTGTTGTTGTACTGAATTCCGGGAATCACACTAGGCATGCTGATGAACCATTTCTAGTAAAATTTGGATAATTAATACCATAAAAAAATTGTAACTGTTCAGCATGTCCTGTGAGCGGCAGAAGGGATGAAGGGTTCACCCTCGAATACCTTCAGAAGAGACGTGAACACAGGCATCTCGTTCTTTTTCACCGTGGAGATGTACCCCCTAATCCTGCAGAAACAGTCAGCTCCTTCCTGACTCCTGAACGTCCCAGAAATCTTCTGTTGCAGTTTCATCATCCGGATATCCCTTTCAGCCAGGTTATTGGAGAACGGGACAGAGAAATCATGCATGAACAAGAGGATCTCCCCCTCATGTTTCAGGCAACGGTCGAGGAGGTTTTTTGCTTTTGACTGCTTCTTTCGCCTACGTTTCAGAACAGTACCAGAATCATCAGGGACAGGATTTTCCTGCATACCAGATTCGATAATATGGCGGTATCTCTCCTCGAACTCTGT
>JADFCY010000014.1 GCA_018263335.1 Methanolinea sp. | reverse complement strand
AAAAATTTTGTACCCAACCTCCCGCTCGGACAGGCGTTCTCAGTGATGGACCAGCTCATCGGTGAGACCGTGAAAGGGATCAGCGAGACCATTACCCAGCCTTCGCTGATCAACATTGACTACGCTGATGTCAGGGCAATCATGAGCAAGGGAGGTGTGGCGGTGATGCTGGTCGGGGAGAGCAAGCAGCAGAACAAGTCGGAGAGCGTGGTCAGGGAATGCCTGAGCAACCCGATGCTTGACATAGACTACCGCGGTGCAACCGGAAGTCTCATCCACATCACCGGCGGCGGGGACCTCACCCTGCAGGATGCAGAGGAGATCGCCTCGTCCCTCACCTACGAACTCGACCCCCATGCAGACGTCATCTGGGGAGCCAGGGTAAAGAATGACATGGAGGGCAAGGTCAGGGTGCTCGCAATCATGACCGGGGTCCAGACAGGAAAGATCATGGGGAGCAGGGTCTCCTACAAGACAATCCTTGAAGATCTCGAACAGAAGAAGGTGAGTCCCAAGGCACCACAACTCCCGAAGAACAGGAAGGCACGTGACCAGACGGCAGGAGGTACATTACTCGAGTGGGTCGGATAAGACAGGATTTGCACAAACCACCTTGATTCACACAACTGCCAATAATGAACGGGCAGACCCGGGATCGCCCGGGTCTCCTGTTCCCCATACTCTTTTTGGTTCTTTTAATACGCACCACCTCCTCTTCGATCCCTGCTTCTCCCGGTGTGATATCCCGGGTATGCTATCCCGGCGAAACCATTAATAGGATACATATCGTCTAAATAATAGAAAATCACCGGGTTCCACGCACCCGGGATTGCCAGGAGAAGGGTGGCTGAAAGGGAACCTGATGGTCCCCTTCTGGAATCGGGAGTTGAACACGATGGACAGCCGTATGAACAAAGGCCCCGGCAGGTGCCGTGGCGCTTTTTTCAATGGAGCCGTGGAAGGCAGGGAAGAAGACGTTCCCTCCACGGAGTGCTCCGGACAGAGGCAAGATCTCCAAATTTCTGTCAGGGAGGTCCATCCTTTCTCTGGTATATCCCTTTTTTCGTGGAATGCGGGCATTCCGACGTGTGCGTCGAGGATGGGAGAGCATGTTGAATGAACTGATTGAGAAACGAAAGAAGATTCTTGCCGAGTCTGAACAGCACAAGAACAGAAGGAATGAACTCAACGCCCTGGCCAGCAAGTGGGCGAGGGAGCGGAACACGCTCAACAACCAGACCAGGGAATACGTTGAGGAAGCGCAGAAGAACAAGGAACTGCGCGATAAGTACAACAATGAAGTCCAGGCGATAAAGGACGAACGCAACCACATAAACGAGCAGGCCAACGCATTCTTCGAAGAGATCGAATCCTTCAAGAAAGAGCATGGCGGGATGCGGAACAGGGGCTTAAAGGAGCTTCAGAAGCAGATTGAGCACCTTGAGTTCCGCCAGCAGACCGAGGTCTTCTCCACCGACAAGGAACGCGAGTTGATCGAGAAGATCAAACAGATGAAGGAGTCGGTCCGGGAACAGGAGGCAGAGCTCGAGCAGAACAAGGAGATCAAGGCCAAGATCTCCTCGGCAAGGGACCTCCGGAAACAGGCATCTGACCTGCATGCAAAGGTCACCGAGATGGCGGAACTCGCACAGAAGCACCATGACCTGATGGTTGACTTCTACCGGAAAGCCGACAAGTCGAGAGAGGAGGCAGATGCTGCCCACAAGAACTTTGTAGAGGCACAGGAGTCTGCTGATGCCGAACACAAGTATTTCATCGCCTGCCAGAAGGAACTCCGCGACTACGACAAGGTCATCTCGGGCCTCCGCAAGAAGACCAAGAAGGCAAAGGTCACAAAAGAGCAGAAGGCCGTGCGCAAGGAGGCTGAGCACCTCTTCAAGATGTTCCGTGCGGGAGAGAAACTCACTACGGACGATATCCTGCTCCTGCAGCGGTCAAAACTCATCTAATTCCCTTTTATTCAGGCCCTTCAAGGCAATCATTTAATAGATATCTTGCGATTTCTATATTGATGTACCAGGGGCGCACGCTTGTCCTTTCCGTGGACCGTGACGATGATATCGGCTTTAAGGCCAATATTGTGAGCCCTGTGATCGGGCGTGAAGCATGCCTGTCAGCTGCGAACACCCTGGGACTTGCAGACCCTGAAGATTCCGACGTGAACGCCATCTTCCAGGCAGTCAAGATCTATGACGAACTCCTGGCGAAGGGCGAGGAGGTGGAGGTGGCGGTCATCGCGGGAAACCACATGCACATGATCGAGGGAGACCGCAAGATCGCAGCCTCCCTCGCAGAAGTGGTGGGAAAGACAGGAGCCTCGAACTGCATCGTCGTCACCGATGGAGCGGAAGACGAGTTTGTCATCCCTGTCGTCCAATCGAAGATCCCAGTCTCGAGCATCAGGAGGGTCGTGGTCAGCCAGATACCGAACCTCGAAGGGACATACTACATCATCAAGAAACTCCTCAATGATCCGAAGATCGCAAGGCTCGTCCTGGTCCCCCTCGGCCTTGCCATGCTCCTCTGGGCCGTCGCCTACCTCATGGACAGGCCGCAGATTGCCACATTCATCGTGATCGGGGCAATAGGCATCTACCTTCTCTACAGGGGACTGGGAGTAGACGAGATATTCGAGGGGTTCGCACACGCACTCCGCACCTCCCTCACACGGGGGAAGTTCTCCTTTATTACCTATATTGCAGGGATTCTCCTCGTGATCGTGGGCGTGATCATGGGACTCATGAGCCTCCTCGTGTATTATGCAGAGATTGGGCTCCTCCTGTACTTCCTCATATTCATGTACGGCGCAATTCTATGGCTTGCCCTTGCAGGAGTGGTATCTTCGATTGGGATCATCATTGACAACTACTTCTATGACCGGATCGGCCTCGCAAAAGTGATAGTCTTCCCATTCTTCATCGGCGCGGTGGGACTCATCACGTATGGGGCCTGCATCTATGCCATATCGATGAATAATATTCCCGATTTCCCCTACAGCACCAGCACCGCGGTCCAGTATATCTTTTATGGCACCCTCGGGGGACTGATATGCGCCCTCTCGGGCATCGGAATCCAGTACATGGTGAACAAATACCTGGCATCAGGTGAGAGTGGAGAGATCATCGAAGTCGTATAACACCGAATACGGCCTCACTTCTTTACTCTCCCCGAAAATTCATTATTTTTACCTCTTTGCGGTTTTGTGTGGGTGGCCGAACTGAGGTCGTCCTCTCACATCCGTATTCAATTATCGTTCCGCCGCCGCGAAGGCCCCCCTGGGACGGCGGCATGCATCGAATACGGCGGTAAGAGTGAGAGAGAGCCCGAAAAAAAATTCACAGGGTTTGTCAATCCCCTCCTGCCTGCGCCAGTCAGCGAAAAGCCTTTTTTTACGATGGGGTATCCCTGATTCGCACCAACACGCATCAAAATTTGCCCGATATTTTCCCGGGAATTTTTTTCATTCACGCGTATCCTCATGACCTCCGGATTTCCAGGCCCTCTCATTTCAATGCAGCCCGGCTGGACTGGATGGAATTCCGACGTCAAACGTATCGCGTGTTGAAAAAGGGATAAAAATGGTCGAACCCCCGACTCCCATCAGTCAGGATTAGGGTTCCAAACCCTGACTCCCATCAGTCAGGATTAGGGTTCCAAACCCTGACTCCCATCAGTCAGGATTATCAAAATACCCGATACCATTCGGGATCATATTGGTAGAAGAGAACTCGCGGGATATCTGGGGGGTGGTGATCCGGAGGGAAGGGATGAATACATTGAACTGGTGGGCGGGGAACCAGTAGATCCCTCTTCCATAGTTGTACGATACATCTTTGACAACCAGGTTCGCCCTGTTCATCTCAATCTCCACCACCTCGGCCTCATCGTAATTGAGAACCTTGAGAATCCTGTTCTTGAGATCCTGCTTGCCCAGGAGGAGAACAATCAGGCGGGTCGGTTCATCGAGGGAATACTGGACATCGATATTGGCCTTCCCCTTCTCCAGGGTAATGTCCACGTTCTGGATGGTGATGTAGCCATATTTATCCTCGTTTGCTGCGGCTACAGGGAGTGCAATCGACAGTATGCACATCACTGTAACTGCGATGGCTACGCCTCTCATTCGTGTAGTATATTAGAACCTGCCGGTTATATCTTTTCTGGTAGCGGATGCCATCTGGTTAGAGGGTAATTATTGGCTGGATTCAAAAAATATCTCGAATTTATTAGTTTTTTTATTGCATCCACACATCAATGGCGTGGCCGATATTCCTCCCCTGCAGGGCAGGGGAATGCACCCGGGTTTTCCCAGCCATTCTGTAAACCACCAGGTATTTCCAGCCTGCATCCTATTGCAGGGAGGGAGACCGGATAGCCCGGCTCACCCGGCCGCGGAGAGGACTATCTCGATGCTCGAAACATTTGTCTTGCCGCTGTCGGTGTCAATAATCTCCGTGGACGTGATGATCTCTTTCTTTCCGACTCCTTCCAGGAAACGGTTCAGGGCGATCTCCGCGGTGTCCACCGCCCTTGATATGGCCTTGCCACGTGCCTTGATCGAGACTTCCTGTGCACCGTTGTTGAACTGGGTCACCACAGCCAGCACATAATTCATGACCGGCTTGTTCCCCACGAATACTGTGTTGTCTTTTAACATTGAGAGGCACCTTCAGAGATATTTCCTGGTATGGATCAATTCTGCGTTGAGCACTGATGCTCCTGCTGCTCCCCGGATGGTGTTGTGGCCCATGGTAACGTACCGGATACCTTCCCTCACCCGTCCCACGCTGACAGTCATCCCATTGCCCCTGTTCCTGTCAAGGCGTGGCTGCGGACGGTCCTGGTCTTCCAGGTAGAGGAGAGAATGTTCCGGCTGGGTCGGGAGACCCGAGATGGGCGGGACGAACTTCCGGAATGCATCGCGGACCTTCTCTACCGGTTCGCGGATGTCGATCCAGACCGCCATCGTATGGCCGTCGATGACCGGGACGCGGTGACAGCTTGCACTCACCTTGAGAGGCGCGGGAGACACACCCCCACCTTCAAGTCGTCCCAGGATCTTGAGAGTCTCGGTCTCCATCTTCTGCTCCTCGGATCCGATAAAGGGGATCACATTGTCGTAGATCCCCATTGCGGCGACTCCCTGAAACCCGGCACCCGAAATGGCCTGCATGGTCGCCACCCGGATATCTTTGAAGGCAAACTGCCGCAATGGAGCGAGTGAGAGGCACATCACAATGGTGGAGCAGTTGGGGTTCGTCACGATGAACCCGTCTCTCCCCGCGTCCCGCTGCGCATCGATCAGCCCGAGATGGTCGGGGTTCACCTCAGGGACCACGAGGGGAACAAGAGGATCCATCCGGTGCGAGCTCGCATTGCTGCAGACACCAAGCCCGGCATCCGCACACGCAGTCTCAACCTCAGCCGCAACCTCTGCCGGAAGTGCGGAGAAGACAAGGTCTACGTCTTTGAGGCTCTTCACATCCGTATTGCGGATCCTGATATCCGCAACGCTCTTCGGGAACGGGACATCGAGCCGCCAGTTCACAACCTCCCCATACCGCTTCCCCGCACTTCGGTCCGACGCAGTCAGCGCTGTCAGGTTGAACCAGGGATGCTGCGCCAGGAGCTGGACAAAACGCTGACCCACCGCTCCCGTGGCACCAAGCACTCCGACATTGATCATACGTAAAAAATAGCTGTATCCCTGGAGTAATTAAATCGTTTGATTTTATTCCAGATGAATGGCCTCTGACGGACATACGTCCACGCAGGAGCCGCAATCAACGCAGAGGTCCTTGTCCACCTTTGCCTTTCCGTCCTCCATGCTGATTGCCGCCGCCGGGCACTCGTCAACGCAGGTCTCACAACCGGTACATTTCTCTTTGTCAACAACTGCTGTCATGGTTGCACGTATCCAGCATTAAAATGGAGTATAAAAAAAGAAATAGGTTTCTATTTGGGTATTTACGCCCGGATCACGCCAGACCCAGCACGCTGTCCATCCCATAAACCCCGGGCTTCTTTCCCACCACCCAGCGGGTTGCCATTAGGGCCCCCTGCGCAAACACCGAGCGGTCGTATGCCCTGTGGGAGAGCTGGATGGTCTCGAAGTTGCCGGCAAATATGACCTCATGATCTCCGACGATATCCCCTCCCCTGATGACATGGACGCCGATCTCGCTGCCCCTTTCTCTCATTCCCTTGCGGCCGTATAACTTCTCTCGCTGACCCACCTCCTCTTCCAGGATCTGGAGAATGGTCTTTGCCGTGCCGCTCGGCGCATCCTTCTTGTACCGGTGGTGGGCCTCCAGCACCTCGATGTCGTATCCCGGGAGCATCCTGGCAGCCTGTTTGAGAAGCTGCCAGAAGATGTTTACCCCGATGCTGTAATTGCTTGAGATTACGGCCGGGACGTGTCCCTCGATCGCCTGGGACATCTCCGCCC
Organism: Methanolinea sp.; assembly: GCA_018263335.1. Classification (GTDB taxonomy): domain Archaea; phylum Halobacteriota; class Methanomicrobia; order Methanomicrobiales; family Methanospirillaceae; genus Methanolinea_A. The sequence goes on along the minus strand of JADFCY010000014.1, from coordinate 41,574 downwards.
GCTGTTCAGGTGTAAAACCGGTGGTTCCGACGACGAGTGCCGCCCCGTGCTGTGCGGCAGTCTTGACGTTTTGAACTGCCGCACTTGCCACCGTGAAGTCGATGACCACGTCGGGCTTTTTCTCAGCAAGGAGGGCGCTCATGCGGGCTGCCTCAACCACCTTCACCCCGAAGAGATCTCCCGCCCTCACGTCCACGCCTCCGACCAGGTCAAGGTCAGGGGCCTCATTTACGAGTCTTCCTATCGTTGACCCCATTCTCCCCAGGGCACCGCATACCACGACTTTAGTCATAGGTTGAGAGTACCTCCGCGAGTTTTGCCGTCTTCTCGGCATCGAGTTCATCCAGGGGAAGCCTCGGCGGTCCTCCCGCCATCCCGCGCAACTCGACCGCCTTCTTCACCGGGATCGGGTTGGTGTCGATAAACATGGCCCGAAAGAGTGGAGAGAGGGTGAAGTGCATGTCGAGCGCAGCTTCGAGATCCCCGTCGCAGAAAGATTCGAACATCGCGACCATGCGTGCGGGCTCCACGTTTGCGGCAACCGAGATGACCCCCGCACCGCCGAGTGCGAGGATGGGAAGGGTGATGTTATCGTCGCCAGATATCACCTGGAAGTCTTCGTCAAGAGTCGCCTCGATGATCCTTGATATCTGCCCGATGTCTCCGCTTGCCTCCTTGATTGCCACGATATCGGGATGCCGGGCAAGCTCCGCTACCAGGTCGGGGGCCAGGTTCTGCCCGGTCCGACCCGGCACATTGTACATGATCACCGGGATACCGATATCCGCAAGGGCGGTGTAGTGTTTCACGAGCCCTGAGCGGTTTGGCTTGTTGTAGTACGGGCTTATCACCAGCGCGCCGTCGGCACCCATATCGCGGGCGGCCTTCGTGAGACGGATAGCCTCGGCAGTATTGTTTGACCCCGTGCCGGCAATGACCGGAACCTTCCCGTCTGCCACATCGATGGCCACCTCTATCACCTTCTCATGCTCTTCAAACGTGAGTGTCGCAGATTCCCCAGTGGAGCCGCAGGGCACGATCCCATGCACCCCATGGGCAAGGAGGAACTCGATATTTGACCTCAAACCTTCGATATCCACGTCTCTCGTGGAATTTCGCAGAAAAGGAGTGACGATAGCCGGAATAACTCCCTCGAACATACGAGAGAGGTATTCAGCGTCTTTTGGTATTTACCTTTCTGGTGATATACCCGGCGACCCGGTTCCTCACCCGTTTGCTCTCGATGTTCGTGACTTCAGTGACGGTCTGCTTGTTCTCGTCGAAATTGTTGGAGAACCTGGTCCCGTGATGGTTCAGCAGCTCGATTCCTATTGCCTTGATGTAGGTGGGTTTGATTCCCATGTGGACATTCCTCGTGGTTATTCTTTATTCATACGCGCCGAGACTTTAAGAATGTTTTTTACGACTGCATCAGGGTTCTCCCCGAGGAGCCTGATCATGGGCTCCTTTCCTTTCGATCCAAGGTCATAGATCACATCAGGGACTCCATCCCGGCAGCACGAGGCCACGCCCCAGTCCATGGTCTTCACCCCGGGAGGCTCTGCAGACCTGTCAAACGTGCGGACCTCAAGGAGCATATCCTCAAGCATCCTGACAGTCGCGGCAGCGTAGGCAATATTTGCGGCGCACCTTACCTGGGGATCGAACCGCATGGCCGTGAGCACGATGCGAGCCACGTGATCGCTGGCCCCGAACGATACTTCGCCCACGGGATGGGGGCGCCCCGACAGGCGCACGATGCGTCCCTGTACAGCCGCAACCTGTCCCGGATCACGTGCCGCGGGAAGGGCATAGGCGATGTTTGATCCCACCTCAGGTATCAGGCGAACGTCCATGCCGAGGCAGAGACTGTGCACGCCTTCCTGCAATGCGCGCAGTACCGACTCCCTGTCATCACCCGGTATGCTCATCATTATCCCATGCACGCTGCGGCGCTATGTACCTATCCTTCACAGGCCTTTCGGCACCATGGGATCCCAGGGAGAAGATAATGATATCATGCAGGACGAAGTACAAATACGCATGGATGCACGGATACTCGATATACTCTCTGCCGTGGTCAGTTTCATCGTCCTGCTGGTCTTTCTCCTCGTGCTGCCCGCGTTCCTCGAACCGGGGATCGCCTACCTGCTCGCAATCGCCATATTCATCCTTACCATGAGCGGTGCCGGGTTCTACATAAACAAAGCCATCAGTTAGGCTTCCCACTCTTTCCCTTCTTCCTGCTCCGGTAATAGTTGAGGGGGTGGTTCACCCTCTCGCAGGATGCATCCGGCGAAACGCAGAGCCCCAGTGTCCGCATCGCCGCGCATGAGGGGGCGGTGTACTCTGTTCCGGTGCCCCCTCTCCCAGAGATATGCTCGACCTGGTATTGGGTCTTGCTTATGTCGAAATCCGGGGCCCTGCAATAGAGCGTGATAATCTGGGTGCTGTCCATCCCGATATTGTGCAGAAACGCGGTGAGGGCAAACCGCCCCGAGTGCGTAATATTCAATCCACCCGAGAGTGCCGAGACGATCGCCTGCATGCAGGGGGGGAAGCACGACTCGTCGACCTCCCCGAAGTCTTCGAGCATCTTCTGCTGGAACGTCTCCTGGATCCTGGACACATACGGTGCCAGCTCTTCGCAGAGGGACCATGGCACGTCCAGGGGCAGCTGGGAGAGGAGGGTCACCCTGATCTGCTCTTTCAGGAGTTCTTCCGCCTCAAGGGGTTCGATCTTGACTCTTCCCTCGATGACCTCCCTGTTCACCAGCCTCCAGCGTTCCTCCTTCATTCCCGCGGTAATCTCGACGTACCTGGTGACGGGAAGGGAAGACTCCTCGAAAGAGAACCCTACCTGCGCTGCGACATACTCCCTCTTCGTTTCGTCGTCAGCCTCAAGGAAGGCGAACGCCCGCTGCGCCTCATATCGCGTGAGGCGATCGATCAGTGCACGCTCCTTCCCGCAGGACACCAGGACTCTTGCGAGCGCATAGGATGAGACTTCGAGCCTCACTCCAAGGTTGTCTGAGGGGACAGAAGAGCTTCCTGTATCGATTGCCTGCGCCGCGTGGGAGAGCGCGCGCTGCACCCGCTCTACCGCGTACCGTATCGCGACCTTTCCGGCGCTTGACTGGAGGAAAGTGTCGACCGATTCATGGTTCTGCAGCATGAACTGCTGGGATTCCTTCAAAAAAGGGTATTTTGCAAAATCTCTTGTCTCAAGAGAGACCCGCATCAATCCGCCTCAATGCGGGGCGCCAGCAGGTACTCCACATACCCCTGACCTCCCGCGATATAGAATGCAAACTTTGCAGGGTGATCGATGCCGAGCGAGACCTCCACCTCATCCGCCCTGCCCATCACTCTGCCCATGTCCTTGAGGTAATCGAGCGAGAAGAGGGAACGGGCCTCAATCCCGTTGAGGAAGTTCACCTCGCTCTTTCCGAACTCGCGCCTGATATGATCGGTATCCCCCTCTGCCGCCATGAAAAAGAGCTGCTGGGCAGCGTCGATCCCAAGTGCGATCTTATCGGAGACCACTGCCGCGGCCTTGATGGAGTTATAGAGATCATTCCCGGAGAGGACCACCTTGCCCGGGAGGTCGATATTCGGAGGGTTCGGGTCTTTCCTGATGGTGTTAGGGTCAAGCAGGGTGATGGAATAGCGGTACCCTTCAAAACTTACTTTCAGCTTGTGTCCGTCTTCGGGGAGTTCAAGGCTGATGAGGTCGTTCTTCCCCATCATGCCGAATATATTCTTCAGCTTGGCGATATCGAGTCCAATCTCACCTTTCGTCGACTCAAACGCAGAGAAAGCCTCTTTCTTCAGCGTGAGTGAGACCATGGCCACGTTGGCGGTATCGACCGCACGGGTCGAGAGGCCGTTCTCGTCGGTGTGGAGCCGGCATTCCGTGACCAGGGCTGAGATGGCGTCGATGGACTCTTTGAGAATATCTGCATCAATCGTTGCTTTTAACATCGTACACCCCGTATATATGTAATTATAAACTACGCCATCAACGTTTTAATGATATCTGATTTCATCCAATCTTTCCGGTATTACGACGGTGGATAATGCCATGGGTTCACAATGGGGAAGGGATCGTACGTATCTGCGGGCAGTTCGCGAGGGATACCGGTCCCGGGCCGCATATAAACTGCAGGAGATCCAGGACCGGTATCACCTGATACGGGACCATGACAATGTCCTCGACCTTGGTGCAGCACCTGGGAGCTGGCTCCAGGTAGCGAGAGGCCTCACTGACGGCCGACTGGCGGGTATAGACCTTTCCCCCATCGCTCCCCTTGAGGGAGTAACCACCCTCGTTGCAGACCTCACAGACCACGATCTCCGTGAAAAGGTACGATCTCTTCTCGGGACTGTCAACGTGGTGATTTCCGACGCTGCTCCGAAACTCTCGGGCCACCGGAGCTATGACCAGGCAAGGGCAATCGGCCTCGGGGAGGAGGTGCTCGCATTTGCATGCGACGTGCTGAAACCCGGGGGAAATCTCATTTTAAAATCATTCCAGGGAGAGGACTTTTCCACCCTCCTCGAGGAGGTACGGCAGTATTTCTTCTCGGTAAAGACCTTCAAATGCCAGGCTTCCCGGAAGGGGAGCAGCGAGATTTACATCATCGCAAGGAACTTTGTGGGGTACAGGAGTGAGACTGAAGGACCCCTATAACCGCCCGGTCAGCAACCTCCGGATCAGCCTGACACCGGCGTGCAACCTCCACTGCATCTATTGCCACGCCGAGGGAGAGAAAGATCCAAAAGCCCCACTCTCCCTTGAAGAGCTTGCCGAGATCATGAGGGTGGCCGCAAAGTTCGATATAGGCAGCGTCAAGTTTACAGGCGGTGAACCATGCCTCCGCGCCGACCTTCCCGACATTGTGAGGGCCGTCCCGGACCAGATGGAGTGCTCGATGACCACCAACGGTACGCTCCTTGCCGACATCGCACAGGATCTCGCCGATGCAGGGCTATCGCGGGTGAATGTGAGCCTTGACAGCCTTGACCACGAGACATACCGGAAGATCACGGGGTCTGACTGCCTTGACGACGTGCTGGCCGGCATCGATGCCGCGATCGATGCCCGGCTTACTCCGATAAAGCTGAACATGGTCCTCCTGAAGGGGATAAACGAGCACGAGGTCGATGACTTCATCCGGTTCGTGAGAGGGAACCGAAACCTTATCCTGCAGGTGATCGAGCTCATGGAGTTCCGGGACTGTACCAATCATCATGAACTCAGGGAACTCGAGGCATGGCTCTCCCGCAACTCTCAGGAGATCCTCACGAGGAGGATGCACCACAGGAAGAAGTACTGCATCGACGGGGCGGAAGTCGAGGTGGTGAGGCCCCTTCACAACACCGAGTTCTGCGCCTTCTGTAACCGCCTCAGGGTCACCTCGGATGGAAAATTGAAGCCGTGCCTCCTCCGCACAGACAACCACGTCGACATCCGGGGGAAGTACGGCGGGGAACTCGAGGCGCTCTTTTGCGAGGCGGTCCGCCGGCGGGCTCCCTTCTTCCGGTAAACGGGTGTTTTCCTGCGTATTTTTTGTGAAAACAGGAAAATTTGCCATTTCCGGAATGTATTTACTCCCCCGCGTCTGAAATTTCACCATGAGTTCAGACAGCGAATACGTGCACGTACTCGAGCACCTCTATGAGAAGTCTCTCATTTTACAGGACGAGACCATGTGGCACCACGTGCTCGCGTTTTATTTCATAGATGCCCTCGCACACCTGGACTACACGATCAGTCTCATGGCCTACCATTACAAGTCTCCCAGGGTGATGATGACCGGCGAATACCTGCGGTGCAGAGTTGACCAGGAGAAGCTCGGCGACCGGCCAAAATTTCCGGCGTTTATAAACTGGCTGAAGAAGGAGCACCCTGAACGGTTCAAGGCGCTTCCCACTCTCTGGCGTAGGGTATACGACGACGAAGACGAGGCCCGTTACATGAGCTTCAGGATCATCTTTGAGCGGGACAGCAGAAACCCAACCCCTCCCCATGTCTACCGCTCTCTGATCGATGAGTTCTTCAAGGCAGAATTTTTAAAGGGCCTTTACCAGGACGCCTCGCTCGCAACCCTCTTTGAGGAATTCAAGGGGAAGACCTAACCCCCCCGTATCACATGAACGTCGCTGACCTCTGTGCTGCCCTGGTGAGAATCCGGAGCGAGAATCCCCCGGGAGACACCCGGGAAATCATCGAATTTATTCGTCAATTTACTGATTCTCTCGGGATTGCCACCCGGGTGATACACAGGCCGGAAGGGAGGGACAACCTTGTCACTTTCCCGGCGAACGGGAGACTCCTCTTCTGCGGGCACGTAGACGTGGTTCCTGCACTTGATGACGGGTGGACGATGGACCCATGGGGTGGGGAACTCAAAGAAGGGAAGGTCTGGGGCAGGGGTGCCACTGACATGAAGGGGGGATGCGCCTCGATCCTTGCTGCCTGCAGGGAGTTCATCGATTCCGGGAGGGAACTCCCTGCAGATCTTGCGTTCGTGTGTGATGAGGAGACAAGCGGGACACATGGCATCCAGGCCCTCCTTGCCAGCAAATGCCTCGTCCCCTGTGATACTATCGTTGCCGAGCCCACACCGGCTCATTCCCCAAACGTCGGGCAGAAGGGATTGATGCGCCTCTGCTGCAGGTTCAGGGGGGAGCCCGGGCACGGCTCTCTCTACCCTGCAAAAGGGGTGAGCGCAGTGATGGAGGCGTTCTCGCTCCTCGATTTCATCAGGGGGCTTCACGAGCGGGAGTATCGCCCGGCCGATCCCGCGATTGCCCGGATCATCACCGAATCGTCTGCGATCCTCAGAGAGCTCTTCGCAATGGAGGATACGAAGAGAGTCCTCACTCACGTGATGTACAACCCGGGGAAGATCGAGGGGGGCGAGAAGGCGAACATCGTAGCCCAGCAGTGCAGCCTCGAGCTTGACCTCCGCATACCATGGGGGTGCAGCCTCCCTGCCCTCCTCGGTGAGATCCGCTGCCACGCGCCACGAGCGGAGATATCGGTGACCAACAGCTCGGACCCGACCATCACGCCGCCCGACTCGCCGCTCGTGACCCGCCTCCTCGGCGAGATAGAGAAGGTGTACTCAAAGCACGCCAGGCCAATCGTCCAGTGGGCGGCAAGCGACGCCAGATACCTGAGAAACGCCGGCTTTCCTGTCGTGGAGTATGGTCCGGGCGAGATCCGGACGCTCCATGCAATCGACGAGCATGTCACCGTGGAATCCCTTGAGAAGGCAGTCCTGGTGTATGAAGGAATGCTCGCGCGCTATGCGCTTATGTGAGAGTGGTGCGCAATAAGGGCATGAGACAGATGTACACTGGCCCAAACGAGAACCTGGCCTGACGCCTGCATCTGTCTAAAATGCAAGAAAGAGTATAAAAAAACACGATGGATTCCCTGCAGGAGCCAGGCCTCCCCGGACTGTAATATTCCCCTCATGGTCAGGTTAGAAGCGCGCCCCACATTTTTTTCTTTCACCATCTCCGGGTGAACCACTCGCCCTGCCTGGAAAATGAGGTGAAGCCAGGGAAAAAAGGAGGTGAACCCCACCCGATACTGGATCAGTCCGGATCAGTCCGCTTCAGTCCGCGTGGAATGGGAAATGGCATGCCTCCTCGCACAGAGGAAGAGGAGTATCCCCAGGAAGACCGGGTACAGGAGATCCACGTACATTACCGGGCCTGCATTGTTGATTGACACGTCCCCGTGGACGACCAGTTCGTAAACATGCCCGATGCCTGCCCCGATAGAGAATATTCCAAATGCAATCACGGTCGCGGTCCAGAACCCGATCGACCTGAATTTCAGGCAGAGCAACCCGACGATGCCGATCGAGAAGTCCCACAGCCCGACCTCCCGCTGGAAGGGGCTGCCAGGGGGCCACCCGATGGACGCGGCAACCTGGTCCGGAAACGCAAGGTGCCCGAACCCGGCATAGATGTAGGAGAGGCCGAGGCCGATCCCAAGCTGCCACATGAGAAAGACCCAAAAAACATCTGCCCCCTCATGACGCTTCCACAATATATGCACGAATGCGACGATTGCACCGAGTGCCGGGAAGAAGACCGGCCATATAAGCTCCATGAATGGCATGGTGATCACTTGCAGGAGTGTGATAAATAATACTTGTCTCACTCAAAAAATAAGTGATGCAGCACCCTCTGTTCTCAGAATAAAAGTGTTATCTTCATTCTGGTCTCATGTTCGCAGCGGGATCAGTGGTTCCCGGGTCAGTCGATAACGGACAGAGGAGATCAATGATCCCTTTGATCTTCCCGGAGCATACGGTCGATCGCTCTTGCCGCCTTCTTTGCTCCTCCCATTGCAAGGATGACCGTTGCGGCGCCTGTGGCGACATCACCTGCGGCAAACACCTTCTCAAGGGAGCTTCTCCCCTCTTCATCGACAAGGATGTTTCCCTTCCTTCCATAGGTGATTCCCTCAATCTTTCGTATCAGGAGGGGATTTGGCCCCTGGCCAATCGCCTGGATGACCATGTCGGCATCGATGGTGAAGTTGCTTCCCTTGAGAGGAGATGGTTCGGGCCTGCCGGAATCGTCCAGTGAACACATCTCCATCCTCACGCACTCGACCCCTGTCACGAAGTGACTCCCGAGGATCCTGACGGGGTTTGCGCAGAGTTCGAACTCGACCCCCTCTTGTTGTGCACGAATCACCTCTGCCCTCCGTGCGGGGAGGTCCTCTTCTCTTCGCCGGTACACAAGTGTCACCCGTGCACCAAGCCTCCGGGCAACCCTGGCAGCGTCCATCGCCACGTTCCCTCCCCCGACCACGACGACCCGGCCTGCATGCCTGACAGGGGTATCGTACTCGGGAAACCGGTCAGCGTGCATCAGGTTCACCCGTGTCAGGAACTCGTTTGCAGAGTAGACACCGTTCAACTGCTCACCTGGGATATTCATGAAGAAGGGGAGCCCGGCGCCCGTGCCAATAAAGACTGCGTCATACGCATGCAGGTCTGCGACGGGAATGCTCGCACCCGCGAGGTGATTGGTGAGTATCTCGACGCCCATCCCCCGGAGCTGGTCGATCTCGGCCTGCACCACGTCTTTGGGGAGCCGGAACGAAGGGATTCCGTACATCAGGACACCCCCGGGCTCGTGGAGGGACTCAAACACCGTGACATTGTGCCCGGCCCGGGCAAGCTCTGCCGCAGCGGTCAGGCCCGCAGGCCCCGAACCCACAACCGCGACTCTTTTGCCGGTCGGCTCCGCGACCGGAGGGATGACGAGCCCCTGCTCCCGCTCCCGGTCTGCAACAAAACGCTCCAGGTCACCAATCCGGACTGGCCTCTCCTTTCCTCCGAGGATACACGCGCCCTCGCACTGGACCTCCTGGGGACAGACCCTGCCGCAGACGGCAGGGAGGAGGTTTGCCTCCTTGATGATCCGTGCAGCACCCAGGAAGTCTCTTTCCGCGATGCGGGCAATGAACAGAGGGATGTCGATCTCCACCGGGCATCCCTTTATGCACGAGGGCTTCTTGCACTGAAGGCAACGTTCTGCCTCGGCAACCGCCTCCTCGGCAGAGAGCCCGCAATCCACCTCTGAAAAGTCACGGACACGTTCCCGTGCAGGCCGTTCACCCATGGTGACCGCCTTCCCCGCACCGGCACGCGCGCTCATGGTACCGCTCAAGGGATGCCTTCTCTTCGTCAAAATACGTCCGCTGCCGCTGCATCAGGAGGTCGAAATCGACCTCATGGGCATTGAATTCGGGCCCGTCCACGCAGGCAAACTTCGTCTCCCCACCCACCTGGACACGGCAGGACCCGCACATCCCGGTCCCGTCCACCATGATCGGGTTGAGGGAGACGAAGGTCCTGATCCCCTTTGGCCGGGTCACTTCGGATGTCACTTTCATCATGATTGCAGGGCCGATAATCCAGACGCAGTCGACCTTTCTCCCCTCGATGACCTCTTTTAGCACATCTGCGGCAAACCCGTGGAATCCCCGGCTCCCGTCGTCTGTCGCAACGAAAAGATCGTCGCAGGCCTCGCGCATCTCGTCCTCGAGGATGAGAAAACCGGCATTCCTCGCGCCGATGATCCCGATGACATGGTTTCCGGCAGCTCGCGCAGCCCGGGCAATGATCGGGCAGCTCGCGATTCCCGCACCGCCGCCTACCACCACGCAGGTCCCAAACATCCCGATTTCGCTCGGCCTGCCCAGCGGGCCTGCCACGTCCCGGATGAAATCTCCTGCCTTCAGCGTGGAGAGCTGGTGGGTGGTCTTGCCCACTGCCATGAATATGATCCGGACCAGGTCGCCTGACACCGCAGAGACAGTAAGGGGTATGCGTTCGCCATGTTCGTCGATGCGGATCACAAGGAACTGCCCTGCCAGGGCGTGCCGGGCCACGTGGGGGGCCTCCACCCATATCTGGAATATCCTATCGGCCAGCTGCCCGGCCTCGATCACCCGGTACAATGGTTTCACTCCGAGAACGCCATCAGGTTGGCTTTCCATTAGCTATGTGCGCGGGAGTGTCTTTACCTTACGCACCCGGACTGCGACCCCCCTCCCCGAGCGGAGCATCTCGCAGGCGGGCATGGCAGCCCTCCCCGTGGCAATGGCGCAGGGCCCGGTCACGAGCACCTCGTCCCCTTCCCGTATCCGGGGGTCTGCGTCCACCACTCCTGGCGCGAGTACGTCACCTGTAGGGACGAACTCATCGATGGTGACACGATACCCTTCAGGGATCAGATTCCAGCCCTCGAACGTGGGGCGGAGAAGGCCAGTCGCTTCGTCGATTGAGAAGAAGGGGGTCCTCCCCCTGAACGCCCTGATCCAGGGATAACGGCCCTTGACCACCAGGTTCCGCGTGTCGATCGCGAGGCCAAACTGCCACGAAGATGTCCCCCTGATGACATCGTGGCGGACTTTCCTCTCACCTGACAGGGCGGAGTCAAGGAGCGCAAGGGATTCCTGCGACAAGGGTCTGCCCCTGCAGGTAATCTCGAGCTCAACGCCCGCCAGGGCCGCACCCTTCTCTGCAGCCGCGAGCGCCCCCCCTTCGAGGTGGGCGATGACCCTCTTGAAACGGTGCTTTTCGAGGAACGCGGCAATGATGCCGCCTGTGAACTCTCTCTCCTCTGCATCCCAGTAACCGGTGACCGGAACATTGTAATGCGCGGCGGGATAGACCAGTTCGAGTTCCCGCGGGACGAGCCCGAGGGGCGAGGTAACGATAAGCTCACTGGCCCGGCCGGCGATGGCCTGCCTGAACTTCCGATGGCTTTGGGAGAGGGAATAGGGCTTCCTCGCCGAGCATGGGAGGAGCACTGCCACGTCCGCGGCAGGCGGGCGGTACCTGCTGACGACCCGTTCCGAAAACCTGGTCACCTCGGGCCTCTGGAGAACTTCCCCAGTCGTGGCAAGGAGCGTTCCCTGCCGCGCGACTGGTACTGCCTTCTCAAAGAACCCGCAGGTCCTGTCGAGATTCCGGAGAATTGCCACTTGCGCGGCGTCCATCCTGCACCTGCTCTCCACGAGGTCGCGCAGCCTCTGGGCCGCAATGAATTGCCGGGCAAGGGCGATCTCCCGAATCAGGCGGTCGCGGTTGTGAGCTTTCAGGTCGCCAACACGGCAGCCCGGGCAGTCGCAGGCTCCGCCCTCCATCGTACCGCGGGGAAATTCTCCCTCCGGGAGGCAGAATATGCCCTGCGAAGACCGGAGGTCGACCGCAGTGAAGTCGAAGATATCGAAACCCGAGTAGCTGAGGATCGCGGCATTTGAGGGAAGCGCCGCTGCAGGGGCATACCAGGCGGTATCGGGCGGAAGGGCGGTCTTCATCGCGGCGAGCCATTCCACGTACTTCCGGGGGTGCGCAAGCGCCGTGTGCCAGCAGGGCACCATGACAGCCATGCCTGGAGGGAGAGTGAGATCCCCCGACGGATGAATCCAGGCGGGAATGAGATGACCCTTCGGGAGATACTGCGCCACGAACGCCGGACCGGCACCAAGCGGGACGTTCTCCATTCGCGAGTGTGAAAGGCTGTGGAACAGTTCTCCTGTCTCAATGACGGCGGGGAGATGGATGGTCTTTTCATCTGCCTGGAAGGTCGCGATCCTGGCCAGGCCGTCCCTTTTCCTCACTTCGACGATGGTCATTGGACTACCTCGACGCCAGGGACTTCCCTTCTTACAAGCGCAATCCATTCATCCGGGCACGAGATCGCAACGCGGCATCCCGGGTGAGTCTCGATCAGCCTTTGTATCCCCCTGCAGCCGGCACAGACCATCGCTTCATCCCAGTCAGGGATCTCGCTCTGCCCGATGGGAAACGTCTCACCCAGTTCCTGAGGGTATGGGCCGAACGGGGGGCGGAAGGGGAGTGCCAGGTCGAAACCCGGCGGCTCCCTCCCGTCCATGGAGATGAGCACCCGTGGGGGAAGGGAAAGTCGTTCCATGAGTGCATGGTAGCGTACCACCTCTGTCCGCGCACAGCTCTCGGACCCGCGGTAGAAGAACCGTCGCTTGCTCACACGGTCAAATACCTCAAGGCTTCCCGCGTGGTTCAGGAGCGCTCGATACCCTTTTAACAGCTGGGGATGGCTCCTGCACCGCTCGTCCACCAGCTCCCAGAGCACACCGTCCTGAATGGCCTGGCGTATCCGCGAGATCTCGGCGAGGCTCACCTGGAGGTTATGGAGCGCAAGGAGCCTTTCGCATTCGGCTGATGATCTCATCTCTTCCGCCGAATGGCTACGGCAAATCCGGCAGGGGCAGGGCAGCTCCTGGAGCTCGTCAAGTTTTGCGCTCCCCGACGGAGTCAGGTAGCGCCTCTCCCTCGCATACAGGGCATACGCGGCCGAATCGAAGATGTCGCAGCCCATCGCCACCGCGAGGGCAAACATCGCGGGGTGTCCTGCACCAAAGAGGTGCACGCACGATGACGCAGGGATGCCCCTTTTTGATGCCGTCACTACGTCTACCAGGTCCCCGTACCGGTATGACTCCATCAGCGGGACGACCGCCCCCACAGGGCAGAAGGTAAACCCGAGTTCCCCCACCTCTCTTCCGGCTTCCTCGCGGAGGTCCTGGAACCTGCCGCCCTGTACAGGGCCGGCGACCGGAGCGTCGGGGCCGAGGAGTTCCTTTGCTTCCCTGAGGCGTGCCATGGTCAGGCCCAGTTCCCTCTCAGCCTGCCCCCTGTCGGCATCCGGGGGAGTCGGGATGTCAAGCGGGACGAAAATATCGCTCCCGATAGCCGCCTGAAACCGGAGCGTCTCCATGTTGGTGATCTCCACCTCGCCATATACCGAGAGCTGGAAGGAGCCCGAGTCTGTCATGATAAGGCCATCGAACCCGAGTAGCCGGTGGAGCCCAAGCGAGAGCGCCCGCTCCCTGAAATCCTCGCTCCGGGAGAAGATGTAGGCATTTGTGATAAGCCCCTCTGCTCCCATCGCCTGCATCTCTGCGGCGGTAACAGGCTGGAGGTGGGGATTGACGACAGGGAGGAGCGCCGGAGTCCGGATGGTCCGGTGCCCTGCCTTCAGCCTCCCAAGGCGACCCGCAATATCCTTCTCCGTTACTTCGAACGTGATCGGCATGGTCTGACCGGAATTTCTGCAGTAGGTGTGTGTCGCTGATGCAAGAAGGTATCCTTCACTGACCGGTCCATAGTCGGGGATAATGGGATCCACAAGAAAGACAGGTGAGGGTGATGTGTTCCTTTTGAGATCGCCGGGACCGGGCGTATCACCCTGCAATCCTCATATTCCTGAGTCTGGGAGCAATCCTTGGGAAAATTTCTCCAGGATCGGGGCCGATATGGATGACCTGGTGCCCAATCACCATGATCCTCCCGATTGGTCTTCCCTTCCCGACCGCCTGCGCCGAAAATGTCACGACTGCGGCATCTCTTGATTCTGCCGTGTCGAATACCTGAGTCTGGATCACAAGCGTGTTGCCTTCCCCATCTTCCAGGACATAGGTCCTCCCGCCCATCGCACCCGGGAACTGCCAGGTGGTATCGCTCACCTGTGCAACCGTTATCCCCGAAACATTCGCCGCATGACCCACAGGTTCCCCGGATACGGCGTAGTGGGGCTCGGCGGGAAAGGCGAGGAGTATCCATCCGACCGGCAGGAGGACGATCATGAAGAGCACCACGAGGACTGCCGCCGATCCTTTCTGGGCCCCGGTCATCTCTGCCACCCCCCGGATACACGAGGGATCATGGCGATTCCTCCTTTGGTGATCCCGCCCCGATCCATTCCGGTCTCTTGATTTTGAGGAAGATAAGAGGAGGGACGGCAAGGAGGAACGTGCCGAGCAGTATCCCCCCCACGTACGCAATTGCCTCCTCTGCGGAGAAGTCTGCCGTCGGCATCAGCCCGACTATGAATGAGAAGATGACCCCTGCGGCACCCATGCCGCCAATGATCCAGATCCCGGCCATCCCTCCCGGGATTCGAAACGGCCTTGGTGCGTCGGGCCTGCGGTACCTGAGTTTGATAAGGGAGGCAAAGACGAGGAGATACACGATGCAGAGCAGTTCGACCGTGATCGCAGAGAGGATCCAGTAGGCCTGGTTGACCGATGGAAGGAATACGTAGAGCAATGATACAAAAGTCCCGATAAGGGCCTGGACAAGGAGCACCGCGACCGGTGACCCGTACCTGTTGGTCCGGTTGAAGAGCGGCGGGAGGTTTCCCTCCTCTGCAACCACCCCAAGGCCTTTTGCAGGGCCGATGAGCCAGGCTGCGAGGGAGACAACCCCGCCGACTGTGATCAGTGCTGCCATCGGGGCGACAGCCCCGGGGATGTGTGCGGCATCGAAGAAGTACTGGATTGCCTGCATCACCCCCGATGCAAGACTCAGGTCTTTTACCGGAATGACAAAGGCGATGGCAAGGGTTGCGAGTACCGTGCACCCGAATATGATGAGGGCCGACACTGCCATGGCCCTGGGATAATCCGCCCCTGGGTTCCGGGTCTCGAGCGCGTGGAACCCGGCCATCTCCATGCCTGCAAAGAGCAGTATCACGGTCGCGAAGAACGGGAGCGTGGAGAAGTTGACGACCGGGACGATCTGTTCAGGCGAGAACGGGGGGAGGACGATCGCTGCTCCCGATAAAAACCACCATACCCCAAGCCCGATGATCAGGACAGAAGGGAGAATGCTCCCGAGGATAACCCCGACATTCTGGAATTTCGTGGAGATATCCTCACCAAAATATGCGATTGCGGTAGTCCCCCAGAAGGCGATCATCATGACTGTAAAAAGGTAAAGCGAGTTGGTGCCGAGCGCCGGGGAGAGTGCGAACGCGAGGGTGGATGCGATGAATGCAAGCACTGTAGGGAACCAGACAAGGTTGTTCGACCATTCGCAGAAAATCGCGGTGAACCCGCCTTTCTCTCCGAAAGCCTCTTTACACCAGGCATACACCCCTCCACCCCGGTCGGCCAGCATGGTTGCCAGCTCTGCCCCCGCAAGCGAGAGCGGGATCAAAAAGAGGACCGTTCCGATGATGTACCACCCGATGCACGACCAGCCGAACTCTGCCATCGAGGGGAAATTCCTGATACTGAGCACCGCCGCAACGTTGATCATCGCAAGTGCGAAGATCCCAAGCACCTTTGGCGGAGCGTGAGCCGTTCCCGGGGGTCCAGCCTCACTCTCACTCATGGGGATGCTCCTTTAAGCAGTGCATCATGTAGCGTCCCTTCACGTTCTCCACACCGTGGATATCGTGCTCAAAACCGGGGAACCGTGCATCGAAATCCTGGAGGCATGAGAGATACATGAGTACCGGGCCATCCTGCAGCCCCGTCCGTTCCCCGGGAGCGAGGAGCGGAATCCCGGGGGGATACGGGTAGATTCCGGTGGCGACGATCCTGCCTCCTGCCTCCTCCACGGGGACATGTTCGACCCTGCCTTGCACGATGCTCCTGTAGGCCTCTGCATACACCACGGCAGGCTCCGGAAGGGTGGAATAGGCCTCTTCGAGCAGTTCACACATCCGCCGTTCTCTCTTGAAGGCATGCATCTCGTCACAGAGGCTCCTCAACGTCATCCCTGCATACCTCTCCGGGTACGCGTTCACGAGTTCGGGAAAAATCTCTTCAAGCGGGGTCTTTTGGTCGTAATGGCGCTTGAATTCGAAGAGTTCCGTGATGAGTGTCCCCCACTTGCCCTTGGTGTTGCCCATCGAGAAGAGGAAGAGGATGATGTAATCCCCTGACTTCTCGTTCACGATACCCCTGGTTTCGAGGAACCTGACTACAACCGCTGCAGGAATTCCCCACGGACCGAGTGAGCCGTCATCCCTCACGCCGGGCGTCACGACGGTCACCTTGATAGGGTCAAGCATGCAGTAGTTGTCGGGAAGACCCACAAACCCGTGCCACCCGTCACCCGGGTGGAGCACCCACGCGGAGGGGTTGTCACGGAGCACCTCAAGCGATGCGTCTGCAAACGGTATCTTCTTCCTGCTCTTTGGATCGGTCACCATCTCGGGCTGCCATACCCCGAACCACCAGTCCTTCTGCCTTCCCGCCCTCATCACCTCCCGGTATATCCGTGCCATTGTCAGGCGGAACCGTATCGCTTCTTCGATGGATTCAGTGGTAAGCACCCTGCCTGCGGCCCCGTCCATCATCTTTGAAGAGACGTCAAGGGACGCCATGAGGGGATAGAGGGGGGACGTCGAGCTGTGCATCATGAACCCCTCGTTGAACCTGGCGTGATCAACAGGGATGCGCCCGTTCCGGATGTGGATCATGGACGCCTGGGAGAGGGCCGCCAAAAGCTTGTGGGTTGACTGGGTTGCAAAAACCGTCGGGCCCCCGGGAACCCTTGCATCGTCGCGCATTGCGAAGCGTTCCCGGTAAAGGGGATTGAAACGGGCATACCCATACCATGCCTCGTCGAAATGGATGCTGTCCACGCTCTTCCCAAGCATGCCTTCAACCTGTGAGGCATGGTAGCAGAGCCCGTCATACGTCGAGTTGGTGATGATGGCATGGACAGGGACCGCCGCTTTTGGATCTCTGACGAACGGGCAGGCTTCAATCTTCGAGCGTATTGCCCCCGGAGTCATCTCACCGGGGGGTATCGGGCCAATAATCCCGTAACGGTTCCTCGTCGGCACAAGGAAGACAGCGATCGAATGGGTCATCGTGAGCGCATGCTCGGCAGACTTGTGGCAGTTCCGGTCGACGAGGACGAGGTCGTCCTCTGTGACCCTGCCAAAGAAGACGATCTTGTTCGCCGTTGAGGTTCCGTTCGTCACGAAATACGTCCGGTCAGCACCAAAGACCTTCGCGGCATACCGCTCGGCCTCGCCGAGGGGCCCGGTGTGGTCAAGGAGCGACCCGAGCTCGCCAACGGATATCGAGAGATCTGACCGGAAGAGCTGCTCGCCGAAGAAATTGAAGAAGAGACGACCTGCAGGAGACTTCCGAAAGGCGGTTCCTCCCGCGTGGCCGGGCGTATGCCAGGAGTACTCGAAGTCCCGCGAGAACTTCACCATCGCACCGAAGAACGGGGGGAGCAGGCTCTCCTTGTACCGATGTGCGGCTGCCGTGATCCTTCCGGCGATGAACTCAGGGGTATCATCCATTATGTTGACAAACTCATTGACCTCGCGGATGACGTCGACATTCATCGAGGCAGTTGCCGCGGATATGGGTTCTGCAAATACGAAGATAGGGATATCCTCGTTCCGCTTCCGGATCTCGTCGATCAGTCTCTTCGCATCGTTATGATCCTTTGCGCCCGTGCCGCCGAGGTTCCAGTTGACCATGACGCAGTCTGCCTCTGGCAGGTGTGCAAACGCTGACCTCGCGTCCTCCAGCGATGCGATCATTGTGGCCGCGATCTGATAATCGGCAAGCCCTTTTACGATGCGCATGAGAGTCCTGCCGCGGGGAGTATCGGTATGAATTGAGTCGTCAATGATGACAACATTCAGCCTTTCTTCAGGGTTCATGAGTGCTCCTTTCCTTCGTAATCCGGTGATAGCGCAGGTGCAGAAGCGTGTGGATATACCGGGGGGTGATCCCCGCACCGGTCACAGATCAGAGTGCCCCTGCAGGAACCCCGGTATATCCCAAAGAGAGGCAGATACCCCTGGGAAGACGAGTATTCAAACCTGCATCACGGCGGGTGATGCCGGAAGCGCGTCCCGCACGCAAGGCCCGGCGGAGCCGCAACCTGGCCGATATCAATTTCCCATCCAAGCCTTCCGCCACCGACTATTTAAATCTTCCCTGGCCAGTTCTCCTGGCCTGCCGCCTCCTGCTCTGGGGCCTCTCATGGGTGGGAAGAGGAAAAAACCGGGTGCAGGAGATCCCTTTCGGAGACCTTGTCAGCCGTGCCCATCAAGCTGCGAATAGGGGAGCAGGTCACCACTCTCTCCCACCCTCATGCCGGAGAGGTTCACGGAATATCTGCCCTTCGAAGGTGAAGACCTCGACCCCCTTCTGCTTCCAGCACCCTGCCGGCAGTCCTGCCTTCATGCAGGTGTGGTCAAGGAACTCCCGGCTGTCCCATTTCCATTCCACAGGTACCTGGGGGAGGAGGAGCCCACTCCTGCCAAATCCCCTGACGATCAGTCCGTGCCTGCCGACCTGGACAGCCATTGGACGATCCAAGGGTTCGGCACCCAGCAGCATGGGAACGGTGAGCACAGTCACTTCAATCCTGATTCGCGGCAGTTCCCCCTTCTCAACGGGGGGAAACCTCGGGTCCTCCCTCGCTGCAGCGTAGGCAGCATCCCGGACAGCCTTTTCCAGGGCCATGTGCGGGTAGGGGAACCCGATACACCCTCTCAGTTCCCCATGCACCGTGAGAGTCACGAATACCCCCCTCTTCTCCCTGAATACTGGCGGGAGATTGAGAACTGCCTCCGGTTTTCCGCCAATGGCGTGATCCAGGACCGAGCGTGCCAGTCGCACCGCGAGTGCTCCCTCTTCTGGCGTGAGCGCATCCATCAGGTGTAAATAAGGTGCCTTCCTATTATATAGGGAGAGGGAGAGTGCGGCCGACGGTGGCACATGATGCTGCTGAGGAAAGTCCCCCCACCTGCTGAGCGCGCAGCCGTATGCAAGTACGGGTGGCGAGAGTCATGGCAATGGCACAGAAACGACACGGCCTGCCCCCAGCGATGATGCGATCGAGCCCCCAGAGGGGCGATGCGTCGCGCCTCTTCGAGTGCGCGTATGTCTCGTTGATGCATAAGGGCAGGAATCGATGAAACGGTGAATCCCTGCGGGTGCAAGCCAGAACAGGGCATGAAGGCTGCTCAGTGCCTGCCCGGGTATGGCGCATAGCTGAATGCCGCACCGAACAGAAGGGGGCTTACTCCTCCCACTCCATTCCTGTATGCACTTTCTGCAATAAAATTTATCCTCCTCTATGCGCCAGGGTAATACCACAAATGCATATCCCGACACCCGCGGAGATCAAGGCGAAGAGAGAACTCCTGGGAATGAAGCAGGCTGACCTTGCCGAGCGTGCAGGGATCAGCCAGTCTATGGTGGCACGAATCGAATCGGGGAGCGTGGACCCAAGGGCAAGCACCCTCGCAAAGATCGTCCATGTACTCAATACCATGGCAAGGCCAAGGATCACCGCTGCGCGTGTCATGCACTCACCGGTCATCAGTGTGAGAGTCGAAGACACCATCACCCATGCGGTGGACATCATGGAGAGATACAGCATATCCCAGGTTCCCGTCCTCGAGGAGGGTATCCCCGTGGGGTGCATCTCGGAATCGGCGATCGTGACCGCGATCGAGGAACAGGGGGCCCACCGCACGCAGGGAGAGCAGGTGAAGCATTACATGGAGTCGGGGTTTCCCACAGTCCCCCACGATATGGATATCGAAACGGTGATCAGGATACTCCAGAACCACCACGCGGTGCTGGTGACCGAAGGGGGAAGGGTGAGGGGTGTCATCACCAAGCATGACCTCATCCCTCTTATCATGGACCGCTAGAGTTTCGAGACCAGGTCCCGCAGCACGCTGATGGGCGCTTTTGCCTTGACCACGCTTGAGGCCAGGAGCACTCCCGCTGTCCCGAGATCGACTGCGACCTTCACGCACTCGCCGGAGTGGATCCCCGCACCTGTCAGGATCTTCACCGAGGGATTGACCCTCTGCACCGCATCCACTGTTCCGGTGATGATCTCGGGATTGGCCTGGGAGACAGAAACAGTTCCGCCGATCAGTTCCGGTGGCTCAATTGCGACAAAATCAGGGCCCAGGGCTGCAGCCGCAGCGCTCGTCGCGATATTATTCGAGCACACCACCGAGATAAGACCTGCCGACCGGAGTTGCGTGATCGCGGCGTCGATATCCGCAAGGGTGAGCCTGCGTTCGGAATGGTTTACGAGGGAGCCTGTCGCCCCCGCGGAGCGGAGCGCCTCGACGGTCACCGAGCCCGTATGGGCACCCGGCGCGGCGGCATCCACATGCTGGGCGTATACCGGGAGCGAGTAGTGCATTGACATCGGGTGGATGTTCATGTAACTGGGGGCGATCCCGATCTCCACTCCGGATTCCTCTGCCACCTGCTGGGCAGCTTCTGCAATGTGGTGGGCGCGCTGACCGCTGCCCTCGGTGTAGGTCTTCAGGTTGAGAAGGATGAATGGCATTCCCATACAGATCTCTCAGCCAATGATATGGCTACACCAGGGGAAAACCTATTCTGCTCCATTGTCGCCGTATCCTGCCACTCCCCTCTCAAAGTGACCCGCGGTGATTCCGCCCCTGGATATCGCCCGCACCCGCTGCAGAAGGTTTCCCCAATATGACCGGGGTGTATGGGCCCTGAATGCCGCCCCGATGCCCTCACGGTAGAGCGCGGTCATGCCTGCTGCGTACCGCTCACCCCTCCCCCGGGCATCCACGGCAAGGGAATGGACACCCATCGATGCCAGTTCTGGTATCCGGTCTATGAGCGTTGTCTCCACCGCATTAAGTACGTGGGTTCTCCCCAGACGATCCTCGTACACAGGGAAGACCCTGCCCGTCTCATCCCTGAGTCCGAATGCATCCGAACTCAAATGGGGGCGATCCCCAACCAGGGTGGACAGGAGACGGTCCTCACTCACGATCGTGTCCAGATTTCCCTGGCAGATGATCTCGTACCTGATCTGCGGCTTCGCTCTGGATGACGTTGCGATGAGTGCCGCCACCTGGGAAGATGAGAGTTCCGGGGAGAGGGTGAATTGGGATATGGGGGGGTGAAATGCACGGGCTGCACAGGCATTGTAGATGTTTAAGCCCTGGCCTCCAATGACCTCCATGCGGTGCTCGGACGAGAGGATTGCGTCCGCCATCCCCGCCTCATCGACCATGACGCGCCGGACCCCTGCCCTGAAAAGTTGAGGAAGCATTGGGAGGGCCTTTTCGAGGAAGGAGCGGAAGGTGATTCGGGGCCATTTCCAGGTATACGACACGTTGCGCTCGCTGCAGTACATGGACCCGGTGCAGAGATCCCCGAAATAATCCTCCCACCCCAGGGCTGATGGCTCATAGCAGATCGCATCGCACCCTGCACTGCAGGCTGATTCGAGTTCCCCGGGTGTCGCGCAATAAATGTGCAGTACAGGGCGCGGGGCCTCCCGGTCATGTGGATTTCCAGGCAGGATTTTTGGGACATCCCGTTGAAAAAACTTCTGGATACGCATCCCGGCATCCCCAAGTGCTGTCCTTTCAGGGAGAGATTCGCGCAGCCATGCTTCCTCGAGACCGGTGAGGAGCTCGCGCCTGAGATGGTTCAGCGCACCAAGCGGGACGAACGGATCGCCATGGCGGTCAATGAACACTTTATCCACTCGGAAAGGGGCCCCCCCAGTCTTTCGCAGTTGCCGGGATGCGGCCTCCAGCGAGAGACGTGCAGTCTGTGCGTGATTGGGAATAAAATCCATCACACGGCTGACCACAATTTCTCCTCCCCGGGGTCCCGGGCACGTGGCACTCCCTTCCAGCGGTCTTCCTTCTTCGATGCGGACCTGCATCACAACAGGGATACAAAAACGCTTAGGGCCCGCATGGAGCGCCTCCCTGAGCCTGCCGGAAAGGTGCAGGCTCCTTGTGACGGAGACGAACGAACCTGGCTTCACCCCGGTCACCTGGACAGGTAAAAAGAGCATATCCCCGCGGCGTTCAGAATCCCTGTGAAGTAAGTGCCCCGTCCTGATTTCCCCCGTGGAATCCGCAACAAGGATCCCGTCTCCCGAAACCGGCAGGTATGGCGAAGCCGGACTGATCAGAATCCCTTCACCCTTAGGTGCCCGCACGACCGTCCCGAGGAAGAGCCCGCGATGGTCGGGCCGATCCCTCCCCATGAGTGACGGGCCTCTGTCGCCAAGGAGATAGCCTCTCGTAAAACCCCGGTTGAACGCTCTTGCCATCTCGTCAATATCATCATGCGAGTGCCATTCATTCCCTTTTTCCAATGCATCGAGGGCTCTCCGGTACGCACCCACTACTGCTGCCACGTACTCAGGGGAGCGCATTCTCCCCTCGATCTTCAGGGCCTCAACTCCCCGCGCGACAATCTCGCGCAGTCCGTCATAGCAGCAGAGATCTTTGGTTGAGAGAAGGTAGCGGTCGCGACAGGAGACCTGGGACACATCCGTCAGCCGGCCAAAATTGTCAAAAACACCATGAAGCAACGTGTAGGGTTTCCTGCAGGGCTGGGCGCACATCCCCCGGTTCCCGCTCCTCCCCCCGATCACCGAAGAGAGAAAGCACTGCCCGGAATACGAATAGCAGAGTGCCCCATGGACGAAGATCTCGATCCCCGGCCTATTCTCCCGGGGGATCGCCATGATCCGGTCAATCTCGGAGAGCGGCGTCTCGCGCGCCATTACCACGCGGGCGAACCCGGCCCTCCATGCCCATTCCACTCCCTCTCTCGTGGATATCGTGCACTGGGTGGACGCGTGAAGGTCAAGACCCGGTATCATCTCCCGTGCAAGAGCAAGGAGCCCGGGGTCCTGGATAAGGACTGCATCGACACCCATCCCATGGAGCGACAGGAGATACTCCATCGCATCCCGGAGTTCCTGGTCCTGGATGAGCGTGTTGACCGTGACGTATACCCTCACGCCTTGGAGGTGTGCATACCTCACTGCATCCCGTATCTCTCCTTCGCTGAAGTTGGCCGCAAAGTGCCTGGCCCCAAACTTCCTCCCTCCCAGGTATACCGCATCGGCCCCGGCAGCCACCGCTGCCTGCAATGCCTCCTTTGATCCTGCCGGGGCAAGCAGTTCGGGACACCGGCGTTCTTTGCCGTGGAGAGATTCGGGATGTCTCATGTGGGGTGAGAGGTCGCCCGGATGCAGATTAAATACTCGCCCGGCTAAGAATCGTTGGAATGCGATGCGCGGTATCGGTCCCTGACACGGCCCTCATTTCTCATGCCCTCTCCGCAGGAGCAGATATAATAGAAGTCAGGCTGGACCTTACCGGCAGGATACCAGAACAGTATGCACAGGAAGTCTTTTCTGATATCCCCGTCCCCCTGATATTCACCCTCAGGAGTGCCGACGAGGGGGGGTCGTTCCAAGGCGGAGCCGGTGAATGGTGGGAGATCCTCCAGCCATACCTCTCCTATGCCACGTATATTGACATCGAAGAGCGGTTTGCATCCTTTGCCCCTCTCCTGAAAGGCATGGGAAAGACCCTGATCTCCTCGTACCACACTCCCTCAATGCTCGACCCTCATGCACTTGCTGTCCGGGAGTCACGCCTGCGATCGTTTGGCGATATCCCCAAAATCGTCGTCGGCCCCCGCACAGAAGACGATGTCCTCGCACTCCTCTCCTTCACAAGGCAGGCAGGAAAACCTGTCATTACCAGCATCATGGGAACCGGGTTCCGTTATGCCCGCCTCCTGCTCCCGCTGTTTGGGTCATACCTTATATTCTGCCACTGCGGCACCGCTGCCTCTCCCGGGCAGTATCACGTCCGCGAGTGGAAGGAGTTCTGCCGCCTTGTCAGGGACCTCTGACCACAGGGATTGCCCTGATAGTATACTCGTCAAGGCATTCTCCGTCCAAAACGACCCTGGCTGTCTTCTCCTCCCCCGGCCCGATCGTCCCCAGGAACAGGTCTTTTGCATCCCTCACCGCCCCGGTCCTGGCATTCACAAGTTCCACATGCAGGTGCACGTTCTTCTCCTGGATACTGCCGGGGTTTGCTACCTGGAGCACCGCGGTCCAGGTGCAACCCCTTGAAAAGCCCCAGTCTGCGTCCTGGTCGACGAGGGTCGCCCGCAGGGAGGACCCCTCCCCTCCCGCGCCCTCGGGCGCGGATTGCGAGAGAACCGAGATGCAGCCTCCGGCAAGGATGCTTCCGCACACCAGGAATGCGAGGAGGAGACGTATTCCCAGTCCTGTTCCTCTCATGGTACCCCTCTCTCCTCGTCCAGGCTGTGTCTCCCTGGAAGGGGGCAGGATTCAAGGTGTTGTGTCATCGCTGCAGGAATGGTGTGCAGGACCAGGATAAAGCCTTTCATCTTTGAGATATCCAGGCCCTTGTCCCTTCCTGCAGAAGCAGCGCATCGGCAAGAACGAGGGCAAGCATCGCCTCCGCAACGGGGGCCAGCCGGGGAACGATGCAGGGATCATGCCTTCCGCGAACCGAGATCAGACGCCCTTTCCCGCCGGTGTCAACGGTCCGCTGCTCCCGGGCGATTGAAGGTGTCGGTTTTACCGCTATCCGCACCACGATATCTTCGCCAGTGCTGATACCCCCGAGGATCCCTCCCGCGTGGTTGGAGAGGAAGCCCCCCTCATCCATCTGGTCATTCTGTTCGCTCCCCCGCATCCGTGCGGCGGCAAAGCCCTCCCCAATCTCAACGCCCTTGACTGCGCCGATTGAGAGCATCGCCATCCCGATCATGGCGTCGAGCTTCCCAAAGACCGGGTCGCCGAGGCCAGGGGGGCACCCACTCGCGGTGATCTCAACAATTCCCCCTACAGAATCTCCGATCTCCATGGCATGCGCTATCTCTTTCTCCATATCTTGCGGGCTGGTGCAGCCGTGAATTTCAAGGATCCTGCTCCCGATCCTGATGCCCCGGACTCCAAGCATCTTTGCCGCCACCGCGCCTGACGCAACCCGGGCGACCGTTTCGCGGCCTGAACTCCTTCCGCCGCCCCGGTGGTCACGTATTCCGAACTTTTTCCACCAGGTATAATCCGCGTGGCCGGGCCTGAACACCTCCCTGAGCGCATCGTAATCTTCAGCGCGGAAATCGGCATTCCTGACGAGGAGGGCAACAGGGGCGCCGGTGGTCCGCCCCAGAAAAACGCCTGAAAGGATCTCGACCCGGTCCTCTTCACGGCGGGGCGACATGAGCGGGCCTTTGCCCGGCCTCCTCCTGTCAAGGAACGGCTGAATATCGTCTCCCGAGAGTTCGATCCCAGGGGGGCACCCGTCAATCACGACGCCAAGCGCGGGGCCGTGGCTCTCCCCGAAGGTGGTGATCCGGAATGAGCGGCCGAACGTATTCATCCCAGGATCTCCCGTATCATGCCGAGCGGGGCGTCGATGCCGGTGAACTGGCGGAACTGGGCCCTTGCCTGCCGGATGAACATCTCCCTGCCAGGGATCACGGTGCAGCCAGCGCCCCTTGCAGCCCTTATCAGGGGTGTCTCGGGAGGGGTGTAGACGAGATCGAAGACCGTCATGCCAGGGGCAAGATCCGACTTTTGGAGCGGGCTCGCGGTATCGGGTTCCATGCCTACCGGGGTCGCATTCACCACCACTTCAGGTTTAATTCTGCCGAAATCGCGGACCGAACCATAATGGCAGCCCAGGCGCGCAGCGAGCCTCTCTGCCCGCTCGACCGTCCGGTTCAGGAGGGTGACCTCCATGTCAAGCGACAGGAGGGCGTAGGCAGCGGCAGCCGCGGCTCCCCCGGCGCCGAGGATCACTGCCCTGCTTCCGCGTGAAGGACCCAGAGGATCCCTGATACCTATCCAGTCGGTGTTATAGCCGTGGGATTCGCCCCCGCAAAAGACCACAGTGTTGCATGCACCGATTGCCCTGCTGTGGGCATCTATGTGGTCAAGGTGCCTGAGTATCTCCTGCTTGAAAGGGATTGTCACCGACAGGCCGCGCACGTCAAGGTCCCGTGCGATCCCCAGTATGCGGGTGAGTGCCGGGTCGTGGAACCTCGTATAAAACGCATTGATCTCGAAGTAGGTGAAGAGGTGCTGGAAGAGGGCAGGGCTTCTGCTGTGCAGGCTCGGGTACCCCGCGACACCGAAGATCCGGAGGACCGGGTTCTCGGCGAGCGCATCAACCCTCGCTGCAAGCGCCTCGGCCTCCTGCCGTGGGATACCTGATCCTGCGACTGCGAGAAGGGCTTCCCTCCTCGCCCCCTCTTTCGTCCCCCCCTCCATCAGGAGGCGCTTGATGCCAATGGCGACCTCGTTTGCACTGCGGGCGCTGGTGTCAATACAGTAGTCTGCCGCTGCAAGGTACGCGTCCCTTCGGGCTTCGAGGAGGGCATGGATCTCTGCCCGCAACCCCATCCTGGTCAGCGCGGGACGACTGCCATGCTGGATGCGCTTCTCGATGGTTGCCTCGTCTGCCTGGAGGAGAACCATCGTTCTCCCCCGACGGAGCTGTTCCACGTTCTCGGGGTCGATGACTGCGCCACCGCCGGTGGCAAAGACCCCTGGACCGCGCGGGAGATTCGCGATCGCCCGTTTCTCGCGTTCCCTGAAACCGGCCTCTCCCTCTCGTTCGAAGATCTCGTGGACCGTGGCACCCGCCTCTTCCTCGACAAGCGCATCGGTATCGTAGAAAGGGACATCGAGGAGATGTGCGAGCAGCCTGCCCGACTCCGTCTTCCCCGTCCCCCGAAAACCAATCAGCACGACGTTCATACCAGTCCCTGCCCTGCAAGCTGCTCCCAGAAACCCGGGAAGGATTTACTGACACATTCCGCCTGGGTTATCTTTACGTTTCCCATCGAAAGCCCAAGGACCGTGAAACTCATCGCGGTCCGGTGGTCATCGCCAGGGTCTATCCTTCCCCCGTGCAACGGTGCAGGTCTTATGATGAGTGCGTCCCCCTCTACTGTCACATCTCCCCCAAGGCTTCGAAGGAGCCTCGTGGTGGACTCCAGGCGGTCGCTCTCCTTCCACTTCAGGTGGGCGATCCCGGAGATCCTTGTCGGGCTCCGGGCCTTCGCAGCGACCATGCAGAGTGTCTGAACCGTATCAGGAGACGAGGACATATCGATCTCGATCCCATCCAGATATCCGTCGCAGGAGACCTCGACCGAATCTCCAGGGGTGCTCACCCTGCACCCCATCGACTCGAGTGCGGCCAGGAACCGCCTGTCTCCCTGGCAGGAAGTCGGGTTCAGGTTTCCGACACGGACCCGGCCGCCGCAGAGCGCTGCGAGTGCAAAGAAGTACGATGCAGACGAGTAATCCCCCTCGATCTCGTACGTTCTTGCCCGGTACGGTATCCCGGCTGCTACCTGGAAACGCCGGTATCCCTCTCTTTCAACCGTCGCACCGAAGGCCTCCATCACCGAGAGTGTGACGTCCAGGTAAGAGGGGGATGCAACCCCTGGATCGAGGTCCAGGATCACGTCCCGGTGGGCATATGGCGCCGCCATCAGGATCGAGGAGACGAACTGGCTGCTCATACCTGCATCCACCCGCGCCCGCCCACCGGTGAGCCTCCCCGAGACCTTCACCGGCGGAAATCCCGCCTTCTCCATGAACTCGATCCTCCCGCCAAGGGCGGTGAGTGCGTCCGCAAGGGGGCCAAGCGGGCGCTCCTTCATGCGAGGGGAGCCCGTGAGGACTACAGGGCTTTTACAAAGGAGCGCGACTGAAGTGAGCAGCCGCATGCTCGTCCCGGAGTTCTGCATGTCCATAACAAGCCCGGGAGCACAGGAGAGCGTTCCGCCCGTGCCCCTGACCCGGGAACAGCGGTCCCCTTCCATGATCTGCACACCCATTCCCACGAGGGCTGCTCTTGTGGCCGCAATATCCTCTGCCTCCAGCGGATTTGTGATGATCGAGTCGCCCAGGGCAAGGGAGGCGGCTATCAGCGCCCTGTGAGTGTAACTCTTTGAAGGTGGCGCCTGGAAGTTGAGGTAAACATCTCCTGCTTTTCGAAGCGTTACTTCCATTCAGGGACCTCCAGCGTGGGATACCTCCCAAGATCCTTGACTGCCGTCATCCCTTTGAGTTCACTGACTGCCTCTTCTGAATTTCCGTTGTACACGAAATCGAGAAAGAAGACGTAACTCCCCATGCCACGCTTGGATGGGCGTGACTCGATCCTGGTGAGGTTGATGCCGTGACGGGAGAAGATCCCGAGGATGTCGTGGAGGAGCCCCGCACGGTCCTCCCTTGGATCAATGATGATGCTCCCCTTCGCGGCATCAGGCCCAGGATACCTCGCCGAAGAGATGGTCACGAACCGGGTGATGTTCCTCTGGTTGTTCTCCACACGTTCGCGCCGGATTGGGAGGTCGTAGAGGCGGGCGGTCATCAGTGACACGATGGCCGCACTCTTCCCCGACCGCCGCATCTCCATCGCGCTCTGGGCATTGCTCGGGGTATGCACGACAGGTATCTCGAGGGCGTCCACCACCTCGCTGCACTGCTCGTGGGTCTGGGGATGGACGTAGAGCACCTCCGCCTCTTCGAGCGGCCCAGGGGAGACGAGGTAGTGGTGGATGGGCATGTACAGTTCTCCCGTGATCCAGACATGGTGCTGGAGCAGCCCGTCCAGTGATGGCCCGACGCCCCCGGCCTCGCTGTTCTCCAAGGGGACGAGTCCTGTTCCCTCCCCCTTCTCCACAGCCTCGAAGATGCGCCGGATGGTAGAGACGAGGGTGACCCGGTCTCCAAATACGCGCCAACCAAGTTCGTGGCTGAACGTGCCCTCCGGTCCGAGTACAAATACCTTCATTGCCTCACCATGGACGCGATCAGCAGGTCAGACTCCTGGGCTGCCTTCTGGCAGTACGCCCCGAAGTGCTGCGCATTCTTCCTGAACACCTCTTCAAAGGCGTCGGTGTCCCCGGTCCCAATGATCTCCCGAAGGGAAGAGAATGTGCCCTCGCATGCCTCGATGACAGGTATCACGTGGGGGTTCTGCCCGAGTATATCGGCATAGAGGCGGGCATCCTGGGAGAGGAGCCTTCCCACGAGACTCATCTCCATCTGGTAGACCGGGCTCATGAATGCCAGGGTGTCTTCCGGCTTGACTCCCACCCTCCGCATCGTCTCCGCCACGCCGAGAGTGACGAAGTGGGTCAGCCCCTGCACGACGGCCATGATCCGGTCATGCTCCTCAGGAGTGGAGAGGGTCACCCTGGCCCCCTGGGACCAAAAGACCGACAGGAGGAGATCGAGGGTCTCCTGGGTGCAGCGCGCAGGGGTCGCGATGATGGTCTGGCCCGACAGGCTACTTACGGTGGGCCCAAACATCGGGTGAAGACCCACCACCTGGGCCCGGGATGCGAGCATCGCCTCCACCGGCCCGGTCTTCAGCGAGGTGAGATCGCAGAATACCTGGTCCTCCGAGAGGAGCGGTGCAACCGAGCGTATCACACCGGCCGTCTCCCTGATCGGCACCGATACCATGACGACATCGCAGGCCCCTGCGACGTCCGCGGGACTCTGCGGAGTGCTCCTCCCTGCAACCTGCACCTCCCACCCCGCCCTCTCGAATACCTCCCGGAAGAACGTACCCATCCTGCCGGTTCCGCCGATGATCCCGATCTTCACCTGCAATCACTTCTCCAGGATCTTCTCCCTGACCGCCATCCCGAAGTGGCGGCCGGCCTCCTTGAGGCAGCCCATCACCCTGTCTCCCGGAGAGATATCGACGACTGAACGGGCACTCCCGTCATCTCCCACCAGGCGGATCGTCTCGGCATTCTGCAGGACAAGGCTGTAGGTTCTCCCCTCTGCCTCGGCCTCGACGAGAAGGAGCGGCCTCTGCTCGATCTTCACCCTCCCGACTGTCACCTCCCTTGTACTGCCATCGGCCCCCACCACCAGCACGCGGTCTCCTGCAGCAAGGTCCGAGAGGTAGGCTGTCTTTCCTCCGGATGAGAGGATGTAGGCATGTACTGCCCCTGCATTGACCCGGAACGGCCTCGGGGCCACGTATGGGTTCTCCAGCGTTTCTGCGTGGACGAGCAGGAAAGCCGAAGAGGTATTGCCGACGAGCATCCCCTCCCCTTCTCTCAGCATCGAGCAGGTATCGACGCAGACCCGGTCCCCCATCCCCACCGGGCGGATCGCGGTGACCATGAATGGTACCATGGCACACCGTTCATTGCCGCGGTGTATCAATGATCCCGTCTCCTTCACCACCTTCGGGTCTCCCGTCAGGAGCAGGATTCCTGCGACCCCACGCTCAAGCACCTGGAGCGCCAGTTCTGCTTCCCCTGCATCATGTACCAGTGCGATGATACGGTCTGACTGGGCCACGAGGTTCTCGAGGGGGATCACCGTCCAGTCCTCTGCACTGACGATGACGTACCCGTTCCTTGCAAGGGTGGCCGCCTTCTCCTCGCTCTCCTTGCCGGCAATCTTCACCTCCCAGACGTCCCTGCCGATCGCGAGGTCCCCGTCAGGAGCCACGACACGGACCCTCCCGAGCGCCTTCACCTTGCCGCTCTCGTCAGCGACGATGGTATCTGCTCCACTCTCAAGGGCGGCGGTCACCACTTCCTTCTTCCAAGACCGGGCGTCAACCCAGAACTCCTTCATCCCGCCTCCCTGAGCGCCTGCTCCGGGTCTGCCTCCTCGTGCACGACGCGGCAGAGGGCCTTGACGAATGCCCGTGTGTTCTCCCTCTGGAAGGCGTTCCGGCCTACACAGACCCCCGCCCCCCCCGCCTTCACGGAGTCGCGTATGATCTGGAGCGTCTCGAGGTCCCCTGCCTTCTCTCCCCCGGCAATGAAGACCGGGACTGAGCACGAGGTGACGATCTTGCCAAAAGAGACCGGGTCACCCGTGTAATTGGTCTTTATGAGGTCGGCGCCAAGTTCCTCGGCGACCCTTACGCAGTGCCCCACCGTTGCAGGCGAGGTGGGATCGATACCCTTGCCTCTCGGGTAGATCATGACAAGGAGAGGGATCCCCCAGCGGTTGCAGTCCTTTACCACCTTCCCCGCGGACTCAAGCATTTTCGACTCGTTCGGGGCCCCGAGGTTTATATGGATGGAGACCGCGTCTGCGCCGAGCGCCACCGCCTCCTCTACGGTGCAGACCAGCACCTTGTCGTTCGGGTCTGGGTTGAGGGATGTGCTCCCCGAGAGATGGACAATCAGCCCGATGTCTCTTCCCCTTCTCCGGTGCCCGCGTTTGACGATCCCCTTGTGCAGGACGATCGCGTTTGCTCCGCCCTCACTCACCTCCGAGATTGTCGTGGTCATGTCCAGCAGCCCTTCAATCTGTCCCAGCGTGAACCCATGGTCCATGGGAACGATCACGGCCCGTCCAGTGTTCCGGTCCATGATCCTCTCGATACGAATCTCTTTTCCAATCATCTTCTCTTCTCCTTCACAATCTCCAGTGCTTCTTCCGCCGAGCACCCCCGGTGGACGATCTCTGCCGCGGCCCTGACAAAGCGGTCCGGTGCAGGGTGCTGGAAGGCGTTCCGCCCGATTGAGATCCCGGCGGCACCCCCTTCCATCGCCCCCTCAATTAACTCCAGGGTGGCAAGGTCGCTTGTTTTAGAGCCTCCTGCCACCACCACCGGGACAGGGCATCCCCTTGTCACCAGGCGGAAACTGTCAGGGTCACCGGTATAGACCGTCTTGACGAGGTCAGCCCCAAGCTCCGCTGCCACTCTTGCGGCAAGGCAGACGTGCTCGACCTGGTGCTCGTCCTTGATCTTCCTTCCCCTCGGGTACATCATCGCGAGGAGCGGCATCCCCCACTCCATGCAGTCGATTGCCACCCGCCCGAGGTCAGAGAGCATCCGCGCTTCAGAGTCGGCCCCGATGTTTACGTGGATAGAGACGGCGTCGGCCCCCATCTTCAGGGCGCTTGTCACCGAGTTCACCAGTACCTTCTCGTTCGGGTCAGGCCCGATCGAGGTGCTTGCCGAGAGATGGAGGATCAGCCCCACATCCCTCCCGCTCTTCCGGTGGCCGTACAGGGACAGGCCGACGTGTCCGAGGACGGCGTTGGCACCCCCTGTCGCCACGAGGTCGACTGCTCTCCCCAGGTCTATGAGGCCCTCGATAGGGCCGTTGCTCACCCCGTGGTCCATCGGGACAATGATCGTCTTGCCGGTATTCCGGTCCATGATGCGTTCCAGGCGAATTTCTTTTCCTCTCATGTAACACTCCCATCCATCCAGCGCATTTGTATGAGAAATGGCCGATGGAGTTTCAGTAAAAATACCAGAAATAACCAAAATAGCGGTGATAGCGGGAAAGTGCCGCAGCTACTGGCTTATGGTTCAGAAGGACAGGTTCGTTGATGCACGGTGCAGGCGCCAGGCTAAGCGAGATAAAAACACTCACCGGCGAAAAAACACTCACCTTGCATTGAAGATCAGAATGGAACGACCAAGTATATAAAAGTGATGAGATGGCCCGTGGACCTTTCTCTCATTTATGGACCTTCTTGATCGAGATCACGTCCCCGAGGGTCGGGACAACCGTCCCTCCGCCACGCTTCCCCTCATCATCTGCAGGAGAGTCGATCAGCCTGATGCCAAGCGCCTTCTCAAGTTTCCTCCGCACCTCGTCCTCGGGGATCAGGTCTCCCTTCTCGATCTTCTTGATCAGCAGCTCCTTCTCCTTGAGCTGCATCGCAAGATCCTTCTGCGAGAGGCCCTTCTCCATCCGGGCAGCGCGGATGCGTTCACCGTAATCTTCAACAATTTCGCCCTCGATCAGGTCAAAAACGTCCCTCGAGCGCCTGACGGGGACCGATCTCCCTGCGCGGGGGCCAGTCCCGGCACGCGGCTGTGCCTTTGCAGTCATCTGCACCTCGGTCCCGTACCGGGCGCAATTGGCGCAGACCACGAGCTCGGCTCCCTCCACCCGGACGGTCTTTGAAGGGCCGACAATCTTCCCTCCGCACAATTCGCACTGCATACTCGTCGCAAACATCTTTATAGACATTTTTCCCTATATACTTATTTGAGGCTGAAAAATGGTGGAAAGCGCCCGCCAACCCCAGGAACCCCAGAACCCCGAGGAGCTCTACCGCTATCTCCTGGACCGGGTCACCAACATGGAGACCCGCAACCTGGAACTGCGCGAGCAAATCCGCCAGATCGAGTCGGACAAGCGCTATATCGAGACACAGAAGATACGGTACGAACGGGAAGTAAGGAAACTGAAGAGCGAGATCGAGCAGCTGAGGAGTCCTCCGCTCGTCATCGGGACTGTCACCGATGTGCTGGACAACGGGAGAGTGGTGGTCAGGAGCAGTGCCGGTCCGAGGTTCATGGTCAGGAGTTCCATGTGCATCGACCCCGAAAAGCTGAAACCCGGCGCCAGGTGCACACTGAACCAGCAGTCGCTTGCGGTGATCGACGTGCTGCCCGAGAGCTACGACGCCCAGGTCTACGGCATGGAGGTGGTGGAGAGCCCTGAAGAGACATATGCGGATATCGGGGGCTTAAACCCCCAGATCAACGAGCTGAGGGAGGCCGTCGAGCTCCCGCTCAAGAAGCCCGAACTCTTTGACCGTATCGGGATCGAACCTCCAAAAGGAGTTCTCCTGCACGGCCCCCCGGGGACGGGAAAGACGCTTCTTGCGAGGGCTGTCGCCCATGAGACCAATGCGCACTTTCTGCGGGTCGTGGGGTCAGAACTCGTCCAGAAGTACATCGGGGAGGGGGCCCGCCTTGTCCGGGAGCTTTTCGACCTTGCGCGAAAGAAAGCCCCGACGATCATCTTCATCGACGAGATCGATGCAGTGGGCGCTTCCCGGACAGAAGCCACCACCTCCGGTGACCGCGAGGTGCAGAGGACACTTATGCAGCTTCTGGCCGGGATGGACGGATTTGAGCGGCGTGGCGACGTCAAGATCATCGGGGCGACCAACCGTATCGATATCCTTGATCGGGCGTTGCTCCGGCCCGGCAGGTTCGATCGCATCATCGAGATACCCCTCCCCGATATCCTGGGCCGGGTCGCCATCCTTGACGTCCATACCAGGAAGATGCGCCTTGATCACGGCGTCGACCTTTCCGAGATTGCCGCCATGACCGAGGGGAAGAACGGAGCCGATCTCAAGGCAATCTGCATGGAGGCAGGCATGTTCGCGATCCGGAAAGACCGGGATGCAGTCTCGAAGGAGGACTTCCTTGATGCAATCGAAAAGATCGGTCTTGACTTCGACCGCCACATCTACAAGAGTGGGTATGGCGCAATGTTTGCATGAATGCAATTCCCCTTTTCCTTCATTTTATCCCGTTTCCTGCATCGTGGCCCTGATGATGTATCCCGTTGAGGGAGCACACTTCCTGCCCTGCAACGCACGTGAACTCAACTCAAAACTTCATACGAATGAGTGAAATGCCTGTGGGTAATCTTCATCAAAACGGAGTGCAGTTCGAGGGAGAAAAAAGGACGTTGGGTACGATCGCCAGGGGATCATAAAAAGGGTGCGCCACCAAAGGGTTTATTAACTCCCCCATGCTCTTCTCAATTACAGGTGTAGAACATGAGTATTGTAAAAGAGTTTATGGACTTTCTGTACGAGTACAAGGTCATCGGGCTTGCTATTGCATTTATCATGGGCCTGGCCGCAAACCAGCTCGTAAAATCCCTCGTAGACAACATCATCATGCCAATCATCACCTTCTTTATACCGGGTGGCGACTGGCAGACTGCAAAACTGGTCATCGGCCCGATTGTCATCAGCTGGGGACAGTTCCTGGCAGACCTGATCTACTTCATCATCGTTGCGTTCGTGATATTCCTGATCGCAAAGAAAGTGCTCCGCGAGGACAAGGTCACAAAGAAGTGACTTCATCCTCAAGATCATCACTCTTTTCGTCGCACCTCTTCTGGCCAAGGAACTCCTCTTCCGTGCACCAGATTTCAAGCAGCACTGTCTCCCCAGTCGCAGGCCCGGGGGCTGCCTCTGCCTTTTCGAGATCCACGCCGATCCGATCCTCACTGATCACCTGGCCCGATTGAAACGTACAGGTCTTCCTGAACTTCCAGGGGGTATGCAGGACCACAAGCCTCCCGTAGTATATCTCCTGCGCCAGTGCCCTTGTGCAATACACTCCATCGGAGATCTCAAAGAGGACATCGCGCATGTACCTCCTCACGTACCACCGGAGGTCTGACGTGAGCGAAAGTGCGCTTCCAAGCGACGCCATCGATATCTTCACGCCCGCAGGTGTCTGCACCGGCCGGTAAAACCGCAGCGCGTCCCTGCTGGTCTCTGAGGAGAGAAGCTCCTGATAAAGCGCGACCCCTTCCTTGGGGATGAAGAGCACCTCCATGGTGATACACCTTAACGCGGAATATTATACCCGGGAGGTGTTAAGATGCAGTGTTCTGCCAATTTGGCTCGGGGTGGCAATGCCATCCCTCGTTCCGGTGGATTGCGGAGGAGAAAGGAGAGGAGAAAAGGAGTATTATTCAGGTATACATCCTGAGATCCGTGCTGACTTCCGCCCTGACCTTCCGAACCGCCCTTACGAAGTCGTCGTGCGAGAGGGTCCGTGCCTCCCTTCGGACCGCCATCATCCCTGCCTCCCTGCATATTGCCTGGAGGTCCGCTCCCGTTGCGTTCTCCGTCATTTCCACGATGGCCTTGAGATCCACATCCTTCCCAAGGACCATTCTCGCGGAGTGTATCTTTAATATCTCCATCCTGCCTTCCGGCGTGGGAAGGGGAATGGAGATCACCCGGTCGAACCTTCCGGGACGCAGCAGCGCCGGATCGAGCATGTCAACCCTGTTGGTCGCGGCCATGATCCTGACATCGCCCCTGGTATCGAACCCGTCCATCTCAGCCAGGAGTTGCATCAGGGTCCTCTGCACCTCCGCACTGCCAGAAGTCCCGTCGTTCGTGCGGGTACTTCCCACTGCATCGATCTCGTCGATGAAGACGATGGATGGTGATTTTTCCCTGGCAAGCGAGAAGAGTTCCCGCACGAGCTGTGCTCCCTCGCCGATGTACTTGTGCACGAGTTCGCTGCCTGACATGCGGATGAATGTCGCCCTTGCCTGGTGTGCGACCGCCTTAGCAATCAGCGTCTTGCCTGTTCCCGGGGAACCGTAGAGGAGGATCCCCTTTGGCGGCTCCACTCCTACCCTCTCGTAAATCTCGGGTTTCGTGAGGGGATACTCGACCGCCTCCCTGACCTCTTCTATCTCCTTTGCAAGGCCACCGACCTGGTCGAACGTGATCTCCGGCGATTCGTCAAGCTCCATCACCCTGACTCTCGAGTCGAATATGTTCCCCACTATCTTCACGATGGAGAGGGCATTGTTGACCGCGACCTTGGTCCCGGGCTTGAGCTGGCGAAAGATCTCGTCGTTGACGTGGGTGAGGTACTCCTGGTTGTTCCCCTGCTGCCGGAGGTAGACCTCGCCCCTGTCGAGAAGGTCAACCACCACCGCAACAAAGAGGGGCATCCGCTTGAGCTGGTTATTCTCGCGTTTCAGCTGCGCATTCTCCCGCAGGATCTCATCGTTTTTGACCTTGAGGTCGAGAACCTGTGACTCGAGGTCCTGGAGTTTCAGCTGGTATTTGAGTTCTGTGTCGGATCCCGCGTTCCTTATGACGCTCTCTTCCATGCTACCATTATATCTTGAGTTCCCTACATTTATGTGGTGTGATCATGCTCATCAGGGGCCGCGGCATCTCGAAAGGAAGCGGCACAGGCAGGGTGCTGGCAAGTCCTGAACCGATCTCTTTCCTCTCGGGAGTGGACCCGGAATCCGGGATGATCGTCGAGAAGGGACACCCCCTCGAGGGAGCGCTGATTGCAGGAAGGGTGCTCGTCTTTCCCCACGGCAAGGGCTCGACGGTGGGCTCGTATATTGTATATGCACTCAGGAGGAACGGGAAGGCACCGGCGGCCATGATCAACCTCGAAGCCGAGCCAATCATCGCGGTGGGAGCCATCATCGCAGGGATACCGCTCGTTGACCGGCTGGAAGGTGGGCTGTCACTGGTCCCGGACGGGGCCTTGGCAAGGGTTGATGGCGGGGAGGGATTCGTTGAAATTCTGAACGGTGATGAATCCGGAGAGACAGCCTAATCAGTCATCACTCCCTAAGACTCACACATGCGACTCCTTCCTTTCCTCTTCGTGATGCTGCTCCTTTCAGGAGTGGCAATCTGCGGGTGTACCCAGGGCCCGGCAGGGAGCCCCAGGTCCCCGCAGGGCATCTCCCCGAATGGGATGATTCCTGGCCCGACTGTCACTCTCCCCCCCGAGCATGCGGTTGAGATCCAGATCAACGAGAAAGACCCGATATACGCGACTATCACCGTCATCTTTGCCGGAGGCAAGGGCCAGGTCATGGTGACAGATATTCTTGTCCGCGTCATTCGGTCCGATGGCAAGGTGACAGAGAAACACCTCGAACCCGTGAAGGGTGCCGAGCTGAAGTTCGAGGGGACGAAGGCGGATGACCGTATCGAGGCCTACGTCTCCCTCACGAATGGGAACACCTACAAGGTGATCGACCAGCTCGTCCCCTACAGGACCAGGGGCTGAACGGGAACCGGGGGGTTGACAGATCCCCCGCTCGCATCCATCCCCTCCTTCACCTGCGAATGGACGTCCACTGGAGGTTTATCCCGGCAGCAAGGAACTCGTATGCCGCACTCTACGCGGCGTGCGAGCAGGAGGGCTTCACACTCGAACCTGTCGGAGCGCCTGCGCCGGATGTGACATGCTACAGCCTCAACTCGCTCACTGCATCCCGATATCTGAATGAGATCCGGGATGCCCCGTGTGTCACCATAGTCGGCGGACCGCATGCAACGGCGTGCCCTGCGGAGATGGCAAAAATTGCCGACTACGTGATCGTGGGAGAGGGGGAGTATCTCCTCCCGGCCCTCCTCCGATCCCTCAAGAAGGGCGGACCAGTTCCCGGCGGGGTGGCGACAGCGAATGGATTCGTGCCGGCTGACCACTGCGTAAGGCTGGATGGGTACCCCCCGTTCTCGACTATGAAGGGGTATATCGAGATATCCCGGGGGTGCCCGCACGCCTGCGCATACTGCCAGACGCCCCGTATCTTCGGGCCGTACATGCGGCACAGGAGCATCGATGCCATCACTCGTGCGGCACGCAGGTTCAGGGATGCGCGTTTCGTGACTCCGAATGCCCTGGCATATGGATCAGACGGAAGAACGCCCCGACTTGAGAAGGTCAAACACCTCCTCTCCGCGCTCCATCACAAGGACCAGCACATCTACTTCGGGACTTTCCCAAGCGAAGTCCGGCCGGAATGGGTCACCAGGGATGCCATCGAACTTGTCACTACGTATTGCACCAACACCCGTCTCCATTTCGGCGCACAATCGGGGAGTGACAGAATCCTCTCGATCCTCAGCAGGGGGCACACGGTGAATGACGTGATCAGGGCCGTGGAACTCTGCCTCGAGGCCGGCCTTGAGCCTGTGGTAGACTGCATAGTCGGAATCCCGGGTGAAGAAGATGAAGACCAGCTGATGACCGCGAGGCTTGTGGAGTGGATCAGCCAAAGGGGGCGGGTCCATCTCCACAGGTGTATCCCGCTCCCCGGCACCCCCCTTGCAGGAAAATCCCCGCGCGAACTCCTCCCCGAGGTTGAGCGGCTCCTGGGAACACTCGCGCTGAAGGGCAGAGTGACCGGGTCATGGGGTGACCCTACGCGAAGATTTTTTTAAAGGCCCCTTCGAATGAATATTGACATGATGGATGTGCTTTTGCTGGCAGACCTTCACGGAGAGTTCGGGAAGCTCGAATCGTTCCTGGAACTCTCCCCCGATGCCGTCTTTATTGCCGGCGACATCACCAATATGGGACCTGCGGATTCGGTCGAATCACTCTTCTCCCGCATTGAAGTGCCCGCGTTTGCAGTACCGGGTAACTGTGACCCCCGCGAGATCATCGACACACTGGAGCATTCGGACTGCGTCTGTCTCCATGGTTCGTACATCAACCTTGGGAAGATCTCAATCGTGGGGATTGGAGGGTCAAACCCGACTCCTTTCAATACCCCGTTCGAGATGACAGACAAGCAGATCGATGACCTGCTGGGTTCCATCATCGCAAAGATGGAGCGCACCATGCACAACGTGCTCATCTCCCATGCCCCCCCGCAGGGGTTCCTTGACGAGGCAGGAGGAAACCATGTGGGAAGCGCCAGTATCAGGAAACACATGAAGTTTTTTGACCTGGTCTGCTGCGCCCATATCCACGAGCAGAGAGGGATTGTCGAGGAGGGGGGGGTAAAAGTGGTCAACCCGGGCATGGCTGCCCTTGGCCAGTGCGCGATGATCCACTTCGGAAAGGAGCCTAAAGACATCACGGTCGAGCTGTTGCAGGTGTAACCCCTCGGGAGCAGGGAGGCACTCCGAGAACGATCCGCTCCTTTCTTCGCACAGCGCCGTCGCAGGAATTGTCGGGCCCTATGCCTGAAGATCCCTCTTCCTTTCAAGGAGCAGTTCGAGATAAGACGAGAGGATCGGCTCCCCGGTCACCCCGATCTCCTCTCCTAGCGCCATCACATACTCGGAAGGACGCTCCACGCTCACAGGGTTGTTCAGTTCGATCTCGACGAACTCCCCGAGCCCTTCCACCTCGTCGAGGCAGACAGTTGCATCCCTGAAACGGTAATACTCCCTCCATTTCGTCACCTCAGCGACCGGTGTAAACCCAAGGGAGAAAAAGATCCTGGCCATCACATCAGCGGACTCGACTCCACAATTGAACTCATCCCTTGCCTTGAGGTGAAAGCCCTGCTTCTTCTGGCCTTTGTACGTCACTGTGCACCTCTCCCCTGCATGCCGTATACGAAGCGCTTCATCCGTGATCCCGAAATCACGATGCGGTGCATTGAGGTACAGATCCCGCTCCAACACCCTCCCCTCCCTCTCCGCGTGGAGGGAAGAGAGCCGGTCTCTTACCGTAGCAAGGTCGTTTACCCTGGCCTTCAGCTCGATCTCAAGCATTCTCTCCACTTCCCGTCTTTCCTGGGATTAC
Organism: Methanolinea sp.; assembly: GCA_018263335.1. Taxonomy (GTDB): domain Archaea; phylum Halobacteriota; class Methanomicrobia; order Methanomicrobiales; family Methanospirillaceae; genus Methanolinea_A. Next base: position 1,341 of record JADFCY010000014.1, on the reverse strand, counting down.
CATAATATGTATGGTCTGGACCATGGTCCGCCGCGGGAGATCCCTGTGAAGCGGCATGAACCCTGCCAATGAAAAGAGAGAAGACTTAGAATTCAAAGGGAATGTGGTTGTTTTTCGGGTGTATTGATTAATTATTTAAGAACATCGGGGTAACCATATAGAGAACCTTTACCCGGGGGACCACCAGGGATTTTCACCCGGGTAGCCGGAGATTGCAGGTGAAAGAATGTCAATAAAGGCGGGAGATTTTATCAGGCTCAGCTATACGGGCAGGGTGGACGGGAAGATCTTTGACACGACTGACGAAGATGTCGCTAAAAGTGCCGAGATCTTCAATCCCGAGGCCCATTACGGCCCGGTGACCATCCGTGTCGGAAGCCACCATGTCATTCTCGGGCTTGATGAGGCACTTGAAGGAAGAGAGGTCGGAGAGGAAGGAGAGATTCTCGTCCCATCCGACAAGGCGTTCGGGCCCCATGATCCTGCCAGGGTCGAGGCGTTCAACAAGAATTCCTTCTCGGAGAAGCCAAAGAAGGGAATGAGCCTCAAGGTTCCCGAGAAGGGGGAGGGCACGGTCGTCGACGTCATAGGAAACCGTGTCCTGATCGACTTCAACCACCCCCTGGCGGGAAAACCGCTCTCATATACATTCCGTATCGAGGGCATGGTTGAGGGAGCAGTGGAACAGATGAAAGGGTTGATCACCCTCTACGCTGGCCGGGACATGGACGTAACCCTCGACGGCGCTGTCATTACCCTGCACCTGCCGCCCGGGATCACATACGACCGCAGGTGGCTCCTCTGGAGGAGCAGGATAATCCGCGAAGGATTCGATCACATCCCCGGCATCGAAGAGATCACCCTGGTGGAGACCTTCAGGCGCACCGGGACGGATGAGCCCGAAGGTACGGAAGAATAAATTCCCATACCGCTTTTTTTTCTCACCGCCAAAAGAGTGGGGAAGATCCACTGGCGGTCTCGTAGTATCAAGGGAATAGCCCCCTCCCCTAATCACCACTCAGAAAGCCGTTGTAATCCAATCTTTTCACCAAATCCCAAAGAAATAACGAGTCCGAGTAAAAGTACATTCAAACAGACCGTTTTTTTCACTGATTTCGTTGTATATTTGTGTATTCTCCTTAAACCGAATGCATTCTTCGCTGTTTTGAATACATCCTCGATAAGAGATCTCTTCTCCAGAAATGGTGTCTGGTCCTTGAGGTACATGAGCAACTTCCTGACTAGCGATACAAACCGTTTCATAAGAAGGAGAGTATCAGATCTACCAAATATCCAGAGCGGATACACGAGTTTCTCCATCAATTTCGAAGAAGAAAAATT
>JADFCY010000013.1 GCA_018263335.1 Methanolinea sp. | reverse complement strand
TTTTAATCGGGGTAATCTCGTATTTTGAAAATTCCTGCTGTGTCCGACGATCTGATACAATTGCCAGGACCCTTTCTCAGAGGAACCATTTTGGGTCCTTCCGATCAACTATCAATGGGGGATGCATTTTGTGATCAAATATGTATTCCCCTTCGAGTACGATCAAATTTACGGTTTATTCTTGATTATTTTCAAATTTCGAGGTTTTTCAAAATGTGACTTTTCTCGATGTCGGTGGATTTTATTCAAATCGCTATTTCGATGAGGTATTTTGTATTTTTTTGAACATGCCTAAAAGAGGGGGCTATTCTATAATTTTCCTTGCCGGTGGCGATGAAAAAGGAGGAAGGAGTTCGCTTTCTCAAATGAGGATTGGGCGCGGAGCAGAACTTTTTGGAACCCCGGTTCGTGTCCTTGATCCAAATTGAAGAGGGGATTTTCTCACATCTTCCGCACTCCCCTGATGATTCGAGCGGCACAACCCTTCGCCTCACCGGGGTTCGGGCGCCGTTCCTTTTCTTTCCCTTCCACGTTATGAGATCTTACTATACGGTCCCCGTTTTTCTCGCGAAAAGATGATGGGTGGGGTTCTGGAAAGACTCCTGGGTGAAATAGCGATAACATGGAACCTGTGCCACGATGGAAAAGTTCAGGAAGGAAAAAAAGGTGGAAGGCATTGAGAAAAACAGGAATGAAACAGAATGAAGGGAAGAATGGAATTTGGGGGTTGAATGCGAGTGGCAGGATTCGAACCTGCGAACTCCTGCGAGAACCGATCTTGAGTCGGTCACTTTTGGCCTCTCAGTCACACTCGCGATTGGATATGAGTACCCAATAATCAAGGGTGACCCGCCGGGATAAATATTCACCACTTTGCACTCGTCGACCCAACTGTCCGGGCAAAAGAGACTGCGAAACGAATCGCACTCACGGAATAATTTTTCTTCTCGGCCGGGGAGGGACTTGTATGCAGAACAGAGAGATCTTCTCCCTTCTCCTTCTCCTGGCAGTCCTTTCGGGGGGACTCTTGAGTGCGGGGTGTATATCCCCCGATATCCCGGGCACGATATCCTCCCAGAAAGCGAGCAGTGAAGGAGTGGGCGCGGACTATGGATTCGCCCCGATAACGGCCTACCCTACGGCTGTCCCCGCAACAGGCGCCGGTGCGTGGGCAGGCGACGAGCAGAAGATCCTCAGGACCGCCCGCGTGGACCTGGAAGTAAAAGACGTGATGGCCGCACGGGACGCCCTGCAGTCCATTGCGACCGGGAATGGCGGGTACATCGGTTCGCTCTCGCTGGACCGGTACCGCGGCGACCGCCTCTCTGGTTCCCTTGTCATGCGGGTCCCGGCCGCTTCCTTTGACCGGGTGCTCGCATCCATCGCCGCGCTTGGGACACTTCGGTCCCAGTCGGTGCAGGCAGATGACGTGACCGAGGAGTACGTCGACCTCCAGGCACGGCGGGGGGCGCTCGCAAACCAGCGTGCCCAGTACCAGCGGATCATGGAGATGGCAGGAAACGTCTCCGAGATCCTGGAGGTACAGCAGCAGGTCGAGCGCGTGCAGGTGGAGATGGACCGCATCGACGGGCGATTGAAATACCTCGACAACAGGATCGAGTACGCGACGATTACCGTCTCCTTCAATGAACCCGAGCCAGTGGGAGCCGGGGACGGGCCGTCGGTCACTTCGGTCATCAACGAGGGCATCGCCGGGTTCCTCGGGGTGACCGCCGCACTCGTGATCATCCTGATCTCGATTATCCCGCTGGTCGTCCTCGCACTGGTCGCCTATGCCGCTTACCGGTGGTGGAAGGGACGAAAGGGGGGCGAGCCCGCAGAGAAGAGGCCAGAATAACTTTTTCCCCGGCGATCCTCCCTGTGCTCACCCGTTCCTATCGGGGAATGCCCCTCACCCCCCTGCCATGAGGCCTCGTCGAGGGCACAAAGTTTGCAGGGTGATCGGGCAACCGAGTGATCCCCTCGTCACCCTGCTCCACTCAGGACCGGTGGGCACCCATGCAGATCGCATCCGTCCCGTTCCTGGCAAAGACGAGGTCCCAGGAACCGCCCCCGGGAAACGCCCGGGCACCCTGAGATACGTCCGTACTCTGCGGTACTTACGTTTTCAGACGTGTGAGGACCCTCTTCCATGGTTTCTGGGATACCCACAAAAATAAATTGAGGGCCGGGTGACCTCGACTGCTCTTCCGGTGCTCTTGACCGTGGAAACTGAATCAGGGAAGAGGTTCTTTGAGAGAGGCGGAAACCCTTCGCGGAGGCGGGAGAGTTCGTACATTTTCCAGGGGGTATCGTCCTCCCGGTTAAAAAAAACGCGGACGTTTGGCCAGATGTGCCCGACTCCCCTTACATGAAGTCTGCGAGGCCCATCTGCTGGCTCTTCTCCTGGCCAAACGTCGACTCGATCGCCATATCGAGGACCTGGACCCGCTGGCGGGTATACTCCGATACCCGGTACTTCCTGCAGATATCCCGCGACATCTCCAGGTACTTCTTCACAGAACCCTCGTGGACCGTGGGGATGATGTTTCCGCCGCACCGGTTGCATTTGCCCGCAAGCGGCATCCGGCGGAAACTCGTGTTGCACTTCACGCACCGGAACTTCTGCTTTGAGAAGGCAGAGAGGTTTCCCTGAAGGTCGCGGATAAAATGGGTGGTCAGCACCCGTTCTGCCACGTCATCCTCGTCAACGGCACGGATCTTCGTCGCAAGGGAGAGTTCTGCGTCGAGCTTGTCTATCATGCTCTTGAGCTGGGTATACGTGGACTCGAGGGGTCCCGCTGAGATATCCGTCGTGTCGTGCGTGAACGAGAACCCCTCGATCTGTGCGGGGGTCCCAAGGCGCCTGCCCACCCGGTCCACAAGCCCCTCCACTTCCTTTGGGTGCGCATACCCAAGGGTGGCGAGGTAGAACTCGAGGGGGTAGCCGGGCGCCACGTCGAGGTTGTGACTCTCCTTGTCGATCTCGGCGGGATCGATCCTGGTGGTCAGGACGAGCGGCGCGTCCATGGAGCCGCCACGGGTCTCGGGTAAAAACGAGCGGGAAAAGTTGATCAGCCCGTCAAGGAGGAGCATGATGCAGTCCTCGTCGCCGTCGCACTGTCCGGTGAAGATGCCGTTTGCGAGCACCGTGTGGTCGTCTGACACGGTCAGGCAGAATACCCGCGTGTCAGGGGACGGGACGACCTCGCGGCGGATGATGTGATCGGAAAGGACGTTCATTCCCACCATCACCGGGACCGGGTCCCCCTCCTCCAGTTCGACCGCCCTGATCTTCCGGAGCGTACAGGTGTCCCAGACGAGCATTGCGTGATCAGGGGTCACGGCAATCTCCCGGCCGCCGCGGGTCTCGAACCGGATCAGGGCTTGCGGAGACCTGTGGATGGAGACCGTCGTCACACGCCGAAGGTGGGGCTTGCCCTCACGGTCAACGGTGCGCACCAGGAGCGTGGACGCCGGGTCCGAGTAATATGTCCCGAGCCGGTCGATCCCCGGCCGGGAAAGGTCGAAGTTCTCGGAGACTATCTGCCGTATCGGCCTCGTGCACCATTCCCTCCCATCGAAGGTCTCGATCATGGTGTCTCCGAAGAAGCAGTTCCGCCGTTTGGCCGCGTGGAAGAAGGGGTGGGCGTACCCGACGTTCGCACGGGAGAACCCGACGATCCTCGCGAGCACTCCTGCACTTGTGTGGGGTGCAAGGCCGATCACCAGGTGGCCAAGGAGGTCGTCCCTCGTCTGCACCCGGTAGAAGGGGGGCAGGCCATAGCACTTCTCAAGGAGCTCGTCAAGGAACTGCGCCACCTTCACCATGTACTCCGCGCAGGAGTCAGAGACCAGGATGTCCTGGGCCTTGAGTTCCACCACCTGTGTCGGAGCGTGGAGCGGATCTCCCTGGATATCCTCCGTGTACCCAAGCTCCCTGAGCCGTTCGGGGGAGACCCCCACCTCTCCGGGACGGATGTGGGTGAGGGGGAGGTCGATCATATCGTACCGGATTGTTCCATCCTTGAAGACAAAGAGGTCCCGCGCCGCCCTGAGGATCCCCTTCTCCATCGGCTCCACCGTCCGCTCCCGGGAGATGAGCCCCTTCACTCCTTTCACGAGCGAGATGCTGCTCTCCCTGATGCCGAGGCGCTCCATCGCTGTCGCATACTCCTGCTTCACGTTGAGGCTGGTGACCAATGAGCAGACAAGTGGCGTATGGCAGTTCGGGCACTCGAGGCCCTCGTGCTCCCGCTTGCAGCGGGGGCAGCTGTAGACCGGATCGGTGTGAGCCCCGCACTCGCACCGGTTGCGGAACGTCTCGGTGCCGCAGGAGGGGCATCTCCTCCTCCCGGTCTCGATGGTGATCACCCCGCCATCCATGTTCGGCTGCGGGGCGTGGTTCGATGCTTCCTGGAACGAACGTCTGCTGCCTCCCGCCTCGCCGAGGGGAAAGAGCGAGTGGGGTGGAGGGTTCATCTTCCGGGGCTTCGATTTCCCGGGGCGGCCCATGCGCCCCCCGATGCGGGTGCCCCCCCTGGACCGCATCCGGAACCCCGAGAGGTGGCAAACGAGGGAGAGCGGGTCGTCCCTTGGAGCCCCCTCCCACGCAGGTCGCTTCTTCAGCTTCAGGTCAAGACCAAGGCACGCGAGGAAGACGTAGTATTCGCTGATGCAGATGAGCCCCTCCCTTACGCGGTGGGGGAGAAGGATCACCTCGAGCATCTCCTTGATGCGTCCCTCCTGGGGCAGGACGAGGATACCGTGCTTCAATTCCCCATACTGCGCAACTGAGTCCGCAAGTTCTGCGATCTCTTCACATGAGAGGTCGTCCCAGAGCCACGTGAAGTCGGGATGGAGGAATGCTCCCTCGAAGCAGAGGGCGATTGCCTCCTCCTCGTTCTCGGGCCGCACCGACCCGCCTTCCAGGCACCACCACTCGTGGCAGTAGGCAGGCGGGACAAGGGGGTGGTTGTTCTCAAGGAACTCGCCGTATCCTATAAGGATCTCCCCGACGTCGAGGATCCGCTCGACTTCCGGGCTGAGCGCTCTTGCCTGCGCCGCATCGTCGATCCTGAGGACGTCTCCGCATTTCAGCCTGACCGTCGGTCCCTGGATGGTGTCCACCGGGACGATCCCGGCGGCCTTGCCCGGCCGCTCCACCTTCATCTGGGTACCTACTGCCAGGAAGTCCCCGAGGATATGCATGGTCGCAGGGTTGAGCCCCGCCGCAGCAAAGCCCGTGTTCCGTGAGCGGCCGTACCGGAGCCTGAACCCCCCTTTTCTCATCGGGTAGGAGAAGACGGGGCGGCCCCCGATGAGGTCCCGCAGGTACTTGTCTTTCGGCCTGATACCTGGGGCATCATCCCCATCGCCCCCCTTCGTGGCCCCTCCGATCAGTTCATCCAGCCACTCCCACCCGTCCAGCGAGAGCGCCCGCACGTTCTTCTGGACCTTTGGTGCCTTGAGTGCAAGGCCCTCTGCAAGCACGAGCGCCATCCCGCCCCTCACGGTGTTCGTCTCCACCCGCTCGAGGTTCCGGTACCCGCTGACCTCCTCCTCCTCCGTCCCTTCACCGTCGATACAGACCGGGCAGTTCTGGACGATCAATCTGATCTCCCGCTCAGAGGGGAGGTACTGCAGGTTCATGATGGAGTTGTACTGGCGGATCTCCTCGATGTAGCGCTCCACTTCCTCGGGGCGGGGGATATAGCGGTTCATCCCGAGCGCTCGCCTGACAAAATCCCCTACCAGCACAGAGAGAGCCTGCGCAGTCCCCCCTGCGCTCCTGATCGGCCCTGCATAATAGATCTTCAGGTACCGGCTCCCGTCGTCATTTCGCCCGATGCCCACCTTGGCGATCCCTTCCGTCGGGGCTGCGACCACTCCCTCTGTGAGCACCGCCATGGCGGTGCGTATGGCATGGTCGAGGATCTCCTCTTCGCTCTTCTCCCCGAACCTGCGCTGCACAAAGTCCCCGCCGATGTGGAGGGCAACCTCCTCCCTCGACATCTGGCCCTCCATCTCGCGTATCCTCGCGGCCAGGCCCCTGATCCCAAGGAGGGCCTCCACACGGTCCGCGAGGTCGCTTGCAACGGGTATCTCGACGGCCGTGCGGGGGTCGATCCCCACGGCCCTTGCCCGCTCCGCAACTGCCATGGCCGCGTTCAGCCCTTCCTGCAGCCCGGCAAGGTAGCGCTCGATTGCCGGAGAGCACTGCATCATCACCATCTCTCTTGCCGCGTCAGTGACTTATCAGTTGGCTTTGAAATCTCTCCATGCGCTATCTCCTCGATCATCTCCAATGGAAAAGAGGGGAGAGTACGTCCGCAAATAATTGTTATGCCCTTTCATCCATCGACGAAAGGAGCGACTCCAGCCCCACCTCGCCCATCTGCCAGAGGGTGAGCGTGGCGCACTCACGGAGCACCGGGTCGTCTGACCCGAGCATCTCCCTGACCGCGGGGATTGCCGCCTCCCCGATCCTGCACAGGGCCTGCGCAAGGAACCCCCGGGTCTTTGGATCCGCATCGCGCATGGCTGAGAGGATCGGTGCCACCGCCTGCTCACCGAGGTGCCCGAGCGTGGCGGCGGCATACCGGCAGAAACCGGGATCCGGGTTTTTTGATAGTGCATCGACGAGCGGGCCAATTGCCTGCGGGCCGATCCTGACGAGGGCGACTGCGGCGTACCACCGTACATCGTTCTCCACCGGTTCCTGGAGGAGCGAGATGAGTCGGGGAATGGCCTTCTCCCGCATCCCGGCAAGCTGCCTGACTGCCTCGCGTCGTGCGGACAGGTTCCCATGCACGAGTGTCGCGGCAAGGTTCTCCAGTTCAGGGTCTTCCATAGGCAGCTCCATCTCCCGGAGTATCGCAACGGGAGGATCCTTCCTTATCCCTGGCAAACGTGATCACCCTCTGGGGGAATGGGATCTCGATCCCTTCGGCATCGAGCGCTTTCTTGATCGCCCAGAGCATCTCGGTCCTCACCGACCACCACACCCGGGAGGGTGCCCAGATGAATACCCTGAGGTTCACGCTCGAGTCCGAGAGGGTGTCCACAAAGACGCTCGGGGCCGGGTGTCTGAGGACAAAAGGATGGTCGTCGAGGAGACTCTTGATGATGCGGATCGCCCTCGCGGCGTCGGACTGGTAGCTGATCCCTATGGTGTACTCGAACCTCCTGGCCACATTGGCGACGAAATTGGTGATTTCCGACGTGAAGATCTTTTCGTTCGGGACCCTCACGTACACCCCCTCGTGGGTCTTTATGATGGTGGAGAGGACCCGTATCTCCTCTACCGTTCCGCTCACCGCCCCGATATTGACGCTGTCCCCGGGCTTCATCGGCCGCTCCGCGATGAGGAAGAGGCCCGAACCGAAGTTCGAGACGATCCGCTGGCTTGCAAACGCAATCACCAGCCCCATCGTGCCCCCCACCACCAGCATGTCCGCAAGGTTGATGTCAAAACTCGGGAGGGCGAGGTATATCCCGATGATGACGATCGCAGCCTGGATTATCCTTATCAAAAAGTCCATCTCTTTTGGCTGGATCCGGTCGCTCAGGGACTTCTTGAGGTAAATGGCAACGACTTTTGCGATGATTGCCGCTGCCAGCACCGAGATGGCAAATACGATCAGGTCGAACAGGGTGACATTTCCTATGATTTCAATCCTGAGAGATTCGAACGCCATTTCCGTTCACTCCCCTACGCCGTATTCCATCATGAACGGCTGTTTTTCAGGGATAAGCAACCTTTTCGTGGGAAACACGCGCAGCGACTGCTTCATCCCCTCCTCGGGCGGCAGGTCGAGGACCCTCGTCTCGGCCACGAGGCGCGAGAAGACCTCCATCTCTCCGGAGATTGCGACCATCCTTCCGTGGAAGATCCTAAGTGCGGAGACGTCAAAGACGGCACGCGAGACCTCCACCCAGTCCCTCCCGGAGTTCCTGATGGCAAGGAAGAGCACCCCCTCCTTAAGGGGGTCCGTAGGGGGCGCGGACTCAAAGACCTCGCACTCAACGTGCCTCGTGATGAACCCGTTCTCCGGGGTGCCGTAGAGGGAGTACTTGGGCCGGGCAAGGGAGAAGACGTCAAGGAGCGTATAATTTTCAGCGGCTCCGACAAATACCCCGATCTCCACAGGGAATTTCAGGCAGACCGGGATCCGTGAGCTCGGCCTGAGAGTGACAGGCGTGAAGTGGAATTCGAGCATCCCCGTCACCTCCGAAGGCAGGTTGACGGGCTCGACGGGGTTGATGATCACTCTCCCTTCGCGGTACCCAAGCCGCTTCGTGAGCGTCTCTCCCGGGGCAACCCTCCTGTAAGTGGATGTTTCGCCTTCGACCTCAACCGATACGGTGATCCCGCCCGCATCTGTCTGGAAAGGGATCTTGTATATTCCAAACACAGGAAGAGATGGGACTCTCAGCACATATACTTGACCGGGGAAAAAACCACGTGCAGTGCGGGAATTTTATCGCCCGGCGCCACTTTCTTTGAGTTCTGTCTGCTTCTCCCCTCTCTTCCGGGCCAAAGAGAGGATCACGTCCCTTGTTTCGTCGTCTGCCAGGGAGAGGACAGGGAAAAAACCCTCCACAAACTTCGGGCTGGTCGCCTCCCGGAGTGTCTGGAAGATCCGGTTCCTCTCATCCGGGGAGGCTGCGCCGACATGCGCAAGCAGTCGTGCATGGACGCCTTCGCCAAGGCACGCGAGGGCGTCAAGAACGGAGGAGCGGACTGCGTCATCGGGGTCTGAGAGCGCAAAGAGAAGCGGATCCATCACTTCCGGAGCGCCGATCTTTCCGAGCGCGATCGCGGCTCCGCGCCTCGCATCAGGGCTTCCCGCCTGCAGAACTGGAAGAAGTGGGGAGAGGGCGGAACTGCCGAACTGGCCCAGTGCGTACGCTGCCCTGCTCTGGACGAACCGGTCGTGGTCCTCGAGGAGTGCAATCAGCGGGGGGATGGCACGGGGGTCACCGATCTCGCCGAGCGCGATCGCCGCTTTCCACCTCACGTCCTCGTCAGGGTTTCCAAGCGCCCCGATGAGCGGCTCGACGGCGGGACTGCCGATCCGGGCAAGGGCCTCGGCTGCCTTCCATCTCACCCCAGAGTAGCGGTCCCCTGTGAGTGCGGCCATGAGAGGGATGACCGCCGAGGGTTCCCTCAATACACCCAGGGCCTCGGCCGCTTCGTACTGGACCGCTGGGTCTCTGTGCGTGAGGGCCTCGATAAGCCCCCGGACATCCTTCTCATCCCGGAGCCTCTTCACGTTGACCGAAGATCGTAACTTCGCCTTCCATTCGTCAAGGTTGCCCCGGAACCGACCCGAGGTGCCTTCCCTCAGCGCGGCATTGGCCATCTGGGTCATCACCTGCTCCTGTTCCCTGTGGACATAGTCCATCACGGTCCCGATAACGAGGGCAACGACGACGAACATCAAGGCGCGGATCCACGCGTCGACTGGTACGGCTCCACCGATGAGAGAGTAGTCACCGACGTACACTGCCGCGAGGAAGACCGCCACCAGCACCCCCCTCTTCCCGTACCAGACCGCTCCCAGGACCACGGGGATGTAGAAGAAATGGGAGTATACCACCTCTACCCCCATCGCGTGGTGCACGACTGCCTCGAGTGCCACCGAGACGGCGACAAGGAAGAGGAGAATGGCCAGTTTGTATCGGTCCATCCTGTTCAGGTGCAGGTCAGAAAATGCCATTCAGCAGGGTATTTGCATGAAATCGTTGATAAATCCACCGGAACGGGGAGTATTGCCGTCCTTTTACCCTGCCCGGTTACCGGGGACTCCCTTCCGGGGCCCCGGTCGCCACCTCGATGCATTCTTCGGTGGTCCCGAGGCGGACTGCTGCACCGCACATGTTCGGGATGTAGGCATACGCCTTCCCCGAGTTGACCATGATTGCCGAGAACCGCTCCATCGCAGGGGATACCACCATGCAGGTGTCGGCAAACACGTGTGCCCCGCTCTCTTCGATGGCGGCGACCTCTTCGGGGTGACGGGACAACACATCCCTCGCGGCAAAGACAAAGACCGGAATCCGGACCTTTTTTCCGGCAAGGAGCTCCGCGATACGGGAGAGCTCGTCCCGCGAGCAGTGGGGGCATCCCAGGGCGACGGCGTCCACCGGGATCTCTTGCATGGCGGCCGACACCTCATCGAATCCGAGGGAGATCACCTCCAGCCCTCCTGTGGGATAGGAGAAGATCCTCGCCTCGGGAGTGATACCCTTCACGTGGAAGAGGGCCACCGCACCGGATGCTGCCATCGCGGCCCCGAGTGCTTTCAGGAGGTCCTTCTTTGGCCGTATTCCCTCGAACAGGGGGATGCGGCTGCCTACAAGTCTCCCCGCAAGGTATCCGAGTGCGCCGAGGTGGGCGGCATCGGTGAGCCTCTCTCCTTCCTCGACGCGGATTACCACCTGGGGTGCCCTCGCTGCAACCAGGTGGAGCCCGTATTCCGGCGTCTTCCCGATGATCGCCGCCGCAAGGGCGCTTGGCCCCCCTTCACGGTTCGTCCTCGCCCCGATCACCGAGTTTGCATACGCGACCGCCGAGGACTCGGACCAGGCCAGGTGATCGCCGTACCGGGTCATATACAGGTAATACGGCGTGCACGTGCACTCCATGGTCACGCCAAGGCGCCGGTAGGCATCCAGCACCTTCTCCTGCACACGTGCGAATTCGGGGGTTATGCCCATCTCCCGCCAGCGGGAACGGTCCATTCCCACCGGGTTAAGCACCGTCGGTACGGAGACCCTGGCATCGAGCCTCTGGAGCCAGTCAAGGCCCCAGCGGCCGATGGTCTTGTAGGAGGCCCCGCTCACCTGGGCGCTGACGATGGGGATAAGCCTTTCTGCCCCGTAGACCTTGCCGAGCGCCACCAGGATCTCGAGCATCCTGGCCCTCGTCTCGCCCTCCTCCCCGGCGAGGACGGCCTCCTCGTCAGGCGAGAGGATCATGAACCGTCCTGCCACCCGGCACGCCGGAACTCGGCCTCCCTGCCAAGGACCATCGTCGCATCGACACCCACCTTCACGTTGGTACCGTCGCCTACCCTGCAGGGATCGAGCGACGACCCCCTCACCCCGGTGACCACCATGATGTCCTGGTCCCCCCGGACCCTCGTCGCCAGGGCAAACTCGACCTCGTGTGGGTCGGCGGGGTCTATGTCCTCATCTACCACGACCACGTGCTTGAGGGATGTGTGCGCGGCAAACGCTGCCATGATGGCGTTCTTGGCGTCCCCCTGGGTGCTCTTCCTGATCTGGATCACGGCATGGAAATAGCCGCATCCCCCGGTAGTCAGTACCACGTTCCTCGCCTCAGTGACACCTGACACCGCCCGGAATATGATGGGCTCGTAAGGGACGCCCATGAGGATCCGGTGCTCGTTGCCGCCCGGGAGGATGCTGTGGTAGATACAGTCCTTCTTGGTATGCATCCCGGTAAACCGAATCACCGGCTGCGTGCGAACACTGTCGTAGGTGCCGGTGATGTCCACAAACGGCCCCTCACGTGCCGTGTCGCTGCCGATGTAGCCCTCAAGCACGATCTCCGCGTCGGGGACCAGCACCCCGTTACGGCACTGGTGGACCCGGATCTCGCCCCCGAGCAACTCAGCGGCAAAGGGCAGCTCTTTTCCCTTCGGGACACGGGAGCAGCTGGCAAAGGTCACGGCTGGGTGGACCCCGACCGCAACAGCCACTGGGAGCTCTTCTCCCCGGCCAAGCGCCTCCCTGTGGAGCATGTGGGTGTGCCTCCCCTCGACGAGCCTTGCCGCAACCCTGTCACGGTCAAGGACAAGCATCCTGTGGATGGACGCATTCTCCACCCCCTGGTACCGGGAGAAGACGATGCCTGCGGTGAGGTACTTCCCGGCATCGCCGGGAAAGAACTTCATGACGGGGACACGGGAGAGGTCCGGCGCAGCCATGGCCAGGTTGCCCTCCCTGACCACGCTTCCCTCGTACGAGGATTTCGAGAGGCGCATCCCAATCTCGCCCTCTCCGACGCCGAGCGCGAGGGAGAGCGCCTTTCTTGTGGCCGTGACATTCATGACGCAGCGGCCTTCGGGGAGATCATGGAAGAAGATGAGGGAGTCTGTCCTGCTCGCCATCTTCGGTGCACCGAACTCGTCCGTAGGCCTCTTATCCACGTCGACGACCATCGAATGCTCCCGCATCTGCTCGATGAATTCACGCATTGCAGTCTTGCCTCCCACCCATGGGATAAGGTGTGAGCTGCTCTCTCTTAAATCTACAAGCCCGCGGGCGAGGATAACTGCAAACGAAACGAGAATTCCCAAAAAAGGGATGATGGAACTTACTGGCGGGGTGGATTATAGAAACGGAACCTGAACTGGGACTCCTCGAGGGCTCGTGCACTCGCGGGATCCAGTTCCCTTCTCGCTGCCTTCACGATTGAATTCAGGATGTTCTTCTCCTTGAGGACGTCGTAATCCCCCTCACGGGTCTCGTTCAGGAAATCCAGGAGCTCGTTGACGTGGAGGAGCACCTGGGGGCCAGCCACAAGGTTGACCTGGTTGAGAGTGAACGCGAGGTGCCGTTTTGCCCGGTCAAGCGAGTATGCATCGCCGGCGGCGACGTTTATCTCAGTCACTGCCTGGAGGAGCGATTCGTACACCTTCAGTTTCACCCTGTTGTTCACGAACTCCCGTGCCCGCAAATCTCTGTACAGATACGCACCGCAGAAGACACAGGCAACCGCAACTACGCCAGTGGTGACCACGATCCAGTATTCGATCATTTGGACCCCCTCGCACTCTCTTGGTGGCAGGCGTTCATAAAGATTCTTTTTCGCCCGCGAATACACCGGGGTGAATCACCCGAAGAGCTGCTCCTGGGTGGTCTCGGGCCTGACATTGAGCACGTCCGCTGCCACATCGGCCACGCGCTCCCTGTACCTGGATGGGGCGTACACGCCGAGCCTCCACTGGCCCCTCCGGGTATCGTTGAGAGTATGCAGCAGGGGAGAGAGCTCGGATATCCCGACTGCGCGGTGCCGGTTCTTCACCTGGACATGGAGCGACATGTCCCCGGGGAAGGGGGGAATGTCTACCAGCACTTCGTGGGGAAGAACTCCCGCAATGTCAGCGATCCTGCCGGCCAGCGCCACCCTCTTCCGGTGTGAACAGTACTGCGCCATCCGCGCCGCATTCACCTGTTCGCGGTTCAGGTATAGCGCCCGCTTGTAGAGCCTTCGCTGGTATATCCGGTGTGAGAGGTCCCGCGCGACCGGGGAGGGGGAGGTGAGGAGGGCATGCATGCATGCAGAATCGTCCTCTTGGAGGAGGGCAAAAAGGCCGTCTGCTGCCTGGTCCCCGACGTGCGCCATCACTGCGGCCTGGAACATCATCTCCGCAATCCGGCTCACATGGTGGAAGTACACCGCGGGCCGCATCAGGGTGCGGGCAATAAGGAGCGACTCCGCCGCATTGACCCCCGACTCTTCAAGGACCACTCTTCCATCGACGAGAGTGGTGCTCCGGATGAGGCGGTGAGCGTCGACGGTGCCGTATGGCGCGCCGGTGTAATGTGCGTCGCGCAGCAGGTAGTCCATGCGGTCCACATCGAGCTCCCCGTGTATGATACCCGAGAGAGGGTGTTCCCCACGGATCATGGAGATCACCGCACTGACCTCGACCCCCATCTCCTCAAGGATCCCCGCGGTCCCGGCCTGTTCAAGGAGTGCCCCGACATCCTGGTGGTTCTTCCCCGCAAACTCCTCTGATAGCGGCTCGATTGCATGAGAGAACGGCCCATGCCCCACATCATGGAGAAGCCCCGCCGATGCGACAAGCAGGCGCTCCTTCTCGCCAAGACCCAGCTGGCGCGCCATCACCCCGGCAAGGTGCATCGTCCCGAGTGAGTGCTCGAACCGGGTGTGGTGGGCGCCGGGGTAGACAAGGTACGAGAACCCGAGTTGCCTCACGTACCGGAGCCGCTGCACGGGGGCAGAATCAAGGAGGGGGACCATGGATGCCGGGACTTCCACGTAGCCGTGCACCGGGTCCTTGATGATCTTCATTCCCAATCCGAAACAACACTCTTCTCACCTTCATATAAATAATAGAGAACTATGATCACGTTCCTCTCAGGGGGGACCGGGACCCCCAAGCTGATCCGGGGCATGAGGCACCACCTGCCCGACCATGAGATCTCGGTGGTCGTCAATACCGCAGAAGACGTGTGGATGAGCGGGGGGTTCGTTTCGCCCGACATCGACACCCTGATCTATCTCTTCGCCGGTCTCCTCAACACGTCCTCGTGGTGGGGACTGGAGGGGGATACGTTCATCACCCATAATGAGCTCAATAGGCTGGACGGCGGGGAATACATCGCCATAGGGGACCGCGATCGGGCTGTCCATCTCATTCGGGGAGAACTCCTCAGGGGAGGGATGACCCTGACCGCCGCGACCGCCCGGTTGTGCATGGCACTTGGGGTCACGGCCCATATCCTTCCAATGACTGACACTCCCGTCGAGACCGTGGTCAACTCCGGGGGGCGCGAGATTCACTTCCAGGAGTACTGGGTCCGGCACAGGGGCGCGATTCCCATCGAGGGGGTCAGGAGGAGATGGACTGTTCCTCCTGTCGCCACCCCCGGTGTCATCTCCGCGATCACTACTGCCGAGGCGGTAATCATCGGCCCGAGCAACCCCATCACCAGCATCCTGCCCATCCTCGAGTGCAGGGGTGTTCGCGAGGCATTGGAGGAGGTCCCGGTCGTTGCCGTGAGCCCGTTCATCGGTCACGCCCCGGTGAGCGGCCCGGCCGCGGCCCTGATGAGGGCACGAGGTCTCTTTCCAGACTCGTCTGCAACGAGGGAACTCTACGCCGGGTTCCTTGACTTCTTCATCCATGACTCATCGGATCCGCTCGAAGTGAGCGGCGCGATCAGGATGGATACGCTGATGAACCGCCCCGGGGTTGACGAAGCGCTTGCAAAAAGGATACTCTCTCTCGTGAGGGGTGGCTGAAAAGCCGGTTTTCCGGCCCCCAGTCAACGAAAAGGGTTTTTTACCTGCGAGTCAGACACAGGTGTGAGGAACGGGACCAAATGAGCATCTTTCGGTCACTCAAGGGGGCGCTTGGCGGGGAAGGGGCGCACCAGGCGGATGAAGTGGAGAGGGAGCACATGGAGAGCGTAAAGAAGGCGCTCGCCTACGGAGACGTGGAAACCCGCTGGAACGCCATCCGGGCGGCAGGTGAGCTGGGGGACGCATTCATCGAGCCGCTCGTCAATGCGCTTGACGACGAGCACTGGATCATCAGGAGGGGGGCGGGAGAGACGCTCGCGAGGATCGGGCTCCCTGCCGTTCCCCCGCTAATAGAGGTGCTGGGAACCGAGGACGAGTCGGTCCGCCAGGAGGCCATGCGTGCGTGTGTGCTGATCGGGGGACCCGCAGTGGAGTCGCTGACGCGGGCGCTCTCACGCGACAATCCCGCAATACGGCGCGGTGCCGCGGAGATACTGGGCGAGATGCAGGCGCAGTCCGCTTCAGCTCCCCTGATCGAGGCATTAAAGGACAGTGACCCCGGCGTGCGGAGGGAGGCTGCAGCCGCGCTGAAGATGCTTGGGGCCGAGGAGGCCATTTCCCCGCTGATCAGCCTTCTCGGCGACGAGTCAGGGTACGTCCGCATCGCCGCGGCAGAAGCCCTCTGCTCGATGGGGGGCAAAAGCATCGCTCCCCTGGTTGCGGCACTCGCCCACCCGCAACCAGAGATCCGCCAGCGTTCGGCGCTCGCACTCGCCTCGATCGGCACCCTCGCAGTCGAGCCGCTCATATCGGCACTCGGCCATGACGACCCCCTGGTGCGGCAGGGCGCCGCAGGTGTGCTCGGCAGGATACGCGATCCCCGGGCGATCCCCGGCCTCATAGGCGTCCTCGGGGACAGGGAGAGGAATGTCCGGCAGGAAGCCGTCAGGGCACTCGCGCTTCTTGGCAATCCCGCCATCACCCCGCTCGTGGCAGCGTTTCGCGAGGGCGACGTCGTGGTGCGAAACTGCACTATGGAAGCGCTCTGGATCATCGGTGAGCTGGCCACCCGCCCCCTGCTGGAACTCCTCTCTGACCAGAACGCGGAGGTCCGCAGGCGGACGGCGCTTTTGCTTGGGGAGATAGGTGACCCGGCCGCGGTCGACGGGCTGACGCGGCTCCTGGCAGACCCGGTCCCTTCTGTCAGGCGCGAGGGGTTCGAAGCCCTGGAGAAGGTAAGGAAGAAGCAGGGCGAAGGGCCCCGTGCCATCCCCCAGCCACCCAGGCAACCCGACCAGGAGCCGGAAAAGCCCGCGAAAGGGAAGAAATCCGGAACCTGGTGAATAGAGACCTGGCTGAAGGGGATCAGGGGAGAAGCGTGAAGCGGTAGCTTGCGGTGGAGAGAGGCACCTCAATTCCCTGCACCTTTACCAGGTACTCGTCTGGTTCCCATCCGCGGGTGTCGATCAGGTACGACCAGGTATTCGGAAGTCCGCGTTCTCCTGCGAGGACCGCCACGACGCCCGCGCTCCCTGAAACCGCGACCGGGTCACTCTTCCTCGTCGGGCCAAACGAGACAGGCGTGACCTCGACGAGGATATGGTTCCCGGGAGAGAGGATCGTCGTGCCGTTGAGAAGGATACGGTCTCCTGCCCGAAAGACACCCTGCGGCCGGAAGGGATACGCCTGGTTCGGGGGGAGGGAAGGCTCTTTTGGTTTGCCGGCATCAACCCCTCCCTCCATGACTCGGGGAGTGGGGGCAGCAGAGAAGGTCGCTGTAGGGGGCACTTCTCCTTCAGGGCCTCCCGCCATGAGACAGCCGCCACAGGCAGATGCCAGGACTGCAATGATGAGGACACATGCCAGTCTCTCACGCGTGTGCATGATCATGAGGGTGCAGGGCTCGGTAAAGAATCTTCGGGGTGATGGAAACGGCCCGGGCTGGGAGAAGGCCATTGCCAATCGGTGTGCTCTGGCGATACCCATAAGGCCCCGGCACACAAAAGAGAGAGGAGAAAGAGGGCAAGGGTACACGATGCCGCCACAGGAGAGACCATCTACAAGGGAAGAGGTGATACTCGCCCTGAATGCGAAATTCGCAGTGATGCGCAGGCTATACGGAGTGAAGAAGATCGGCATCTTCGGTTCCGTCGCCCGCGGCGAGGAGCGGACCGAAAGCGATGTTGATATCGAGGTGGAATTCGATTCGGGGATGGACACCTATGCAAACTATATCGGCCTTTCCCTGTACCTCGATGAACTCCTTGGGAGGAGAGTGGACCTTGTGATGTCCCGCGTGCTCGCCTCGTACATCAGGCCGGAACTTGGGTCCGAGTATGCGGTGCTCAGCCGCGACAAGGTGT
Organism: Methanolinea sp.; assembly: GCA_018263335.1. GTDB lineage: Archaea > Halobacteriota > Methanomicrobia > Methanomicrobiales > Methanospirillaceae > Methanolinea_A. Next base: position 31,510 of record JADFCY010000013.1, on the reverse strand, counting down.
ATCTCGGGCAGATCCTCGATGAGATCTCCTATCTCTCCCACCGCACAAAGGGTGTGTCCGCCCGGGACTTCCAGAAGGACGAGACGCTCCGGCGTGCCGTGGTCCGGAGCCTTGAGGTCATAGGTGAATCAGCGGCAAGGGTCTCGGACCAGTGCATGCAGGACTCAAGGGGGATCTCCTGGAAAGAGCTCGAAGGCCTCAGGTCGCGGCTGATACACCCTTACTTCTCACCCGACTGGGGTCTCGTCTGGAACGTGCTCAACATTTACCTCCCCACCATTGAGCCGACGCTCAGGAAACTCCACGCGAGGATTTCCCGCTGAGATCCATTCTTCTCTGAACAACAGCCGCCATTTTTGCCTTCTTTTCGGCATTTCGTTCATGGATCGACGTGGGACCGGGGAATATGAACTGTTTTTGGGAGCGGTCTCACCCCCCGCCACACCACGCGGTCCAATACCCTTCCCTTCGCCCAAGGGATCGCAGCGATAGGCTCCCGCCTCCAGGACCCCGCGGTTGGACTTCATCCTCTCCGACACTCCCATATAGTATACAGCGGGGATGGTCCAGCACCCTCCCATGAACCGTGGAGAGACGAATCGGTTGGACTTGCTGAATATTTTGTAAAAAACAGCAACCACAAATACGATGCAGGAACTCACAATGGGAGGCCCGGGTGAAGAGCGATAGGCGGGATCCCCCTATGGACCTTTCACTGGTCCTGCCCTGCGTGGTATCGTTTATTATTCATCGGTGACGAAGTTACATTCTGTTGAGATGCGCCCCGGTCCTGCATGCCCCCTCGCTGGAAGTGACGGATGAACCACTCGTTTAATCTCTCCCCTGTCCTGCGTGAGCTCCTCGAGTTCGCGGAAGGATGCCTCGGGACCGAGATCCAGCTTGTCAGGAGGACGGATGTGCCTCCACAGGGAGTCCTTATCGATGACTTCATGTTCGGAACCGGCAAGCACGTGATCGCGTTCTCGAGTTCCCAGCTTGGGATGCTCAAGGACTACACCATCTGCCGCCACTGCCTGGAACTCCTGGCAAAGGGCTGTGCGGCCAAAAACAACGATTTTCGGGTCATCTCCTTCTCAAAGGAGTGTGCGCTCCCTGCCTGTCAGCAGATCTACCTTGACATCCTCAAGGACGAGGGTACCCGGAACATTGCCGTCTGGAGAAAGAAGCAGCTCGTCTTTCTCCTGTATATGCTCTTCCACGAGGCATTCTCCGAACTCCCGCTCACCCTCCTCGCAAACCTCGTGATTTCGAGGAAATACCCCGTGATCAGGAACGCCCAGGTCTACTTCCTCTTAAAAGAGAGCATGCGCGACATGCACGACCTGGTCCCAGTCAAAGAGTTCCTGCCCCAGCGCTATTTTGTCCTGCACAACGGGATGTACTATGCCAGGGACATGCTGCTTGCCTACGTGCTCTCCGAGTACAAATTGAACCCCGTCATCAACATCCCCGAGCTCCAGCGCTTCCGGAACCTTGACGTCAAAGAGATGATGAGCCACCGCTGGAGCCGTTCCCCGTGGTACCATACCAAGATGGTCGGGGATGCGCTCTCGAACATCCTCAAGCTCACCATCACCATGGACATGGAGAGGGATTTTAACGAGGAATATTTCAGGGAGATCTTCGCGCTTTCAAGAGAGATACTCTCACGCTGGGGAGTCATGATGGGAATGCAGGACTGGTTTGTCTGGGAGAGTCCCGCCCACCTGAAAGCTGCGCTCTCTGCACAGCAGGGAATGGAATCGGCCATCCAGCAGGAGATATTCGGGACTGACTGAAGGGTCCCGTAGGCAATTTTAACAGGTACGGCGTGCATCCATATCCTCCGCTATTCCCGTGAGCGCAGGAAAACACAATTATCCTTCAGATCCCATAGCTACTGGATTTCATATGCGGATACCGATACAGGAGGTCACTCCCGGCGTGGAAAGGGCAGAGATAGTGGGTTTTGTCCACGAGTTGCGGGACCTGGGGGGACTCTCATTTCTCCTCGTCAGGGATCGCACCGGGATCATCCAGGTGACCGTCCCCAAGAAGAAAGTCCCGGAGGCCGTGCTCTCCGCAGTCAGGGAGGTCTCCCGCGAATCCGTGGTCAGGGTTGCCGGGACCGTGAAGGCAATCGAGAAAGCCCCGGGGGGAAGGGAGCTTGTCCCAGAGTCATTCGAGATCGTGAGCCTCGCAGAGAGCCCGCTTCCCCTCGATGTCGTCGAGAAAGTACCTGCAGAACTGGATACAAGGCTCGATTCCCGCTTCCTGGACGCAAGGCGTCCCCGGGTAGCTGCAGTCTTCCAGGTCAGGAACGCCTGTATGCAGGCGGTGTACGAGCACCTCTTCTCTTCAGGATTCATCCATATCACCACTCCAAAAGTGGTGGCCGCGGCAACAGAGGGAGGGACCGAGCTCTTCCCTATCGCTTACTTTGAGAAGGAGGCGTTCCTGAACCAGAGCCCGCAGCTCTACAAGCAGATGATGATGGGTGCGGGCTTTGAGAAGGTCTTTGAGATCGGTCCCATCTTCAGGGCAGAGGAGCACAATACGACGAAACACCTGAACGAGGCCACCTCGATCGACGTGGAGGTCTCGTACGCCGATCACCACCAGGTGATGGCGCTCCTCGAGGAGATCGTCATTGCCGCATACAGGAGAGTCGATTCGACCTGCCGGCCATTTCTCGACCTGCTCGAACTTGGGGACTTCGAAGTCCCCTCGTCCCCCTTCCCACGCCTTCCGTACGAGGAGGCGATCGCAATCGCCCAGAAAAAGACCGATGAACCCATCTCGTACGGCGACGACATCGGCACCGCGGCAGAGAAAGCAATCGGCGAGGAGATGGGCAGCCACTACTTCATCGTCGACTGGCCCACCGCGATAAAACCGTACTATGCGATGCCGTACGACGACGACCCTTCCGTCTGCAAGGCGTTTGACCTGATGCACCCCCGTATGGAGCTCTCCTCGGGCTCAGAGCGGGTGCACCAGCACGACCTCCTCGTCCGCCAGATACAGTCGAAGGGGCTGAACCCAGAGAGCTTTCTGTTCTACCTCACCCCGTTCCGGTACGGGATGCCTCCCCACTCCGGATGGGGTCTTGGCGCCGAGCGGCTTGTCATGACCATGCTCGGGCTCCAGAATATCCGTGAAGCCGTCCTCTTTCCGCGCGACAGGCACCGCCTGGTTCCTTGAGACGACGATGGACCCGTTCGCACGATTCCCCTTCCTCCCCACCACCGTGGTGGGGAGCTTTCCCGTCGAGCAGGGGTCGGGCCTATCAGGCCTCCTCGATCCTTTCAGGCACGCGGTGAAAGTTGCAGTCGACGCACAGGTCCGGGCAGGTATCGACATCATCTCTGACGGGCAGGTGAGGGGGGATATGATACGGGCGTTCTCCACCCGGCTCCCCGGCATCCACGGCCAGGAAGTGGTCAACAAGGTGCTCCCTGCATCCGGGGCCATCACCGTCAACGATACCCGTTACGCCCTCTCCTGCCACCCGCTGGTGAAGGGCATCCTCACCGGCCCAACCACCCTCTCCCACGGCCTGCATATCGCCACGCCGACCTACAGGAACCGGGAGGACCTGGCTCGCGATCTTGCGGCCGCACTTGTCCCCGAGGCCCTTTCCCTTGAGCGGGCCGGGGTCTGCATGCTGCAGGTCGACGAGCCCATCCTCTCCACCGGGGCCGCGTCTCTAGATGCGGGGAGAGAGGCGCTCTCCCGCGTGACCTCGGCCCTCGAGGTCCCCGTCTCCCTCCACGTCTGCGGGGACCTGTCGGAGATCATTGACCAACTCCTTTCATTCCCCGTCGCGATGCTCGACATCGAATGTGCAAAGAGCCCTGAAAACCTTGACCTCCTTGAGAGGAGATCGCTCCAAGGGAAAAAACTCGGCATCGGCTGCGTGGATTCAAGCGACCCTGCCGTGGAACCCGTGAGCGTGATCAGGGAGAGGGTCGAACGTGCGGTCGATCTCCTTGGTCCTGACGCCCTCCTCTTTGACCCCGACTGCGGACTCAGGATGCTTCCAAAGGAGGCGGCATTCGGGAAGATCTCCCACATGGTCGCGGCTGTCAGGGAGGTTCGCCAGGCCCTTGGATAAGGGAGGGCGACTTCTTTTCCAACCGATCCGAATGAACAATCGCTCCGCAATATCTGCTCCTTCGGCATTTTTCAAAGAACTAGACCGGGGCTGTTCCCCTTATCCGAATGAAACATCGCTCCGCAATATCTGCTCCTTCGGCATTTTTCAAAGAACTAGACCGGGGCTGTTCCCCTTATCCGAATGAACATCGCTTCGCGATGTTCATACCACCCTCGACGTGGTCGAGAGTTCGATCCCCTTTTCAGTGATATTGAAGGGGATCAGGCGTTTTGGGACCTGGCCACGGCGGATCTTGTGGACGGCGAGCTGGCGCTCGATCTCGTTCATGAATATCACCTCCTTTAACTCGATCACCACGTCGGCCATCCGCATGATGCGGATCTCTTCGTGGGACGGGTGGAGATCAGGGTAGAGGATGAGCATGATGTTGGCTTCCCTGGCCGAGATCTCCTTCTTGACCCTCTCAAGAAAAGCGATGGCAGTATCGATACCGCGTGAGAGGATGATGCTCGAGAGTGAGTCAATGACGACACGGTCACCCTTGCAGAGCTCCACGAGCTGATCAGGCGTCAATCCAGAGGCATTGAGCATTCCCTGTTCGACCTCGCCGTCGATCATCAGGTAACTCCCCGTATTGCCGTCCACGCTCCAGAACTGGCGGGCCATGTGGTCTATCCCGGTAAGTGGAGAGCCCTGGACTACTATCGATGCACCGAGGGGGAAGCCTCCCTCCATGGCGAGATCCAGGCCCGATATGCCGGTGGATCGCCTGTTGTCCTTGGCCAAAGGAGATATCTCCAAACCGTACTATTTCTGTCCCTTCACTTATATCCTTGCCCTGAATCAGGATATTTTAGAGAACTCTTCCCGTAGCGTGCGACGGAGGAGTTTCCATCCATGCACCCTGGGAAGGGACCCGACAAAGACCACCCTCCTCGGTACCTTGTACCCGGCCATCCGGCTCCTGCAGAACGCTGCCACCTCATCCCCATCCAGATGTCCGCCGGCCCTTGCGACCACTGCGGCGACGGGGATCTCTCCCTTCCTCTCGTCGGGTACCCCGAATACCGCCGCATCCGCGATATCAGGGTGCTGGAGAAGGATGTTCTCGACCTCTGTCGGGTAGATCTTCCAGCCTGACATGACGATCATGTCCTTCTTCCTGTCAGTGATGAACAGGGCTCCCCCCTCGTCAAGGTGCCCCATGTCCCCCGTCAGGAACCACCCTTCTGGAAGAAACGTCTCGGCAGTCTCCCGTGGCATATCCCAGTAGCCAGCGGCTACCGACGGCCCACGGAGGGCGATCTCGCCCGTCTCGCCCGTCCCCAGCACGATCCCGGGGTCAGAACTGTCAACGATCCGGACTTCGCTGTACCCGATGGGAATCCCGACGCTCCGGTACTCGCGGGTCAATTCCGGCATTCCCGCGACGGTCGCGGTCCCGGTGCCGACCACAATGGTCTCTGAGAGGCCGTACGAGTTTGCGATGGGGATCCCATACCGCCTGTCGAACGCCTCCCAGACTGCGGGCAACAGCTGGCCGCCCCCGCTGATGATCACCCGGACGGATCCGAGTGAGTCTTCTGTTCCTGCGGGGGCACTGCAGAGGCCGTGGATGACCGGCGGCATCGCAGAGAGTACGGTGATGCGGTATTCCCTGGCCAGCCGCAGGTACTCCTCCTCCAGATATCGCTCCATGATCACGTAGGTCCCTTTTGCCCGCAGGACCGAGATCCCCCACGATACCCCTACGTGCGCCATGGGGTAGATGCCGAGGTACATGTCGCCCTCCCGAAGCGCGAGTGCCTCCCTCTCTGCGTCAAGCGCAGCGATCCAGTTCCCCTGGGTGAGCACCGCTCCCTTTGGCCTGCCGGTGGTCCCCGAGGTGTACTGGATCTGGCACGGGTCATCGAACCTGCAGGGCGCCGGGTCAGGGAAAGATGGTTCTTCCTGCATGATCCGGGACCACGATACCGTGCCCTTGGGTGCATCCCCCGTGCAGATCACAATCCCTGGCGGTGAAATGGAAGATGTCGCCGCCCTTACGACCGGCAACCCCTCGGTACTGCAGATGATGCCGCGGGCACCTGAGTTCTCGACAAGGTAGCGAAGTTCCCCCTCCTTCAATACGATATTGGCCGGGACTGCGACTGCGCCTATACGCCAGAGGGCAAAGTAACTGACGAGATACTCGGGGCAGGACCCAAGGTATATGCAGACCCGGTCGCCTTTCGAGAGCCCGCATTCAACCAGCGCCGAAGCGAGTCGCCTGACCATGTCAAGAAGGGCTCGGTATGTGTATCTCTCGCCTTTCGCCGGCCAGGCAAGGGCGCATGCATGGGGGTCGAGGGCATGGTTGTCGAGGAATGTGGAGAGGTTCTGCATCTGAGCTCTGCCTGAAAAATTGGTCAGATATTGATATTAAACGCCCACTATACTTTGGCCTTTACTGGTACTCGGGCGGCTGGACATCTTTTGGGAGTCCGCCCTTGAAGGACTGACGGATACGCTCGTAATACTCCTTCAGCCGCGGGTTCATCGTGGGATGCACCTTCGCAAGGCTCGCCTCGAAGTGGCGCTGTGCAACCTGGCGCGAGCCCTCCCGCATGGCAAAGACACCTGCCTCGCGGCAGAGCGCCTCGAGGTCAGAGCCCACGTAGCCCTCGGTGCGGGCTGCAATACCACGCAAGAGCGATTCACGGGATTCATCGCGGACCATGAGTCCCCGTGAACTCATCGCTTCAGCCATGTACCTCCGGCGTAAAGACCGCGAAAGAGGGCTCTTTCCCTTGACAGTGAGCTTCTCTGCCGCAGCGCGGAATTCTTCCGGAGTGACTTCCCGCTCCTTTCCGAGCTGCCTACAGAGCTCGTCGATGGTCTCCTCGTCGGACCCTTCGATCGTATCGACGAGCGCTTCCATGACTGATCCTTCGACTGGCATTCCGCGGAGGTGAATAGCCAGGATACGCACCCGGTCTTCCAGGCCCGGTTCCCCGATATAGACCAGGCGGTCGAACCGGCCTGCCCTGAGAAGTGCGGGGTCAACGAGCATCGGCTGGTTTGTGGCCCCAAGGACGACGACGTCTTTGAGCTCCTCGAGCCCGTCGATCTCAGTCAGGATCTGGTTGAGCACGCTCTCCATCACGTGGCTGCCCACGTCGCTTCCCCTTGTGGGGGCGAGGGCATCGAGTTCATCGAAGAATATGATGGCCGGGGCCACCTGGCGGGCTTTCTTGAATATCTCACGTACCGCCCGCTCGCTCTCTCCCACCCACTTGGAGAGGAGCTGGGGGCCCCGGATGGCGATGAAGTTCGCCCCGCTCTCGTTTGCAACCGCTTTTGCGATCAGGGTCTTTCCGGTCCCGGGAGGGCCGAAGAGGAGGACCCCGCGGGGCGGGCGGATGCCAAGCTCCTCGAATCGCTCCCTCTCTGTCAGGGGATACTCGACTGCCTCCCGTATCTCCTGCTTGGCCTCATCGAGGCCGCCCACGTCCTGCCACGTGACATGGGAGACCTCGAGCATCACTTCCCTCATCGCGCTCGGGCTGACGTCCCGCAGTGCATCCCGGAAGTCCCCGCCGGTCACCTCCATCATGTCCAGCACTTCTGCGGGGATCTCCTCCTCGTCGAGGTCGATCTCGGGGAGGTACCGGCGCAGCGCCCTGATCCCTGCTTCTCTTGCGAGGGCCGCAAGGTCCGCGCCGACGAACCCGTGGGTCTGCTGGGCAAGCATTTCGAGGTTTACCTCCTCTGAAAGCGGCATCCCCCTCGTGTGGATCTTCAGGATCTCGATACGATCCGGCTCGGTGGGAACCCCGATCTCGATCTCCCGGTCAAATCTCCCCGGTCTTCGCAGGGCCGGGTCAATCGCGTCCACCCGGTTTGTGGCCCCGATCACCACTACCTGGCCGCGCTCCTCAAGGCCGTCCATCATCGTCAGGAGCTGGGCAACCACGCGACGCTCCACCTCGCCCGTCACCTCCTCCCGCCTTGGAGTGATGGAATCGAGCTCGTCGATGAATATGATGGACGGGGCATTCTGCTCGGCCTCGTCGAAGATCTCGCGGAGTTTCTGCTCGCTCTCGCCGTAGTACTTCGAGATGACCTCGGGACCGGCAATCGAGATGAAATGAGCCCCGCTCTCGCTTGCAACCGCCTTTGCGATCAGGGTCTTTCCCGTCCCCGGAGGACCAAAGAGGAGGACACCTTTTGGCGGCTCGATCCCCAGTTTCTGGAAGAGCTCGGGGTGGCGCATGGGCAGCTCGATCATCTCCCGCACGCGCTGCAACTCGTCCTTGAGCCCCCCGATATCCTCGTAGGAGATGCGCTTTGCGCCTTCCACTCCGGGTGCAGGTTTCTCGGAGAACTCGATGTGGGTGTTCTTGGTGATGATCACCGCCTGTTCGGGCTCTATCTCAACCACCTTGAAGGGCACGAACTGCGTCTGCAGGAACGGCAACCCGCTCGAGAGAGGGATCAGGTCATTCTTGACCACCGGGAAATCGATAAGTGAATTGACGATGTGAGGGGTGATATTGATGGGAACGTTCCGCGGGAGGTCCTCGGGAGGTGCAAGTACTACCCGCTTTGCCTCGACCTCGTCCTGCACGCGGGATACCTTGACGGTATCGCCGATGCTGACCCCCGCATTCATCCTGGTGAAATTATCGATCCGTATCTTGTTCTGGTTCCAGTCCTCCACGAGAGACCGCCAGACCTTGGCCACGGTCCGGCGTTTCCCTTCCACTACCACGATATCGCCGGGAGAGATCTTCAAAAAGAGCATTGTCTCTGGGTCGAGCCTCGCCTTTCCGCCGCCCTGATCGCCCGGATACGCGCTGTCAACCTTCAGATGGAGTTCAGGCATTAATTTAAAGGTGCAATACGCTGGGATTTATAAGTACGTATGCGAGTCCTGGTCTTTGACCCGTTCAGGGGTGCAGCGGGTGACATGATCTGCGGAGCCCTTCTTGACCTCGGCGCGGATGCCGACCTGGTGTCCCGGGCAATGCGATCGGTAGTGGCAGAACCAGTCATCGCAGAGGTAAAAAGGGGCGGGATCCGCGCCATCAGGGTGGACACTCAGGCTCCCGTCGTCTCCCGCTCGCTCTCTGACGTGCATGCGCTGGTACAGAAGGCCGATGCTCCGGGAGAGGCAATTGCCATGGCATGCAGGGTATTTGACCGGATCGCTGCAGGGGAGGCGGCCATCCACGGGGCAAGCTCCCACTTCCACGAGGTGGGTGCAGATGACGCCATCGCGGAAGTAATCGGAGCGTGCACCGCACTCCATTCACTCTCCGTTGACCAGGTCGCGGTCGGGACGATCGCGCTTGGGGGGGGAACCACCCGCTCCACCCACGGCACACTGCCGGTTCCGGCCCCGGCAACCCTTGCCATCCTCGAGGATTCCGGCCTCGCGGTGAGGTATGGATCCGACGACGATGGCGAGCTCTGCACCCCGACGGGTGCAGCCCTCCTCTCAGAGTTTGCGACCTTCCCTTGTGGCGGTCCTCCCTGCGGCACGCTGGCTGCCATCGGTTACGGTGCCGGGGAGAGGGACCCTCCCGCGGTTCCCAACGTCCTGCGTGTGACTCTCCTCGAGACGGGGGCAGAAACGCACGGCGACGAGGTCGATGTCCTGGAGACGAATGTCGATGACGTGACTGGGGAGATCCTGGCCGGCTGCATGGACAGTCTGATGGCAATGGGAGCCCGCGATGTCTGTGCCCTTCCCTGCACGATGAAGAAAGGGCGCCCGGGATACCTGGTGAGAGTGATCTGTTACCCGGATGACTCTGCACGGCTCGCTCTCGCGCTGGCCAGGGAGACCGGCACACTCGGTGTCCGGTGCCTCCCGAGCGTCCACCGGTTCGTTGCTGAAAGGCAGACGCGTGTCGTGAGAGTCAACCTGTGCGGACAGGAGTGGGAGATCCCTGTCAAGTGCGGGATACTGGAGGGGGAGATCTACTCACTCAAGGCCGAGTTTGACCGGACGCGCGAGGTTGCCAAGGCGTGCGGAATCCCTGCCCGTGACGTTGCCCGCCTGGCTGAAGACAAGGCCCGGAGGGCAACAGAAAGGAAGGATGCATGAGCACCCCTCTCCTCTCTTCGGGGTCACCGGAACTTGATATGCTCCTTGGTGGCGGCCTTGACCCCGGGGTGATCACCCAGGTATACGGCGAGCCCGCCAGTGGAAAGAGTACACTCTGCGTCATGGCCTCGGTCTCGGCGCTCCGTGCGGGAGGCTATGTCCTCTTCCTTGACAGCGAGGGGTTCTCTGCCGAGCGGTTCAGGCAGATCGCGGGAGAACAGGCGGAGGACCTCGCCACACGTCTTTATCTCTACGAGCCCGAGGACTTCACCCAGCAGGGGGTGATGGTAAAAAGTTTGGATGGAATGCTCCGTGATCACGAAATCGGACTCGTGGTGGTCGATTCTGCGACCGGCCTCTACCGGAGCCAGCTCGAACGCGGCCGCGACGCCATGCAGAGACTGACCGGGCAGGTGCTGATGCTGCTTGGGTATGCGAGGAAGTACCGGGTCCCTGTCCTCATCTCAAACCAGGTCTACACTGACACCACGAGGAACATCTTCGTTGGCCTGGGAGGGACTGCACTCGAGCACCTCTCGAAGACCATCATCCGCCTCGAGAGGAGAGACCACCTCCGTCGGGCAACGCTCGCCAAGCACCGCTCCCTCCCCACCGGGTCATGGTTTGACTTCGAGATCACCAGGGAGGGGATCCGCGCCTGCAGCCCTCCCCAGGGTCAGTGAAGAGAAGTTATTTAATCCAGATTTCCTCTCATTACTGGTATGAAGGGGCCTGCGTTCCGCCCTCCGATTGTACTGACCATTCTTCTCCTGACCACATGCTGCACGCTATTCCTCGCCGGATGTATCGGGACTGCGCCATACCAGGCCCGGGAGGTCGGATCCGGTGATGCCTGGAAAACCATTGAACTCAGGGATGTGCAGACGGGAGAGGTGTTTTCCGTCGCCTCGTTCTCAGGAACACCTGTCATCCTGTATACCTTCACCATCTCCTGCCCCATCTGCACCCTGCAGCAGAAGGAGATATCGGCAATCAAGAGGGAGCTGGGCGACAGTATCGCAGTAATCGGGCTCGACATCGATCCAAAGGAAGAGGCGGCGGCGCTGAAGGACCATATCCGGAGGAACGGGTTTTCAGGTTACTACGCCATCTCCCCGCCCGGAATGACCCAATCCCTGGTGGACAGGTTTGGCCCGCGGGTAGTCACGCCTGCATCGGCCCCGGTGATGGTGATCTGTCCGGGAGGAGATGCCAGGCTGCTTGAGACCGGGATAAAGACCTCAGCCCAGCTCTCATCGTTGATCAGGGCGGTGTGCTGAGCGGTGGAGATCCTCTTTGCCTGGTGGATGGCCTTCCTTGCAGGCCTTTACGCCCCGCTCGGCTCTCCATGCGTGATCCCGCTTTATCCCGGCTTTCTCTCGTTCCTTGCGGGCACGGGGGCCAGCAGCGAACGGAAGTACTCAATGCTGATGCTCGGGTGTGTCGTGGCAGCCGGGGTCATCATCTCGATGCTCGCATTCGGGATCGTGTATGTCACTGTTGTGCAGGTTTCACTCTCACGGTTCCTCTCGCTGATCTCGCCGGCAGCATTCCTCGTCCTCGCAGCCTTTTCAGTCGTCCTGATCCTCGATATTGACTTCAGCCGGTGGACAGGGACCGTATCCCTCCCCCGAAGCGGGAGGCCACTCGTGGACGCATTCCTCCTTGGACTCTTTTTTGGGATCATCATCCTCCCCTGCAACGCGGCGGCCGTAGTAGCGCTCCTCGCGATTGGAACCACGCTCTCAGGCTTCCTGGCAAACCTCGGCTCGTTCTTTGCCTTTGGCATGGGGATGTCCCTCCCGCTCCTTGGATTTGCTGCCCTCTCTCTCTCCCGGAGCAGGGAGGTCCTGGCATGGCTCTCCCGGCACCGGAGAGCGGTCCGTGTCGTTGCAGGAGTGGTCATGCTCGGGGTTTCCCTCTACTACCTCATCTTCGTATTCTTTCCCCTGGGGAAATAGATAGAAGAGGTCTGGCATGACGGGTCCGAAAAAAAGGGTATCAGAACGTGATCGTCCCTGAAAATACCGTGGTCGCAGGCCCCTCCATCTTCACCTGCCCGCCAAGGTAAATCGTGAGCGGTCCCCCCATGGTCTCTACCTCGACTTTTTCTCCGACATACCCCAGGTGATGGGCAACTGCCGCAGCCGCGGTCGCCCCGGTCCCACAGCAGAACGTCTCCTCCTCGACCCCCCGCTCAAACGTCCTGACCCGGAGCGAGTCCTTTCCTGAGCGCTCAACGAAGTTGACATTTGCCCCTTTCGGGAACGTTTCATGCCTCCGGATCTTCGGCCCAATCTCGCCGAGATTCACCGAGTCAAGCGCATCGGTGAAGATGACTGCGTGGGGGACTCCGGTATTGACGGCGTAGACCTCAAAGCCGTTGATCTGCTCCTTGTACTCCCCCTCGCCGGTCGCCGGGATATCGGCCCTCAAAAACTTCGGCTCAGGCATCCCGATGGTCGCAGAGAAGATATCGTCGTGATAGTTCATCTCGATGGGGATGATCCCTGCAAGAGTCTCTACCGTGCAGGACCTTCCCACGTAGCCGCTGTCGTACGCGTACTTCGCAAAGCACCGGATCCCGTTCCCGCACATCTCGGCCTCGCTCTCGTCCGGCTGCAGAAGGCGCATCTTCAGGTCTGCCTTCTGAGATTTTGAGAGGTAGAGGACCCCATCGGCGCCGATGCCGAACCTCCGGTCGCAGTACAGCGCAGCGAACTGTGCCTTCATCTCGTCAGGTATCGCCACCCCCTCGTACTCGTCGATGAGGATGAAATCGTTCCCGTTCCCCTGCAGCTTCGTAAAGTGTAATTCCATGCCCTTGATCTCCTCCCTTACCCGTGTCGCCCCCGGCCTGCCCATGCGTGCGTGTAGAGTGTATAGCCGTGCACTCTTACAATCATTCGCCCGGGCCAATGGTGCCTGAAGCACCCCGGGTTCGGGGTCATGCAGTCACCCAAACCCCCCTGAATACTCCCCGATATCCCACCCGAGCACATCCCGGATGATGATGTAGGCCATCTGCGGCGGGATGGCCCCTGCCTCGGTCACGATGAGATCAACATAATCGGCGGGGGTCACGTCGAACGCAGGGTTTCTCACCCTGACGTGGGGGAGCTGGGAAAAAATAGCCGGGGAGAGGACTTCTCCCGGGTCCCTCTCCTCGATCTCGATGTACTCCCCAAGAATGGTCCGCGGTGCAAACTTGTAGGTCTCCGCGGCGACCATCACGCGTGTCCTCGCCTCGCGGGCGGCAAGGGCTATCTGAGAGGTCCCGATCTTGTTGACCACCGCCCCGTTCACCGAGACCGCATCGGCGCCAACCACCACCAGGTCGACCTCGTTCATGAAGTACCTGGCTGCGGAATCCACGATGAAACTGGTCGGGATCCCCGCCTTATCAAGAGTCCGGATGGTCAGGTGGCCCTGGTTGCGGGGCCGGACCTCGGTCGCAAAGACAGAGATCTCCTTCCCCTGCCGTTTCGCCTCCAGGATGCATGCAAGGGCAGCCTCCGAGTTACAGTGGGTGAGGAGCGTGTCATTGTTGCGGATATGCCGGGCACCAATCTCGCCGATTCGCTGGACCGCCTGCTCGGATGCCGTGATGAATGCCCTGCACCGCTCCCGGAATGCACTCTTCGCCTGTTCCACGCCCGGGTACTGCTCCCTGAAGGCAGCCATCACCGATCGGATGGCATTTGGGAGAGAGACTGCGGTGGGACGGGTTTCAAGGAGGAGGCCTGCTGCCTCATTCATCAATGCCAGGTAGTCCTGCAGGTCCGGGGTTCCGAGCGAGGCAGAGTGATCGTCAAGGGCCTGAACGGCCGCCCTTGCAATCCTTCCGGCCCCCCGGATCTCCATGCGCTTTATCTTCTCTGCAGTATCAGCTAGCATTGCGGGCACTATTGTACCATAGTGCCGGTTTTACTCATATAAATATACGGGAGAAATTCATCCTATGTCTGTTGCCGTGGTATTCGACAGTGCCGGGACCCTGCTGCACACCTACCGGGTAGCAAAGGAAGTGACAACGGGGGTGCTCCTGCCAGGGATAGAGACCGTCTCCCTCACCTTCAGCTCACCTGAACGGGTGCTTGTCGTCATCCACGTCCACTCAAGGGAAGTGATCGCTGCTCCGCCGGATCAGCTCCTCTCCCAATACCTTGTGGATCACCAGGTGGGGTTTGGGGTGAGCTGTACCCGCAAGGTGCTCGCCGCCGACGAGATCGCGGCGGCACTCTACCATTCCCCCTCTGCCACGGTGGGTGACCTCCAGGACTGCATCAGGAACGTATGGCAGGTCTGCAAGAGGGAGGCAATGGTTGCGATGAACAGCGGGGTGATTGTGAACATGGCGCTTTCGGGAATCGAGTTCACAGTCACGACCGGGGGGCGGCCGTTTGAGGGTGCGAGGGAGGCGATAGGCGAGCTCCATCGCATGGGGATCCCTACATATATCGCATCCGGCGACCGGGTGACGAAACTTGAGAAGATGGCCGACTACCTCGGCATCCCCCGTGATCGCGTCTTCGGAGTTGCGACCCCTACCGTAAAGGCCCAGATCGTCGCGGACCTCCAGGAAGAGTACGACCAGGTGGTGATGGTAGGAGACGGGATAAACGACCTGTGTGCCATGAAGAAGGCTGATATCGCCATCCTCACCGAAGAGCAGTCAGGCGAGAGACACCCCGAGCTCTACCAGGCTGCAGACCACGTGGTCCAGAATGTGCGGGAAGTCGTAGCCATCGTAAAAAGACTTAAAAGCTGATGAGAATGGCCACAATCCGATGCCAGATGAAAAGTAATATGCACCATGCACAATATTGTCTAGTAAGAGGAAAAAAATGAACCCGCTGATCACCGTTGAGAATCTCTGTATGGACTTTGATGGGAAAAGAGTCCTTCATAACATTTCTTTTGAGATCGGTGAGGGGGAGGTCCTCGGTATCATCGGCCGCAGTGGGGCCGGAAAGACGGTGCTCATGCACCTTATGAGAGGAGTGGAGCAGCCACCGACCACGGGAAAAATTGTATACCATGTCGCGGTATGTGATTCCTGCCCGTTCCTTGGCGTCGGAAGCCTCGCGGGGAAGGCGTGCCCGGATTGCGGACGCCCTCTTGCACCAAGGGACATCGACCTCTGGAACGAGCCCGACGAGGGCCTCAGGCGGAGGCTCATGCAGCATACCGCAATCATGTTCCAGAGGACGTTTGCCCTCTACGGCAACGACCGCGTGATAGAGAACGTCCTCCATGCGCTTGATGACATCAATTACCCCCAGGAGAAGGCTATCAACAGGGCTGCAGACCTCCTCGACCAGGTGCGCCTCTCCCACCGCATGATGCATATCGCGCGTGACCTGTCGGGAGGGGAGAAACAGCGGGTTGTGCTCGCCCGCCAGCTTGCAAAGGAGCCATTCCTCCTCTTTGCAGACGAGCCCACCGGGACCCTGGACCCCGAGACCGCCCACCTGGTGCATTCCATGCTGATTGAAGCGACGGAGCAGAACCACATGGGAATGGTCGTCACCTCACACTTCTCTCAAACCATCAATGAAGTTGCCGACCGGGCCATGCTCCTGGTGGAGGGAAAGATCGTCGCCCTTGGGTCGCCTGATGAAGTCATCCGGACCTTCATGACTGACCTCTCCGACACAGAGGAATTCGAGGTCCCGGCCTTCGGAGGAGAGATCATGATCGCAAGGGACGTCTACAAGCGCTACATCTCAGTAGACAGGGGCGTGGTCCGGGCAGTCAACGGCGTCACTTTCGAGGTGAAGGAGAAGGAGATATTCGGCATTATTGGAAAGAGTGGTGCTGGAAAGACAACGCTCTCCCGGATAATCGCCGGCATCATTGAGCCGACCAGTGGGGAGATGATCATACGCATCGGTGACGATGCAGTCGACATGACGAAACCCGGGATCGAGAACAGGGGGAGAGCAAAGGGGTACATCGGCCTGCTGCACCAGGAGTACGACCTGTATCCCCACCGGACGGTGCTTGACAACCTGACCGATGCGATTGGGCTCGAGTTTCCAAAAGAGCTGGCGATGCGAAAGGCCGTCATCACCCTCAAGATGGCAGGGTTTACCGAAGCAAAGAGTAAAGAGATACTCGAGCGCCTTCCTGGCCAGCTGTCTGACGGTGAGCGGCACCGTGTGGCACTCGCGCAGGTATTGATACGGGAACCGAGGATTGTCATCCTCGATGAGCCCACCGGGACGATGGACCCCCTCACCAAGGTCGATGTCAAGCACTCCATCATGCATGCCCGCGATGAGATGGAGGAGACGTTCATCATCGTCTCCCATGACATGGACTTTGTCCGGGACATCTGCGACCGGCTTGCCCTGATGAGGGGAGGAAAGATTGTCCAGATCGGCAACACACCCGATGTCCTTGCCATTCTGACTGAAGAAGAGCGCGAGGTCATGAGCAAAGCTGCTCCCTCATAAAGGAGCGTGAATGATCACTCTCCTGCTCGATGGGAACCGCCTCGAAGTCGAAGAGGGGACAAGGTTAAAAGAGATCCTCCCGGAGAGAGAGCCAGACTGTTCTGTCGCAATCATTCTTCCTGGGGCCAGGGAATCCGCAACGACAGGGGGCTTGCGTCTGAACACGACCGCAGGGGAGGTGGTAGTGGACCTCACCCCCGAGGGGCAGAAGATCCTGGAATCCTCCGAGCTTCATCTCCCTTTCTCGATCCACTGGCAGGACAGGTATGCTGCTGCATTCGGTCCTTTCTCTTCTTCGTTCTCCCCCGCGCGGACTGCGGTCCTCTACGAGAGAGGAGACCTCATCCTGGGCTGTGGGGGGTATGACCCGAAGCGATCCTACCTTATATTTGCACGAAGCCGGCATACTTCCGACTTCGGGGCCCCCGCCTGGGGAGGAGTCCTCGGCAGGGTGGTGAGCGGGCGGGGAGTCCTTGACCGCTGGAACACCGGGGATATGGTTACTGCACAATCCCCTGTCCTCAACTGGGCTGACACCAGTCGTTCATTCACTACCACCGACCCCGATATGATCCTCGAAGATGGAATGGAGATCATCACATACCTGCAGATCACCTCGCATGGCTTTTCCGGTGGACGTATTACGTCTGTGACTGCTGCCCAGAGCGTAGAGCAGATGCTCCTCTCACTCCAGGACAATCGATTTTTCGTGGGCAGGTCAGCGAGTACCCACATCCGTGATGACAGGAAGGCGGGAACGGAAGTTGTGTGCCAGGTGCAACAACCAAGGAGGGAGGGTGCAGTTACTGTCAGGTGCCATGGGAGATCTGCCGGTTCTCTCTATATTTACATTCAGGACCTCCCGGCGTCTCCCTCACATTCAGTCACAGGCCAGGTGACACATGGACTGGAACTGGCCCGTCTGGCAAAGGAGCAGGAGAGGATACACGTAAAGGTTAATCCTCCCCGATTTGACCTTGTAGGGCTCCCCATCGACAAGGCCAGGGAGATCGCCTCGTCCAGGGGTATCAGGGTCGATTGCGACCTGGAAGGCCATGACCTGATCATTGTCGACCAGTACCCAGCCACCACCCTCGAGAGCTTGTCGGCGGGATCTGTCCAGCTCAAGGGAGTGCCCCTGGAACAGGTAATTGATATCGCGCTCGACGATAACGCAGCTCCTGTCACTTGTGAGATCTTTCGGTTCCTGACCGGTCTTCATCTGCATGACGTGGGAAGAATTCCTTTCTTCTTCAATTTTGAGGACGTGTTTCTCTTCAAGCCAAAAGTCCCCAGGGGAGTGAACATCATCCCAGAAAACACCCCTGTTGACCATGTATCCTCAGGGACGCTTGCAATCACCAACGACTCAAGGAAGGGATCCGGTATGGTGGGAGTGCGCACAAGTGACAACAGCGAGTTTGGCCCCACTTCGGAGCCGTTCGAGAGTACGAATATCATAGGAAAAGTGATTGACCTGAATAAACTCCCTCTCCTGCGTGAGAATGAGATCGTATATATAAGGGAAGTGAAGCCTTGACCGCCTACAGCCCCCGCTATGCAGGTTCCGTGACCAGGTATGTTTTTGTCGAGTCCCCGGAGATGACCCCTTCCGATCTCGCCATCAGGGCATACGAGATCTCGCAGGGCGTGATGATCAAGGAGACATGCTTCGGGCTCCAGGTTACCGGGAAAGAGGCTGATGTGGACCGTATTGTGAGTTCCCTCAGGGCGCTCGACCCGTCACACATCTTCGTAAAAGACAGGGGTTTTCCTCCGGGTGACCCGAGGAGGTGCCGGGCAAACCTCGGAGGAGCCCGCCCCGGTTACTTCGGGCATGAGTTCGAGATAGGACTGATAAGAAACATCTCAAAGGGGCTCGAGGCGCTCCCGGGACGACCCCCCGGAGAACTGCCGCATCCCCCCACCCCCTCAAAAAAGCCCGGGCTCGATGCCGCACGGCTGAAGAAGATCATCGAATCACAGGAGTCCTGACATGGCAAAGGTCTTTCTCTACCCCACCACAAGCCTCATCCTCTCGGACCTGGTGGCCAGGTTCGGGCATAAACCCCTCTCTGCAGCCCTCCAGGTCCGCGAAAGGATCCAGACAGCGGGGCTCGAGTCGCCCCCACTCCAGATCACCCCGGAAGAGCCGAAGAAAGGCCTCAGGTGGGCTGCAGTGGAAGTACCGTCAGGTGTGCGCGGCAGGATGTCCCTTTACGGGCCCATGATCGACGAGGCAGAGGCGGCGATCATCATCAACAACGCAGATTATTCGTTCGGGTGCATGGGATGTGCCCGGACAAACGAACTCATCAAGTACCTGGTAAGGAAGAAGGACATCCCGGTCCTCGACCTTGAATATCCACGAAACGAGGAGGAGGGGGTCGAGTTCGTGGCGGCAATCAAAAGGTTCCTCGATACCCTTGAGGGGGGTTCGCCATGAGCCGAGTGAGGATTGCACAGCTCTCCTGCGGTCCGGAGTACAGCGGGGTACAGAAGGAGATCGACGAGGCGGCTGCGGCAGTGGACGCGGAGATCTTCTTTCCTGATTTAAAACTCGCAGACATCAGGCACTCCTTCGATGAATTCGGCCTTGACGTGCGGAGTCCCGATCTCAAGCTCGCCATTGCGCGTGCAAAGGCCCTCGTTGAGGGCCGGGTGGAGGCGGACGCCGTCTTCATCGCCACCTGCTTCAGGTGCGCGGAGGCGGCAATCGTCCGGAACGAGCTCCGTCGTTACATCCACGAGAACTCGAGACTTCCGGTGGTCAGCTATTCGTTCACCGAGCGAACAACTGCAGGGACGCTCCTCACCCGGATGGAGGCGCTGACTACCATCGCACGGCGGCGGGCGCTCCTGGCGAGAGAGGTGCAGCAGGGACTCACGATGGGTGTCGATTCAGGGTCGAGTACCACGAAGGCGGTGGTAATGCGGGACAACGAGATCATCGGGACCGGCTGGCTTCCCACCACCGCCGTACTCCAGAGCGCCGATGATGCAGTCGCGCAGGCCCTCTCTGCCGCCGGAGTGACCCGCGAAGATCTGGAGGCGATAGGGACCACGGGATACGGCCGGTTCCTCGTCGGTGATCACCTGAAGGCAGACCTCGTCCAGGAGGAGCTGACCGTCAACTCCAAGGGGGCAGTCTTCCTCGCAGACACCCAGCGTGGGCCGTCCACGGTGATCGACATCGGGGGCATGGACAACAAGGCCATCAGCGTCCAGGACGGCATCCCAGGGACATTCACGATGGGAGGCATCTGCGCGGGTGCGAGCGGCCGGTTCCTCGAGATGACTTCAAAGAGGCTCGGGGTCGATATCACAGAACTCGGTCCGCTTGCCATGAAGGGCCTCTCACAGAAAGTACCCATGAACAGTTACTGCATCGTCTTTGGGACCCAGAGCCTGGTGAACGCCCTTGCCGCGGGAAGCAGCCCCGAGGACGTGGCCGCCGCTGCCTGCCACAGCGTTGCGGAGCAGGTCTTCGAGCAGCAGCTCCAGGAGGTGGATATCAAGGACCCGGTGATCATGGTCGGCGGGACATCCCTGATCCAGGGGCTCGTCCGGGCGATGGAGGACCTCCTCCAGACCGAGATCGTCGTTCCGCACCACTCCCAGTACATCGGCGCGGTAGGTTCCGCGCTTTTGGCTTCAGGGTTCATCAAGGGAGAGTAGATGGAGGCAGTGGAGTATTTCGAGGTGGAATGCCCCGAAAAGGCGGGTGGGGACTACTACCGCCGGATCGCCGACGTGGTGCTCCTTGACCATAACCTCATCCGCGTCGTCCTGAAACTGCATATCTTCATAGATCCAAAGGTTCCGCTCTTTGTTGCTGGCGGTGTGACGAGGAAACTCCCTGGTATCGTAAGGCTTCGCGACTTTGCGGATGTGAATATCCAGGACAGGAAAGTGACAATATCCATCGGAAATGAAGCATACCTGGCTCCCCTTTTGCAGATCCTGTGGAAAAAATACGGCAAAGACCACGTGGAACAACCCGATCGTTTCACCATCATCCTCTATCTTGACGAGGAAGAGTCTCGATCCCTGGAGGATCTCCCGGTTTTTGACCCGAGCGAGTCGATTTACAAGGACCTCATCTACGCTCTCCAGGTCATCCAGCCCGAGGGGTTCAAGGTCAGGAGGCAGTACTATGGGAACGGCAGGTTTTACCTTGTGGCAAGCGAGGACACCCTGCCTGAGGATATCGAAGATATTGTCAGGCAAAAATTTTCACTGATGGGGGAGTCCCTGTGATCCTGGTCCCGGTCACCTACAAGGGGGGTATCTACCGCCACGACGAGATCATAGACCTCATCGAGGATCTCGGCGGCTACATCATCCAGAAGCACATGATTGCACAGGAGGTGGTACTCCAGGCGCTCGTCCCTAAAGACGACATTGAACTGATACGAAAAATTGGTAAACCGCTCACCGGGGATATCACCCTCTCGCCCCTGGTGGGAACCGAGATCGCGGTGGTGACGCCGTCCCTTGAGATCCACCACCTCCCCCATGCATCCTGTGATGTCGCCGAGTATATCCGCCGTTTTGGGGCCAAGACCAACATGGTGGGTCTTGCCAGGGGCTTTGGGAAGCGCATCGCCCAGTTGAACGACGAGGAGCGCGATGTCATCAACGAGCACGACCTGGCAGTGTACCTGCTCGGCGATTTCGAGACCTGCATCGAGAAAAAATTCCCGGTCCTCCGGAGGGGGATCATGGTCCCCATCGTTCTCTGCGGTGGTCCTCCGACTGAGGCCCTGAAGGCGATCATCGATCCGCCGGTCGATGGGTACGTGGGAAGTATCGGGCGCTTCATGCACAGGACAAAGGAGTCAGACGAGATCTCGCGGCTCGATGATGTGGTAGAGGAGGTCACGCGGGTGCTCGACAAAAAAAGGGAGGAGATGGCAAAGGATCCCCTCTCCATCTCTCCCGCACGCCTGATGGATATCATCTCGGAGAAGATCGACGAGATTCACGAGGTGCTCTCGCCGACTCCCATCACCGTGCAGATGGGGGGTCTCCGGGTCAAGCTCCCCTACGATACTTTCGGACCGGTGTTACGAAAGACAGGAATCGACGAAGGGGTGACCATCGGCGATCTCGCAGAGGTCCTCCCCTCCCGCATGCGAGACTATATCCTCATCCGGATAAAGCCATTCTCCGAGACCAACCTCGTGATCTGATCTGAACGGGGCCGTTGTTGCCAAGCTCCCCTCCCCATCATGCGGTAAATATTCCCGACATCTCGTAATACTGGTAGTCCCGGTATGCAAACGGCTGTGTTGAGAACCTCCACACTTTTCCGGGGCCAAGCGAGTTCACGCTCGCATATGTGTTTCCGAGGAGGTTTCCGTTCGAGTTGTAGAGGTTGAAATTCACGGTGATATGGTCGATGCGGGAACTCTCGTCGTTCTTTATCCTCCCTGATATGATCCGCTGGCCGGTGGCATCCACGTCATCCCTGATCTCGATCACGGACAGGCGGACACCCGTCTTGGGAGTGGTGATGAGATACCCGTAAGGGGTCTTGATGATGTACTGGGGAACACCCCTGCCGGCATCGATGGGGAGATCAATGCCCCCTCCCTGAATTGAAGTGCCCGGAGTCGGAGTGGCCCCGGGGCTGACAGTCTCAACGGGGCCGGGGCCTGGTTCCGGGATGAAGTCCTGGGGTGATATACAGCCTGAAAGTGCGAGCAGACCTGCAAAAACTGCCACTACCATCATCCAGGATACGCCCCGTCCACTCCTCATTCCCACCCTTCTCATGGAGAAGACTCTTCACCGTGTCCTATTAAACCGATTGGTCCCGTTCCTGCAGTTTACATGAAAAACTGGCAGGGATACGCGTGGGTTTGCGTGGTCCCAAGCAGTAGTGTCTGGAAAACGAGGGAAAAAAAGGGTGGAGGGTATCTTCAGTGAGCCCGCGGTGGCGCAATGTCATCGGGGGCGTTCTCCCCCACGATGCGAGAGAGCGCATCAACGAGTGGCTGGAGGGATTCGGGGATCACGGTATCCTCCACGAGCACGGTCTTTCCATATGCGCGTATCTGGTAAAGGAACAGGTCTGCGCTCCCGGGTGGTGCCCGGTATTCGGGCGAAAGTGCCATGAACCCGGAACTCCCGAGGAGAGTGCTGATCTCCTCGAGTGCTCCTTTTGAAAGATCGAAGCTGACGGAATAGTCCTTTCGGGTGAGCGAGACCTTCCCGTCCGGGTAGATCTCAAGGTGGTCGTTGTTCCCTGCGAAGCCGCCGGTCCTCCAGAACTCGACCAGGGGCTCCTGTCGATCGGATATATCCTCGATGCCGGGCGAGAAGACCAGTATCTTGCGACCAGATGAGTCCGAGATCACGAGGTCTCCATTCCTGATCTCCCAGGATGCCGCAGATCCAAGGAGCTGCAGGTAGGTGCTCTCCTGCTTCATGATCGCCCTGGCAGTATCGCTACAATACATTTCAGTCGAACCTGCGGGCCCGATCCGAAGGGTAGCGCCACTCTGCTCGAACGGTGCAAAATAGAGGTTGCAGCCTGCGGTCCCGCTGACTCTGCCATCTGTCGAGAATGCCGCCGTGATCATACTTCCCTGGATCACAGGGGCTATGACTCCGCCACGGTCCATGCCGACCAGGGTCCATTGCCCAATGAGGGATGATCCCGCCGACTTCTCCTCTTCCTGTGATGCTGATATGGAGATGATAGTGACCGGGATTCCCCACATGTAGATGCCAAGGGTGTCAGGGACCGTCCTCGCAGTAAAAGAGACCTCCATCCCGTCAACCTGGAACTCTTTGTTCAGGTTCAGGGGCAAAAAAGATCTTCCATCAGCGCAGACGATCCCGTAAAATCCGCCGGCAAGGTCGATGTACTCGATTCTTCCCTGCGCCCGCACCTCTTCACCGAGGGGAACTGCCGACAGAATCCGAAGGGATGTGCCCCACATGTAGATGCTGGCCACTCCGGTCTTCTCCATGCCGGTGAATTTCACTCTGATCCCATCCACCTTGCATGATTCCGGAAGGGTATCGGGAAGGTAACGGGTGCCGTCATCGGCGACGATGCCATAGAATCCGCCCTCGAGATCCATGTACACCACGGTTCCCGTGGTTGAAACAAGGGACGATTTCCCCGCCGATTGGTTGAATGCCCTCTCCCTGACCGGGTTGATCCCATGCGACCGTTCAGGGATGGTGAAGTTGAATCTCTGGGGACCCTTCGCGATTGACGGTGCACTGACGGGAGCATTCTCACGAACGATGCTACCCGGGATGGGAAGGTCTCTCTTCCAGGTATTGACCGCGCCGGCAACATCCGCGCGGGAGTAGGATGCCGGAACAGACATATTCTTGGCCGGCATCTGGAAAGATGACTGGTCCTGCATCCGGTAAGATGACAGTTTCTCGCTGAGATCATATCTCATTGGTGCGGCCTGGACTGCTCCCATCGCTCCAAAACAAAGCGCGACGAGAAGCACCAGGCATGTGGAGCGTAGAAAAGGACTCCTATTTGGCATATAGCTCTCTCCTGGTCCTCAATTATCTGGGGAACCATCCAGATCTTTGGCGTGGTTCTTATAAATACGTGACTTTTACTGCGAATTTTTTCGCACTTACCCTGCTCCGTCAGCAGTATAATATGGCTTCCCCGAGGATATCTAGTCAGGGAGGTTCGTCATGAACGACCTGGAAGAATTCGAACACACCCTGCAGGAGATCGTCTCGTGTGGGGGAGAAGAGATCGCAGAGGCATGGATGAAGGATATTGAGGCGGAGTACGGCCGTGCACCCCTCATATTCAAGCGGATGGCTGAACGGCCGGAAGTGCTCATCTCCCATCTTCTCTATAAGACCGCAGTGACAAAGACCAGTGCCATCGACCCCAAGTACATCGAGCTGATCAGCATGGCGGTCGGTTCGGCCCTCCGCTGCCCGCACTGCACAAGCTATCACATGCAGGCTGCAGTAAAGAAGGGTGCGAGCAGGGAAGAGATACTGGAAGTGATCCTCCTGGCAGGAATGATCTCGAACTCCTCGGTACTGGCGAATGCCTATCGTATTTTTGACGAGAAGATGGCAAAGTGCATCCCCTGCGACAATACGGGGATCGAACTCGACAGGCACTAAGCGCCCTTCTGCTCCCCTCGGGGTTCCCTCCCCCTTCTTCCGGGGGTATGGGTTCCTTTGTCCCCGTAGAGGAGATCCCTTCTCCCCACCGACTTGAGTGCCTCGTCGACCAGGTGCCTGGTCTTCTTGTCACGGAATGAGAGAAGCGCCCTCTGGACCTGTTTCTCCCTTCCTTTCGGGACATGTACCGGTTCAAGGGTGAAGGGATTGAGCCCCGTATAATACATGCAGGTTGACACCGTCATCGGAGTCGGAGTGAAGTCCTGCACCTGCTCGGTATAGAGGTCGTGGTCGCGGATGAAGACCGCAAGGTCGATCATGTCCTCAACCGTGCACCCGGGGTGCCCCGACATGAAATACGGGAGGACATACTGCCTCTTCTCCCTGCCTTCCTGGCATCCCGAAAACGCGGCAAGAAACCGCTCGAAGACCTCTTTTTTTGGCTTTCCCATCAGTGCGGTGACGCCTGGAGAGATGTGTTCCGGGGCAACTTTCAGGTGCCCTGACACGTGATTGGCGCAGATCTCGGGGAGCGGGTTTCCGGGATCGGCAACCAGAAGGTCGTACCGGACGCCAGATCCGATGAAGACACGCTTCACTCCCGGAATCTTTTTAAGGCGGCGGAGAAGCGTAATCTGCCGCTGGTGGGAGACCGGGAGGTTCGGACAACTCTCAGTGCATGCCTTATCCGGGCATGGACCGGAAACGGCCCAGCGGGGGCACTCCATGCCGTACATGTTGGCGGTAGGTCCCCCCACATCACTGATCACACCCGAAAATCCCGGCATCCCTGCCATGCGGGTCGCTTCCCTTACCAGAGACTCGATGCTCCTGCTCTGGATGATGCGCCCCTGATGGTGGGTAAGGGCGCAGAATGCACAGGAACCAAAGCACCCCCGGTGGCTGATGAGCGAGAATTTCACGGGTTCGAGTGCCGGTACGGGATGTGTATACGATGGGTGGGCTTTCCGGGAATAGGGCAGTTCGTAGACGGCGTCCAGTTCAGGGGTGGAGAGGGGGAGTGCTGGCGGGTTCTGGATAATTACTGTCTTTGGGTGCCTCTGCGCGACCGCTTTTCCCGTATACGGGTTCTGCTCGCGGTAGTGCATGGCAAACGCCCTTGCATAGGCCACCCTGTCTTTCTCGACTTCCGAAAAGGAGGGGATCTCCAGGAGCGGGAATGCACAGGAACCCTGATAACGGGAAGGAGGGACACGGAAGACCGTCCCCCTGATATCAGTCAGGGATGCCGCAGCCTCCCCTGCATCAAGGCGCCGGGAGATCTCCCTGACCTGCGATTCACCCATGCCGTACACGAGCAGGTCGGCAGGAGCATCCGCAAGGATCGAGTGCCTGACTGCGTCAGACCAGTAATCGTAGTGTGCAAATCTCCTCAAAGATGCCTCGATGCCGCCCAGAACGAGGGGCACTCCGGGAAAGAGCGAGTGGACCCTGTCGCTGTAGACTGTTGCTGCCCTGTCAGGTCTCCGGATACTGCCTCCGGGAGAATATACGTCGCTTGAACGCCTCTTCTTCGCAGCGGTATAATTGTTCACGAGAGAGTCGCAGTTCCCCGGACAGATCGCAAAGAAGAGGCGGGGAGCGCCAAGCTGAAGAAAGTCATCGTCACTCCTCCAGTCGGGTTGCGCGATCACCCCGACCGAGAACCCTTCGTCCCAGATCACCCTGCCGATGACCGCGGCAGCAAACGAGGGGTGATCAACATAGGCATCACCGCTGACAAGAATCACGTCGAACTGGTCGATCCGGAGATTCTTTGCCTCCGCAAGGGTCATCGGGAGGAACTTTGGCTGTCTCCTCTTCATGGAGGACTTCCGGGCAGGAACCGGGGCAGCTGCAGCCCGGTCACCTTGTCATGGCTTCTGACCGCGTGAATGCCCGCGATCTCTGTGATGATTGCTTCTACCACGATGTAGACCGTCGCACGGTCCCGGAGGCATCCTGCAAGGGATACCGATCCCTGACCGATTGCCGAGTGGAGGTGGAGGTGAGGGCCATCCTCTCCCCACGAGATCGAACCCACCCCGAGGACCTCCCATCCCCCCGCAACCTCCTCGCGATGCGGGACTGGGGGAAGGATGGGTTCCTCCGGCCCAGTCACCAGGTGTGCCTGTCCCAGAGCGCCGAGCACCTGGACGGTCCCACAGAGGACCTTCTCTTCGCGTATGCATTGGAGGATCATTTCGAGGAGATCTTCCCCATGGTCGATGCGGAGGACGAATATCCTCCCCGCACGCCCTTCAGTATACTGCATGGACCTCTCCAATACGCGCGATCCCGCCACTCATCTGCCGCCTACGCCTCCGCCGCCAAACCCGCCGCCGCCCCCAAAAGACCCCCCTCCCCCGAACCCACCGCCGCTCCCTCCGCGTGACGGGGGGGTGAACGCGAGAACCGGCACAAATGCGGTCCTCAGTCCCATAGCCATGGGCACACCAGCTTCGGGAAGGCTGACATGAAGGGCCTCCATCGCCCGCTCGACCTTCTCGCCTACCCCAAGCGCAGTTCCGTAGACCAGCCACTCTCCCCACATGGAGATATCGGCCGGCGTGTACTGCCTGATGAGGGCAAGATCCGAGAGGAACCGGGCAAACGCGTCCCATTCCAGTTTCTCCTTGTAGCGGTCATCCTTCCAGTGTCCAAAGAGGGTCGAGGGAAATGCCAGCGCGACTCCCGACTGGACAATCATCCCTGCAAAGAGGACGATCGCGGGGACGAGCAATGCCGAAAGGACCGGGTAGAGGATGACTGCCATGACGGAGACAGCGCAGAACGAGATGCCGACAAAGAGGAGTGGAAAGAGGTGATCCCGCCCGTCCACGATATAGCGGGATATGAGGCGGGGATCAGACCTCTTCGTCACACCGGAGAGCTGCTGCTGGTAATTGAGCATCTTTCGTTCAATGGTCCTGTCCCTTCTGGCATCGGCCGCCATCTGCTGCAGGGCCTCGGAGTCGACGGTCCCGTTCTCCTGTACATCCTGCAGGAAGTCAAGAACCCGCTGTTCGTACGGCTCATCGGACTGGCTCCTGTTCACTGTGATGGTGATCCCTTTCCCTCCAGGCTTCTCCTGGATGGTGATCACTTTTCTTCGGTGCAGGTCAAGCAGGGTCGCGTAATACCCGTCCTGGTCGAACTCGATTGCGTCCCCCTTGAAGAGGAGGTTGACGGCCCATGGCTTCATCGAGGGGTTCGGACAGAAACTGAGAAACTCGGGAACAGTGAACTCCTTCTCGCGTCCGAATTTTCTGTAAATGTATACCAGGAGCAGCGGAGTGAGGACCACAGAGAGAAGCCCCCCGATATAGAGTGCCCAGGCTCCCAGGAGGGGAACCCGGTGGTAAAACGGGTTGGCGGCCAGCGTCTTTCCTCTCACGTCCTCAACGGAGGTATAAACCCCTGGCATCCTCTGTGCCTCATCCGCCAAAAAGAGCATCTCGACTCCCAGGACCTCGTCCCCCGCCACCTCCCCACTGATGGTGACCCAGCCGCCCTCGCGTGCCACAGCAAGTCCGGGCGGGTGGGGGAACACCTCGCGTCCGTATCGCTCGGGGATACGGATCTCGAGGTCCCTGAACGGGATGTGTCTGTCGACCAGCCGGAGGTTCAGGTGAGCGTCAATTGCGTCATACTCGATGGGCGGAAAGAGCCGGTAGGTGTACGAGACGGTGTATTTGCCTGCGGGGAAATATCCCGGGTTGTATATTCCCACTTCGTTTCTTTCAGCGCGGTCCCGTACAAACAGGATATACTCTGGATTATCATCTTTATAGAGCGTGACCTCTCCTGACCAGTCCTTCAGGTACCCCACAGTACCTCGTGGTTTTTCCATATCGATGATCTGGATATGGGGGGACTCGAGCGGTTGAGACGAGAGGGGGTCCTGCCAGTACCGGTAGAGCATCCTGTATTTTCCGCTGCTCTTCACCTCGTACGTGTAGGTCTCCTGGAACGATCCATCCTCCTGGAGCGTGGCCTGGTACCGGTCCACGACAAGGTCCCCCTCAATAAGGGGAGGGATTGCCAGTGCCAGGATAACCGCAACCGCACCCAGGATGATTGCCAGCACGACAAGGATCAGAAGTGATCTCGTCTCGCTCATGCGCCCCTCTCTCAGAACGCGATCTTCGGGGGTGTCTGGATGGCCTCTTCAAACTCCAGGTACTCTAACTTCGGCAACCCGAGGATCCTGGCCACGAAGTTCGAGGGGATCACGTCGCGGAGGGTATTGAACTGCTGGGAAATGTTGTTGTAGGTATACCGCTGACGGGCGATCTCGTCCTCGACCCCGCGGACCGCATCCATCAGGTTCATCACCGTGGCATTCGTCTTTAAGTCGGGGTAGTTCTCCGCGACGGCAAAGAGCCTCCCGAGGAGTGAGCGCGACTCCCGCTCGATCTGGTTGAGGTCGCCGGGACCAGCGCTTCCCACACTTGCCCGCATGGCCGTGACCTTCTCGAATGTCTCACGCTCGAATGAGGCGTAGCTCTTGACCGCGCCCAGGAGCTGGTCGATCATGTCGAGGCGTTTCTTCATCGCCACCCGTATCTGGCCAAGCGTCGCCTCAGACGAGTTCTTCAGGCTGAAGAACCGGTTGTATACCCCGACAAAATAGAGCACCAGTCCCACGATGACGAGGACGATGATGCCCCCCACGATCCAGGGGATGAGATCTCCAAGTGCCATAGCTTCACCTATCTCTCCCATGCGTATTTAACTCCGCTGACCCGGTCAACCAAAAAGTCGCTTCCCCAGATCAGGTGTTTCACAATGCCCGGACGCGTCGTCGCGTTCATGCGGGGACGATCCTTCCCACCACCCTGAGCCTGCCGCCCTCAAGGGAATGGATGAGGATAGATGCTCCCGGAGGATACACAATTTCCTTCTCGGACCGGAGAGTGATCTCCGGCCTTCTCCAGTCCCCGGCGTTGTTGACGAACGCAATTCTCGCGGGAACAAACTGCATCCAGTGCCCCAGGTACACGACCATCTGCTCCTTTAAGGGGGCCGGCCAGTAGCGGACCAGCTCGGCTCTTCCGTTCAGGATATGTGAAGACACGAGCGCGGGGTTGGTCGAGAGGACATATCCCCGGTCGAGATCGTCTGCCTCCACTCCCTTCAGCGCAAGCCCGACCCGGTCTCCTGCACTCGCCTCTGTTACGTCGTCATCGTGCTTCTGGATTGACCGGAGATGGGCGACTTTCCCGGTGGGAAGCACTTTCAACTGGTCATGGGCCCGTATCGTCCCCTCCGCGACACCGCCAAGGACCACGATGCCGACTCCCTTCACCGGGAAATGGTGATCAACGGGGACAGATCCGCCCGTCGAGCCCTCCGACAACGGCTGTACCTTTCCGGCCTCCTCGAGGAAGAGTTCCCTCAGGTGCCCGTGGTCGTCAGCATGGAGTGAGTAGTGCTCTACCACCGTCCCTTTCACAAGGGGTGCAACCTGCTCTTCTGATAAATAATTCCGCAGCACGAGGACGCCCTTTTTAATTCCTGCCATGTCGAGCATCAGGACGCACTCCCCGAAGACCGCGTTGATCTCGTCCACGATGAGGAGGGCCATTCCCGCCATAGAGAGTGAGAAGAAGAGCGAGGAGAGCTTCTCGGGATAGCGGCTCGGCTCGATATAGGTGACCGTGACGTCGTCCCTCTTCTGGTTATAAAATGTGATGTCCGAGACCGTTCCTTTCTTCCCCAGGTGGCCTGCGTAGCCTTCCGGGCCGATGACCGCGACGGTGAGGTTGGGCATGTGTGTTACAAAGTAGTGATTTCAAATTATTTTAGATATGCTCGTGATAACCGGAAACGCGGTTATTATTTTATGCAAGAATTAAGATAGATGATATAAATCTACACAATGGAGTGGCTGAAAATACTCCCGATGCCAAAAAAGTATCTTTATATTGTTCTGTTTACCTTGGGACTTGCAATCCTTTTTTATGTGATCTGCAATTCTGATATTATCACCAATATCCCTGTTTTTTTCCAGTTGAACTTATACTTCCTTGTGCTTGCCCTCATATTTTCCCTTGCGAATATTTTCCTAAAAATTGTGAGATGGAAATACCTGTCAAGAACATATAATCAACAAATTTTTTGGGTTGATGCCGCAATCGTCACCATATCAAGCTTTTTTTATGCGAACATTACTCCTGGGAAGATTGGTGACCTGTTCAAAGCGTATTATATGAAAAGAAAATATGGCTTGGATCTCCAGTCCGGAATCTCTATGATATTTTATGAAAGGTTTTTTGAAATTGTCATATTGTTCATTTTTTCCCTTTTAATCTTATTCACACGGGTTGACGATACATCGATAATTCTTCTTCAATTGACCGCTCTTATCATCGGTTTTCTCATCGTTTTTTACTATAAATCTGAATTATTTCTAAGGCATGCAGTAAAAATTTTGATAAAAGTTAAAAAAAGCACAAACCTTTCTTACCAGTTTATACTGCAGAAAATCCCACTGATGCCAGTAATTATTACATTTATTCTTTCTCTGACTTCTCTTTTATTTGAATTTGGACGTTTGTGGCTGGTAATCATCGGATTTGGTTATTATATCAGTCCCCTTGATACTGCAATTCTTTTCAGTCTATCAATTATCTTCGGACTTATTTCCCAAATTCCACTTGGGATAGGTGTAATGGAAGGATCATTGAGCGTGATGCT
>JADFCY010000012.1 GCA_018263335.1 Methanolinea sp. | reverse complement strand
TGAGCACTACGAGAGGAAACTTGCGAAAACTGCTGATGCCCTTATCACTGTAAATTCTCCCTTGAAGAGAAAATTGGAGGATTATTTAAAAGATGTTGATCTGAGGGAAAAGCCTGTAAGGGTGATTCCGAACTATCCATCATCAGATTTTTTCATGGCGATACAAAATCAGGAAGATCCTCCTTCGCTCCCTGATGAATCCTTTGTGCTGTTTGTTGGAAGGATCGACAAGCATGAGGGAGTACACAATTTATTGAAATTGATAAAAGTCCTCCCTGACATCAATTTTTTAGTTGTGGGATCAGGGCCATTTTCTCGCCTGTATTTCTGGAAACATTATACAAACGTGATCCTGACCGGTTGGCAACCCCATTCTCTCATTCCATTTTTCATAAAAAAAGCAGGGTTGTGCATTATTCCTTTTTCCGAAAACGCGGTAAGTCCCTATATCACCGACAAAGGAGTCTGGAAGCTGAACGAATACCTCAACATGGGCAAGCTGGTCATCGCTTCCGGTATTTCCATGGAAGAGCCCCGGAAAAACCTCAACGTGGTCCCTACCAGCTCCCTTGGAAAGGCCATCCGCTCATTCACCGGGGTCAGCCCTGAACCGCTTCTCCCCCGTGACTTCCGCTTCTGGGAGCAGAACCGCGACCTCATCCGGGAGGTATACGAGGCCCTCTGATCCCGCGCCCTCACTCCACCGTCACGCTCTTTGCCAGGTTCCTCGGCTGGTCCACGTCTCTTCCCAGCGCGACCGCGGTGTGGTACGCGAGGAGCTGCAGGAGTGTGGTCGACGCGAGTATGTGGGAGACCAGGCCCCCCCCGGGGAGCGGGATGAACACATCGGATACCTCCTCGAGTTCCTGGTTTCCCCCTGCGCCGATCACGACCATCGGGGTCCCCCGTGCCTTCATCTCCTTGATGTTGGAGAACATCGCAGGGAATGCAGGGCCCGGCGGGCAGAGGGCGACCACCGGCGTCTCGGGGGAGAGGAGGGCGAACGGCCCGTGCTTGATCTCCCCGGCAGCGTAGCCCTCGGCGTGGATGTAGCTGATCTCCTTCATTTTCAGGGCGCCTTCGAGGGCCAACGGATAAAACGGCCCTCGTCCCACGAAGAACATGGACCGTGCGCCCATGCACAGTTCCACTGCGGGTGAAAGGTCCTGGAGCAGCGCCTCGCCGATGGCAAGGTGGCCGCTCCCGAGGGCCGGTTCGAGCTTTCCGCCGCTGAGGCGGTCGACGAGGTGGAAGAAGACCGCGAGCTCCGCGATGAACGACTTGGTGGCCGCGACGCTGATCTCGGGGCCCGCCCTCATGTAGAGGGTGTGGTCAGCGAGCCTTGTTATCGTGCTCCCGAGGACGTTTGTGATGGCGAGGGTCGGGTGGTTGTGCATGCGGGCCTTCTCGATGGCGGCAAGGGTGTCCGCGGTCTCGCCCGACTGGCTCACGCCCACGACGAGGTCGCCCCCCGGGAGGGTATAGTACTTGAACTCTGACGCGAGTTCCACCCTCGCGGGAATGCCGCAGTGCTCCTCGATGAGGTAGCGGCAGAGGAGCGCGGCGTGGTAAGAAGTTCCGCAGGCAACGAGTGTCACCCCCTGGATACCCTCGAGCATCCGGGGCGTCTCCTCGTCCCGCAGTGTCCTGATGGTGGCAGAGAAGACCTCCGGCTGCTCGTAGATCTCCTTTTGCATATAGTGAGGGAAACCCCCTTTCTTCACCTCCGCAAGGGACCAGTCGATCCTCTGCACGGGCCGCTCCACGTTCGCCTCCCCCTGGCGTATGACGATCCCCTTCGTCGAGACTGACGCGACGTCCCCGTCCTCGAGGTAGACGACCCTCTCGGTGTGCTCGAGGATAGGCGTGACGTCGGATGCCGCAAGAAACGCCCGGTCACCCACCCCGAGGACCAGGGGGCTCCTTTTTCGGGCTGCAACCATCTCCGGGCACCCCGCCGCGACGACGAGGAGCGCGTAGCTGCCCTCCAGCCGTGGGATGACTTTTTCCACCGCTGCCGCGAGGTCTCCCTGGAATGCCTCCTCGAGGAGGTGGGGGATGACCTCCGTGTCGGTCTCCGAGCAGAATGTGTGCCCGCGGTCCTGGAGTTCCCGCTTCAGGGCCGCGTAATTCTCGATGATGCCGTTGTGAACGACTGCAATTTTTCCAGGGCAGTCAAGGTGGGGGTGGGCGTTCTGGTCATTGGGGACCCCGTGCGTGGCCCACCTGGTGTGGCCTATCCCCATCGTGCCTTTTATTCCGGAGAGGTCCGCACCGCCGAGAGAGATCTTTCCCTGCTTCTTCTGGACAGTGATCCCGTCATTTGCAACCGCGATGCCGAACGAGTCGTATCCGCGGTACTCAAGGTGACGCAGCCCCTCGACGAGGATGGGTGCCGCTTTCCTCCTCCCGCAGTACCCAAAGATCCCGCACACGCCTACACCACCAGGCCCCCATCCTCATAGGCCGTGGTCGACCGTATGCGCGACCCTCCCCCGATCCTCACGCTGTTGCCCACGATCGCTCCCTCAAACGTCGTGAACGGCCCGGCCCGGACCTTCTCGCCGAGGATGGCGCCGAACCGCCCCTTGATCTGCTCTCCCTGGATCTCCATGAGCGGGGCCGTGATGACCGTGCTTACGTGGTCCTCGAGGTGGACGCCCTCCCCGATGACCGTGTCCTTGATCCTCGAGTGTGACCCAACCTCGCAATCGTCCATAAGGATGGTGTTCTCCACGACAGTAAATGGCTCTATCCTGACCCTCGCCCCGATGCTTGAGAACGGCATGATGCAGGCATGGGGGCCGATCTCGCACCCGGGCCCAATCACGACGGGGCCGAAGATGCAGGTCGCCGGTCCGACCCTGCTCCCTTTCCCGATCCTGACCTGACCCTGGATGACAGAGGTCCCCGACACCTCCCCTGCCTTCTCGGGGGGTGCCGAAGGGATGAGCTTCTGGTTCATCTGCAGGAGGTCCCAGGGGTAGACCGCATCCTGCCAGTCGTCCGCAGGGACCGCCCGCAGCTTCTTCCCGGACTCGATGAATGCCCCCACCGCGTCAGTCAGATCATTCTCGCGGATGAAAGAGAAGAAGTCAGGCTCGAGGGAGAAGATCCCGGTGGATATCGTGAAACTCGGTGCGAGTGCAGGCTTCTCAACGATTCGGGTCACAAAACCCCTTTTCGTCACCACGACGCCGAAGTTCGACGGGTAAGGGTGCTCTTTCACGAGCACCGCGTTCTTGACGTCCCTGATCCTGGCGATGGACGCGCTGTTGATGAAATTGTCTCCTGGGAGTACCAAAAAACGCCCTTTTACGAGGTCTTTTGCCTGGAGCAGGGCATGGGCCGTCCCGAGCTGCTTCTCCTGCACCACGACCTCGACCTGCTCGTCAAGGGTGTTCAGGTGCCGGATCACCTGCTCCTTCCGGTACCCTACCACCACGATGATCTCCCTGATCCCGCACGCCAGGAGTGCATCGATCACATAGTCCACCACCGGCCTGTTACCGACCGGGATGAGGGCTTTTGGCCTGCTCCGGGTGAGCGGCCGGAGCCTCCTGCCTTCACCTGCCGCAAGAATCACTGCCTGCATCTCGACCTCCTTGCTATCGTATCTTTGCCCCCGGGGCGATATACCCATCTACGAGCACATGGGGCCCTATCTGTGCCCCGCACCCTATCACCGCGCCGACGTTCACTGAGCAGTTGATCCCGGTCTGCACCCTGTCGCCAACGATGGCCCCGAGTTTTTTCCGCTTCGTGGATATGCCGCGCACCTTCACCTCGGCGCGGTCATGGCGGAGGTTCGCGACCTTTGTCCCGGCCCCGAAGTTGCACCCGCTTCCCACGACAGAGTCCCCGAGGTAGTTGAAGTGCGGGAGGTTGGTTTTTGGGAGCACGATGGAGTTCTTCACCTCGGTCGCGTGGCCGATGTGGCACCCGTCGCCGATCGTCGTCGCCCCGCGGATATAGGCATGGGGGCCGATCCGACAGTCCCTCCCGATGATGCACGGTCCCTCGATGCATGTGCCTGCCCTGACCACCGAGCCCTCGCCCACAGAGACCGGCCCTTTGAGCACCACCCCTTCCTCGAGCACCCCCTGGATGAAGGGGGCCAGGTCCTGCATCATCTGCTCGTTCGCAGAGAGGAGGTCCCATGGGTAGCCTACGTCGATCCAGGACGCCAGCCTGCACGCCGCAAGCCTCTCTTCCCTAATCAGCTGCGCCAGCGCGTCGGTGAGCTCGAGCTCGCCCCTTGGAGAGACCGCCACTCTCTCGAGGAGCGAAAAGATCTCGGGGGTGAAACAGTACAGCCCTGCATTCACCAGGTTCCCACGGGGCTCCGGGGACTTCTCCTGCAGGCCCACAACCTGGTCCCCTTCGACCTGGACCACGCCGTAATCTTCCGGGTGGTCCGAGGTGGCGACCGCCATGCAGTCCGGACCCGCCGCGAGGATCCTGGCGATATCGGCAGGAGTGATCACCATGTCCCCGTTCATCATGAGGAAGTCGGAGTCGAGCCAGTCCCTGGCCTGGAGGAGGGCGTCAGCCGTGCCCCGCTGGTGCCGCTGGACCACATACTCGATCCTGACGCCGTGCGCGTCTCCATCGCCGAAACGGTTCCGGATCTCGGCCTCCATGTACCCGGTGACGACGAGGAACTCGGAGATCCCCGCGTCGCGTGCGGCCAGGACAAGGTGCTCCAGCATTGGGCGGTTCGCGAGCGGGAGCATGACCTTGGGCCGCGTCGCGGTGAGTGGCCGCATCCTCTTGCCCTCTCCTGCAGCCAGGATGACGCATTGCATACCAATTATCCTCTCACTGCCGCTTTATTTCCTTTTTCCAGTGCCTGACCGCAGAAAGGCCCTTCCCGAGGAGCGCCTCCGCCGCGCCGCGCGTCCTTCCCTCTGCAGTGACCCGAATCTTCGGCTCGGTCCCCGATGCCCGCACCAGGTACCACCCGTCATCCTCCTCGACCCGTATGCCATCGGTGGGAACCGCCGCCCCGAGCGCCTTCATCACCTCTGGTGCCCTTGTGCAGGGAAGCGAGGCCCGGAGGACGGGGTATATGGGAATGGCATCGAGTTCGGCCGCAATATCCCATTCCGATGCCATCCTGCAGAAGAGTGCCGCGGCGTACGGCCCGTCGGGGCAGAGCGAGTGCCCCGGGAAGATCCAAGCACCCGAAGGCTCGCCTCCGAGATCCCCCCACCGCACCAGTTCTTCAGATACATAGCTGTCCCCGACCGGCGTCCGCCTTACCTTCGCCCATTCCTCGATCGCCATGCTCGCATCGGTGGTGGTCACCACCTTTTGTGCTCCCAGAAACCGGGTGAAGAGGACCAGCAGGTGGTCGCCGGAGATATAGCGGCCACGGGAGTCAAAGGCCATCATTCGGTCGGCATCCCCGTCATGGACCACTGCCCCGTCCGCATTCCATCTCCTCACGAGGGAGCCGAGGTATTCCACGTTCTCCTCAAGCGGCTCCGAAGGCCTGGGAAAGTGGCCCGAAGGGCAGCAGTTGATGCACTTCCGGTCGACTCCCATACCCCGGAGTACTCCGGGGCTTGCCACGCTCCCGGCACCGTTCCCGCAGTCGAGCACCATCCTCACTTCGCGCGCGCAGTGCACATCATCGATGATCCCCTCGATGTACGTGCCAAGGATGTCGTCTCCGGCCACCGTCCCGAAATGTCGGGGAGGTGAAGTGAGTCCTGTCGCCGTCAACTCTTCTGTAAGGAGACGCTCTGTCTCCTCCTGCTGTGACTTCAGGAGCGAAGAGCCCCCCGGGTTGAAGACCTTGAGCCCGTTGTACTCTTCGGGGTTATGGGAGGCAGTGACCATGCAGCCTGCACTGCCCGCCGGGACGGCCCCTGCCACCGCGGGGGTGGGGACCAGTCCCGCGGCACGCACCACCGCTCCCTCTGAAAGCGCGCCCGCGGAAAACGCGTTCTCCATGACACGCGAGGTGGTCCGGGTGTCCCTCCCGACCACCACTTCCGGATGCCGCCTCCCGAGGACCTTCCCGAGCGCGAGCGCGGCGGTGACAAGTTCGCGCCCGTAGAGGGCCCGGATCCCGGAGGAGCCAAAACGCATGGATATGAATCGGAAACGTGAGAAATAGAGTTATCCTTTCCCGTAGGGGCACCAGTGGCGCAGTTTCTCGAGGCTTGCCACTCCTGACGTGGACGGGCCGACGAGGAGTGCCCTGTCGCGGTCCGGCCCTTCGAGGAGCGATCGGCCTTCAGGGGAGATGAGCCCCTCGCCGGCGACAAGCGTCACGTCACACACGCCTGTGCCCCGGGAGGGGAACGCCTCCATTGCATGTGCAGGGACCTCAAGTCCCCCCACCCGCCGATCGCCCAACTCCCGGATAAGAGCGGTCCTGCACGCCTCGTGGCACTCCGGGGAGCACGACCTTCGCACCCGCGAGATGCAGAGGAACCCGGCCATCACGTTGATGATGGCACATGCCGCCGCCCTGTGTGCCGGCTTCTCGAGCGCTGCGTCAAAGAGAAACCCAAGCCTCGTCGTGGCCCGGGTGGGCTCGAATGTGACGAATTCCGCGACCCGGCCGCCAAAGACCGCTTCCATGCAGGCACCGCGCTCGAACTGGCAGACTGTGCGTTCCGGGTTCACCATAAGGACGATGTTTCCGTCTTCGCACCCCGAGTGCAGTGAGAGTCTTTTGAGTTTTTGTACTGCGTCCTGGAGAATATCCATTCAACTCACCATGATCCGGTATCCTGGAGGAGCACACGGCAGGGTGAGCCGTCGAGCCCTTCCAGCCGGAGGGGCAGCGCCACCATCCAGTACTCTCCCCCCCTGACGCACGAAAGGTCAAGGAGTTCTATGACTGCAATCCCCTGGGAGAGGAGGCGCATGTGCACCCTTCCGTCCCCCGCATAGGGCTCAATTGACGGCGAGTCGATCCCCACGCACCCGATCCCGGCCTCTGCGACCGCCTCTGCCGCCTCCCAAGAGAGCCCGGGGTAGTCCTCCCTGAACCCCTGCTCCCTGGAGAACCAGGTCTTGACGAGGAGGCGCTCTACTCCTTCGAGTGAGGGCACGAGCGCCCCGGCCCCGATCTCTGTCTCCTTCCCCCCTATCTCGATGACCCTGCACCTCCCGATCAGCGTGCCGGGAGGGATGGCATCGACCGGGGCACCGCCGCGGATATAGTGGGATGGTGCGTCGATGTGCGTGCCGGAATGGGTGGAGAGGTGCAGGCAGGAGAGGAGGTATTTGCCCCTGTCCTCCTGGACCATGGAGGGGACGTGGTCACCGGGAAAGACGACGACCCCCCCGGTCAGGGGGCGGGTCACGTCGTGCCAGGCCACTGCTTCAGGCCTCCCACCCGTACCGGCCGAGGAGTGGCACAAAGACTACGCCGCCGAAAAATGTACTCTCCACCCTCCCCTCTCTCTTCACGAGCCTGACCAGCTCCTGGACGTCGCGCCCCCCCACCGGGGCCACCAGCCTGCCGCCCTCGGCCATCTGGGAGATGAGGGGCTCGGGTACGCGGGGCGTTGCCGCGGTGACGAGGACCGCCTGGTACGGTGCCCCGGGGGGATACCCTTCGGACCCGTCCGCGACCACCACGTGGACTCCCTGCACTCCTGCCTTTCTCAGGTTCTCCTCCGCAAGTGCTGCAACTTCAGGGATCCGCTCGATCGTGATGACTTCTGCACCAAGCGTCGCCAGCACTGCTGCCTGGTACCCGCTGCCGGCCCCGACCTCGAGCACTCTGTCTCCGGGAGAGACGTCAAGGAGCTCGGTCATCAGTGCGACGATATAGGGCTGGGAGATGGTCTGGCCGTGCCCGATGGGGAGAGGGCCGTCGCGGTACGCGGCACCCTCGTAGGAGGCGGGGACGAAGAGGTGCCGCGGGACTGTGCGCATGGCTCGAAGGACCCGGGGGTCTCTCACGCCGCGGGCCGCGATCTGGGTGTCCACCATCTCATTCCTCTCCCCCTCCCTCTGATCTACCGGCATCTCTCCTCCCCTGCCTGACAGGTTTTCTCTTAAAACCCGCTCTTCTCCGCGGAGTCAATCGCCGCGTCAATCTGGTTCTGGAGGGACTCCGGGAGCCCGGCGATCTTCACGTCAAGGAACCCACGGATGATGGTCGAGGTCGCGACCTCCTCGTCAAGGCCCCGCGACATCAGGTACTCGATCTCGTCCTTTGCGATCTTTCCCACCGCCGCCTCATGCGAGAGCTCGGTGTCGACCACGTCGCCCTTGATCTCGGGGATGGCATGGATGATCCCGTCCTTGAGGATGAGCCCCTTGCACTCGATGTGCCCCTTGGTGTGCCTGGTCTTCCCCTCGATCATCCCCCGCGAGATGATGGTGCCCCCGGTCGTGATTGCACGGGTGACCAGCTCGGCCGAGGCGCCTTCCGCAGAGAGCTGTGCGACCGAACCGAGGTCCATGTGGGAGCCGGACGTGCAGACCACGATGCTCGAGAACCGTGCGACGGAGTTCTTCCCCGCCAGGTCCGCCACGGGTGACATCTGGATCTTGCGTACCGGCTGCATGCAGACGTAGTTGGAGAGGAAGACCCCGTTCTCCTCCACCCTTGCGGCACTCCGGGGGAATACACTGATCTCGTCGCCCCAGTTGTGGATCATGGTGGTGGTGATCCGGGCGTTGCGGCCCACGTAGAACTCCGAGACCCCGATATGCGAGCCGGTCTTTGTGTAGGATGCGCTCGCACACCCCGAGATGAGGTGCAGTTCCGCGCCCTCCTCTGCGATGATGATGTTGTGCACGTGCTGGACGGGGGTCTTTGCCAGGAAGAGGCAGGTCTGGAGGGGAAATACGGTCCTGCTCCCTTTTTTTGCGATGACCACGAACCCCCTTGGATCCGGCTGGTCCGCGACGAACCTGGTATACTGGTCCTTCTCTTTCTTGACGAGCTTCCACGAGTAGTCCTCGAGCCAGCGGTATTTCGCGAGCGCTTCCTGGATGGAGAGGACCTCGATCCCTTCTTCAAGCGCCGCAATCTGCCTGATCTCCTGGTCGACCTGGAAGAAGCTCCCTGACCGGTTCTTCATCCCGACCTCAAGGCCGGTCTGGGTCAGGCGCTCCTTATCCCTCGGAGAGAGGTCCTCCATCCTCTCTATACCTTCTGGCATGCCAGGCACTCCTTGTACCCCGAAGTCTTGATCACCCGGAGGATCTCCCGGGGGTTCCCGTGGCAGCGGAAGGCGCCGTCGCACATCACGTGACCGTAGTCCGCGTCAAGATAATCCAGGATGTAGCCGGTATGGGTGATCACGAGGCCGCTCTTCTTCCGGTTCACGATATGCACGTCTTTTTCGAGCAGTCTCGCAATGGCAGTCCCGATCAGGCTGATGTTCTCGAGGTCGACGCCGCTCTCGGGCTCATCGAGCATTACGAAGTCCGGCTGCTGGACCATCAGCTGGAGGACCTCGCTCCTCTTGATCTCCCCTCCGGAAAACCCGAGGTTGATCGCCCGGTCCATGAAGGTATCCATGTGCAGGAACCTGCTGTACTCGGTGACCATGCCCGCGCGGTCTCCGGAAGTGACGGCGAGGAGCTTGCCCAGCTTGAGGCCGGCGATGGTGGGTGGGCGCTGGAACAGCATACCCATGCCAAGTTTCGCCCGCTCCTGGATGGGCAGCCTCGTCACGTCCCTGCCCTTGAAGATAATCTGCCCTTCGGTGACATCAAGCCCCCCAAACCCCATGATCGCCCTGAGCAGCGTGGTCTTTCCGGATCCGTTCGGGCCCATCAGCACGTGGGTCTCCCCCTCCTTGATGTGGAGGTTGATATCGTGGAGCACCTCCCGCTCGCCTATCTTTACATGCAGGTCCTCGATCTTCAGCATGCTATCTCTCCCTGGTAGCTGTTGCAGTATAATCTCATGGCACAAGGATTAAACGGTTGTGACACGGCACACCACTTCCCGGCTCCGACGGATGCTCACGGCGCCTGGGAGGCAGAGAGCGAGGCATACAGTCCTTTCCGGTCGTACTGGTGGCTGACGAGATGGTTGTGCGCACCCGCGATGCGGTTGTACCGCTCCACCAGGAGGAGGAGGCCGGATCGCATCTGGTTATACTCTTCTACGCGGGCATTGTATGCTGCCACCCGCATGTTGTACCCGGCAAGGTCCCCCCGCGATCGCAACAGGTCCATTGACGCCTTCTCGTTGTCGAGCAGGTCCCTCTTCTCCTCGAGGGTGCGCTCCCGGTCCCTGATCTCGTCCCCGAGCGTTGCGAGCTCTCTTCCCATCCCGTCGATCGCCGTCCCTATCTCCGCCGTCTCGCTGCAGCGGCGATAGCCCAGGGTCCCTTCTCCGATGGAGA
Organism: Methanolinea sp.; assembly: GCA_018263335.1. GTDB lineage: Archaea > Halobacteriota > Methanomicrobia > Methanomicrobiales > Methanospirillaceae > Methanolinea_A. The sequence goes on along the minus strand of JADFCY010000012.1, from coordinate 45,995 downwards.
TCACAAGAGGCGCCGATGAAAGAGTGGTCCCGCCGGCGAGCTCGCGGGGGGGGTTTCCCACGAGCGTCACGTTGGTGGTCTCGATATAGGCATACCCGGAACCCATGTACCCGGTGCCCGGGCAGCCGATGCCGACCGCCATGTGGCGTTCCGGCTCAAAATACAGGAGTGCTGTCCGGTACCCTTCCCTGCTGAGGAGGGCGGCGAGCAGCAGGCTCTTGTCATCGCAGTCGCCGATCCCATCCACGAATGTCTGGACAGGGAACCGGGGGCTGGCTTCGTCCTGGGTCTCGTAGGGGATCGACTGGACGAACACCGCGAGGAGTTCTGCATACTCGTCGGGGTCCATGCGGTTTGCCTCCCGTTCACGGTGGAATTCCGCGAGGAGTGCCGAGAAGAACCCGTCCTGGCCGGGATCAGAGATGAGTGCGCGGTAGATCCCTGCCCTCCACTCCTCGTCAGGGATGGAGTGGTCATAGATGCGGGCACTCTTGTCAGAGGCCTTTGCCCCGGCATAGACGCCGGCTTCGGGCGAAACGTCCACCACCACCGTCCGGTCCTGGAAGGGGAACGCATAGACCGGCGGGACTGGCATGGTCCCCCCATCGGTTGGGACGATCCTCGGGTACACGACAGGAGACCCGAGCCATGGGAGGCCTTCCAGGCAGCCGGATGATGCCAGTGCCGAGAGGAGCAGGGCAGAGAGAACGAGGGCAGACAGGATTCTCAAGGCGCTCACTCAACGTGCGTTCTCCTGCAGGTATCCGGGCAGTGCCGCGATCGAAGGGAGGATTGCCGAGGGTGGCCTCGCGAGCCTGGTGAGCGCTTCCGGCCGGAACTTCCCGGTCTCGACGAGCAGCCCTCCCATGCCGGCATCCATCGCCCCCGCGATATCGCTCCTGGCATCGTCCCCTATCATGGCGCATTCCCCGGGACGAAGCCCCATGGAATCGAGAGCCATCCGGAAGAACGCCTTCGATGGCTTCCCCGCGAGTGCGGCCCTCTTTCCGGTCGCATATTCGAGCGCTTTCACGAAAGGCCCGGCCGAGAGCGAGAGCCCGTCGGTATCCATCCAGTAGCGGTCTTTCTCGAGCGCGATGAATGGGACGCCATCAAGAACGAGGCGGAATGCCTCGTTCATTGCCCGGTAGGTGAAACGGTCCCCCGCATCGCCCACCACCACCACCTCCGCACCTTCCCGGGCCTGCTGCAGCCCGGCCTCGTCGAAGTCGCGGTGGACATCGCCGGTGGTAAGGAGGAGAATCCTCGACGCGCCCTTCTGCCGCACCAGCGCCGCGGCGGCAACCGCAGGAGTGAAGATTCGCTCGGGCGGGATCTCGAGTCCCATCCCCTTGAGTCTTACCGAGAGGCTCTCTCTGGAGCTCCGGGTGGTGTTCGAAACGAACCTGAACGGGTATTCTTCTCTCTCGAGCCAGGAGATGGCCTCCCTGGCACCGGGTATCTGCACGCCGCCGGTGTAGACCACCCCATCAAGGTCGATAAGGAGTCCGCGGATTGCCTTCATACACACCCCGTGGGATTGGTCGCGCGGGTGATCCTTCCCCTGCAGGGGGCACACAGGTGAAGAGTGCCCGGGCGTGGCCTTCCCGTTTTCGTCATCGGGCTTGCTGCCGGCCAGGCATCTTTCTGGTGCTGCATGCTTGCTCCATTCCCTCTCCCGCGCGGGTGATTCACACACGAGAGGTTCGCCGCGGGGCCTCTTTACTTTCACGGTGCACAGTGAATGCTCAAGTGCAAGACCACCTCATAACGCACCTGATAGTGAAATGACCATGCCCCTGGCCTTCGAGACCGCCAGCCGACTCTGGAGGGACCGCGTCATGGAGGCCCCCGACTACTCGGTGATCAAAAACGACCGCCACTTCATGGCCGGCATATCGGGCTCCCCGGTCCTTGAATCCGAGTACCGGGAGATCCAGCGCTTCAAGCACATGCTCCTCCAGAGATACAGGGACACCCCGCTCGAAGTGCTGTTTCCGGGGTACACCATAGAGACTGCGGAAGGGCCGGTATACTGCATCACCCGCCGGCACGGGATACGCCTCCCAAAGAGCGATCCGGTGAGGGTCCGGCGGCAGCTCGAGGCAGATCTCACCCTCGTCTTTGGTATCGGGAAGCAGAAGGAGAGGGACCTGAAGCGGAAGGGATACCGCACCATTCCCGATCTCCTGCAGCACAGGCGGTTCGGGGAGCCGGCCCGGGCAGCCCTCCGGGTGCTCCGGGAGGGGACCGCGGCAGAGGTCCTCTCCCTCGTTTCACGGTGGCACCCGGTATCCGATCCTCGCTGCCTCTCCACTGCCGGCCTCTACCGGGAAGGACAGTTCCTCTTCCTCGACCTCGAGACGCTCGGCCTCTCCCAGCGCCCCGTGATCCTGATCGGCCTCGCATTCGTGGAGGGAGACCGGCTCGTCACCTGCCAGTACCTCGTCAGGTGCATGGAAGAGGAACTCCCGGCCCTCCTCGCGACGAAGGACTGCCTGTCAAGAGAGAAGGTGCTGGTCACCTACAATGGAAGGAGTTTCGATGTCCCCTACCTCGTCGAGCGGTATGCGATGTACGGGGAGGACTGCGGTATCCACAACCCGCATTACGACCTGCTCCACCCATCGAGGAGGCGCTGGCGTGACTCCTTTCCGGACTGCCGCCTCTCGACCCTGGAGCAGGAACTCTTCTCCATTCACCGCCAAGAGGATGTGCCCTCGATGATGGTCCCGGAGTTCTACGAGGCCTTCCTCACCACCCAGAACCCCGGGCCGCTCATCCCGGTCGTGGAGCACAACTGCCAGGACCTGGTCTCGCTGGCCCGGCTCTTCTGTCTCTTCCGGGAGGAGTCCTGACCATGGGAGCCGGGGATATCCATCGCTCCCTCCTGGCCGACGCCGACCTCTCCCGGGGGATCGTGCACGTGGAGGAGATCCCTTCCCGTGATGCCGAATACGGGTCGCTCGAACGCGACCTCCCTGCCCCCCTCCGGCAATACCTCGATTCCCGGAATATCCGGCTCTACTCGCACCAGTGCGAGGCGATCAAGGCCTTCCGGGACCAGGAGAGCGTCATCCTCACTACCTCGACTGCGTCCGGGAAGACCCTCGCCTTTGCCCTCCCCATATTCGAGCGACTCCTCGAGGAACCCGATGCCACATTCCTCCTCCTTTACCCGACAAAGGCCCTCACTAACGACCAGTTGCGTGCCTTCCAGTCGCTTGGGGAAGAGACGGGGATACATGCGTTCCCCGCCGTGTACGACGGTGACACGGAGACTGGAAGGAGGCCCCGAATCCGACAGACAGCGCGGATCCTCCTCACGAATCCCCATGAGCTCCACCACATCCTCTCCTGGCACCACCAGTGGAGCCGCCTCTTTCGGGGCCTTCGCGGGGTTGTCCTCGACGAGGCCCACCGCTACAGGGGCGTCTATGGATCGCACGTCGCCCTCCTGATGAGACGCCTTCGCAGGGTCTCGCGACACTATGGATCAGAGCCCTCGTTCTTCCTCTCAACCGCGACGATCGCAAATCCCGGGCAGTTCGCCTCCAGGCTCTGTGGGATACCCTGCAGGGAGATTGGGAGGGACGGGTCTCCCCACGGGCCCCGGACGTTTCTCTTCTACAACCCGTTCAATGAATGGCCCGTGGCTCGTTCCGTCCACAGGGACACTGCACTCATCCTGTCCCGGTGCATTGACTGCGGGACGCAGACGCTCTGCTTCACCGGTGCCAGGAAGACCGCGGAGCTCGTGGCACTCTGGGCGGGCCGGATGGCCCCGGCCGAAGCCGGGATTGCAGCCTACCGGGCAGGATACCTGCCAGAGGAACGGAGGCGGATCGAGGAGGGGCTCCGCGCAGGGACCCTTCGCGGCGTCGTCTCCACGAATGCGCTTGAGGTGGGAATCGACATAGGCTCTCTCGGAGGGGTCATCCTCTCGGGGTTCCCTGGCACGATGATGGCCGCCTGGCAGCAGGCGGGGAGAGCAGGCCGTTCCCGGGAGGAATCGCTTGCGGTGCTGGTGGCCTTTGCAAATCCCCTGGACCAGTACTTCATGCGGCACCCGGGCGCGTTCTTCGGGGCTTCCCACGAGCATGCGATCATCGACCTCGAGAACCCGTATATCCTCTCCGGCCAGGTTCTCTGCGCGGGGGCAGAGCTCCCCCTCGACACGGAGCGGGACCGTGAGTTCTTCGGCCCATCGCTCCCTGATATCGTGGCCGCCCACGAGAGGGAGTCGCTTCTTGGGAAGACCCGGAGAGGATGGATCTACTCTGGGAGCCGCCGCGCAGCGGACCTGGTAGGGATCGCCGGCAGTGCGCGCGAGACCTTCCGGGTCCTCTCACAGGGCAGGGTACTTGAGACGATGGACCGCTCCCAGGCGTTCCGGGAGGCTCACCCGGGGGCAATCCTCCTCCACCAGGGCGAGCAGTACCGGGTTGAGACGTGCGACCTCGCGGCAAAGACCATCCATGCAACACCGGTCGAGGTTGAGTACTACACCCGCCCCCTGAAATCGGTGCAGGTAAGGGTCACGGCGGTGAGGGCCCGGCGCCCGCTGCCGGGGGCAGTCCTCACTTACGGGGACGTGGAGGTGACCGAGCAGTACACCGCGTATAAGCTCCTCAAATCCGAGACCGTCATCGGCATCGAGCCGCTCGACCTCCCCCCGCTGCAGTTCTCCACCCGTGCAATCTGGGTCGAGGTACCCCCCCGTGCGGCCGAGGCGGTCGTGCAGCGGGAGGGTGACCTCGCAGGGGGCCTCCACGCAATGGAGCATGCAATGATCGCGATGATGCCGTTTTATGTCCTCTGCGACCGGTGGGACATTGGTGGCCTCTCGGTTCCCTGCGGGGGGGATCACGGAGACCCCACCATCTACCTCTATGACGGGTACGAAGGGGGGATTGGCCTCGCTGAGAAGGGCTATGATCTCTGCGAAGAGATACTCGGCACCGCCCGAGACCTCGTCGGCGGGTGCAGGTGCGATTCAGGGTGCCCTGCCTGCATCCTCTCGCCGAAATGCGGGAGCGACAACCAGCCGCTTGACAAGGCGGCGGCGCTGTACCTCCTCTCCCTTGTATCAGGGGCGGATGGAGGAGAAAAATAAAGGTTATTCCTTGTCCTTCAGGACGCAGATGGAGGAGGGTTCCCTCACGACGAGTGCCAGGCTCTCGGTGATGGAGAACTCAAGGCTGTCCCCGATGGGTCCGATGAACCCGACAGTCATGTCCTGGCCGAGGACTATGGACGCATAGCGCTTTCCTGATGCCAGCAGGACCCCCCCGCTCTTGAGGGCGGGGGCCTTGTACACACCGTCCGTCACAATGGACCTGATGTGCTCGAGCTCCGTGCTCTGCCCCTGGAGGTAGCGGCGGAAGAGGAGGTTGTATCGCGAAGGGGCCAGGGCAAGGCTGTACGGGCCGTGATACCCTGCCTCGTCGAGGAGGATCATGGCCTGGATGACGTCATCGGCGGCTTTCCCCACGGTATTCCACGAGGAGAGTTTCAGCATGCCGCAATCCTCCATCGTGAGGAGGCCTTTGCTCCCTGCGGCACCCTCGAATATGAGGGTATCCTCGTTTCGTGCGCACTCGATTGCCGCTTCCGCGGCGCCTGCGGCCGAGAAGGGGAGGCCGTTCTGCTCAAACGCCAGCAGGTCCCTGATCCCTACCGTAAACGTCGTGCTGATCAGGTGCACCGGCACAAACTGGCTGACTGCCATGCACTCGTTCACCTGGCAGTCCTCGAGCGGTACTGCCTTCAGTCCAAGGCCGTACGGCCCCTCGATGTGCAGGAGCCGGCGCCCGGCAAGGACACTCTTTGCCGCGTCGACCATCGCTGCATCGAGCAGCTCCCATGTCCTGGCCTCTATCGGGGCGTCTTCTCTCCCAAGGTAACGTTCTGACATGATCTGATCTCCTCCTCACTCCTTCAGCGAGCCGATAGTGGTCGCGCCACCCTTCTTCTCCTCCGCTCCCGGGGATGTGCCGCGGGGGGCGAGTTTTGCGATCTCTGCCTCCACCTCCGCGGCCCCTTCTGCATAGAACCCGGCCTCGTCGGGTGCCAGCTCGTAGAGCAGCCTCAAAAATTCCCCTGCATGGACCCGCTCTTCATTCGCGATGTCGCGCAGCACCTCACGCGCAAGCTCGTTCTCGATCGACTCCGCGAGCTGGGTGTAGACCTGGATGGCCTCGTACTCGTCGGCAATCATCAAACGGATGGCCCTGACAAGTTCACTGTGGGAGAGCTTCCGGTCGCTGTTCATTCCAGAAAATGCAGTCGCAAATTCAGGCATACCTCATCAATCCTCAAATTGTACAAGGGCCTGGTTGAACGAGACCCCTCGTTAGCCTTATATTACCTTTCAGATTAATATGGTTCCCTCTTTGGAGCAGGGACACCGAATCGCACCCGGCGGCCTTCAGGGGTCGTTTCGGTCAAAGTGTTCGTCATTCAACCCACTCTCCCGTGATTGCGGGCCATGCTGGCAGCGGGCGAGCACCTGCCTGACTATCCCGCTCGAGCTGCAGTACGGGTCCCCCAGGTAGCGTCCGATCCGTACCAGTTCGACAGAAAGTCCCCGTCTCTCGAGCTCCCTCTTTATGCCCTCCTCTTCGAAGTGCTGGTTGAACCCGAACGTGATGACCGCGGGACGTATCTCCTCGATCGGCCTGAACATGTCATGGAGGTCCCCAAGGACCGCGTGATCTACAGGCCTGAGTGCGGCGACCATCCTTGCCCGCTGTTCCTCGGGGATGACGGGCCTTGGCTTGTGGCGGACGTTTTTGTCCCTGGCGACGATCACATACAGCTCGTCACCGAGCCGCCTGGACTCCTCGAGGTAATAGACGTGCCCGGGATGGAGGATATCGAACGTCCCGGTCGCAACCACCCGCTTCATCCTACCACCTCCAGCGCCATGGGTTCCCCGTTCGCCCGGTAGCACCGCCAGGCCTCCCTCGTGTAAGGAAATCCCACGATGAGGTGGTAGCGCCCGATCCTTGGGAAAAAGGAGAGATCGGCGTTCGAGGGAGAGAGAACGCCACTCGGATGGCTGTGAGCGCTCCCCGCGACGTGGGTATCAAGGGGCATCATGTCGTAGAAGAGACTTGCGCTCTCCTCGCTGCTCACGGTCCCCGGGAGGAGGAAGAGTTCCTGGAGCAGGCCACCCTCTTCCATGATCACCCCCGCGAACTCGTAAGGATGGCGATCCCTCCCCACCTCCAGCAGGAGGTCGAGGAGGTCCGTGCTGATGCCCCGTATTTGCATGATCCTCCATCGTACTGGGAAGGCGTCGGCATTAAACCATGGTACAGGGAAGGCAGCAGGCACAATGCGCCCCCGTGTTCCGGTCAGAATGGCCCGTCCTGCTCGAAACTGCGGCCGAACCTGATCGCAAGCTCCGCCTTGTACAGCTCCTTACCCAGGTACGCCGCATGGTCGAGGAGTGAGACCTCGCCCGCGGCAAGGAGAGTCGAGAAGACCTCTGCCCACGAGGTCCCCCGGTATGCCCGGTCCCTTATGACCGCGACGATATCGCCGCCCTCTATCCCGATGCGGAAATTCCCGCACGGGTCGTATACGATCTCTGCAGGTACCGGGCCTGCCTGCACGCAGTCACGATATTCAAGGGGCGGCTCCCTCCGCCTCCGCTTCTCCTTGATCACCAGGAGGTCGAGGCCAAGGTCCTTGGGATAGGGCCTGCCGCAAGAGAGGACCATCATCTCTGCCGCCCTCCTCATCTCATGGACGGAACCCCGCGTCTTGTCGCTGTGCTCGCTCGTGAAGACCACCGCGGCACCGACCTCCGCGGCCATTGCGCAGAGAAGCGCATTCGCACCGATCGAGTCTGCGTCCAGGAGCTCGACCACGTTGCCCGCCCCAAAGAAGAGCGGCACATCCCAACCTCCAAACCTGGCCAGGGACTGAACCAGGCCCGAGCCCGCGGGGGGGAGGAGGGGATCTGCCAGCAGGCATTCGACTCCTGCGTCCCTTGCCATCGCCAGGTTCGCGGATAGCCCGTTTTTGCCGGGGACCACCACTGCGCATGCGCCGGCACTTCCCACCTGTGTGCCCACCAGGGGGATGTTCTCCTCATGGAGCGAGAGGACCAGGTCTGCCCTTGGCAGGGCTGCTTCGATCAGGGCCGGGTCCTGCGTGTCCACGGAAAGTGGCCGGTCGATATCGTCCAGGGAAGAGAGCGCGGCGCGGACCTGATCGGGAGTGGCATCGAACCCAAAGCCGAGGTCGACAATGTCTGCACCTTCCGCGAAGAGGTGCTCCACCCTCGCGTGGAGGTCGGCCACCCGGTGGGCGTCCATGATCTCTGCGAGGACCTTGATGCGTGAACCGCCTCCGATCTTCACCCCCCTGACAGAATAGAGGAAATCAGCCTCCTTTTCGGTGCGGGCGATACGCACCTCCGCTTCCCTTCGCCTCTCCCCGGCGAGGAACTCGTCTGCAGGGACCGTTCTTGAGAGCGTGATCTCCGGAAGCAGCGGGAGGACGAGGGCGAGGTCTGCGGCGTGCCGGGGGCCAAGGTAGACAGGGACGCCGGTCTCCTCCTCTACCGCCGCAAACGAGGCGGTGCACATCCCCGAGACGATGGCCATGTCATAGTCCCCTTCCAAAAGGAGCGCGAGGAGCGTGGCCGGCGCAAGAAACGAGGCGATCTCCCCGGTGACCACGACACGGGCGTCGATCCCGGCGGCAGCCTGCCTGACCACCTCGACGGTCGCTCTCCCGGTGGGGAGGAGTACTCGCATAAGTCTTCTTAATATCACGGAGGACAAAAAAAGGTATGATCAGATGCTGAACTGCGACCTGCACATTCACACCAGGTATTCCCGGGACGGTGAGAGCAGCGTGGAAGAGGTCATCAGGAGGGCAGAGCTTGTGGGCCTTGATGCGATTGCCATCACCGACCATGACACGGTCGAAGGCGCCCTCCATGCCCTGGCTGTCCCGTCGAGGGTCATCATCATCCCGGGGATAGAGGTCTCCACCCTCCAGGGACACCTGCTGGTCCTCGGGATCACCACCCCCATCCCTCGCGGACTTGAGGTGACCGAGACCATCAGGCACGCCCGCACGCTCGGCGGCCTCGTGATCCTCCCGCACCCCTTCCATATCTGGCGCCACGGCGTTGCAAGGAGGCAGCGGTCACCGCTCTCGGAGGTGGACGCGATCGAGGTCTTCAACAGCAGGTACATCGTGGGCTCAGCAAACCGCAAAGCCGCGCGGATCGCCCGGAGGATAGGGAAACCCTGCGTGGGGGGGTCCGATGCCCACAACGCACGGTTCGTGGGGTATGGAAGGACGCTCGTCGACGCGGAGCCGGACAGTGCGTCGATCATAGAGGCCATCCGGGCAGGCAGGACCGTCGCCACGGGGAGGATGACCCCGCTTCGGACCTACACCCGGCAGTCCCTGCGCAACACATGGAAGAAGTTCACCAGGGGGATGCAGCCCCGCTGAGGCTGGCCTTCCGCTGCGGGTACCTGGGAGACGGGTTCTCCGGGTCCCAGATGCAGCCGGGGCTCCGGACGGTGGAGGGCGAGTATGTCAGCGCATGCATTCACCTTGGCCTCTTCTCCAGCCACCGTGACTCGCGTTTCCTTGCAGCAGGGAGAACTGACCGGGGTGTCCACGCCAGGGCTCAGGTGTTCTCGTTCACCACACGCGTGCCCGAACGCGCCATCTCCGCCCTGGGCCGGAGGCTCCCGCCCGATATATGGACCACGGGGTACGCAAAGGTTGAGCCCGGCTTCCACCCACGGCACCATGCAATAAGCCGGACCTACCGGTATTATTTCATGGACCAGGCCCTTGACGTGGACGCCATGGCGCGGGCTGCACGGCGTTTCGAGGGATCCCATGACTTCTCGCTCTTTGCCAGGGTCGAGGGACGAGACCCGCTCCGGAAGGTACTCACCGCAACTGTCTTTGAGGAAGACGGACTCTGCGTCTTCGAGGTCCGTGCCGAGAGCTTTCTCTGGCACATGGTCAGGTACATGGCCGGCGCACTCCTCCTGGCAGGGACAGGGGCCGGCGGGGAGGAGATCATCTCGGACCGCCTGGAGGGTGACGCGGGCGCCAGGCTTGCCCCCGCTCCCCCGGGCGGCCTGGTCCTCTGGGACATCGAGTACCCGTTCGCCTTTGTTCCCCTGCCCCGGGACGAGAGATCAGAAAGTTTCCTCGAGGGGCGCCTGGGCTACCACAGGACGATGACGAGAGTGCTTGAGGCGTTCATGGACGCCGGGGAGCCTGCATGAAGAAGATCAGGAGGACGGGAACAGGGGAGGGGACCTGCCGGTGACACTCCCTCGTTCACGCGCCCTTGCCCTGTCTTTTTTCCTCCCGGGCGAATACGCCTCGGAGGGAAGCTCCCATGGTGAACCAGGAGAGGGATACAGACGAGGGGCAGGGCTTTCTCCCATGCCCCTTTTTTCTCCTGAAATGCCGGATGGAGTCGAGATAAAATGACGGAATTTACCTGTACACGGTGCGGAAAGTGCTGTATGAGCCTCGGCCGCCACATGCACATCGAGAAGAGCCTCTCGCCATTCTCCCACACCCTCCGCGTCCTGGTGACCGGCGAGCGCATCCCCGTGCAGGTCAACCCTGCCTTTCGCGACCTCTTCCTTTGGGGGACGCCACCCGCCTACGAGACAGGATGGTGCCCATTTCTTCGGAAGGAGGGTGACGGGACCTTCGTCTGCACGATCTACTCTTCGCGGCCCGTCATCTGCCGGACCTTCAGGTGCTGCACCATGCGCATCCTCGACGAGGCGGGATCCGAAGTGGGGAAGGTGAAGGGAAAGTCCTCGCTCTCGACCGCCGACCCCGTGCTCCGGCAAATCTGGGAGCGCGAGGTCCTGCCCTCCTCCACCCTGCCCGAAGCGCAGTTTGCCCGCCACTGCAGGACAGTGCTCGCCTCGCACGGGTACACCTGCGAGCAGTTCGACTCCTGACCTTCGGCATGGTTCATCCAAAGAGAAGATCTCCAGTTCCCTTTGCGTCATGCAAAGACCACTTCCCCCCATCCGGATCCTCTCCCCGCGAGGTTGCCCCCAACATCACCTTGATATATTTTTACTCATATGAGTAATTAAGGGCGCAGGGCCCACAGGAAGGCGCAAGAGATATGCCAGGATTTGATGGAACGGGACCGCTGGGACGCGGTCCCATGACAGGTTGGGGAAGGGGCCGCTGCAGGGCATACGGGATCCCACTGCCCGTGCAGGGCCAGGCGCAGGCTGCGGGAGGCACACAGGAGACCCCGCAGGGAACGACTCCTGTCCCGCCGGGAAACGCTCCACCCGCGTACTATGGACTGGGCAGGGGGGGTATCCCGTGGGGTTGCGGACGGGGATTTGGAGGCGGACGCCGCAGGCGCTGTGTCTGGTAAGACAGGGCTCTTTGGTATCCATGAGAACAGAGAGAGACAAAAAAGACCTGCGTGGTCGGTCCAATGACTGAACACATCAGCGATGCCCGGGGCAACGCCCTCGGATACCCCTCGTCTTCTCATTCAACTTGTGTACAGGGGGAAAACTTCCAGGTCACCTCAGTGCCGTTGAGAACCGCGCTTCGCATCGCAAGGGAAAGGCAGCGATCAAAATCCTCGCGGAGGAAGATATTCCGCGAAGAGCCGGAGCGCTACCTGGATATTGTCCACCTCATGAAAGACCCGGGCTCAAAGTAGGCACCCGCATGCCGTGCAAAGAGTCCGGGTCCCAGTCATCTCATTTCTGATCGGTTCACCGGCAGGGGTCTTCACAGCAGAAGACCTAATCAACCTGCCGGGAGGAATACTACATGCATGGATGAAGACGCTCCCGTGCCTGCTGCAACCCGGCGGAGGGGCAGGCCAAGGACACCGCGTGTTATTGGGAATGCCTTCTCTTCCCGGTGTTATTCCCCCCATTGCTGGCCTGACGAGGGGAGGGCGGTGGTCACGCTCCTCCCAGACGAGGTGGAACTTCTGCGGCTCGTCGACCTCGAGGGGATGGAGCAGGAGGAGGCTGCCGCAATCCTCGGGGTATCACGCAGGACTGTCTGGAGAGACCTGCACACGGCAAGGAGAAAGGTGGCTGATGCACTCACCACCGGAAAGAGTCTCCAGATTGGGGGATGCACACGCGCCGCGAGGGGTGTCTGCCCACGGAAATGTCCGCGGTTCCCCGGCAACTTCTGATGGTGTGGCCGGTTGCACACCCCCCCTCCCCGGAAGTCATTTTGGCCTGGATGGCCCTCCTCCCGCTCAATCTCCCGGCAGGAGGGGGGAGATGACAATTACATCATCTTTATTTCTTTCTACTCATATGAGAAATAATAGGCGAGCCATGCGGAGTGACCGGGCAATACGCTGACCGCTGCGGCCTCCCGGGGTCAAATCCTGTGGTCGAAACCCATACAAGTGTGAGGATGATATGAAACACCCCTTTATTTCGGTCCAGAACCTCTCAATGTCCTTTTCAGGAAAAAAAGTCCTTGATAACCTTTCATTCGATATTCCTGAAGGCGAGATCATCGGGATCATCGGGAGGAGCGGGGCAGGCAAGAGCGTGCTGATGCACCTGCTGCGCGGTGTGGATGAGCCCCCTACGGAAGGTAAGATCATATATCACCTCTCCAGGTGCCCCGGATGCTCCTACATCGGACTTCGGAGCGAGGAAGGGCATCCCTGCCCGCGCTGCGGGGAGAAGTTATCAGGAGTCGATGTGGACTTCTGGCAGCCTGAGAACGAGCATCTCAAGAGCCTCATCATGCGGCGCACGGCCATCATGTTCCAGAGGACCTTTGCACTCTACGGTGACGACAGGGTCATAGAGAATGTGCTCCGTGCCCTCGATGATATCGGGTATCCCCAGGATAGGGCGGTAAACCGCGCTGCCGACCTCATCGACCAGGTCCGCCTCTCCCACCGCATGATGCACATTGCACGGGACCTCTCCGGGGGAGAGAAGCAGCGGGTGGTGCTCGCCCGCCAGCTTGCAAAGGAACCCTGCCTCCTCTTTGCCGACGAGCCCACGGGCACCCTTGACCCTGATACCGCCCGCGTAGTCCACCAGATGCTCCTCTCCGCCGCGGAGACCGCGCATATGGGAATCGTCGTCACCTCCCACTTCTCGCGGGTCATCCAGGATATTGCGACAAGGGCCATGCTCCTTGAGGAGGGAAGGATCGAGAAGATCGGGGCACCTGATGCAGTGATCACCCACTTCCTCAGGGACTTCCACGATGAGGAGAATATCTCGCAGGTGGAACTGGGAGAGGAGATCCTGGTAGCCCGCGACGTGGCCAAGCGCTACATGTCCCCCGACCGCGGGCTTATCCGGGCGGTGAACGGCGTCTCTTTCAAGATCAACCGGGGGGAGATCTTCGGTCTCATTGGGAAGAGCGGCGCAGGAAAGACGACTCTCTCCCGCATCATCGCCGGGATCATCGAGCCCACGGCGGGAGAGATGAACTTCCTCGTCGGCGATGACTGGGTAGACATGACAAAGCCCGGCATCGACCAGCGAGGGAGGGCCAAGAGTTATATCGGCCTCCTGCACCAGGAGTATGACCTGTACCCTCACCGGACGGTGCTCGACAACCTCACCGATGCGATCGGGCTCGAGTTCCCAAAAGAGCTTGCGATGAGGAAGGCGCACATCACCCTCTCGATGGCCGGGTTCCTTCCAGGCAAGAGTGCCGCCATCCTCTCGCAGTACCCCGACCAGCTCTCGGAGGGCGAGCGCCACCGTGTCGCACTCGCGCAGGTGCTGATACGAGAGCCAAGCCTCGTGATCCTTGACGAGCCGACAGGGACGATGGACCCCCTCACCAAGCGCGACGTGAAGCACTCGATCCTCCATGCACGCCAGGAGATGGACCAGACGTTCATCGTCGTCTCCCACGACATGGAGTTCGTGCGTGAAGTATGCGACCGCGTTGCCTGGATGAAGGGGGGCAAAGTGGTCGCAATGGGCAGCACTGACGAGGTCTTTTCCGCGATGCCTCCTGAAGATGTGGGCATGCAGGGCTTTGCAGGCGAACCCAGTCCTGCACTGTGAATCCACGGGGAAGACCAGGCTTCACTGATATCCCCGTTTTTTACACAACCACCGTGTCCCCCTGCGGGCGAGACAGATTCCCCCAAAATTTTTCCGGGCTTTCCAGAAATATTGACTTTTTTTTCGTGTTTTCCAAAAATATACTCTTATTACCGATGGCAGAGAAACCTATACCCCGAGTTAGATGACGGACATTCCCAGGGAAGAATACATACTGAAGTGCACCTCTGCGTGTGCGGGATGCAGCGACTCGCTCACGCTTCGGTACGTGCTGAAAGCGGCGGGACCCGACACGGTGCTGGTGGTTCCCGCGTGCTGCACCAGCGTGATCCAGGGCATCTATCCAAATACCGCCATGAATATCCCCGTGTATAACGTCGCGTTCGCTGCAGCGGCTGCGTGCGCCTCGGGGATGAGCGCAGCGTTCCAGTCTGCGGGGAGGAAGACGAACGTGATCGTCTATGCCGGCGACGGGGGGACGGTGGACATCGGGATCCAGGCCCTCTCGGGCGCATTCGAGCGGGGCACTGACTTCCTCTACATCTGCTACGACAACGAGGCCTATGGGAACACGGGGATGCAGCGTTCGGGATCGACCCCTGCGGGGGCCAGGACCACCACCACTCCCGCGGGGAAGGGGCAGACCAAGAAGGACCTCGATGCCATCGTCGCCGCCCATAATCCCCCCTACATGGCCACGGCCTGCGCCTCCTATCCAAAGGACCTCTTCGCGAAAGTCCAGAAGGCGCTCTCCATCCGGGGCCCAAAGTTCATTCACGTGCTCTCGCCCTGCCCGCCGGGGTGGCGCTATTCCTCTGAGAGGAGTGTCGAGATGGGCAAACTCGCGGTGAGGTCCGGGATGTGGATCCTCTACGAGCGGGAGTATGGGAAGGTCACCATCAGCGGGCCCTCGAAGGCTGCAATGATCAAGCCGGTACCGCTCGAGGAGTACCTGGAGCCGCAGGGGCGGTTCAAGGGCATAAGCCCCGAGGCACGGGCCCTGCTCAGATCGGTCGCCGAACGGAATGCACAGCGCCTGAAAAAAGAGGAGGAAGGGATATGCTGACGGTCGCAACCGGCAACAAGGCCGTGGCCGCGGCGGTGAAGCAGGCCTGCCCGTCTGTCGTGGCCGCGTACCCCATCACCCCGCAGACAGAGATTGTCGAGCAGATCGCAGAGTATGTCACATCGGGGGAGTTAAGGAGCCAGTACATCCCGGTGGAGAGCGAGCACTCGGCGATGGCGGCCTGCATCGGCGCGAGCGTCACCGGGGCCAGGACGTTCACCGCGACGAGTTCCCACGGCCTCCACTACATGCACGAGATGGTCAACTGGGCGGCCGGGGCAAGGCTGCCGATCGTGATGGCAAACGTCAACCGTGCCCTCGGGCCGGGGTGGAACATCTGGGCAGAGCATACCGACGCGTTCCAGGAGAGGGATACCGGCTGGCTCCAGGTATACGTGGGTTCTGTCCAGGAGGCCTACGATGCGACCCTGATGGCGTTTCGCATCGCAGAGCACGAGTCGGTCCTGCTCCCCGTCATGGTGAACCTCGACGGGTTCCTCCTCTCGCACAGCATGCACCCCCTCGAGACCGTGGAGATAGGCGGCTTCATTCCCCCCCTCCGGCTCCCGCATGCCATCGATACGGCACACCCCATGGGCTACGGGACGCTGACAGGGCCTGACCAGTACTTCAAACTCAGATGGGATATCGAGCGGTCGATGCGCGATTCAGTCGGTGTCATCAGGGAGACAGAAGACGAGTTTGCAAAGAGGTTCGGGAGGAGGTACGACGCGGTCGAGGAGTACTGGTGCGATGACGCCGAGGTGGTGGTGGTCGCGATGGGGACCCTTGGGAAAGAGGCCGAGGTCGCAGTCGACCTCCTCAGGAAGGAGGGAATCCCTGCCGGGAGCATGCGTATCCGGTGGCTCCGGCCATTCCCGCGCCTCGACCTCTCGGGGCGGGACGTGGTCGTCATCGACCGTGACTACTCGTTCGGCTTCGGCGGTGTGATCGCAAGGAGCCTTGCTGCAACCGAGGGTGCAAAGCCCTTCTCGGTCATCGCGGGACTCGGAGGGCAGGAAGTCACCTACGACGATATCGCCGGCTTCGTGCGCAGCAGGCGGCCTGGAGAGGAGTACTGGTTCGGGGTGATGCCCGATGTATGAAATCCGTATCCATTCCCGCGGCGGGCAGGGCGGAGTGACGGCGGCCAGGCTTCTCGCCCTTGCCGCCATCAGGGACGGCAAGTATGCCACCGCATGCCCCTTCTACGGCGCCGAGCGGCGTGGAGCCCCCGTGGTCTCCTATGTGCGCATCGACGACCGCCCCATACGGGTGTACAGCCAGATACGCCACCCGGACCTTGTCCTTGTCCTTGACCCGAGCGTCATGGACGTCGTGGACGTGCTGAGCGGGATGAAGCCGGGCGGGCGCGTGCTGATGAACGCAGGAGAGCCCCGCGAGATGAAAGGGTTCCCCACGTTTGCAGTCGATCTCACCGGGATAGCCCTCAGGGAGAACCTCGTCGTGGCAGGGAGCCCCATCCTGAACACCCCGGTCCTCGGGGCGCTCGCAAAGATGGGGATCATCACGATGGAGTCGGCAAAGATGGCAATCGAGGAGATGTTTTCGGACAGGAGGAACGTCGCAGCCGCCGAGGCTGCGTACAGGGAGCTGGTCGCATGAGCACCCGTACCCGGCTTGCACGGAGCAGCCCCACAGAGGGGGCATGCGGGAAGACCGGTACCTGGAGGGTGTTTCGGCCGGTCGTTGACCGCGAGAAGTGCAATGCCTGCGGGATCTGCGCGATGTACTGCCCGGATGCCGTCATCTCAGAAGACCTCGAGGTCGATCTCGACTTCTGCAAGGGGTGCGGGATCTGCGCGCACGAGTGCCCGAAGAAAGCCATCACGATGGAGCGGGAAGAGAAATAGGGGCATCCCCCTTTTTTGCTCCTCCTCTCTCCCGACTGCCCTTCCCCCTGTGTGTCCTGGTCCCCCCGACCCATCCCTGCCACTGGCATGAATCGCCGAAGTCCTTCTTGAGGAACACCAGGGGGTTATGACTGGTCCTCGATCGGGCACTGGGCGATATACTCGAGGTTGAACTTGTAAAAGTGCGTGAACCCGCAGTTCCTGCAGCGGACAGTGAAGTGATTGCACCCGATGGCGAGGTCGTGGGGGCCCTGTACCTTACAGTTCCTGCAGGGAGCGTCGGTGACCAGGTTCCAGAGGTCGTAACAGCCGATCCTGGTGAAGCTTCCCGGTTTATTCACGTCCTGGATCCTGGGGATGAAGATCCGTGTGGCGCCGCAGTTGCTGCAGGAGACCTGGGCCTGGTATGGGACGGCCTTGATGACCTGGTCCGCATCCTTTCCGCAGTGATAACAGGTGGTCCGGTACGCGGTGAAGATAAACCGGTCTTGCATGTAACAATGTCAGCCTGCCTGGATAAAAGATTCCCCTTGTACGGGGAAATGGAGTTGTAAAGGTATAAGGGGGGGAAAAATGGGTCCAATCCTTTGGATCAGAAGTCACCCATTCCGCCCATGTCGCCCATGCCGCCACCCATGCCGCCCATGCCGCCGCCGCCCGGCGGGCCCTGCGGTGCTGCGGTCTTTGAGGCAGCGATCACGTCGTCGATGCGGAGGATCATCGTTGCAGCCTCTGCGGCGCTCGCGACCGCCTGGGTCTTGACGCGGAGGGGCTCGACGACACCTGACTTCAGCATGTCCTCGGCCTTGCCTTCGAAGACGTTGAGGCCAAAGGTCTTCTTGCCCTTCTCGTGCGCAGCCCGGAGCTCGACAAGCATGTCGATTGGGTCGAGGCCCGCGTTCTCTGCGAGGGTGCGGGGGATGATCTCGAGCGCGCTCGCAAAGGCCTCGATGGCGAGCTGTGCACGGCCGCCCACGCTCGCCGCATACTCGCGGAGCCGGAGCGAGAGCTCGACCTCGGGTGCACCGCCACCTGCGACAAGCTTCTTGTCCTCGAATACGACGGAGACCACGCGCAGCGCGTCCTCGATGGCACGCTCGAGTTCGTCGACCACGTGCTCGGTTCCGCCCCTGACCATGATTGAGACTGCCTTCGGGTTCTTGCACTCCTCGACAAAGATCATCTCTTCGCCGGAGATCTTTCGCTCCTCCACGAGTCCTGCGTACCCAAGCTCCTCCTTGCTGATGGCGTCAATGCTTGAGACCATGCTGCCGCCGGTCGCGCGTGCGAGCTTCTCCATGTCGCTCTTCTTGACCCGGCGGATTGCAAAGACTCCGGCCTTGGCAAGGTAGTGCTGGGCAATGTCGTCGATACCCTTCTGGCAGAAGAGGACATTTGCGCCCGAGTCCACGATCTTGTCGACGATGTTCTTGATCATCCGCTCCTCTTCGTCGAGGAACGCCTGGAGCTGGTCGGGGCTCGTGATGTTGATCTCGGCATCCACCTCGGTCTTCTTGAACTCAACCGCGGCATTCAGGAGGAGAATCTTCGCGTTCTTCACCTTGCGGGGCATGCCGGGATGGACACGCTCCTTGTCGATGAGGACGCCCTCGATGATCTCGCAGTCGTCGATTGACCCGCCGACCTTCTTCTCGACCTTGATGTAGTCCTTGTCCACCGTGCCTTCTTCGTCGGCCACCATCGTCACTGCCTTGACGACGAGGTCGCAGATCTTCTGCCTTGACCCTTCAGCTCCCTTGCCGGTCATGGCAGTCTCGGCGATCTTCTTCAGCATGGCGACATCCTTGGGCTTGATGGTCACCGCGATGCTCTGGAGGATCTCCTGGGCTTTTTCCGAGGCCTGGCGGTATCCGTGGGCGATCACGGTCGGGTGGACGTCCTGCTCGAGGAGGTCTTCTGCCTTCTTCAGGAGCTCGCCCGCGATGACCACCGCGGTGGTGGTCCCGTCGCCGACCTCGTCGTCCTGGGTCTTGGCGATCTCCACCATCATCTTTGCTGCGGGGTGCTCGATGTCCATCTCTTTAAGGATGGTGACCCCGTCGTTTGTGATGACCACGTCGCCAATAGTGTCGACGAGCATCTTGTCCATACCCTTTGGCCCAAGCGTTGTCCGTACCGCACTTGCAACGGCCTTGGCCGCGGTGATGTTCATGCCCTGTGCGTCACGTCCACGGGTGCGTGAACTTCCTTCTTTCAGGATGAGAATCGGTTGTCCTCCAAGTTGCTGCGACATAACTGTTCTCCACGTGTAGCGATAAAATTGGTTATTGGTTCTATATAAAAATTATGATTTACTGACGAGCTGGATCAGCTCTTCCCCGTCTTCAAGGGCCAAAAGGCGCTGTTCCCCAATCACGAGGGTCTTTCCGATCTTCTTCTGCTTGGCGTAATCCGTGAGCACGCACATCGCGTGCATCCCTGCGACCTGAGAGATGTTCCCGATGAGTGCAGCGCGTTTCACGACCTTCTGGGACGACCCGTACCCGGTAAGGATGGACTGGTCCGATATCTCGATCAAGGCCTGGAACGGGGCCCTGTGCATCGCGTGCAGTTTCACCCCGATACGCTGGAGGAACCCCATGGGCGTCGGCTCCTTCTCCTCCTCAGGCTCATCTTCGAAGACCGAGGTATATTCGAGGAGATCGATGCTCTTTACGAGCGGGGCGTCGAATATCTCCTCGATCTTTTGCGCCACCTCGAGCGTGGTCCCCATCCCGCTCTCGTACTTGCTGATAGTCCGCCGTGAGACCCCGAGAAGGGTCCCCATGTCCCCGAGCGAGAGGTTCATCCTCTCCCGCAGTTCCCTGAGCACCTCGCCGTTGATATTGACGTAAAGGCCGCCGGGTGAGGCGTATACGAGGGGCGGGACCCCTTCCACGAACGCATCGTACAGCGTTGCGGCGCTGATGGCAAAGATGCCGTACCTCACGTACACTGCGCCCCGTTCGAGGTCGGCGTCGCGGGCGCGTTCCCCGATGATGAGCGGTGCCCCCTTGAGGTACCGGGCGATATGGTCGAGGTCCCGCGCAACCTCCTCGCTCACGCTGTCGATGTGGGAGACCACCTTGATCACGAGGATCATCTCCCTGTGCCTGGCTATCAGGTCGAAACTCCTCGGCCTCATGCTGAACCGCTCCGAGACCCGGAACCCTGCCATCAGCAAGACACTCGTCACCGTGGAGAGAAGGCGTTCCTGCGACATCCCACTACGAATGGATTTAGCCTGACCTGGTATAAATAATAGGCTGAAGATGCGTATCGGGATCGACGACACCGACTCTCCCCGCGGAATGTGCACCACGTACCTGGGGGCAGTGCTCGGAAAGAGGCTTGCACGTGCCGGCATCACGGTCAGGGAGGCAAGGCTCGTGCGCCTGAACCCGAACGTCCCATGGAAGACCCGGGGGAACGCGGCCGTGTGCCTCATCGCAGACGGGTCCCCCGAAAAAGCGTTCCGGCTTGCCTGCAACACCGTCAGGGAGCTTGCGGACCTTGCCCACGAGCACACACACCCTGGAGTGGTTGTTTCCGGTGATGAAATGCCCTCCTGGTTTTACAAAAAAGCGGTGCAGGAGTTCTGCACGCTCGATGAAGCGCGTGAGATCATTGACGGGGCAGGGGCACTCTCAAGGGGCTACAAGCAGAAGCGGGGGCTGATCGGAGCAACTGCCGCGGCCTGCAGCGATCTCGACGATCCCACCTACGAGATCCTCGCCTATCGCGATCCCTTCTCATGGGGGACCCCGCGGTTCGTGGAGAGGGAGAGTCTCTTTCTGGCGGATATCCACACGTACCCCCATACCTGGGATACCGTCGACCGGGAGAATGACCTCGTCGTGTGCGTCCCGCACACCCCTGACCCGGTCCTCTTTGGTATCCGGGGGGAGAGGCCAGGATGGGTGGCGCTCGCCCGCGAGGAAGTCGTCTCAGAGAGACCATCGATCGAACAGGTCTGGACCACCAACCAGGGGACTGACGCCCACCTCATTCCTGCACAGGCCCCCGATCTCCGGGAAGGGTGCTCGTATCTCCTGGCCGGGACCGTGTCCCTCGCTCCCGTGACTCACCGGGGGGGCCACGTCTCTCTTGAACTGGCGTGCAGGGACCGCCACCTCACCTGCATGGCGTACGAGCCCACGAGGCAGTTCCGGGACGTGGTCCGGGCGCTCCTCCCCGGTGACCGGGTGAGGGTTGCGGGGAGTTACAAGCAGGGGAGTATTAACCTCGAGAAACTCCAGGTCATCTCCGCTCCCCCTCTTCGGCTCTCCAGGCCCCCTGTCTGCGAGCGTTGCGGGAAGCGTATGACCAGCGCCGGGACAGGCAAGGGATACAAGTGCCGGCGGTGCGGAGGGAGAGGCAGAGAACCCGAGCTTCTCTTGGTGGAGAGGCGCGTCCTCCCCGGCTGGTATGAAGTGCCCCCTTCAGCCCGCCGGCACCTTGCCCGGCCCCTCTGCAGGGGAGTGCGAGAGGACCTCCTCTCGCTCGTGCCTGATCCCTGACCCGGACGAAGGACTCTTCTCTTCCTTTTACCATATCCTGTACCATGCAATGCGGAGATCCGGTCGAGCAGGTCTCGCTCCGCGCGGGGATGACCGTAGGAGAACTCGTCGACGCTATGGGGCGGGCGGGCGCCTACAACGGCGGCGCCCTTGCCCGGGCAGCCTCGGTCTACGAGACCATGCTCAGGGACGAACACGCGGTGAAGTTCCTGGGCCTTGCAGGGGCGATGGTGCCCGCCGGCATGGGGGGGATCGTGGCCGACCTTGTCGAGAGGGGTTACGTGGACGTGCTGGTCTCCACCGGCGCCAATCTCACCCACGACGTCATCGAGGCGCTGGGTTGCAGGCATTACCACGGATCTGCCGCGTGTTCCGACCTCGAGCTCCGTGCGGAGGAGATCAACCGTATCTACGACGTGTTCCTCCCAAACGACGCATTCATACGGTTCGAGGAGTTCATGCAGGAGGTCTTCTCGGGGCTGCCCACAGGCGCACCCCTGAAGATATGCGAACTCCTCGCAGTCATCGGCCGTGCCCTGCCGTCTGGGATCCTGGCCTCCGCGGCAGAGAGGGAGGTCCCGGTGTACTGCCCTGCCCTTGCAGACTCGATGATAGGCCTCCAGTACTGGCTCTTCTCGCAGACCCGCCGCGTCACCGTTGACGCGTTCCTCGACCTCCAGCCGCTCCTCGACACCTGCTTTGAGGCAAAGAGGGCGGGTGCGCTTCTCGTCGGCGGGGGTGTTCCCAAGAACTTCATCCTCCAGAGCATGCTGATGACTCCCCGGGGGTTCGACTACGCGATCCAGCTGACCGGCGACCGCCCAGACCTCGGGGGGCTTTCGGGGGCCACCCTCGACGAGGCCCGCTCGTGGGGAAAGATCACGGGGTCTGCGACCGCGGTCACGGTCTACGGCGATGCGACCATCACGCTCCCTCTCCTGGTCGCAGCGGTCCTGGAGAGGATGGCCGCATGACGGAACTCATCCTTGCCCTGGACGTGCCTGACCGGGAGCGCGCACTCCTTGTCGCGCGTGCGTGCGCCCCCCACCTGGACGCCATCAAGATCGGGTATCCGCTCGTCCTCTCGGCGGGACTGTCCGTCGCACGAGAACTGGACGACCTCGGCCTCCCCCTCATTGCCGATTTCAAGGTGGCCGACATCCCCAATACCAACCGCCTGATCGCAGAGCAGGTGTTCTCTGCAGGCTTCAGGGCACTGATCTGCCAGGGTTTTACGGGCAGGGACTCGGTCGAGGCCTGCGTCGGGGCTGCCCGGTCCGCCGGCGGCTTGTGCATGGTGGTGGCAGAGATGAGCCACCCCGGTGCCCTCGAGTTCTTCTCCGGGGGTGTTGCAGAGCAGATCGCGCGGATGGCCGCCGGCTGTGGCGCGGACGGCATCATTGCCCCTGCCACCCGCCCCGAGAGGGTCCGCGTGCTCAGGAAACTCGTCGGTGACCGTCTGATCTGGTCCCCGGGTGTCGGTGCCCAGGGGGGTGATCCCCGCGCAGTTGCAGGCCTCGTGGACGCGATAATCGTGGGTCGGCAGATCTACGGTGCCAAAGACCCTGCCCGGGAGGCCGCAGCGCTCGGCTTCCTCCGCCGATGATGATCCAACCCTGTCTGAGGGACGTTCCCGGTGATGACCCCTATGAGTGGACTGAGGCGAAATCTGGCCGAAACTAAAGGTTTAAATGGAAAAATATCCATCGTATTGTATGCATTGGAGCAAAGAACAGCTTGACATGGCCAGATCCGTGCGCCGCCTCGAGGACATCCCGGTCCAGGAGCGGAAGTACAAGTGCCACACCTGCCACCTGATCGTCGACGAGACGCCCTGCCCGAACTGCGGCGATGCGCACCTCCAGATCATGTGTCCCCTGGACCATTGCCACTGTTCCCACGAGATCGTCTCTACGATCGAGTACTGCCCCCTCTGCGGCTCCCCCGTATGCCCGGAATGCGGGAGCCATGACGTGGTCCAGATCAGCAGGGTCACCGGATACCTCCAGGAGGTCTCGGGCTGGAACGCCGGAAAACAGCAGGAGCTGAAGGACCGGGTTCGATACACCCTGGCGTGACCCTCCGCGGGCTCTTTTGGGAGACAACAGCGTTTTTCACCCCGCGCAACCGATTTCTGGGTGTGAGATCCACCCCGGCGTGTGCCTTTTGTTCAGGGACGGCTGCGGGCCAGCACAGATGAGCCCGTCTCTCCTTTCGAATCCCTCCAGGGACCCGGATGCCATTCGCTCGGTCGCCGAAGCCGAGCGGATCGACGCCGGGGTACTCAAAAGGCGTATCAGATCCGGGAGCGTGGTCATCATGGGGAGGAGAGACCGGTATGTCGGCATCGGGAAGGGCCTTCGCATCAAGGTGAACGCAAATCTCGGGACCTCGAATGTCCGTTCAGACCCCAACGAGGAGGTGAAAAAGGCGGTCGTTGCCGAGCGCTGCGGTGCCGACACCATCTCGGACCTCTCCATGGGCGGCGACATTCGCGAGGTCCGGCGCCTCATCTTCGCGCACACATCAGTCCCGATCACCACCGTGCCGATCTACCAGGCCGCGGCAGAACACGGGATCGAGGCGATGACTCAGGGAGATATCCTTGGCACGGTCCGCGCGCAGGCCCGCGAGGGGGTGAGATCCTCGGGATCATGCGGTCCCACGGCATAGTCCTCTCACTCGGGAACTCGGCGCGGAGCGGGTGCATAGGTGATGCCTGGGACGCGGCACATGAGGAGGAGTTGCGGTCACAGATCGCACTTGCGAAGGAGGCTCACCGTGCCGGGGTCCAGGTGATCATCGAGGGGGCTGGCGGGCACATCAGGTACGACAGGATAGCCCCGACCATCAGGCGCTACAAAAACGCATCGAGGTTTCCCCTCTTCGTGGCAGGGCCGCTCCCAACGGACATCGCGCTCGGGCTCGACCATATCGCCGGGTGCGTCGGGGCAAGTGCGGCAGGTGCGGCGGGGGCCGATTACCTCTGTTCGATCACCCCTGCCGAGCACCTCGGGCTTCCCACTCCCGGACAGGTCAGGCAGGGGCTCCTCGCATGGAGAATCGCGGCGCATATCGGAGACCTCGCCAGGCTCGGCCTGGACATGCAGGACCGCACGATGGCCGAGAAGAGGGCGCAGATGGACAGGCAGGGGCAGCGCATGTCTGCGCTTGACCCGGAAGCGGCCCGAATGAACGGCGACGAGGACGGAGTGTGCACCATGTGCGGGGACTTCTGCGCACTGCGCCTGATGAGGAGGTACCTCAAGGGGCCCCGGTGATGTGGCCTCCCGGTGGGGGAGATCCCCCTCGGGTTGGCCGGGAACCGCACCCCGCTCAAAAGGTATTTGTTGGGAGGAGAGAGAAACGATCAGTCTGATGGAACGCCGGGCACTCACTCCTTCTTTCGGCATGAATGCAACAAAGAGCGCACCCCCTTTTTTCCAGGGTGAACCACCCCGCGACACCCCTCCCCTGGCATGAGGTACTACCTCCGAACCCGGACCCTGATCCTCCGCGGCACGTTCCGTGCAGCCGGCACCGGAAAGCCCGGAGGACTCGGCGAGGTCCCCACAATCCTCTTCCAGGCATCAGGAGATCCGGCGGACAGGGAGGATTCGCCTCGCCGTCTGGAGGCGGTCCTGCGCAGGGAAGGGCTCCCGCAGGAATATTTCGGCATTCTCACTGGAGGGGTGCGGGCGGAGAGTATCTGCATCATGCAGTATGACTACCTGACATTGTTCCTCGCTGCCGGCGCATCCCAAGGGGACGGGGGAACTCCTGTGCCGGTCAGCATGGTCGTAATC
Organism: Methanolinea sp.; assembly: GCA_018263335.1. GTDB lineage: Archaea > Halobacteriota > Methanomicrobia > Methanomicrobiales > Methanospirillaceae > Methanolinea_A. The sequence goes on along the minus strand of JADFCY010000012.1, from coordinate 20,657 downwards.
AGCCGCGAGGGAATGACCGATGCCGCCCTCCTGGAAGCGATCATGACGGTGACCGCCGCGAGGGAAGAGGCGCTTCGCTCGGCCGGCAGGGGTGCCGGGGGCAGTCCCCTTGATGGCGTGATCGTGGCCTGCGAAGGGGAGGTGCGGCACCAGAGTGCCGGGAGTGCGTCAGAGATAGGGGTGCGCCTCCGCGAGGCAGTCTCCTTCGGAGTGCCCGAGGCCCTGTCCAGGCACGAGGGGCGGGCCAGGAGGGATACGCCCTCCTTCTTCATCTACAGCAGATACCAGGGGGGCCACTGGGTGGAATGGGTACCGGAGGGCTGTCCCTACTATCCCTGCCACTTCCCCGGGCAGAGGTGCGACTTCTGCTACTGCCCGTTCTATCCCTGCGGCGACGAGGCCCTTGGCCAGTGGGTGGCGAGCGCCTCACAAAACGGCGAGGTCTGGAACTGCAGCGGCTGCACCCTCCTGCATGAGCCGGAGATCGCAGACTATCTCCTCGCGCACCCGGAGGCTCCGCTCGCTGAGCTGAAGCGGAAAAAAGGGATGCCCCAATAGGGTTATTCCTGCCCGATGCCAAGCGCGGACACGAGCTCTTCCAGGGGGATGCCGTGGGCCATTGCGGCCTCCTTGATGGTCTCCCCGCGGGCGATGGCACACCCCACGCACCCCATGCCGAATTTGAACAGGACCTCTGCAGATTCGGGTTTCGCTTTCAGGAGGTCGTAAATCGTGCTGTCTGCAGTTATTGCCATACGCTCAGTATGTACCGGTATTTCCATATAAACCTGCAGCAGGCGGTACCCTGGGATTTCCAGTTTCACCATCCACTCGCATCCTTTAAGTACCCATGGTTCTATGACTACTCTCCTGGAGATGTATGAATGGATTTTTCCCACACTGCTGAAAGAATCTCCCAGAAAATCACTTCCCATGGTCACTCCGTGGAGAAGAGCGGTATAGAAGCAAAGCTCCGGCGCCTCGTTGACGAGTTCGGCGTCCCCCCGGCAGAGGCCGAGAGGACGGTGATGAACGAACTTGCAAGGGAGTTCGGCCTCCCCGTGTCCCAGGGGAGCGGGGGTGGCGGGGCTGTCGAGCAGAAATCGCTCGCTGCGCTCGCAAACGGCGAATGGGTGACCGTGGAATGCAAGGTGGTGGCGCTCACCGCCTCGCCCTCCCCCGCCATTGCGCAGACCGGGATCGTGGCCGACGAGTCTGCTGCGATGCGCTTCGTGGTCTGGTCAAGGGCAAACGCACCCCACCTCGAGGAGGGCAAGTGGTACCGCCTCGAGTCTGCCGTCGTCGACGAGTACAGGGGAATGCTGAACCTGAAGGTCCATTCCGGGACCACGATCAGGGAAGTTCCCCACGAAGGTTCCCTCAAGCCGAAGATCACCCCCGTGGCGGGGCTTGCGCCGGGCGTTACCTCTGTCCGGGGCAAGGTGGTCCAGGAATGGGAGGCCACTCATGACCGGATCCTCCAGTCCGGGATGATCGCCGACGAGACAGGTGCGGCCAGGTTCGTGATATGGAAGGAGGAGGGCCTGGAGAGGCTGAACCCTGGAAGCGTCTATACCATCTATTACGCGACGGTGGACGACTTCAACGGCCGTCTCTCCCTCACCCTGAATTCCGCCACCGTGGTCCCCGAGGAAGGGGATATCGAGGTCAATACCGGCAGCGAATCGTTCCAGGGGGCGTTCGTGCACCTTGCCCCGGGTTCAGGGCTGGTCCGCCGCTGCCCTGTCGAGGGGTGCAACCGGGTCCTCTCCCGGCAGAACTACTGCCCGGTGCACGAGATCCAGTCACGCTACCACTACGACCTCAGGATCAAGGGATGGCTCGACAACGGGGAGGAGACGCGGGAGATCCTCGTCTCCAGGGGGCAGACCGAGGGCCTGGTGGGAATGAGCCTGGACCAGGCGCGGGAACTCGCGGAGAACAACCCCCTCGGGATGGATGAAGTCTTCCTCCGCTTCCGCGAGGCCCTCGTGGGGAGGTACCTCTCGTGCAGGGGCCGCCAGATCGACAACCGCCTGCTCGTCTCGGCATGCGAGATCCTTCACTACCAGCCTGAACAACTGGCCGACCTCCTCAACCGGGCAGGTGGTTCTCTGTGACGAACGGGGCAGGGAAGGGCATGGCAGGGAGGAGGGACGGCGTCTTTGAGCGTGAGCCCGCCCGCAGGGTCTTTGCGCAGGAGCTGAAGGAGAGCCGGGTGCACTTCAAGGAAGGCCAGGATGAAAAAAGTCCAAGTTTCATTCTCCTCCCTACGGGGGCGCGGTGCAACCGGGTCTTCATCGCAGGCACGCTGACGGAGAAGAAGAAACAGGGTGAACAGAACATGTTCTACCGGGCGCGGGTGGTGGACCCCACCGGGACATTCTTCGTGATGGCCGGCAGTTACCAGCCCGAGGCCATGCAGCAGGTCGCGAGGCTTGAACCCCCGTGCTTTGTGGCGGTCGTGGGAAAACCAAACGTCTACCAGACCCCTGACGGGGCGGTACTCATCTCTATCCGTTGCGAATCCATCACCCGGGTTGACAAAGATATCCGGGACCAGTGGGTGCTCGACTGCGCGAAGGCGACCCTTGACAGGATAGAGTCCTCTGCGGGGACGCCGGACGGGGAACGGGCCAGGAGAGAGTACACGATTGACCCGGGCCTCTTCCGGAAGATGGTGTACGAGGCCCTTGCGCAGCTGAAGATTTGATCGCGGGGTACCTCCCCGGGACCACAAACTTTTATCTCCTGGAGACGAGGGTAGATCTTTCTGGTGACCGTATGTTGGACGAAGAGATCCAGGAGATGGTGAAGAACCTCGACCTCAAGACACTCAAGGAGGCGGCAAAGCAGGCCGGCATCAAGCCTGGACGCTGCCCCACGAAGACCTCCATCGCAAAGATGCTCCCGGAAAAGACGCTCCGCCAGCTTGCCGGGAAGTAACACTCCCCTTTTTTGTTGCGGGGCACTTGCAGGTGTGCAGCCTGGTTTTCATGCCGGTATGCATCCGGTACCCCTGCAGGATGGGGAATAAGCCCCCTCGCCATGCGACGGGCACAGTATGCCCGCATGCAACGTGCACATGGCTGACTTTTTTGGTTGCCGTGTGTCTGGCCCGGCGCATGGAAAAAAAGTCCCGGATACTGGCCGGTTCAGGCCGGGGATGGGCGCGATCCGCCCGAGACGAACGCATCCCAGGCATCGAGCACCTCTTCTCCTTCAACGAAGACGAGCCCGTGCCTTCGTGCGTAGGCCTTTGCCCCTTCCTTCGGGAGGGCGTAGCCGCTCTCGTCGTCCAGCATCTCGCAGATGGTGACCGCCGGGGTGATCCCTGCCATCTCCGCCATCGCGATCGAGAGCTCGGTCTGTCCCCTCCGGACGGAGAGCAGCCCGTCTGCGGCCCTGAGCAGCGCCATGTGGCCCGGGGTCCGGAACGTCTCGTGGAACCTTGCACCACCTCCGTTCAGCGCGCACTTCACCTGCTCTGCAATCGCGTTTACGGTCAGGGCCCGGTCCCTGTCGGTGATCCCGGTGAAGGTGTCGCGGTGGTTGACCCAGAGCGAGAATGAGGAGTGGTTCTTCCGGTCGTAGGGGATGTCCCCTTCCCGCTCCGCGACCGCCATCGCCCTGAGCGCGTCGCTTGCAAAGGGGAGGCCCAGGCGCCTCGCGGCGACGGGGTGGACGGCGGTGCAGATCAGGCCGCCCCCGTCCTTTCGCATCTGGAGGATGTGGCGGGGCGTGACGGCATCGGCGCGGATCGCGAAGTCGGTCTCCCGTTCCCTGTCGTCGAAATCATAGAGGAGGATGAATTTTCCGTCCCGCAGGGCCGAAAGGGCCTCCCCGATCACTCAAGCCACCTCGACAGTGACAGTGTCGTTGTCCTCGAGCCCAAGCACCCTCCGGAGCGCGACGGGTGCGATCACCTCGATGACATCGTCGGGGTAATGGGTCCGCCCCGGGACGATGATACTGCAGGGGATATCCGAGATCCGGCAGGGGATGCACCGCGCATCGCCAAAGGTCCTGCCGTCGGTCGAGAACCCCTTGATACGGGTCCAGTCGAGCGCCTCGATCTTCTTTCGCACCGGGAGGCTTGACGCGGAGAGCCGTATGTTGAGCGTGCCGGGGTACGGCTCGAACCCGAGGTGCCGGTTGAACTGCTCTTTGTAGGGCTCAAGGCTCATGTAGTACTTCCCCTCGCCGATCCCGCTGATGACGGTCCCTGTCAGGATATAACCCCCGTGATGGTCAGAGAAGATGCGGCTGTACTCCTGGTACTCTCTCCGGAGCTCGCCCTCGCCAAGGGGAGTGACGATGATATCCTGGCCGTCGGGGGCAATCGTCCTGCTCACCAGCCTCTGGCGCTCGAGGGCCTGGAGCCGGCGCGACGCGGTCTGGGGGCTGGTCCCAAGCGTTGCCCCAAGCGACTGCGAAGAGACCCTGACCGGCCCCCTGCAGCCGCCCAGGAGCGCGATCGCCTTCAGGCACTGGAGCTCCTCTGGAAGGATCATTATATCAGAATTGAGATGCATACTATTTATGGATATCCTGCCCCGGGGAAAGGCAGCCTGTTTTCGTGAAATGTCGAATCCTCATTCGTTAATTATATAAAAGGGGCGCCCGCATAATGAGCCATGAAATCTGATTTGCGGAATCGGCTGGCCGAAAAGATGGCCGGAGAGATTACGCTTTCAGACTCGCCCGGCAAGGCACTGAAGAAGTGGCGGATGAGTTTCAACATCCCCCAGGCAGTGCTGTCCGAGCGCCTGGACGTATCCCCTTCTGTGATCAGCGACTACGAGAGCGGGAGGCGAAAGAGCCCCGGGACGGCCGTCGTGGGAAAGATCGTTGACACGATCCTCTCCATCGACGAGGCGAGCGGGGGGAAGTACATCAAGAAATTCGCAAAGATCCTCTATTCCGACGTGGATGACGACGTCATCTACGATATCCACGATTACCCGTCGCCGGTCCCGCTGGCCCGGTTCGCGGAGTTGATCCAGTGCCAGACGGTCTGCGGGTCGCTCTCCCAGTCCATCTACGGGTACACGGTGATCAACAGCCTCAACGCCATCACCCAGCTCTCGTCAAACGAGTTCAACCGCATCTACGGGTGGAGCACGGAGAGGGCGCTGATCTTCACCGATGTCACGTCAGGCAAGTCCCCGATGGTGGCGATCCGGGTCACTCCCTTCAAGCCTCGCGTGGTCGTGCTGCAGGGGATCGAACCCGCGCTCGTCCACCCGCTGGTGCCGAAGATGGCAGAGAAGGACAGGATCACGGTGCTCTGCACCGGAATGGACGTTGATAAGGTCGTGCATATTCTGAGGGATGAGCAATGGTAGGCATCATCACGTACGGGGTATATATCCCGAGATTTCGCATCAAGGTCGAGGAGATCGCGCGGGTGTGGGGGGCGAACCCGGACGATATCAGCGGGGGGCTCGGGGTCTACTCGAAGTCCGTCCCCGACCTCGACGAGGACACCGCGACCATCGCGGTGGAAGCGGCACGAAACGCGCTGCGGCGGAGGGCAATCGACCCGCAGGAGATCGGAGCGGTGTACGTGGGGAGCGAGTCCCACCCCTACGCGGTCAAGCCCACCGCGTGCACCGTGGGAGAGGCGATCGGTGCCACCCCGACAATGACCGCGGCGGACTACGAGTTTGCCTGCAAGGCGGGGACTGCAGGTATCCAGACCTGCATGGGCCTTGTCGCAAGCAACATGGTCAAATACGGGCTCGCGATTGGCTCGGACGTCGCGCAGGGTGCGCCGAGCGACGCACTCGAGTACACCGCGGCCGCGGGAGGAGCCGCGTTCCTGATCGGGAACGAGGATCCCATCGCGGAGATCCACCGCACCTGCTCGTTCACCACCGACACCCCTGACTTCTGGAGGAGGGAGGGCCAGGACTACCCGCGCCACGGCGGCAGGTTCACGGGAGACCCCGGCTACTTCCGCCACATCGAGGGTGCAGTCCGCCTCCTCTTCGCGCAGACGGGGAAAGGGCCAGGGGACTACACCTACGCGGTCTTCCACCAGCCGAACGCCAAGTTCCCCCAGCGGATTGCAAAGATGCTTGGGTTCTCCCCAGCGCAGATCAGGCCGGGCCTCGTGGTGCCGCGCCTCGGGAACACCTACAGCGGGTCCTCAATGATTGGGCTTGCGGCGACGCTCGACTGTGCGAAGCCCGGCGACCGCATCTTTGTCGCGTCGTTTGGGTCAGGCGCGGGGAGCGACGCCTTCGACATCGAGGTCACCGATGCGATCGAGTCGGGCGAGTTTTGCCGGGGTGCGGCCCCGGGTGTCGAGAAACTCCTTGAGAGCCCGATCTTCGTGACCTATGCACAGTACGCAAGACACAAGGGCAAGATCGTGATGCAGAAATGAGAGACGTTGCAGTGATTGGGGTGGGATGCACCACCTTCGGCGAGAAGTGGGACACGTCGTTTCGTGACCTCTTCGTGGAGGCAGGCGCCCTTGCGCTCGAGGACGCGGGGGTCTCTGGCGAGCAGATCGGGGCCATGTATGTCGGCAACATGAGTGCCGGCCGGTTCATCGAGCAGGAGCATATCGGTGCCCTGATCGCGGATTACGCAGGCCTTGCGTCCACTCACATCCCCTCGACGAGGGTCGAGGCCGCGTGTGCCTCGGGCGGGCTCTCGTTCCGCCAGGCGTTCATCTCGGTGGCGTCGGGCCTTGAGGATATCGTCGTGGCCGCAGGGGTCGAGAAGATGACGGATGTCGCCTCCGGTGCAAGCGTGGACGCGCTTGCCGGCGCCGCGGACCGCGAGTGGGAGGGGTTCGTGGGAGCGACCTTCCCCGGGCTCTATGCCATGATCGCACACGAGTACATGAGCCGCTATCCCCTGACGAGGGAGCAGCTCGCGCAGGTCGCGGTGAAGAACCACTACAACGGCGCGAGGAACCCCATCGCCCAGTTCCAGCAGGAGATCTCGCTCGAGACGGTGCTGAAATCGACGCTCGTCGCCGATCCCCTGCGGCTCTTCGACTGCTCGCCGATCACCGACGGCGCCGCAGCGGTCGTCCTCGCGCCGCTGGACCTTGCCAGGAAGTTTACCGACACCCCGGTCAGGGTGCTCGCGAGCGCACAGGCAAGCGACACGATTGCCCTCCACGACCGCCGCGATATCAGCACCCTTGACGCAACTGTCGCGGCCGGCAGGCGCGCCTTTGCGATGGCGGGGATCACTCCAAAGGAGATCGACCTCGTGGAGGTCCACGACTGTTTCACCATCGCCGAGATCTGCGCGATCGAGGACCTCGGCTTCTGCAGGAAGGGCGAGGCAGGCAGGCTCACAGAGGAGGGAGTCACCGCGCTTGACGGGGACCTGCCCGTCAACACGAGTGGCGGGCTCAAGGCCTGCGGGCACCCGGTCGGTGCGACCGGGATCAAGCAGGTCTGCGAGGTGGTCATGCAGCTGCGCGGGCAGGCCGGGAAGCGGCAGGTCGACGGCGCACGGATCGGGATGACCCACAACGTGGGCGGCACGGGCGCAACGGTTGCCGTGCACATCATGGGGGTGTGAGATGTCCTCGGTTGCGCGGTTCTGGAGGAAGATCCCCCAGCGGTACAACCTTATCGGGACCCGATGCACCACCTGCGGGAGGTACTTCTTCCCGCCACGGTCGTTCTGCCCCGACTGCCGCCGTGCGGGAAAGATTGTCAGTTACAAGTTCCCCGGTACAGGGACCGTGGTGACCTACACGATCATCCGCACCGCGAGCGAGCAGTTCGAGCAGATGACGCCCTATGCCCTTGCGATTGTAAAGCTTGACGAGGGGCCCCTCTTCACCGCCCAGCTCGTCTGCAGCCCGGAAGAGGCGAGGATAGGGATGCGTGTCAGGCCGGTCTTCCGCCGCATCTCGGCAGACGGCGAATCAGGCGTCATCCACTACGGGACAAAGTACGTCCCGGAAGAATAAACACCCCATTTTCTCCGTGTTGCGTGCCCCTCTCCCCTGAATGGCAGACATGCACGGGGCGTCTCACTGGGGCTGGGAAGACTCGTCAAATAACAACGGATCCTTTCGGTAACCGGTCTTCGGACTGCCCAGCACGCAGGAGATTGCCTCGCCTGCCGGAGACATGTGGGCTGAAAGGATAACTCTTGTCTTCGGGAAGAGCGTTTCCGGCGGGTACCTGCGGGGGATCGGTGGGGCGCTCATCTCAGCGCGATATCATACACCGCGTGCCAGCGGCCCGGTGAGTAGGACCTGACGAACCGTTCCCTGACAGATGCAACGGGATACGTCTCGATCTCCCCTCGGAACTCCTCCTCCTTCTCCTGGAGCGCATAGCAGTGGATGGTGCCGCCCTTGCGGCAGAGGGCGATTGCGACGGGGAGGAAGCGAACGGCTCCGAGCGGGAGGTTCATCACCACGCGGTCGAACCTCCAGGGAAGGACCCGGGGAAGGTGCGAGGCATCGAAGAGGAGCGGGAGGACGTTTGTTGCCCTGTTCAGGGCGATGTTTCTCTCCATCAGCCGGACCGCGCCGGGGTTCAGGTCAGAAGCGGCCACGAACGCGGCCTTCCGGGCGAGCGTGAGTGCGCAGGGGCCGACACCCGCGAACATGTCGAGCACCCGCTCGCCCCGGTCCATTGCCGCGAGGAGCCGCTGCCGCTCGGTCGAGAGGCGTGCCGAGAAGTACGCCTCCGCGAGGTCGATCTCGAAGCGCAGGCCGTGCTCGAGGTACCGGGTCCTCGTCGTCGGCTCGCCTGCAAGGACCTCGAACCTGCGGGTGCGCCACGGTCCTTCCACGTCGCTCTCCGGTACGAGCACCGTGTGGAGGGACGGGCGCGATGCGAGGAGACGGGCGGCACCCCGCGGGTCGGGTCCCTGCATGACCGCGATGCCGCCGATCAGCTCGTGCCTTGGGAGTTCGTCCTGCCCGGGATGGGCCTCGAACTCCTCGAGGGTTGCGCCATCGACCGGCGAGGAGACGGGGAAGAGGACACAGTCTCCCTCTTTCCGGGGCTTTAAGGCCGCGTCAAGGATTCCCCGGCGCACGAGGTCCTGCCTGCGCACCTCTGCGTCCCTCTTCTCGACCCTTATGCACCACTGCGTTCTCATCTGACCCTTCCTGCGTTTTCATGTACCAGAGGGAGGCGGGGAGGATGAGTGTATCCCCTGTAAAAGAAGTGTTATTCCCCCGCCCCTCCCATGATGGAGCATGGACGAGTACCTGCAGCGGCTGAAAGACGGGTCGCTCAAGCTCTATGCCCTCGAGGGGGAGCTTCCACCTGACGAGGCGGTGAGGGTGAGGAGGCGCTTTATCGAGGGGGAGACCGGGGTCTCGCTCGGGAAGGTCGGGTCCTATACCATCGGGATCGACCGGGTGGCCCACAAGAACTGCGAGAACATGATCGGCGCGGTCCAGGTCCCGGTCGGGGTTGCGGGACCGCTCAAAGTCAGAGGGGAGTACGCAAAAGGCGAGTTCTACCTGCCGCTTGCGACAACGGAGGGCGCCCTCGTGGCCTCGGTGAACAGGGGATGCGGGGCAGTCACCAGGGCCGGGGGAGCAGAGGTCAGGATCCTCCGGGACGGCATGACGCGGGCGCCGGTCTTTGCCGCCCGGAGCGTCGCCCACGCGCGCGAGGTGGCGGACTGGGTCGCCGCCCACGGGGAGGCGATGGCGCAGGCGGCGGAGTCCACGACGTCCCACGGGAAGTTCCTCGGCGCAGTGACGACGGTCGTCGGGACCTCGGTCTTCGTGCGGATGGAGTTTGACACAAAAGACGCGATGGGGATGAACATGGTCACCATCGGGAGCGAGAAGGCCGCAGAACTGATCAGCAGCGCGACCGGGGCGCATCTCGTGGCCCTCTCGGGAAACCTCTGCACCGACAAGAAGCCGGCCGCGGTGAACGTGGTCCGGGGACGGGGGAGGAGCGTCTGCGCCGGTGTCTGGCTCGACGACGCCCTGATATCCTCGGTCTTCAAGACCGACGCCCGCACGATGGCCGAGGTGAACCGGCGGAAGAACCTTGTCGGGTCCGCGGCGGCCGGCTCGCTCGGGTTCAATGCCCATGCCGCAAACGTCGTGGCGGCGATGTTCATCGCCTGCGGGCAGGACCCCGCGCATGTCACAGAGGGGAGCATGGCGATTACCACGGTCGACGAGGGGGAAGGAGGGCTGTACGTTGCAGTCACCCTCCCTGACCTTCCCGTCGGCACGGTCGGCGGCGGGACCGGGGTGGAGACGCAGGCCGAGTGCCTGGCGCTGCTGGGTGTCGCGGGGGGAGGGGATCCCCCGGGCTCGAACGCGCGAAAGTTTGCCGAAGTACTCGCCGCGGGCGTCCTCGCCGGGGAACTCTCGCTCATTGGCGCACTCGCCGCCCAGCACCTGGCGCGGGCCCACAAGTCGCTGGGCCGCTGACGGGGGGGTCTTCAGCGGAACCACTTCATCATGACGATGGCGTCCTCTCCGTTCGCGTAGTAGCCCCCGAACCGAAGGGCCGGGCGATAGCCGAGGCGGCGGTAAAACTGCTGCGCAGGCCGGTTGGAGGCGCGGACCTCGAGCTGCACGCCGGTTGCAAGGTCCACTGCAAACTGCTGCTCCACCCGCTCGACGAGTCTCCTCCCGATCCCCCGCTTTCTCCATGCAGGGGTGACCGCGAGGTTGCAGATGTGCCCGTAGATCTCCTCCTCTGTGTCTTCGAGGCCGCCGAGCACAAATCCCACCACCTCGCCGCTGGCGGTGGCGACAAAGAAACTCTCGGGGAAGTAGGAGAGGGCCTCTGCGAAGACCGCGGGCTTCCAGGGGTCAACGAACGACTCCTGCTCGATCTGGGAGATCCGGTCGATGTCACGTGGCCTTGCCCGGCGTATGGCGATATCGGCGAGCATGGAGAGTTCTCCAGTCTTCACACTATGGTCTTCATTGCTATAATATACTGCCAGGGAGAATGATAGAGGGAGAAATGGTGGATATTTTTCCTTTCCCCGCGGTACGCCCCCCGGCCAGTGCAGCTCCCCTCGTCGCCGCGGTCCCCTACGATGTCGTGACCACCGATGAGGCGGCCGCGTGTATCCGGAAGAACCGGTCAAGCTTCCTCAGGGTGAGCAGGCCCGACGCCGAGCTTCCCGGCGTTCCGCCATACGACGCCACGGTGTATGCGAGGGCCCGAGAGGTGTTCGGTGAGTTCAGGGCAAGTGGGCTCCTCCTGCAGGACCGCTCCCCTGCGATGTACCTCTACCGGGTGACCGGGAACGGGAACGACTTCCTTGGGCTCGGGTGCACGGTCTCTGTCAGGGACTACGAGGAGAACGCCATCCGGAGACACGAGCTGACCCGCTACGACAAGGAGGAGGACCGGACAAGGCACATCGACGCGGTGAACGCGCACAGCGGGCCCGTGGTGCTCCTCTTTGAGGACAGGAACGACACGCACGGGTACCTTGAGGCACTCTGGAACAGGCTCGGGGAGGAAGACGCCGAGGTGAGGTGGGATGACGGCACGGTACACCGGGTGAAGTGCATCACCAAGGAAGGGGACCTCTCCTCTCTGGAGAGGATCTTCCGTGCCATCCCCCGGCTCTACATCGCCGACGGCCACCACCGCGCCAAGTCCGCCGTGAACGTCTGTCTGATGCGGAAGGTGGAAGGGAGGCTTTCTCCCGAGGCGACACGGTTCCTTGGCGTGATCTTTGCGCACGACCGCGTGAAGATCCACGGCTACAGCCGCCTTGTGAGCGACCTCTCGGGACTTTCCCCGCAGGAGTTCATGGACCGGCTGAAAGGGTCCTTCTCGGTCATCCCCTGCGGGGACGTGGACACGAGGGCATTCCACATCCAGCCCGGCCATTTCGCACCGGAAGACTGCCACGTCATCCACATGTTCCTCGAAGGCACGTGGTACGAGTGCGGGTGCCCCCGGGAACAGGGCACGGACAGGATCGCGGCACTTGACGTCTCTGTCCTCCAGCGGGAGGTGCTCACCGGCATCCTCGGCATCACCGACCCGAGGGGAGACCCGCGCCTCCATTACCTTGGGGGTGCCCGGCCCGTCGCGGACCTCGAGGCCATGGTGAGGAGCGGCGGGTATGCGGTGGCATTCTCGATGCAGCCGGTGGGAGTTGAATCCGTGATCGAGATCGCGGATGCCGGGGGGATCATGCCCCCGAAGTCCACCTGGTTTGAGCCAAAGCTCCTCTCCGGCCTCGTCGTCCACACGCTGGATTGAAAGGATTTCAAGGGATGGAAATCGCTGATGCGATTTTCATGATACCTTTTTTCCCTCTGCCGTCGCATTAGAGAGCGCAATGATCACTATCGCACTTCCCAAGGGGAGCCTCGAAGAGCAGACCCTGCTCCTCTTCCGCGAGGCGGACCTCGAGGTGAGGCGGTCTGACCGCGACTACAACCCCATGATCGCGGACAGCCGCATCTCAAAGGTGAAGATCCTGAGGCCCCAGGAGATCCCGCGGTTCGTGGAGATGGGGTACTTCGATCTCGGGATATCGGGACTCGACTGGGTGAAGGAGAGCGGGGCCCGGGTCCGCGAGGTGGCCAGGCTCAACTACAGCAAGACCGGCGAGGGGACGGTGAAGATCGTCGTGGCGGTGCACCAGTCCGAGCCGATCAACGATGTGAAGGAGATCCGCCAACACAGCCGCGTCACGACCGAGTACCCCGAGCTGACCCGCGAGTTCTTCGGCCGCCTGGGAATCCCCGTCCAGCTCTTCCACTCCTTTGGGGCCTCGGAAGCGAAAGTGCCTGACCTGATGGACGTGGTCGTGGACCTAACCGAGACCGGGACGACGCTCCGGAAAAACGGCCTGAAGATCATCGGGCAGATCATGGAGTCCTACACGATGATCATCGCGAACCGCGAGTCTTTCGAGGACCCGGCAAAGCGGAAGGCGATCGAGGAGATCGTAACCCTCCTCACCGGCGTGATGGAGGCACGGCGGCAGGTGCTCCTCTCGATGAACGTGCCGACCCCCTCGATGGAGACGGTGATCTCCGCTCTCCCCGCCATGAAAAAACCCACCGTCAGCCGGCTGCACGGGATCGACTACTACAGCGTCCAGACCGTCGTGCACAAGGCGGATGTCAATACCCTTATCCCCCGCCTGAAAGCAGCGGGTGCCGAGGATATCCTGGAGATCCCGATCACCAAGATCGTCCGTTGAGACACACGGACAGAGGACCGTTATTTTGAATATTTCGCAGAATATTTTTTTCTCTTTTTTATTTGCGTGGATTGGAAAATTACTGGTGAAACCCGGGCAAAAAGCCAAACGACAAGGAAAATGTTTAAATACTGCGAGAGTGCAACCACTCTTCCAGGTGGGAATGAGCGAGGAACGCGCTGATCCCGGCGGTACTGCCCTTCACCCCGCGGGTGAACCTCCCTTCCCTTGCTGCGCGGTCCTTTTAGCTGTTGAGCCGCAGAGTATTCTCTTTTTCCCCGCCCCGGAAGAGCCGGCGGCCGCGGATTTATCCTCCATGGTACCTGCAAAGGACTGTCCCTCCCGGCGGAACGCAATGTTCGAGATCATGGTGGACGGGAGCGGCGATGGGCACAGCATCGCGCTCTTTCCCGGAGAGGAGGTCTTCTTTACGTACGAGCGGGGGGCGTCCAACAACGACGCGGAGTTCAACGCGGTCATCCTGGCGCTCGAGAACCTCCCTCCCCGGGCCCACGCCCGGATATACACCGACAGCCAGGTGGTGGTCTGGCACCTCTCCGCGAAAAATCCCAGGCGTCCCGGGACCTATCTCCGGAAGAAGGCACAGATCGAGGACCTCATCGCGAGCAGGCACCTGAAGGTCGAGATCCATTGGATCCCCCGGAGGGAGAACCGGGCCGACCGTTTCCTGAAACACTACATCGAGAGCCTCTGCGGGGCGAGGGGACGCGAACCCCTCCACCGGAGGGTCCGGCGCCTCGAAGTGGAGAACCTCCGGCTGAAGGCGAAACTTGCAAAGGCCATGAACCTGCTCGAAAAACGGCCGGTAGTAGTAAGGGATACGGGCGGATACTGCATGTTCCATGAACAGCAGTAGAAGATGAGGGAGGCCGGATTATTCCTAACGGAAGAATGTCTCTCTCGCCCATCGAAGACGCTGGTCTATGCTTTTCGGAACGGATATGAAAGGTTCAAAAGAAAATTGGAGCCACCAGTACATTACTTTCTGCGATATACATCCTCACGGTGGTCGAAAAGAATGAGATACACAGTATGCGATTGCTCGTCAACAGAGAAAATCAGGCGATTTTTATGAGCAATTCTGGTTGCCCGCTTTCCGTGTAGAGTTCCATGGAGCCACCCTCCCACATGAAATGGATCCTCTTTTAATCTCCTGAGCTTCTTTTCGAGCTCTTTAAGGATAACCGGATTATCCCCTGAAATTCGAAAAAGATGCCAGAAATGTATCTGTTCTCTTTAATGTCCAATTCATAGGGATGACTCGGTAAGGAGGTCTTCAACTGTCGAGACCTCTTTCACCCTTCCCATTCTGATATCTTCTTCACTCTTGCGTATCATCTCCATCCTTTCGGGACTGCTCATCAATTCTATCGTATCAACCAGTTCATCAAGATCTTCGCGCCGAATCATTTCTTTACGGATTTGCTTGATTTCCCGGTATATCTCCTGCAGGGTGACATCCGTTGACATGACAGTGTGTATTCAATTCCATCTTTTTCTTTCTTTGCACTAGTTTAATGTCGGGATTAAGTTCTGGATTAAACATGTCACCTGCACACCGTGATCGCGTCTACCCCGAGGTTCAGGACCGGGCCTTTCCTGCCGGGGCATGCAATCGCCCTTAAAAATTCTCTGGCCCTCCCGAGGACCTTTTGGGGAAGGGAGCCTGATTCCACCATGAGAGAGAACGTGATCAGCTCGTCGAGGAGGTGTTCGTTGCCCGGCGTGGAAGATCTCTTTTGCTTCCAATGCACCGGGGAGAAAGGACACCTCGTGGGGGATGCGGTGTTTCTCGAGGATGTCCCGCACCTCCCAGCTGGTGAAGGTGGGATCAGTGACCCGCTCGGAGGGAAGGATCTCTTCGAACTGGAGGTTCAGGATTGAGCAGAAGTTCGTCGGGCTGCCGTGGTAGATGACCGCCACGCCGCGTTTGTCCACCAGGTCAAGGGCATGCAGGAGGTACGGTTCGGGGTCGGGCAGGAAGCAGTAGGTGCAGTGGGAGAGCAGGACGAGGTCGAACGATCTCCAAAACGACAGTCGCGGGAGTGAAATGGTCGCAAATGATCTCTTTTTCCACCGGGATGCCGTCCAGGTTCTCCCGGATCTGCGCGACGTGGTTCTTCGACGGTTCGATCGCGGTATCGCCGCGGACGGGAACCCTGCACCGTTCAAGAAATGACCTCGCGAATTTTCCCGTCCCGGCGCCGATATCGAGCATGGAGAGATCTCCCGGGAAACACTCTTCGATGACGCCGAGGAGGTGGTCGCGCATGAAGGGGTACTCGACAGAGTAATTCTCAAGCACCCTGGATGCCTCGATGTAGCGGTCGAACGTGATGCACTGCATGGTTCTTTCGTCTTGTCACGTGTTGGGAAAAAATTTCCCAGGGCGCGCAGAAACCTGCCGGGAGGCCCCTGTCCAGGCTCGAAGCGATTCTGCGAGACTTGGGTAAAAGGCGGGGACGGTCTCTTCGCTCATCACGAAACCTGCAGGTATTTCTCTTTTGCAGGTCCAACCTCTCTCGATGAACCATGCGGGGTTGCCACCCCATTCCTCTCGCCGGGCAGCCGGGGTGCGGGACCGGCCGAAGACCTCATCTGGGCCCCCGGCAGGAGTCTGCCAGCGTGACGACAGGGCGGCTCTCCCCTGATGAGGCGGGGGGGAAAGGTGCCATCTGATATGCCGGAGGGAACAAGGGACTTTCGCACCCCTGAAGAGAAGGCGGACTCTCTCCTGATCGCGATCCCGCTCGATTCCCCCCTCACCGGGCCCGAACAGGAACTCGTCGGGGAAATCGGCCGCACTTCGGGAAAGAACGGGTTCTTCTTCGAGGTTGATGAAGAGAGCCTCCGTTTCTACGTCCGGTCCCTCGACCCAGGGGCATTCAGGAGCACTGTCCTCGATCTCTTCGGCGGCCTTGGAGAGCAGGGGGGCGCCTCCCCCCGCATGCACCAGGTGTTCGGGGACCTCTTCAGCCGGATCGACGCGGTCAGAAGCTACGGGATCCGGGGGAGGAAGCGCATCTATGCGACCTTCAACCGGGAACGGAAGGTGGCTGGCCGGGAGCGCAAGGTGAAGGCACGCGGGTCGTGGTACTATGCACTCGGCCACGGGTTCGAGAGAGAGGAGAATGCGCTGCCAGAAGAGTTCAGGAACGCGGTCATCACCGGCGACAGCGAAGAGGTGCTCCGGGCGCTCCCCCAAAACTGCATCGACCTCGTCTTCACCTCGCCGCCCTACAACTTCGGGCTCGGGTACGACACTACAGAGGACGGTATCGACTGGGAACGGTATTTTAAGAAGCTCTTCTCCGTCTTTGACGAGTGCATCCGCGTCCTGAAGTATGGCGGCCGGATCATCGTGAACATCCAGCCGCTCTTCTCAGACTACATCCCGAGCCACCACGTAATCTCCCACCACTTCATGGAAAAGAAGCTCATCTGGAAGGGAGAGATCCTCTGGGAGAAGAATAACTACAACTGCAAGTACACCGCCTGGGGCAGCTGGAAGAGCCCGGGCAACCCCTACCTCAAGTACACCTGGGAGTTTCTGGAGGTCTTTGCCAAGGGCGACTTAAAGAAGGAGGGGTCGCGGGAGAATGCCGATATCACCGCAGACGAGTTCAAGAAGTGGGTGGTGGCGAAGTGGTCGATCGCGCCCGAGAAGCAGATGGCACGCTTCGACCACCCCGCGATGTTCCCCGAAGAACTGGTGATGCGTGCGCTGAAGCTCTTCAGCTTCGAGGGAGATGTGGTCCTCGACCCCTTCAACGGCGCCGGCACCACCTGCGTTGCCGCAAAGAAGCTGAACCGGAGTTACCTCGGGATCGACATCTCGCAGAAGTACTGCGAGACCGCGGAGAGGCGGCTCAAAGAGATCCTCTGAACTGCCGTGTGCGGGAAGCTCAACTCACCGTTCTTACTTGGGTCATTCAAAAGTTGATATTCCTGAACGTTGGGTGAATGCGAGCAGATTCAGGGTCAAACAAGTAAGATCATCTATCCTTATTACTTGCGGGACCGGGCGCCTTCTCCAAATCTGCTTTCAGTTTCGGAATGTCCACTTCCAGGACACGCCATATCTCTTCAGGATCGATTGAAAAATAATGATGGACAAGAATATTCCGAAGACCAATAATCTTTGGCCAGGGAATCTACGGTAACTTCTCACGCGATTCCGAAGAGATCCCCCTTGCCGCTTCGCCGATCATCTGGAGATGATGAACTCCCCAAACCTGCACCAGTTCATCCTGCATGAACTCCTGCCTGGAGCATTTGCTATACTTCTCAATATTCTCAATTGCATTCCGAATATCCTGGAAGCGAAGCGAATCGTCTCTCATAATGGGATTGCTTCCTTCTCTACCCTCTCCCGCACTTCCTTACGGAGGATTGGCCGGGTAGCGACATCTACATGCCTTCCGAGGAGTTGCTCCAGCTCGTATGCAAGCCCACCGAGATCGAAAAGGGTCCGGCCGGGTTCCAGCGTGACAAGGAAATCTATATCGCTTGTTTCGGTGGCACTCCTTTTTGCAACTGATCCGAACAGCCGGATATCCATTGCACCATACCGTGATGCAATCTTCAGGATTTCCCGTCTATTCTCTTTCAAAAGATCATATACGTCGATATCCCATCACCTCGTCCAATTCCTGTTCATCCTGTAGAACACATAATGGTATCCCGTGGGACATGGCAGGATGCAATCAATCATCCCGCAGGATATCAGCCGGGTCAAATGCGACAAACTCGCCGCTCCTGTCAATCCGGGCGATTATCTCCTAGTCCCGCCAGTCCCGCTCGCGCTGGGTCATTCCGTCACGCCTTTTGCCATCACTCGTATCTATCTGATTCACGCTCATCACTATGGTTGAACTGCCCCCCTTTATTTCCCTCTCCCTATCCACTCACCGCCCCTTCCGCACCATCGGTACCGCGTTGCACCCCTCCATCTCCCCGAAGCAGAAGATGAATCGGTCGCGGGGGAATATCGGAATAAAGAAGGTTCAGACCTTATTGTTCAAAATTGAGTATTACCTGCGAAAATATTCTTTGTGGGCTTTCTCGATCGTCATGATTTTGTTGATCTTTACGATTTTCTCTTTGTGATCAATCATATAAAAAATGGTGAACGCCCTGCTGACATGGAGGCGATACAGTACAGGAGGATCCGGATAGTCAAGTTTTTCCTTGTTCCCCCCAGGAAACGGATCTTTCCCGAGATCAAGGATCTTTTCTACGATTATACGACGGGTTTTGTGAGGGAGCCTTATAAGATAGTCATGTGCTCTCCTCTCAATAACAATTGCAAACACGCACTCCGCTCCCCGGTCCTTTCAATCTTCCTTCAATATCTCGTCCGGGTCAAATGCTACATATTCGCCGGTCCTGTCAATCTCGGCGATCATTTTCCAGTCTCGCCAGTCCTGCTCGCGCTGGATCATCCTTGTAAGAAGATCATCATAACTCTGGCCGGCTTCTTTCAGTTCGTGCAAATTCCTCCAGGTCGTCTCTTTCACGGGAATGCGTTTGATTTTACTATCGATTCCACTCATACTGGAAGACATACCTATACTTGAGACAGCGCAGTATTAAAATATGTGCATATTTACCAAAATGTGCTAAATTGGCACAATTATCACCCCATACCTTTCGCTTTTTATACATTCTCCACGTTTCCTTTTCCATCTGATAGTATCAGCCAGGAAAATTACCATTCGGTCTGTGTGATGCGCCCACATTCTCAAAAAAGCGAAACAAAATCATCTTTGATAAAGAGAGAGCATCTCTTTCCACCCGCTCCGCTCACTGCCCCTTCCTTACCATCGGCATCGCGTTGCACCCCTCCATCTCCCCGAAACAGAAGATGAACCGGTCCCTGATCATCTGCGGCATCTCCTTCTCCCCGATGGGCACCCATCCGAAAGACCTGTAGAACTTGATCAGCACAAGCGTCGAGTGGATGTAGATTGTCTCCTTCCCGCACACCGCAAGCAGCGCCTCCACCGCATCCCTCGCATATCCCTTCCCCCTGTACTCGTCCAGGGTGAAGACGCAGTCCATCTCGAGGCCATCTTTGTGGCGGGTGCAGCGGGCAGTGGCGGCGAGAGTTCCGTTCTCAAAGACTCCGAAGATGCGTTCGGTCTTTGGGTCTGCCTTCTGGCCCCGGTAGTGGGTCCATACCTGCTCGGCGAGCGGGAACTCGGTGGGGGTGAGTTCGCGGGTGGTGGCGGGGGACATTCAATAATCGTTCTCCTTCTTGGAGGTTTTAGAGGAGGGGAGGGAAAAAGGTAGGGGTAGGGGAAATGCAACCAAAAGGGGCGGTGTTCATGGTTGCATGGATAGGGGCATGTTCCCTGTCAGCCACTTCCATGCAGGGATAAGCCGCACCTTCCTGCCGCAAGGCAAATCCAGTTCCTCCTCATGGGTATACGTGATGATCACCCCGGAGTCAATCTTCCAGCGGTCCATGGCTGCCACAAGCCCGGAGATCTCCCTCTCCCTGTTGTTCTCGCCGATCGTACAGGAACACTGGATTGCCTCCACGATCCTCCCATTCTTCTCAACAAGAAAGTCACACTCCACATCCTCCCGCCAGAAATACACGGAAAGCCCGCGCCTTTTCAACTCGATGAAGACGAGGTTCTCAAGCATCCGCCCCCAGTCACCCGAGAACCGAAACGAGACGGCGTTTCTCATCCCGTTGTCCACCACGAAGAACTTTCTCGTCCCCGCATACTGTTTCTTCAGCGAGTGCTGGTAATTGAACATCTCGAATAGCAGGTATGCCTCCTCCATGTACCGTGCATAACTCCTCACCGACATCGCTGACTTTATCCCCAGCGCATTCTTCAGCGAGTGGTAACTCGCCTCCTTCGTGAAGTTTGAAAAGAGGTAGCGGGCCATCTGCCGGAACATCTTCACGTCCCTGATGCCATACCGCGCCACGATATCCCGGAACAGGATATCCTCGTATGTCCTTCTCAGCACCTCTTCATCCCCAATTGTATGGAATTCGGGAAATCCTCCGTTCCGCAGGTAGGAATCAAAATGGTTCAGGATCTCTGCCTTCTTCTGCGTCGTCAGGTTCCCCGTCTCCACCCCTTTGCACCGCAGGTATTCCCGGAACGAGAACGGGAAGAGTTCGATCTGCAGATATCTCCCTGTCAGGCGTGTCCCCATCTCAGCACTCAAGAGGTGAGCGTTCGACCCGGTAAGGATTACCTTGTAGCCCTCGTCATGGACCCTCCGCACGAAACGCTCCCAGTGTTCGACATTCTGGACCTCGTCGATCAGCATCACCCTGACGCCCGGATACAGTTTCTCGAACACCAGCACGAGGTTCTCGAAATCCCCGAGCACGAACCCGAAGAAGCGTTCGTCGTCAAGGTTTACATACAGGAAATCGCCTGTCTTCTCCGCGAACTGCCGGAGGAGCGTCGACTTTCCGCAACGCCTGATCCCCGAGACCA
>JADFCY010000011.1 GCA_018263335.1 Methanolinea sp. | reverse complement strand
ATCGCACTCTACCAGATGCGAAGTAGCGAGGCGCTGGGAGAGGAGAGGCCTTAAAAAAAGCCGGGGTTTTTTCCCTGGAAGATGCGGGACGAGGGAGACCGTACCCGGCAGTCGTGCCGGCCCCGTCAGGCCCTCCACCCGATAGCGACCTTCCAGCCGGTCACATCTTCTGTCATGAAGACTGCCTCATGCAGGGCGCCTTCGTCGCGGTACCTCACCTGCCCTTCCTGCATTCCCACCACCTGTGGCCTGGCACTCTCATCGAGCGAGAAGATCCTCTGGGGCAGGGAGTCTATGACCGGCATCCCTTCGCTGTCCACTGCGAACGCATAATACCCTTCGGGGGGCATAAAGTCGCGGAAGATCGCCTCCTCAAGCGAATCGCAGTAGACCGACGTACCCAGGATGCCGATCACCCTTCCCTCTGCACGCACCGGGACCGCGACAATCGCGGTGTACTTGCCGGTCGATTTGCTCACGACGATGGTCCCGATCGAGGTCTTCCCCGCGAGCACGCCAGGGAAATAGGAGCGGTCCCTGATGTTCGCGCTCGTCAGGTTGTCGACTGTCGTATAGTAGGAGCCGTCAGGCCTCGCGTACCAGAACCGGGCCTCGGGATACTCGGCCTCGAGCCTGACAAGGAGCGGGCGGATCTGATCCCAGTCCCCGCTCTCCCGTTCACCGGTGATTGCAAGGGTCTCCATGGCAGCAGAGATGCCATGGATCCGGGTCCCGACGAGCGCAGAGAACGCAGGGAGCAGGGTTTGAGAGGCGAGGGCGGCCCGATCCCCGGCACCTGCAGGTGAAGGGGGCACATGGGTGCTGCTCCCGGTGATGCGGGCGAATGTCCCGTCCGCCTTCATGGCATCGAGTGTGTCCTGGTATGCCCTGACCGTCGCCGGGGCTGTCTCCCGGTTGAACGCGATGAAGGGCTCTATCCTGAGCAGCGAGTACACGGGGACCAGTGCAGATTCAGGGATACCCTTCCTTCGCAGGGTCTCCGGGGTGGTTGCGGAAGATCCAACCCAGAGGGATACGGAGCCGTTCAAGAGGGCGTCGAGGCATTCTGCGTCGGTCGAATACGCCCTGATATTCGTGAATTGGTTCCCGATGAGGAAGTCATGGCGGGCATCTCTCTCAACCACCGCGATTGTCCCGGCGTTGCGGGCGGCCTCGAGGCTCTGGAGCGCTATCCCTGAGTCCTTTGTGGCATAGAGCACGTAGTCAAATGTGGCAATAGGGCCTGCCCAGGCGAACTCTCTCTCACGTTCAGGGGTCCTTGCGGTGGGAAAGAGCGCATAGCCGGGTGTCGCGAGTGCAGTCTCGTACGCGTCGCTCCACACACGTATCTCGATCCTGCTGCTGCAGTTTAGGCGACGGGAGAGTTCCTGGATCACCTGGACAGACTGTCCTTCGGGCGTTCCCTTGGTGCCGGTGTAGCTCAATGGGTAGATCTCCTCGGTCAAAAAGACGATCTCTTCTGACGCACAGCGGGGAGTGGCTTCCATGCCGGCCGGGGACTTTACAGGGGCAGTGCATCCTGCAATGAGGCAGGAGATAAGAAGGAGTGCACCTGCCAGGGCCAGGGAGTGAAACGGTCTCAAATGAGTCATGCGGAGTCTCTCCTTTCAGGAGTGATCTGTAATCAGCGCCCAAAAGATATTCGATTTCTTCGGCCCCATGCCAGGGTCCCGTCCCGGCATGGACCGTCCCTGAGGAGCAGGAACTCCCGCATCACCCCTGTCCGGGTGACTTCATGTGATCCCCCGGAAAACACCGGCGGAGATGGGCTGCAGAGAACGGTCCTCCGTGTCCGGGATAGATCGTCCCACACTGGAACGCGAGCACTTTCCCTATGCTTGCCCGCACCTCATCCGGGTCGTCGGCAAAGAACGGGAGCCCCGGCCGTCCGCTCGGAATCGTCGGGAAGACGAGGTCCCCAACGATTGCGTCCCCGTTTCCGAGCAGGAGGGAGACGGACCCGGCAGTATGCCCGGGGGTGTGAATGACCTCGCCCCGGATCCCGTATTCATTGAGCGAAAACGAATCCCCGAGGATGATATCGGGCTCGAGGGGAGGAAAGTGAGCGCTGCCCTTCCTGCCGTACACGGCCCCGAGGACATACCCCGCGGTTCCGATGGGATTGAGTGCACCCTGCCGCCCGGATCGGACCATGTGCGCATCCTCCCTGTGCACGGCCACGGGCGCCCCCGAGAGGTCCCTGAGAGCCCGGGCGGATCCTGCGTGGTCTGCATGGCCGTGCGTGAGGAGGATGAGCCTGATGTCATCAGGGGATACCCCGGATTCCTTCATCCTCGCGACGATGGCACCCTCCCGCCCCGGAATGCCCGTATCGACCAGGGCCACGCCGTGCTGCCTGACCAGGTATGCCCGTGAGGTCAGGCCAAGCCTGAGAGGAATGACTTCGATTGGTTGCTCACCCGAGTACATCATAGACCCCCCTGTGCTGAAGATGGCCCGGGGAACATAAGAAGGTTGCTCTGGACCAGAGCGGGTTACTTGCGGCCTGCTGGTGAACAATTACGAGGGAGAGCTGCGGGGTTCACCTGCCCTGCCAAAAGGGGGAGATCTCGCGCCCCAAAAAAGTGCGGGGTTTTGTTAAAACTCGATATCCTCGTCTTTCACCTGCAGGCCAATCTCCTTTGCATACGGGAGGTCGGACCAGAGATACCCGTCCTTCCGGCGAAAACCATGCCTGAGTACCATCTTCACCGGAGCCGGGACGATGAACCGCTCGGGAGGCTCGCCGTGGCGGTACTCGTTTCCGAGCACGACGAGGAGGGAGTGCCCCCCGTCCCGCGTGTAGCAGTAGTAGTCCCGGACCCCCTCGGGGAGGGGGTGGGGGTACGTCCTCCCCGAAAGCACCCAGCCTTCGAGTCCTGCTGCCCTGATCAACTGCGCACTGTCTGGCATTCTCATCAGACGTGGGTCCCCGGGAGTGATAAACCTGCCATTCCTCCCCTCTCATTCCGCCAAATATAATGAGGGTGCCGCGTCACAGGTTTGGCGGAAGTGTCACATGCGTCGCTGCGGGCCTGTGGGGCAGCGCCGGGTCGCATCCAGGTCCGCCGGGCAATTTTGAAGAGATGAGCGGCGAGCCTCCTCCTTCCCATTCCACCCGCTCTAAAAAAGGTATGGAGTTGGCAATGGTCCGGGAAACGGTCACTCCTCTTTAGGTCAGGTGCGTGAAGGATGCTGGTGTCATCATTCCTGGGAAGGATAATTTTTGCGTGATATCGCTCCATTCTGAATCGTGGTCTTTTCCCGGAGACAATACGCAAGGGCGAGGGAGTCCACCTGTCCCCCTATTCGGTTCCCACCGCTCCATTGATCAGAGCAATGCTCCCACGATTATAGAGCCTGCATACATGAGCATTGCCAGGTGAAAGAGCGGGAGGACCTTCATCCCCCCCTCAGCGGTCGGCTGCCGGGCCAGGTGGACTACGGCAAGCGCGAGGAGTGCAAGCCCAAAGACCACCCCTGCGGCCGCGACAGGATCGAGCACGCTGACAAAGATGAAGGCAAAAACGACGTGGAGTATGAAGAACCCGGCAATCCACCAGGCGGTCCCCCGCATCCCGTAGAGGACAGGGACGGTCTGCATCCCCCGGGCACGGTCGTTCTCGATATCTGCGAGGTCGTTTACGCCAAGGTGTGCCATGGCGAACGGGTAGAAGAAGAGGAAGTAGAGGAGGGCAGGGATATCGGGAAACCCTGTGCAGAGGTACCCGGCGACAGGGAAGAGGGCAAAGTCTGTCCTCCCCAGGAGCTGCGCGACGGGAAGAGACTGGCGGCGCTTCTTCACCTGGTAGAATGCCTCTGCGCCGTAGCAATAGAGCATGATGAGCGCCACATAGAGTGAATGGGGATAGGGGAGAGTGGCGATCACGATGAGGGTGGATATTGCGAGAAGGAGAAAGAGGAGGAGGGCGCTTCGTGGGGAGACGAGCCCTGCCGGGATGGGGCGTGTCCCAAAGATCCTCCAGTACCGGGTGAGCCTCCCGAACTCTGTGTCTCTCTTGTCGTATTCGCGATCGATATAATCGTTCAGGACGAGCCCGCCCTCGAACCCGAGGAACCCGATGACGGCAACCCTTGCCAGGTCGACGAGGGAGAATGTGCCATACACCGCTGCGGCAAGGAAGTAGCCCGAGCAGAAGAGGATCGGCCAGGCAAAGAAGAAATGGAGCCTGAGCAGGTCGGCATATCCCCGCAGCGTTGTCATGCGGTACAGTGTAGGAAAGTCCTCATACATACAACCTCTGCTCTGCGGGGGGAGTCTTCCATGAAGGACGATTGGCTCCCTGGCGCAGGATACACTCATTGATCGTATTTCCAAAGTGTTCATTACCAGGAAAGGAGATTTCTTGCTATGGTCCCTGATCGTCCCTATACTGTATTGTATGTGGATGATGACCAGGATCTCCTGGACCTGGGAAAGATCTTTTTAGAGCGTACAGGGGATTTTTCAGTAGACTGCGCCGACTCTGCGCTTGCCGCACTTGAGGTTCTCGGAGATGCCGTATTTGACGCCATCATCTCTGATTACCAGATGCCCGGCATGGACGGAATCGAGTTCCTCAAGTCGCTCCGGTCGCGGGGGAGCAGGATACCGTTTGTCATCTTCAC
Source organism: Methanolinea sp. (assembly GCA_018263335.1). GTDB lineage: Archaea > Halobacteriota > Methanomicrobia > Methanomicrobiales > Methanospirillaceae > Methanolinea_A. Next base: position 54,690 of record JADFCY010000011.1, on the reverse strand, counting down.
CGGCAAGGGGAGGGAGGAGGTGGTGATCGATGCCCTCAACGCAGGCGCGGATTTCTATCTCCAGAAGGGGGGAGACCCAAAGGTCCAGTTCGCAGAACTCGCCCACAAGGTACGCCAGGCAATTGGGAAGCGGCGGGCCGAGCAGTCGCTCATCAAATCAAAGAAGCGACTCGCCGATATCATCGACTTCCTTCCCGACGCCACCTTCGCGATCGACCGTGAAGGATCCGTGATCGCGTGGAACCGGGCAATGGAGGAGATGACAGGCACTCCTGCCATCGCGGTCCTGGGCAGGGGTAACCCTGTCTATTCGAGAGCCTTCTATGGGACGCCGCGCCCCATGCTTATCGATCTCGTCTTCTCCCCTGACCCGGATTTTGAGAGAGCGCATTACCATTTCACGCAGAGGAACGGCACATTCCTGACTGCAGAGACCACTGTCAGGAAACCAGACGGAAAGACGGTTCACTACTGGGGGAAGGCATGCCGCCTCTACGACGAGGAAGGCAACCTGGCGGGTGCGATAGAAGCGATCCGGGACATCACGGAACGGGTGGTTGCAGAGACAGAGATCAGGGAGAAGACCCGCGAACTCGACCTCTTCTTCCAGAATGCAATCGACCTGCTCTGCATCGCTGACACTGACGGATTTTTCCGGAAGCTGAACCCGGAATGGGAGAGGGCACTTGGATATCCCCTGGACGAACTTGTGGGAAGGTCGTTCATGGAATTCGTCCACCCTGACGACAGGGCCAGCACGCGTGATGCGGTGGCACAGCTCGGCCGGGGAGAGATCATTCCCAGTTTCGTGAACCGCTACCGGACAAAGGACGGCGGCTACCGGTGGATAGAGTGGAGGTCGTTTCCGGTCGGCACCCTCATCTATGCAATTGCAAGGGACATTACAGACAAGCTCGCGGCACAGGAGGCGCTCGCCTCAAGCGAGGAGAAGTACCGGACCCTCGTCGACGAGATCCGTGACGGGTTCTTCATGACAGACCGTGATGGCGTGCTCACCTTTGCGAACCGGACGCTCGCGGAGATGTGTGGATTCTCTTCGCCGGATGAGATGTGCGGGGTTCACTTCTCGGTGTTCGTCGCACCAGCAGAACGTAAACGGGTATTGCCCATCTTCCTTGAGTGTATCAGGACCGGGCAGTTTCCTGATGCTCCGCTCGAGATCGAGGCAGTCAGGAACGACGGCAGCACGTTCTTCATGGAACTGAAACCCTCCTCCGTCATAAAAGAAGGGAGGGTGGAGGGGACGCGAGGGATCATCCGGGACATCTCTGATCGGAAAAAAGCCGAAGACTACCTGCGCATCCAGGCCAAGCTCCTCGACAGTGCACCTGCCTCCATCACGGTACATGACCTCGAGGGAAATTTCCTCTATGTCAACCAGAGGACGCTTGACCTCCACGGGTACACGCGGGATGAGTTCCTCTCCCAAAACCTCCACGATCTCGATGTCCCGGAGAGCGAGGCGCTGATACAGGCGAGGATCGAACGGTTGATCCGGACCGGGGAGGGCGATTTCGATGTGCAGCACTTCAGGAAAGACGGGACCCGAATCCCGCTGCACGTCAACACCCTGATGATGGAATGGCAGGGGAGGAAGGTGCTGCTGAGTATTGCAACAGACCTGACCGAGCGACTGGCGGCCCAGGAAGAGATCCGAAGAAGCGAGGAGAAATACCGCCGGATCGTCGATACTGCGCAGGAAGGCATCTGGGCGATGGACGAGCACTTCAACACCACGTACGTGAACCGCCGCCTGGCCGGAATCCTCGGATATTCCCCCGAAGAGATGATGGGCCGGCCCATTGATTCCTTCATGGCAGAAGAAGAGAGGGGCGTCCAGCGCTCGATATTGGAGGAGAGGAAGCAGGGGCTCCCCGGGAGTTATGAACGGACTTTTATCACCCGAAACGGGGAGTCCCGGATTATGTACGTCTCTGCTACCCCGATCCTCGATGACGACGGAGTATTCCGCGGTTCGTTTGCCATGCTCACCGATATCACCGAGGAAAAACGCGTACAGAGGGAGCTTGTGCGTGAGCATGACGAGCTCGTCGCCTCATACGAGCAGATTGCCGCGACAGAAGAGGAGCTTCGCCAGATGCTTGAAGACCTGAGCCGGCACCAGGAAGAGCTTGTCGAGAGCGAGAAGCGTTACCGAAGGCTTATCGAACACTCGTTTGATGCCATGGTCATCCACAGGGAAGGGCGGATCGTCTATGCAAACGATGTGGCAGTCACACTCATGGGTGCCTCAGACAGGGCCGAGATTCTTGGAAAGAAGACGCTTGACTTCGTCCATCCCGACTCACGCGACGATGTTGTCATGCGCATCGCCAGGATGAGGGAGGACCCTGCCGCGGTCATGCCCCCCATCGAGGAGAAGTTCATCACGCTCTCCGGGAACGTGATCGACGTGGAGGTGATTGGAACCGCGACAAAGAGGGACGGAGAAGATGCGTTCCTCGTCATATTCCGCGACATATCCGAGAAAAAGCGGATACAGAAGGCACTTGTCCAGGCAAACCGGAAGCTCAACCTCCTCAACAGCATCACCCGCCACGACATCTCGAACAAGCTCTCGGTCCTTGCGGGGCATATCTCGCTTGCACACGAATATATCGGGGGCGACAAGATCGCAGGATGCCTCGACCGCCAGAAGCGGGCGGTAGAGGCTATCCAGCAGATCCTCGACTTCACGCGGGACTACCAGGACCTTGGGGTAAAGGAGCCTTCCTGGCAGCACCTTGCCGCAACCCTCCGGAAGGCCACTGACCAGATCGATATGGGGAATGTCACGTTCCACGCAGAAGACTGCGAGTTCGAGGTCTTTGCCGATCCGCTGCTTGAGAAGGTCTTCTATGCCCTCCTTGACAATGCCGTCAGGTACGGGGGGAAGATCAGCCGGGTCCACGCTTCGTGCCGCATTACCGGTGACTCCCTTGTCATCTCGTTCCAAGATGACGGAGTGGGTATCCCGGAAGATCAGAAGGAGAAGATATTCGAGAAGGGGTATGGGAAGGGGACCGGCCTTGGGCTCTTCCTCTCCCGCGAGATCCTCTCCATCACGGGAATGGGGATCAGGGAGACTGGGATCGCGGGGGTGGGGGCCCGGTTCGAGGTCCTGGTTCCGAAAGGGATGTGGAGAGGGGAGGGATGCGTGCGGGGCCCCTGATGCAGGAGGCGCTTTTGTCCCCCAGGAGTGCTCTCCGGATTCGCTCCTCCGGAAGTGTCCCAGGAAATGCCTGCACCAGGGGGAGCCATTCTCAGATCCCCACCGAACCTGTGTTCCCTTGACCCGGGTCGGGTGGTCATGGGTCTCTTTAATAGCCCCTTCGGTGTTGTGTGGAATGTCTCCATCAAGGCTCCTTTCTACACGGAAGTTCAGTTCCTGAAATGCCGCCGTCTTTTCCGATTCAAATGAAAGTTCCGAACACGCTCCGGGTCTTTCCGAAGGAACCAACTGCGGCCGCCGTGTCGCTTCATGGATGGATTGGTGGAACCTTCGTGGCACCATCTGGAGCGGCGGCGACCAATCGCATACCCGGGCCTGGAGGGCAGACAGGCCCCGCAAAATGCATGAGGCTCCTCAGTCCTGACTCGACAGGGTTGGAGAGAGCCCTGAATAAAAAAGAGAAAAATATCCGCAAAGGAGTCCCCCTCTGAAAAGAAGAGTCGCGATATCTGGCGTATGCGTGCAGATAGAAAGGATGTTTGATATTACCTGCACTGAAAGGCATTCCCAGAGAAGTGAAAAAGGGTTATTTCTTTGCAGGCTTCGCCGGAGCCTTTATTGGCGCCTTTTCGGCAGTCTTTCCCGACTTCCTGACCGGTTTTGCGGCAGTGGTCTTCACATCTTTCGCGGGTGAGGGTTTTGCAGTCGCCTTCGCCGGTGCTCCTGCTGCTGTTTTCGCCTTTGCAACAGGTGCCGGGGTCTCCTTGACAACTGGTGTGCGTGCAGGGTTCTGGGGAGGAGTGGTGGTCTTCTCTGGTACACTGGACTTTTTCTTGGCTGTCTCAACGGTCTTTTTTGCTTCCTTTGCAGGTGTCTTCTTCTCCATCAATCAAGCTCCTTTACCGGATGAGTAACATCATCACGCCAATGCGGGGAATCCTTTTCCCCAAGGCATACGGAAGAGGTGACCCGGGTTCCTGGGAAGGATCCGCTCACCCTGATCATATGAATATTTTTTTAGGTATTAAATATTATGATGAAAATTTAAGATAATCACAACAATGGAAGTGGAGCGGGAGCGGAATACTTGGTGAATATTGGGGCGTATCGCCAATTATCTCCATGAAAAGAGGCTATATTGTGTGTGATACACATGCGGCATATCTCAGGGTCTGCACATTCACGCCCCATCACGGGCAACCGGGCGGGCAGGGGCCTTTTCCTCGTTTCTGGTTGAGAGCGGACCCTGTGCCTCACCCACCACAAGGCCGACGAACCCGGATGTGAAGGGGACATACGACCGTGTGAACCCTGCATCGATAATGGATCTCCGAAATTCTGCAACCGTTGAGAGATGAGGCCTCCGTTCTGCCCGCTGCCTGATCATTCCTTCAATCACATCGACCGGTGCGCCTTCACGTTTCATGGCCCTTACCCAGGATTCTGTCAGCAATGCCTCTTCCCAGTCAGTTGCCGCCCGGTAGATGTCCCCGCAGATGAACCGGCCTGCGGGATTGAGTGCCCGGGCTGCCCTCTGTGCGACTGAATACCGGTCACCGGGCGGGACGTGATGCAGGCAGAGGGAGGTGACGATGGCGTCGTACGTCCCGTCAGGCCACGGGTCGCGGAGGTCCCGGGCAAGGGACACTCCCCGGCGATCCGTCTCTCTCGCAGATATGTTATCCCCATGCCCGTGGAATATCCCAAGGGCCAGTGATTTACGTCCTCCTACCATTCTGTATAACAGGCATATCTTTTACAACAAAAATACAATTTTGTAGTATAAGATATCTTAATTAATTACTGTATGACTACCTTTTCACCACGCCGTACCATCCTCCCCTTCACTGCCATCGTCGGCCAGGAGAAGATGAAGAAGGCGCTCCTCCTGAACGCGGTCAACCCCCGGATCGGGGGAGTGCTGATCCGCGGTGAGAAGGGGACCGCAAAGTCGACCGCGGTGAGGGCACTCGCCGAGCTCCTGCCGGAAATTGACGTGGTGAAGGGCTGCCCGTTCCAGTGCAACCCCCGTGATACCCGGGAGATGTGCGAGCACTGTGCCGGGAAGGTTGCACACGGTCTTCCCCTGGAACACACCACGAGGAGGGTCAAGGTGGTCGACCTCCCGCTTGGGGTCACCGAGGACCGCCTGGTCGGGACCATCGACATCGAGCGGGCTATCAAGGAGGGGACAAAGGCGATCGAGCCGGGAATTCTCGCCGCTGTGAACCGCGGCATCCTTTATATTGACGAGGTGAACCTCCTTGACGACCACATCGCCGATGTGCTCCTCGACTCTGCCGCGCTTGGCGTGAACGTGGTGGAGCGTGAGGGCATCTCGTTCTCGCACCCGGCCCGGTTCATCCTCATCGGGACGATGAACCCCGAGGAAGGGGAGATCCGTCCGCAACTGCTGGACCGGTTCGGTCTCCAGGTGGCGGTTGAGGCACTGGATGACCCGGAGATGCGGATGGAGATCGTCCGGAACGCAGAGGCATTTGATATCGACCCTGCGGGGTTCTCCCAGGGGTTCGAGGCAGCGCAGGATGCGCTCCGGCATATGATCATACGTGCGAGAGAGCTGCTGCCCGGCGTCAGTATCCCTGAGGAGATCCTCCGGGCAATCGTGAATGCCTGCGTGGAGCTCGGGGTGAAGACCCACAGGGCAGAGATCGCCGTCGCGAGGACGGCGCGGACCCTCGCTGCCCTTGACGGGAGATGCGAGGTCACGCTCGCCGATGTCCGGGAGGCGATGGAGCTTGCACTCCCCCACCGGATGCGCCGGAAGCCCTTCGAGGAGCTGAGACTTGACCCTGACCGGCTTGACTCCGCCATGAAGAACGCCGAGCAGCAGCAGGAGGAGAGAGAGCCCTCTGATCGGGATCCTCCCTCGCAGCAGGAGGAACCGCCCTCCCCCATTCCCCCGGAAAAAGGAGACGAGGGGAAGGGACAGCCGCCACAGAAGAAGGAGAGCCCCGCCCGCGAGACGGTCTTTGGCATCGGCGACCCTATTGACACCCGCAGGGTGTTCCCATCAAGAGACCGGGACCGGGAGCAGAGGAAGCGGCTGAACGGAAGGCGGATCGAGACCTACTCCTCTGGGAAGAACGGCACCCCCATCACTTCACGGATGCCGACCGGGACAATGGACCTTGCCCTCGATGCCACGATCAGGGCGGCCGCACCCTGCCAGGCGGCCAGACCCCGGGGGGCGCTCGCGGTCTCTATCAGGGAGGATGACATCCGGGAGAAGGTCAGGGTGGGGAAGGTCTCGGCATCCTGCGTCTTTTTAGTGGACGCGAGCGGCTCGATGGGTGCCATGAAGCGGATGGAGGCGGCGAAAGGCGCCATCCTCTCGCTTCTCCTTGACTCCTACCAGCAGCGGGACCGGATTGGCATGGTGGCGTTCCGGGGGGACAGGGCAGAAGTGCTGCTGCCGCTCTCCCACAGCGTTGACCTCGCCAAAAAGAGCCTCGCAGACCTTCCCACCGGCGGAAAGACTCCCCTTGTGGAGGGCATCTGGAAGGCCATCGAGGTGCTTGACCGCGAGCAGCGGAAGAATGGCGAGGCGGTACCCGTGCTGGTGCTCATCTCTGACGGCCGTGCCAACGTCTCCAGGGGTGGGGACATCAGGGCCGAGATCCGCAGCGCTGCCCAGGAACTCCGCTCCCGGGGGGTGCACACGGTGATCATCGATACGGAAGAGACGGGGTCCGCATTCTTGAAGATGCAGCTTGGCTACTGCAGGGAGATCGCAGAAGAGTCCGGCGGCAGGTATTATTCAGTCAGCGACCTGAAAGCAGGCATTCTCGGGGATATTGCCCGAAACGAATTTGCGAGGGTCTTTTCTTCATCCTGATTGGAAGGAACAGGTATTGACTCACTGGTATCTTGGGACGGAGCCAGCCATCCTCTCCTGATTGCGGGACAGGTACACGGTGCCACAATCCCCCCATTCGCCGCATTCGACCTGCCGCAGCCTGAACCTGGTGCGGTGAGAGACCCTGAAGACCGGCACAATGAACGGCATTCAGGTCACCCTGTTTCCATGGTCACGGCGCAGCAATGTCCCGGCATTTCGCCTCCTCCCATCCAGTGTGGGAGGATATTGTCCTTTTTTGGGTGGATGCATTCTCCTGGCATCGCGTTCCGGAAGAAATAGGGGATTTGGGGACCGGTCAACAATTCGGAATATACTCTCCTCCTCTTGTCCGGTATATCGCATGCCGCCCGTCCCATGATATATTCGAGGGAAAGTCGGAAGTGTGCTGCCCCAGGTGATCATGGCTCTCTTGAGAGTGTGATACTTCCGTGGGCCTGTATGCCGGGACCCACGCAACCGGTGTTGCAGTACCGGTGACAGCAGACCCTCAGAGGATCTCTGCCAGATCAATACCCTTCGGCATTGGTATTAAAAATTTTTATTTTAGTAATATTTATTCCTAATTTTATCTCCCTGGCTGCTGCCAACCGACAGGGAATGCGAATAGAAGACTCCTGACGGGGCCCGGCCTTCACGCGAGGCGGGTGGTGCGAAAAAAAAAAGATCAGGATGGCCTGAATGGCCGGATCACGTAGGCATACCCTGTCGCGGTGGAGGCCCCGCCCTCATTCTCCACCCAAAGAGTGACCCTGTACAGCCCCGGCGCCTGGTAGGTATGGACGGGGCTTGGTTCTGTCGAGGTCCCGCCGTCGCCAAAGGTCCAGAGGTATGACTCAGGGGTTCCTGTCGAGAGGTCGGTGAACCGGACCGTGAGAGGTGCATTGCCGACCTTCGTGTCCTGCGTGAACCGTGCCACCGGGGGCTTTGGCAGCACGGTCACGGTGATGTAGTCATGTTTGACTGTCTGATCGGACCCGTCGGGGCCGCTCACCGCGAGCCTCACGGTGTAGACACCGGGGTTCCAGAACCTGTACGTGGGGTTCCTGGCAATGCTGTCCCAGCGGCCGTCGTTGTTGAAGTCCCAGGTCCGCAGGGTGACGGTCCCCGTGGACTGGTCAGTGAACATGACGGAGAGCGGGGAGAATCCCGAAGTGGGGCTTGCCGAGAAGTCGGCACGGAGGCCTCCCGGCGAAAGGACAGAGATGTAGGCAATCTTCTCCTCAGTTGATTCCCCTCCTGGTCCGCGGACGGTAAGCCTGATGTCGTAAGTCGCGGCATCAGCGAACGTATACGAGGGGTTGGAGGAGGTCGAGAACTGGGTCCACACCCCTCGCTCGGGGCGGAACTCCCAGACCCTTTCGGCTATCGATCCTGTCGACTGGTCGGTGAACTGGACTGCCAGGGGAGCGGTGCCGGAGGTGGGGTTGGCGGTAAACCGGGCGACCGGTGGAACGGGTGGGGCGGTCACCGTGATGTAGTTGGCCTTGACTTCGCTGTCCGATCCTCCCGGACCCGAGACGGTCAGGTTCACGGTGTAGGTGCCGGGCAGGGTGTACGTATGCGACGGGTTCAGGCCAACACTGGTATTCCCATCGCCGAAGTCCCAGGTCCGCGAGGTAATCGTCCCGGTTGATTCATCGGTGAACTGGACTGTGAGCGGGACGGTGCCCGAGCGCGGAGTCGCGTTGAAGTTGGCAGTGACGCCGGGCTCTGCCTTTTCCAAGACCAGGATGGTGGTCATGGCATACATGTTGTCCCCGCCGGACCCCGAGTCGTAGCTCTGGAGGCGGGCGACGTTCTCGCCGCTTGCGATGGCCCCGGACACGTCATAGACCGAGAACCCTATCTGCGGGGTTGCGAGGTAGTCTGCCCAGAAACCGGTATACTCGTCCTCATTGAAGAAGAACCTGCTCTTCCCCGCGTCCCCGGCGCTTGCGAGGACCGCGACTGCCTCTGCGCTTGCCATATCGGTCGTATCGACCCCTGCAAAGACCGCATACGCGGTTGCTTCTTCAGAGGTCACCGACCGGGCGGACCCGGCATAGAGCATGTCGAACTCTTCGTTGATCCAGATCCGCTTCTCCGTTGTTCCGCGGTCGCCGTAGATGACCACCAGGTATGCACCAAAGAGTGCGTAGTCATTCGTGGTCCCCGGGGTCCCCTCCGGGGTCAGGACAAGCGTATTCCCTTCCGCATCAAAGAGGCCTGTCACATCGTAGGCGTAGAGTCCGTAGGGGTAGTTGTAGGGCTCGTACCCCTTGATGTCCCTGTAGGTCGCGACGGGTGATACGCCCACACCATTGAACGATGCAAAAAATGCGGGGTCAGTGCCCATCTTGTTGTAGGAATACGGCTGGTAGAGCCGGGCGTCGAGGATGGTCGCACCGGCCGGGACTGGCAGGTCTGCAGGGGTCCAGTTGACGGTCGCAGAGAGCCATTTTGCACTCCGGTACGCGGAGTCGCCGGGTGAGTATACGACATCGTACCGGCCTTCGTATACCGCGACGGTCTCAAGGTCTGACCCGCCAGTCCAGCGCTTCCCCTTGTACCCGTTGTTTGCGACAGTCTTTGTGAGAGAGAGGGCATTGTTGGACTCGTCGGACTCTGCGACTGCGCTGTAAGGGTCTGCGGTCGCGGTGATGGTGACGGAATCGCCCATGGTCCGGAGGGTCGTGTCGGTTACCTGGACTTCCTGCTGGGCGCCCGGGTCAAGGCCCGGGATGGCGACATCGTACACCGCACCCGACGCATCGATCCGGACAGTGAACGGCCCTGCGGAAGCCGTGCCGTTGTTCCTCACCGTGGCGTTGATGGTGTTCGACTCATGGGCAAAGAGCTCGTTTGAATTGGTGGAGAGCTGGGTGATCACGAGGTCAGGGTGGGAAGGCCCGGTCACGGTGATGAAACCTGCCTTGACCTCGCTTGCGGACCCGGCCGGCCCGGTGACCGTGAGGTTGACGGTATAGGTGCCCTGGGAGGGATAGGTGTACACCGGGTCCTTCTCGGTGCTGTCAATGGTCCCGTCGTCCTGGAAGTCCCAGGCATACGCGGTGATTGTGCCCGATGACTGGTCGGTGAATCCAACCGTGAGGGGAGCGGGTCCAAAGGTCACATTCGCGGCGAAGTCCGCGACGGGTCCGGTCCCAGAATACTCGACGACCAGGAAGGCATGGGAGGCCGCCATCAGGGGGGTCGCCCCCGTGGCGGTGCTCCGGATGCCCGCCTCGTTTCCGGATGCGAGCAGCGAGCTCTTCACGTCCCGGGTGTCGACGGCAACCTGCGTTCCCGTTGACGGGCCGTAGTCCCAGACATTGGTCCCGATGGTCACCTCATTCCAGAGGAGGTCGCCTTCAGGACCGTTTCCTGACGGGACGAAGGTGGTCAGGGAGGCATGGGCGGCGTCTCCCGGGGAGGTCGTCATCCCTGAGAACGGGAGGTAGGCGGTTGCCTCTCCAGGCGTGGTGCCGTACTGGGTCTCGTCTGCGCCGAGGATGTCGAAGCCCTCGTTCAGGAACACCTGCTTCCTTGTCGAGGAGGGGTCCTCGTAGACGACTGCAAGGGTCAGGCCGTACATCGCGAGGTTCGTATTCACGTTGTCCTTCGTGAGCAGGGCGGTGTTTCCTGCCGGGTTGAACCATTGCGTCACGTTGTAGGCAAGCAGCCCGTACCGGTGGTTTGCATAGCCCCCGAAGTTGCTCTGGTCGGTATAGAGCGCGTCGGGTGCCATCTGGTTCCCGTTGAAGGCAAGGTGGAAGTGATCAGGGACCTGCTGCGAATCGTCCCAGGTGTAGGGCACGTACAGCCTCGCTTCCCGGACCGTTGCGCCTGCGGGGAGAGGGAGGTCAGACCCGGTCCAGGTCACCGTGTAGGATGACCACCCAGACCCGCCGACGCCGCCGGCCCTGTAGGTGCTGTCCCCCGGGGAGAAGAGGAGGCCGCCCAAAAGGTCGAATGTCCGGGTGGTGAGCACGTCGCTCTTTCCTTCCCAGTAGCGGGCTCCCTTGTAACCGTTATAGAGGACCGTCTTTGAGGTGCTGCTCTTCTCGTTGTTCCCTTCGTTTGTCTCGGGAATCAGGTTATCCGGGTCGACCGTGGCAGTATAGGTCACCGAGCCCCCGGAGAGGTTTCGCACGGTGGTATCGGTCACGGAGACGATTGTCGTCTGCCCGGCAGCGATGGAGGGGACGCTGCCGCGGCCGTCAAACCCGTCCGAGGAGGTGAGGCGTACTTCTGTCGGGGATGACGGGCTTGCGCCGTTGTTCCTGACCGTGATGCGGACGGTGTTTGGCTCTTTTGCAAAGACATTCCCGGTCACCGGGTTCACGAGCGTGACCTCGAGGTCTCCGGGCGGCGTGGATGACTTCTTCACCGCGAGAGTGGCGAGCGGGATCTTGTAGAACTGGCCGGTCCGGTTATACGTAAGGTCGTTTGACTCGCCAGGTATCACGGCGGACGTGAGGTCCCAGATGTTGTACCCGAAGAATGCCCCCTGGGAGTTCCCGCCGGAGGGATCGGTCGGGATCGGGTCGCCGTTCCATGCGTACGTCCCGTCGGTGCTTGCCAGGTGGTTGACGGTCAGGGTCGCCTGCGCGACGTTCCCCGAGAGAGATGAGAGGTCAAAGAGAGTCTGGCCGGTGTACGGCATCCCTGCATCATCCGCCAAATACGAGTCCACGTCGTGCCCCTGGTTCACCCAGTAGTACACCTCGTCGCTGTCGCCATCGTTATACGCGACCACGAGGGTGATCATCTTGATCCGGCCGTCGAAACTTCCATCGGTCTTTCCGGTGACCACCCTGGCCTTCGGTGTCTCTGAAATGATGAGTGGCGTGACGTTGTACCACATCAGGTAGTCGCTCGTCACCCGGTTGCAGTGGTCGTTCACGGTGATCGGTCCTGTCCCTCCCTCTCCAGGGTAGGTATAGCCTCCGGGAGTGTCGAGTGTCTCTGCACCGACCACTATCCACGACGTTCCGTCACCGGCCCCGTCGAACGAGACGGTCGCCGTCCCCCGGTAGTTGTTCTGCATGTTCCCGGAGTAAACCGAGACATAGAGCCGGGCCCACGCGATATCATCGACAGAAGGGATGGATGCAAATGTCTTGGTGACATCTGTCGATCCCCACGAGGGGAGCTCCGCATCCACATAGAGCCCGCCTGAGACAGTCCCGGATTGCACCGTGGCCAGCGGGATCCCACCCACGTACCCGTCTGCGGAGATGCAGGGGACGAGGAAGAGGGTGAAAACGAGTATGAGTGTGAGATGTCTCACATATGGGGGAGAGAGTGTACACTTTCCAGTCATTATACTGCCACCTTTTGAATGAACATCTGATTATTTCATACACTAGTATTAATAATTAACAGCGTACTCAGTAAGAACCTTAATAGTCCTAATAAATCCGAAGATAAGGGATAAGTGCCGAGAGTAAAAGATTGACTGCTTTCAAATCGAAGGGTAAACAGCAACCGACGATATGTGCGTGTTTTTGAAATAATGGAGACTCTAAATAAAAATTTCAATCGATATTTTCTTTTATGTGAATATCCAGATTTTTTGTATAATTTTATGCTATTATTTTCATAGCCCTCTACTGATACAATTTCAATGAATGCAGGAGAGTCGGTGAAATGTGATAGGGCACAATCACTAAAAAGTATTAGAAAATATTCAAATTGCCCCCCATATTCTCCAGGAGAAAAGAATTGCGCAGGACCCCATTTGAGAGGGAACCTTCCCTCATTGGAACCACCACGGGGCATTCATGACAATGACCATTCTCCTCGCGGTATCGCTGCCAGCTGCATTTGAAGCCTTGAGTTGCACCGTGAAAATCCCGGTCCGGGTATAGGTGTGGACTGGGCTCTTCTCTTCCGATGTCGTTCCGTCACCAAATGTCCAGAGATACTCGGTTGGATTGAAGAGTGAGCGGTCCGTGAAGCTCACAGTCAGAGGAACTCTTCCTGCGACCTTGTCCTGCGAGAACAGTGCAATGGGTTTTCGCAGCGGAGTGACGGTGATATACTGCGCCCTGGTCTGGGCGTGACTCCCCGCGGCATTCGCCACTGTGAGTCGGATGCCATAGGTGCCGATCGCAGTAAAGGTGTAAGATGGGTGCTGCTCGGTTGAAAACTGTGTCCAGCCGCCCGTTCCTTTTCTGTACTCCCACTTCCAGGAAGTCGGGTTGTTGCTTGACTGGTCGGTGAACTGGACAAAGAGCGGTGCATTGCCGGATGTCGGCGTCGCCGTGAACTCGGCCACCGGTTTTGGAGGAGTGACGACGGTAATGAAGTTGTTCTTCGTAAGGGTGTTGCTTCCCGCGGCGTTTGCTGCCGTGAAACGGATGCTGTACGTGCCGGTTTCGGTGAAGGTGAATGCCGGGTCTTTCGCGGTCGAGAACTGGGTCCAGCTGCCCGAGGGTTTCCTGTACTCCCACTTCCAGGAAGTCGGGTTATTGCGGGATTGGTCGGTGAACTGGACGGTCAACGGCACATACCCGGAGGTTGGTGTGGCGGAGAAGGCGGCGACCGGTTTGACGGGGGCAGTCACCGTGATGTAATTCGGTTTGACCTCATCATCGCTTCCGCCCGGCCCGGTGACCGTGAGCTTCACGGTGTAGGTACCGACCGTTGCATAGGTGTAGCTCGGGTTCGGTATGTTGCTGTTAACAACACCGTTATTGTCGAAGTCCCATGCCCACGATGTGATAGACCCCGTCGATTGGTCGCTGAAGGCCACTGTGAGCGGGGCGGAGCCAAAGAGAGGCGAGCCTGAGAATGCGGCTACCGGGGCAGGAGCGGCGTGGATTTCACCACTGATCGTGACCGAGTTCCCTGCGGTCCCGGGGACAGCGAGGAGGGCCAGGGCTACCAGGAAAGCGAGGAGAATGAAGACACTCCCTGATCGGTGCTCTGCCCTCATGCGATCGACCCCGTGAAGGTGATGGTAATCTCGTAGTCGCCAACCAGATCGCTCGAAGAGACCGGCTGCTTCATGTTTGCCGTGGCTGAGAAGGTGCCCATCGAAGTGTCTGACCAGAAGGTTACAGGTCCCGAATAGAGTGTCTGGTAGCCGGATCCATCCTTTCCCAACTGGATTGGGTTTATCAGTGGGGTATTCCCGCTGACCATGTAACCCTTGTTCGGGGTCTTTCCGTCTGAAGCAGAAACCGACCAGGAATTGCCGTTACTTGCGACTACGTTGACCGTGGTCGATGCCGTTGCATCCTGACCGGGTACCATGTTATCGAGATACAATCCGGAGTTGCCCAAGCTTATCTCAATGGTGGGCACGGGTGCAGCGGTCACAATAATGTAGTTTTCCTTGAACTCGTCATCGCTCCCACCATCGTTGGTGGCAACCAGCGTCACGTTATAGTTCCCGGCTTTCAGGAAACGGACATGCGGGTTCTGTGATGTTGAAGATGTCGAATCGACGTACATATAGTCTGTCCCTGCTGTTCCATCTATGGTCCACACCCAGCTGTTCGGGGTGTTTGTGGATAGATCGGTGAAAATCACTGTTTGCCCGATATCAGGTGTCGTGTCATCTGCAGAGAAATCAGTGACAGGGGGTGGAATTACATCCTCTTTCTCAACAATGAGTATTACATTCGTGGCGTACATGTTGTCCCCGTTTCCGGAACCTGAGTCATAGCTCTGGAGCCGTGCGACGTTGTCACCGCTTAAGAGCGCAGAGGTCACATCGTAGACCGAGAACCCGATCTGCGGCGTGCTGTTATAGTCCAGCCAGAAGCCAGTATATTCCTGAGCGTTGAAGAAAAACTTGCTTTTCCCAGTCTCGTCGGCACTTTGCAGGATGGCAATGGCCTTCGCGCTCGCGAGGTTGTCCGTGCTCACACCTTTAAAGTTGGCATAGGCAGTTGCTTCCTCACTGGAGATATACCAATTTGTGTTGGCTTGAAGAATATCCATCTCATCATTGATCCAGATCTTTCGCTGCTTTTCGCTTGCATGTTCATATACCACGACGAGGTAAGCGCCGTAGATTGCGACATTGTTCCCCGGTTCCGGGGTAATGGTCATGCTGTTGCCAGCCGGATCGAACTCATCGATAACGTTATAGACGACGAGCCCCTGCGGGACATCATACCCCCCCCAGCCCTTCCGGTCGGTGTAGGTCGCGATTGGCGTTACGGTCTGCGTGTTGAAGGTCATGGTCCAGAGAGGGTTATCGCCCCAGGTGTAGCCCTGGTAGAGGCGGGCGTCAACAATGGTGGCCTCAGCAGGGATCAGGAGATCAGAGGATGTCCAGCTCCAAGTCTTCGCCATCCAACCGGCACCGCTGTAAACACTGTTTCCGGGGGAGTAAGTGGTGTTGATGCATCCCTCATAAGGTCCGGCCGTCGTATTGATGTCACTTCCATCCGTCCAGCGCTTACCCTTATACCCATTGTAGTAGACGGTTTGAATGCTCTCAAGGACATTGTTTTCTTCATCTGATTCTTCTATTTCGCCAGAAGAATCAACTGTCACCCGAATGGTGACAGGTCCGGTTACCGATGGGGAATAGCTGTTAAAAGTAATGGTGGTTGAAGAACCTGCATTGAGATTAGTGGTTCGCCTCTTGGTTTCTGTATATGACCCCACCTCAAGTGCAATGTTGAAATTAATTGCAGGTTGATCACCATTATTACTGATTGTAGCCCGGATGGTGTTTGGTTCATGAGCGAACAGATAATTAGTACTAGGATTCACGGAAATTGTAGTAACCGTGAGATCGGGCAATGCAGCACTAATCCCTGATAAAACCAGAAGAAAGAGAATTGAGATTACTATTTTCCATTTTCGGTTTTTCATCAATCGTTTCATAGGTTTATCCTCGTGATTTTTCGTGACAGCACAGGTATTCTTCCCGAAAAGAGCGCATACTCATCGTGCCGGCGGCAGCAGGCAGGTTCTCCTGCCACCTCCGGGAAAAAAAGAAGGGAGGATGGTGATTCCGGTTTCGGTACGCCTTCTTCATCATCCCATCATCCTTCTCCTCCCTTCCTCTTCCGGAGCGCTCCGAAAAAGGCACAGGCAATTCCTATGATGGCCAGGGTTGCCCCGAATCCAGGTAGGAAGCCCTTGCTGGGAGCAACTGGGGTTACCTGGGCTGTGGATGGGTTCCCGACCTGAAGCATCACTGTCTTCTCGGCAAGGAGCTTCCCATCCTGCTTCTCCACCCGGGATATCATCTGATACGTTCCTTGCGGAAGACCATTTTCAATCGTACAGGAAAGCTCCACCGAATTCCCGGGAACAATTGCACGGCTGAAGGGGGCTGTTACCCCGGTCGCTACTACCTTGCCGCTTGTTTCGGTGATGGTGATACTGTTTTTCGCACCGGAGTAGTGGTAGTTCCCGGAATTCCTGAAGGTCATGACCACGTCGAATGGTGTTTCCGATCCGACAACAGACGGCTCCAGTGCCAGGATTTCACCGGTTTCTTTGATGGACCCCCCTTTCACAGTGAGGATCACAGGGATCGCCACTGCCGTGGCGAATGCCGCCGGCGCACCAGAAGCTGAAGCAGCCGGATGTACAAGGATTATTGCGTATCGGCCACCATCCTTCGCGTCTGCCGGGACAGTGATTGTTGCCGTGACATCGGCCCGGCCACCCGACTCAAGGGTAACAGTTGGCCCGTCGATAGTGATGAACGGCCGTGCACTATAGGGACTCTTATCCACCTCTGCCTCAAGGGAGATGGCGGTTCCGTCGGCTGGTGACTGCCCGAATCCCATCACATCGATGGCAAACGTCCCGCCGGATTCCTCGGGTTTGATGGAGATCCCGATGGGGGATGTGTAGGTTTTTCCCGGTTCCACATCGAATGCGATTCGTGCCCCATCGACTTTAAGAGCGAAGGCAGGCGCGTGGAGCAGGATTGCGGCGAAGAGAAGTGTGAGCATAAGGAAACTGATACGGGCAAGGGTATTCTGGTTCATAGGTAGCAAAGCTCCGTTCGATAGTATACTGTTGCGGTTTTCCGGGATTGCTGGAAAAAGATGTGGTGGAAATTCATCTCATCCATTTGTTCAGATCTCAAATCCGCCAGTGAAGGTCAGCGTGATGCTGTACGAGCCGGGTCCGTCAAGGGCATCTATTAATTGCCTGACGTATGCCGGGCCGCTGCCATCAACGCCTGCGTCTCCGGTCAGGAAGTTGCTGAAGGCAACATCCATATTCTGATAGCCGTTCCCATCGGTCTTCGAGAGCTGGAACAGGTTGGTAAGCGGAGTCCCACCGGACACCATATACCCGCCGTTGTTGGCCGTTGCGGTCACATACCAGTCCGTGCCGTACGTGACATCGACGGAAACCGTTGTGCTGCCGGTCTTGGTCTGACCTGCCGCCATGGTGCCGAAGTTGATGGTTGGCTGGCTCACGGTGACTTCGATACTTGCATCGCCGACGGTGATGTAATCAGTCTTCGTCAGGGAGTTGTCGCCTAGCGGGCCGCTGACGGTGAGTTTCACGGTCTTTTTACCGGCAGTGTTGTAGGTCCAGCTTGGATTCTGTTCGTTGCTGTCCGCCGTTCCGTCGTTATCAAAGTCCCACGCCCAGCTGGTCACCAATCCAGTCGATGCGTCGGTGAAAGTGACAGTCTCACCAATGACCACATTTGTCTTGTCCGCTTCGAAATCAGCGGTAGGGGCGGTGTAGATGGCCTTTAACGGGGCGATTGTTGTCTTGTAGGAATACGTGGTATCCTTGTAGTACGACAGCGTGCTTGGACTGCCAATGGTAATGTCATCTTTGATATTCCAAGAGTTCAAACCGAAATAATTAACCGGGGCGACCGGGTTTGCACCAATTAACGAAGCGCCGTTGAAGGTATACTTCGCATCGGTACTTGATGTGTGCAGTACCTTGAGTTCAGCATCGGTGAAGCCAGCACTTAAAGTTTGGGTGGCATACCCGGTCTGTCCTGTTGCCATCGATGCAACCCAGTGGTGCCCATCGTTGACCCAGTACTTCACCTCATCGCTGTCGCCGTCGTTGTATGCGACAACCAGCGCGAGGTACTTGATCCGGCCGTCCATGTTAGATGCACCGGGCACAGTCTGCACTTTTGCCTTGACCGTTCCACTGGAGATTAAGTCCTTTACATCGTAGAACATCACGTAGTCAGAGTAGACCCGGTTGATGTGGTCACCCTGCCACCAGACGTTTCCGTTACTCCCGCCTGTTGCCGTATTGAGCGTCACTGCGTCTTCAAGGACGGTCTCGTAGTTGCCGTCGCCATCTTTGTCAAATGATACAGTCACTACACACTCGCGCTCATCCTGTCCTGCGACATACACCATCGTGTAGAACCGTGCCCATTCAATCGAGGTGTATCCCGAGGGAGCGAATGGGAATTCTGCTTCCTGTGTTACACCTGTGTTCTGGGGCTGGTTATTGAATGGGGTTGGCTGGAACGCACCGAAATACAGGTCGCCGGACACCGTCCCGCTCTTTACCGTCTCCAGTGGAAGCGGTCCGGGCGAGACGCGGATGTATTTCAGCTTGGTCTCAGTATTGCTGCCAGCAGCGTTCGTGACCGTGAGCCGGATGTCATAGTAACCGGCATCAAAATCCTGTGTGGGGTGTTTTTCGGTGGATTCATCAAAGGCGATCCAGGTGTCTGTTCCAGTCACCCGGTACTCCCATGTCCATTCATCAATGTGATCAGCAGGTGTTGATGAATCGGTAAAGAATACGGTTAACGTTTGCGCGCCAAAAATCGGCGATGCGCTAAACGCAGCAACTGGCGCATCTGGCAGAATGCTCCCAGACACCGTCACGTCCGCAGCCATTACCGCTCCCGGAAGTACCAGGAGCATCATCAGGGCAACAATGCCCAGAATAGTCAGAGTCTTCATATCAGTACTCCATCCGCGGGTGGCATTCCGCAGGAATACCTCTACCTGCAACTCTTTCTTAAATAAATATTATGATTTATTTTTAATTTTGTAACACTAATTGTACAAAATATTAATAAAATTATAAATTCAATTCTTTACTCTTGAAATTTAAAAAAGCAAAAAATCATACTATTTCTTGCGGATCTCTTCATTCACTGAAAAAATTGCAATTTTCTTTTTTAGAATTTCAATCTCAATTCCTAGAATTTCAATTCCAATATACCAAATATCATAAAAAAATAGAACTCTTCAAATTTCATTTTTAGTAAGCAATATTTTTATTATTTTCATATATTTACTGTAAATTTTCAGTGTGAATAAAAAAAATAGCATTGAAATCACAACGTTAATACAATTTCACAGTAAGTATCTCTATATGCACAACGCCCGGCCTCCACTACGCCTCTGCATTCTTCTCAGTCTCCTCGTGCTCGCCATCCCCTGCACGGCGCTCTACGACTTCGAGGGCCTTGCGCTTCGCCCGGCTGCGCAGGGGGAAGTGGCCGGCGAGGTGGTCACTGCCGGGAATTACGGGCTGACAAACCCCCCGATGGAATGCACGATCACGCTTGACCGTGCCCCGAAGTGGGCGAGGATCTACTGCGGGGTGTGGGGCGGGACCGAGAAGTATTCGGGTTGGGCACAGTTCACGGTGAACGGGAAGCCGACGGACCGGATCACTCTCTACGGCCAAGACGACAGGAACGAAGGGGTCTACTGCAGCGGCCACGGGGTGTACTGGATTGCACAGGACGCAACCGGCCTGCTCGGCCCCGGCGAGAACACGGTCAGCGCCTCGACGAGCAAGGGGGAGGCCGGGAGCAGGATCGACGGCCGGGTTTATGCCGTGATGGTGGTCGCGGCGGTGGAGAAGGACGGCGGGGACGCGACGCGATATGTCGTCCTTGAAGGAAACGAGAACCTCCATGGCGAAGGGTGGTCCGGGACGAACCCGACCCGGAGGGACAGGGTGGAAGTTTCGATCGGCGGGATGCCGACCGACGGGGTGAAGAAGGCGGAACTCTCGGTCCTCCTGGTCGCAACAAACCGGGGCCAGCCCGACTACGTCCTCTTCAACGGTGCTGACCTCGGGGTCGCCCCGAAAATGGGGACGTACCTCCCGGGGGCAAAGGACATCGGGAACGAGCAGTCGTTTGATGCGACCGTCGGAGCGGGGTTCGAGAGCCGGTACGTGGACATGGAGTCGTTCGACGTCACAGGAGTTCTCCGCCGGGACAATGTGCTCGTCTTTGAGCGGGGGCGCGACCTTGACGGTGACGGGAACATCACCACCACCGGCGCAACGCCCGAGGGCGAGGACTATATCCACCCCTGCCTTGCGATCTTCGCGGTGACCAGGGCGGGACCTGCATCGTCCGCGTCGCTTGGCGTCGACTCGCTCGAGGTCAGGAACGCGTACGCGGGCGAACAGGCGGAGGTCACCGCGGTGGTGAGGAGCACGGGGGCTGCACCGGCAGGGGCGGTCTCGGTCACTCTCTCGGTGGACGGGGTCCCGGCAGGGAGCCGGGAGGTCACGCTGCCGGCGAGCGGCTGGGCGGAAGTGACGCTCCCGTGGACCGCGGTGGAGGGGACCCATGCAATCGCGGTGGACGCGGCGGCCGCAGGAGCATCTTCCGGCCGGGCCGAGAAGACCGTGAAGGTCGAAACC
The DNA here is from genome assembly GCA_018263335.1 of Methanolinea sp. Lineage (GTDB taxonomy): Archaea > Halobacteriota > Methanomicrobia > Methanomicrobiales > Methanospirillaceae > Methanolinea_A. The sequence goes on along the minus strand of JADFCY010000011.1, from coordinate 34,030 downwards.
CCGGTCGACCTCGCGGTCTCGATCGGCCAGCCTGCCCGGCAGGATGCCTCTGCACCCCCGCAGGCGACCACCCCGTTCCCGGTCGCCGCGCTCGCGGGGGCGCCGGTGCTGGGATGGTGGCTGTACACGGGGCGGTCGCGGAACTTCGCCCTCCTCCTTGCCGCGGGAATCGTCCTCGCGGCCTTCGCGGTCCCCGTCGCGCATGCGGCAGGCAGCGCCCAGGTCATCGCCTATTCCCTCCCTGTCGAGGTCAGGAACCTTGGCGGGAGCGACGCCCCGGCATTCGAGGTGACGGTCCTGCTTGACGGGGAGCGTGTCACCCGGCTCTCGGTGCCGGGCCTCTCCGCAGGAGGCGTCGTCCGCGAGCAGGTCACCCTCCACACGACGCCGGGTCCCCACGCGGTCTCGGTGATCGCGGACGAGAAAGGCGCGATCATTGAGCGGGAGAAAGGGAACAACCGGGCAGACGCGAGGTATGACTTCCCGTAGCGAACGTACAGGCCCCCTGGTCGCGGCCATCCTCATCGTCTGTGCCGCACCGGTCGCGGCAAGTTACGCAGGCGACCGCCCCCTCCAGGGGGTCTTTTCAGACACTCTTTCGGGATCGTTTTACTTCACCCTCGGGGACGGCGGGTACAGCGGGACCCTCACCCCCGGTTCCGGGTACGTGGCCTCCTTCCAGAAAGAACTTCCTCCTGGTGCAGAGGCCCGGTTCGAGCGGATATACGTATACTGGACGTGGAGCAGGATCGACCAGGCCGCGTCCTACCCGACAATGGAGGCAAGGCTCGGCGGCCCGGACGGCCCCCTCCTCGAGCGGGCTGCACGGTACGCTGACAGCAAGGGGTTTGCGAGCAAGAACGACTACTTCTCGGGGATGGACAGCTACCTCCTCCCCGGCCATTCCGGCGACCGGGTCACTGTCATTGTCAACAACACCGCGGATGACGGGAGCACGTTCATCGTCCAGGGGACGTCCCTTCTCAACGTGTACGAAGACGGCGGTGCCCCCGAATCCTCCATCTGGGTCGCCGAGGGGGCAGACCTCCTCTACCGCAGTTACGGCATCCCGAAAGAGCTTGCCACTACCCGGGTGGAGTTTCCTGGCAGGGTCGACCTGCCCCGGGTGAAGTCGGCACGCCTCCTCCTCGTCGCACCATCCGCGGGGTTTGCCCGCGAGGAGATCCCGGAGATGAACCAGCTCCTCCTGAACACGCCCGGAAGCGGAAGCCTCCCGCCGCTCGTTGAGCCGGTCCTCCGGGTCCTCTTCCCCCATTACCAGGGTAAGACCTGGACCGATGTCTTCACCGCGGACGAGAGCCGCCAGATCGGGATCGCCTCCCGCGAGATCCGGCCGTTCCTCCGCTACTCCGACAACTTCATCGAGGTCAGGGACAACGGCGACTACTTCCAGCTCTGCAACGCGGTGTTGAGAGTCGAGTACCGGGAGGAGGCATGACGAGCCCGATACTCGAGGCACGGGCGCTCTCCCGCCACTATCCGGGCGGCGTCCGGGCGCTCGAGGGAGTCGACCTCCGGATCGAGCGGGGGGAGTTCGTCTCCATCATCGGGAGGAGCGGGAGCGGGAAGAGCACCCTCCTCAACATCGTCGGGGGCCTTGATTCCCCGACCGGGGGATCGGTCGCAGTCAACGGTACGCCGCTCGACTTCTCCGACCGGAGAGCCCTCATCTCGTTCCGGAGGGAGATGGTCGGGTTCGTCTTCCAGCAGTTCAACCTCATCCCCTCGCTCACCGCGAGGGAGAACGTCGAGTACCCCCTCCTCTTCAACTACCGGCCCCCGGCCGAGCGGCAGGAGAAGGCAAATGCCCTCCTCGCGATGGTGGGCCTCGACGGGCGGGCGTCCCACTACCCTGGCCAGCTCTCCGGGGGCGAGCAGCAGCGGGTGGCAATCGCCCGTGCGCTCGTGGCTGACTCTCCCCTGGTCCTCGCGGACGAGCCGACCGGAAACCTCGACTCCGCCACGAGCGAGGGGATCTTCTCGCTCCTGCAGCGGCTGAACCGGGAACGGCGGGTGACGCTCCTTGTCGTGACGCACGAGCGGGAGCTTGCGTCCTACGCCGACCGCACGGTCGAGATGCGTGACGGGAGGGTGGTCGCATGAACTCCCGGCTGGCAGAGTTCTTCCAGCTCGCCGTCCGCCAGCTCTTCCGGAGGAAATTTCGCGTCATCCTCACCGTTGCGGGCATCGCGATCGGGGTCGCCGCGCTCGTCGGGACTGTCGCGCTCGGGGAGGGCATCCGCACCCAGGCCGTGGACGCCATCCGCACCCAGTCAGACCTCACGCTGATCGAGGCGCTGCCCGGAGTGGAGGGAAACGTCCTCCAGCTCGTCACCCCCACGCGGGCGGCAGCCGCGGCCAACCTGCCTGGGGTGGCGGCATCGGCGCCGGTGGTGAGGGGGACGTTTGCCACCAGGGGCCAGACGTACGTCCAGGTAATAGGAGTCCCGGCTGATGGGCTCGAAGGGGTGCTTCACCCCGCCTATCTCAGGGGGTCCGGCTTCTCGCCCGGCTCAAACGAGGTGGTGTTCGGGGCGGCCCTTGGCGAGAAGCTCCAGCGCTACGAGGGTGTCCGCATCGGAGACCCCCTTGTCATCATCAGGCGCTCCTACGATGCCCAGGGGAGGCCTGTCGACGAGGAGACCACGGTCGTCCCGGTCGGGGTCATGGAGGAGCGGGGAGACGCGTACGACCAGTTGCTCCTGATGGACCTTGACCTCGCGGTCCGGCTCGGCGAGGGCGACGGGGGGTACAGCGGTATCCTCATCAGGGCTGAGGGGCCGGACCGGGTCTTCTCGGTTGCCGAGGGGGTGCGGGGCATCGGGCTCTCCCCCCGGGGCTCGTTCGAGCAGATCGAGGCGGTGAACCGCATGATGGACATGGTGGTCATATTCCTCGGCATCTTCGCAGGCCTCTCGCTCCTCGTCGGGGGCCTCATGATCGCGAGCACCATGATCACTTCGGTGTACGAGCGGACCCGCGAGATCGGGATTGCCATGGCGGTCGGCGCCTCGGAAGGGGACGTGATGGAGATGATCCTCGCCGAGTGCGCAGTGCTCGGAGTCATCGGCGGGGTGGGCGGCGACCTGCTCGGCGTGCTCTTTGCCGCGGTCCTCAACGTGCTTGGGGGGCCGTTCCTTGCGTCGCGCTTTGGGGACGCATTTGCCGGGCTCCTCGATTCCGAGATCGCGCTCGTGACCTGGCCGCTGCTCGCCGCCGGCCTCCTGCTCGCCGTCGTCCTCTCGCTCCTCGCGGGGCTCTATCCTGCCTGGAAGGCATCGCGGCTGAACCCCGTCGAGGCGATCAGGTCAGGGAGGTAGATCATGCAGACAAAACACTCCACGCTGTTTTCCATCCTTGCGCTGCTCCTGGCCGCATCGTTCATCGCGCCTGCCTGCGCCGACCCCTACCTCGGCGGCATCCCCCTCGAGACCGTCAGGGATGGCCAGGTCTCGGGCGGGCTCTTCGTCGACGCCGGGTTCCCGATGTCGACTGACGCGAGCGCCTCGTTCTCGCTGCCCGCCTATACCGCGGTCCAGTGGGCACGCCTCTACGTCGTCGTCTATTGCGGCCACATGCAGAACAACTACCAGGCACAGGCAGAGGTCACCTTCAACGGGGGGAGGGGAGCCACCACCCTTGCCACCGAGCTCCTCAACGTCCCCTACACGTTCCCCGGCGAGGGAGGCACCGGGCCGGTGCGGCTCAATGACCATACCACCCGCGTGACGAGCGACTACCTGATGTGGTACGACGTGAAAAGCCACATCCAGGAGAAAAACGTCCTGGCAAGGGTCAAGACGAGCCGCCCTGCCGGCTACACCGGCACCTTCGACGGCCGGGTCAAGGCCATCGTCCTGGTCGTGGCATACGACGACGGCGACCGGGACCGGGTGGTCTACTGGGTCAACCAGGGCATCGACGAGGACAGCGAGCGGACCGAGGAGATGCTCGGGGAGACCTACGTGGGGGAGACCTCGTTTTCGACCTCTTCGCTCGATGACGAGTGGGAGCGTGCCGACCTCACGGTGGTCCACCTCGCAAGCGAGAACGCGGAGTACGAGTTCAACCGCGACGGGCTCTCGGCCGGAAAGCCGCAGGGCGGATATGCGGGCATCGACCGGCATGACGTGACCGACAGCATCCGAAAGGGGAGGGACTCGGACCTCACCTATGACAATGTGGGGAGGTACTTCAAGATCATGCTGGCAACCCTTGCCGTCCGGTACCCCGGCAGCGACGCCGGCAGCCTGAAGGTCACCTCAACACCCCCGGGAGCGACGATCTACCTCGACGGCGAGGAGCAGGAAGCGGTGACCAACACCACGCTTTCGGAGGTCCCGCAGGGGTACCACATCGTCACGGTGGAGAAGGAGGGGTACCGGGACCCGGGCCCGCAGCAGGTGACTGTCCAGACAGGGGTGACCTCGACTGTCCACTTCACCCTCCAGCAGGGCAAGGGGACCCTCTCGGTCGCCACCGACCCGCCCGGAGCCGAGGTCCTGATCGACGGGGTGAAGCAGGCCGCACTCACCCCCTGCGTGATCCCGGATGTCCCTGCCGGGTACCGGGAGGTGACGATGAGGCTGTCGGGCTACCAGGAGTGGAAGGAGACGGTGGAAGTCATCGACGGGCAGACGGTCTCGATCGATGAGGCCCTGGGGGCCGGGGGGCGCGGAGGGTCATCGTCAGGTGGAGACTCGACGGTCAGCGGGACGGGGCTCTCCGGGTACCGCGGGTCGGCCCTCGCGCTGTATCGGCAGGGGACGCTGAACGGCACGTTCTTCTCGACGGTCGCAAGCGATTACACGGGGATGATCCCGTCCGGCCGGAAGCATGTATATGCACTGCCGGATGCCGTGCCGGGAGGAAGAGAGATCGTCCTCTCGCGCCTGTACCTCTACACCACGTGGAGCCACGACACGATGAAAAGAGAAGGGGTACCCGCCTCACCGGAGGTCTCGTGGAACGGGAAACTGCTGAAGGCGGATGCCACCTACACCGACAGGAAGGGCGAGGGGGTCTATGACTACCCGGTCCAGACCTTCGCCTACGACCTCAAAGGGGTGATAACCCCGGGCGACAGGGGCGAGGTGACAGTCGTGAACAGCGGCGGGAGTGGCCGCGAATTTGCCGCGTACGGCGTCATGCTCATTGTCCTGCAGAAAGACCCTGCTGCCCCCGAGATCATGTACTGGATCTGCGAGGGATCGGACATCGTCTTTGCAGACCCGCGCTTTGGGACGACTGCTGAGGATGCCCGCACCAGGGCAGAGTTCGCCGGGAACGTGGAGAAGGAGGGAATAGGCGATGCGACCCTCTTCCTGGTCAGCACTGCGGCGTCCGGCGAGGGAGGTGACCAGCACGTTGCCACTTTCAACGACGGCGAGTACTACAACCCGCTCACCGGAGGGTCATCCGGTGTCAGCGTCGCTGCGCTCGATGTCCTCCCCTGGCTCGAGCGGTCCAGGAACCGGCTTGAGATCGCAAGCCTCCCGGTTGCGGGAGCAGGCGACTACATGGAGAACCGGAACGCCATCCTGGTGCTGACCCGGGGAGTGCCCGTTGTTGCCGGGGATGCAGTTGCACCGGTGCCTGGAGCCACCCATGCGCCGGGGGCCACCCGGCCGGCAGTCTCCCTCACGGGAGGCACGGTGCAGGAGACGCAGACTGCACCGGAGGAAACACCGCTTCGCCCCACGGGGCACCACATTCCCCCAGCGAAAGAGACCAGTTTCCCGGGAAATATCGTAGAATGGCTCTTTGCGAGGGTATTTGACCTCTTTGGGATCCACCGGTCTCCCTCTCCTGACGCGGCATCGGCAGGAATACCCGTGACCAGGGAGGACCTCGCAATCGGAGAGGAGAGTATAAGGGCGGACGGGAGAGACCCCCTCTTTCTTGAGCCCGGGCCGGTTTTCGGGGACGGAGAGGGGAATTCCGTGGATCCCCCCGGTCTCGAGGAGAGTTCCAGTGAAGGGGCCACCCTTCCAGGAGAGGGTGATGCGGCACCGTCCTCCCCGCAGCGCTCGCAGGAGAAGGCAGTCACCGGCGGAATCTTCATCGATTCCTACCCGCGTGGGGCAGACATCTTCATCGACGGGAGGAAGGTGCCTGCAAAGACGCCGTTTGTGGCAAACTGGCTGAAAGGGGGGATGCACAGCATCAAGCTCGAGATGGAGTCATTCACCTTCACTCCCGAGAGCAGGCAGGTCTGGGTCACACCCGGCGAGATCGCGACCGCCGAGTTCTCGAGCGGTGCAACGACGACACGCCGCCTTTTCATCAACTCAACCGGATGGCCCGGCGCCCAGTTCACCGTCAATGGGAGGGCCCCCGTCCTCAGGATCCCTTCCGTCGTGACTGTGGAGGGGATCTCGCCTTTCGTGACAGTGTTCTCTGACGGAGCCTGGCATTCAAAGACCATCATCGCACGGATCGCGGATGGATCAGAGGTCTTTGTCGAGAATACCGCCGAAGGCCTTGCGGGGATCGAGGTGAGCTCGACACCACAGGGAGCCCAGATCCTCGTCGATGGGTTCAATACCGGGAAACTGACCCCTGCACTCATAGGGAACCTCTCGCCAGGGCAGCACCGCGTCGACCTCCTCCTCCCCGGCTACTACCCCTCCTCGCAGGTGGTTACTCTCGTCGACTACCAGAATGAACCAGTCGACATGCGCATCACGCTCGCCATGAGTCCGTACCATTCAGGGAACCTCACGATAGAGAGCGATCCCCCTGGCGCGAAGATCTCATTCTTTAACAGGGATACCGGAAGGATTACCCCTGCCACATTCGACTACCTGGCGATTGGGACGGTCAGTGGAAGGGTGCGCTGGGAGGATGCGGAGCGGGACTTTGAGGCAGTCGTCCTCCCCGGGAGGACTGTCAATCTCTCGCTCCTTCCTCCAAGCAAACGGTGAGATTTTTTTAGAGAGCCCCCCACATTTTGTTTTCAGCGCGTGCAAATCCTTCCGGTTTCGTATTAGAGGAATGTTCCCGTTTACTCAAAGGATTTGCTGTAAAGATGCAGATTGCCAAATATTTTGTGGGGTGATCTTGTGAGTGCGAAAGCAAATTTTGGGATGAGAACGGATAATCCAGAAAGAATTTTTCCCACACGAATATCCCAGTACATTTCATCCGGCGGGAACTATTTCTTTCCCATGTATAAGGAGAGTGTGATCTTCTTTTTTAATCGGTGCGCTCAAGATTTATGCAACCGATGAGAGGCAGTAATTCTATTCTGCCAGTATTCCTGCGATCTTACCTCATTTGCGTATTAATCCCGTTGACTTTGAATTATGCAGGAAAAAGGAGCTTCAGGTCAGCATGTGCATTGTAACCCATTGTATTCTGCGAAAAAAACCCTGGGTAATGGCGACTCCCCTGATGAATATCAAGAAACTTTCCGTTCTTTCAATTCCCTTTGCAAGTCAATGAGGGCCGGGCGTATGGAGGGGATATCCTCTCGAGCCGTAGTCCATGTGATATCAATGCTCACCCCAAAATAATGATGGATCAATTTGTCCCTCATTTTCGCCATCATTGTCCAGGGAATTTCGGGGTGCGCTTCCTTGAATGATGCCGGAAGATTTTTCACTGCTTCACCAGGTACCTCAAGGTTCCGGATGACTGCGTCCTGCGTTTTCAGATCAGTTTCGAACCCGCCCGAGTCATACCAGACGTAAAATCAAGAGTCCTGTCAACAGCAATCACGATATCGTCCACGAAAGAGACCCTGTCCTCGCGGACTCTGTCAGGCATATACCACCTCGGATAAGATCTGGCGGGAGAACGCAGGTTTCAGGGCATCGGGGGTGACAAGGTCTCCCCTTGCACCAAGTGCAGCACTCAAAAACTCCTCTAATTCAAGGAAAAGAAAAAATCCGACAGGTTTTGAAAAAGATACCAGGATGTCAATATCACTCCCCTCTCTCTCGTCACCCCGGGATACCGATCCGAATACTCCGATTTTTTTTTACAAAATAACGAGTCATCAGATCGTCCCGAAGCAGTCTCAATGCGGCGAGCACTTCCTCACGGGTCTTCATCCTGAATATCTCTCCTCATGGAGGCATGTGTAGTTTCCGAGGCGGTGAGGGCCGGCAGGAAAGACAGTGAGGAATATTTTTTGCGGTGGTCATTTTCATTCGCCGCATCTCTTCGCACTTCATTTCAGTTCTTTCACATACCGACTCATGGTCCATTCCAGGCAGGCCGGAGAGGAAGATCCTCGCCCGTGCACATGTGAGAGGGGGCGGCAATGAAGGCATGAGAAGAAACAGGGAGACGGAGCGTGTGCTGGGGGTGTATGGGGGACTTCCGCCGGCAGGGTACCGGGGGAGGGGACTCAACCCATGGAGTGGTCCAAGTGAGCCTCTTTTCTCGGGAGGTCAATTAACCCGGCTGAAGAGTGAACTCTTGTAGAAAGTGCGCTCTTCCCATCGGGCAAGCCGCAATAAGGGGGCCAGTTTCCCGGGCCCCCACAGAGTGAGGGGACAATAGCGGCAATAGAGCGAGTGTTCGCATTGATCCCGGGAGGGTCTTTTCACACTTCCCATATCCCCTGTGTGCATCCCATGACGGTCGCCTTCCTGCGTTGGCTTCGCCAGTCTTTCGGCCTGCGGGACATGGCAGGCGGAGTGGATGAAGGATGCTCTTCTATACGGGGATTGCGAAAACCAGCGGGGGGGACCGTAGGCTTCGGGAGTGTGGGGTCCCCAGGTCTTTTTCCCACTGTCCCCGGGGCCACTCCCTGCCCGGATACGTCCCGGTCTCGTTGCTGGTATCGTGTGTGGAATTCCTCTTCTGGGTGATGTACGGTCGGTTCTCTGCCCTTCTCTCTTTATTCGGGCTGCTCTTTCCATGAGGCGATGTGTGCGAGAGATCCCACGGGTTCGAGGGTCCCGGGGTCCCTGGGGCAGCAGATCACATGGCTGATCCTGCCAGAGAGTGATAGGAAGGGGTATGTAAAAAATTTTTTTATTTTTGTAATACTAAATAGCACGAATGTGAGATGATGGGGAGGCATCCTGATCGCTGCCCCGGTTGGAAAGGTTGCGTCCCACGGACATACCTTTTCAGAGCGTGACCTTCCGGAACTGCCGGACGCTGATCCCCACGACGATCACCGCGAGGAGGACAAGCGCCCCAATCCGTGGCCAGGCAAGGACCCCCTCCTGGAGCGCCCGTATCGCGTCGATCGCATAGCTCACGGGGTTCCAGTATGCGAGGGGTGCGAGCCATGCGGGCATGACGGCATACGGCATCAGTGCGCTGCTCGTGAAGAAGAGCGGCATGCTCACCATGGCATTGAAGGCGGCATAGGCATCGTGGTCGGAGAGATAGAGCGCAACCGTCGTCGAGAACGCGGAGAGGAGCACGCCGAAGAGGGCCAGGATGCCGTAGGTCAGGACGAGGCTTCCGGGCGAGAGGAACGTTGCTCCGAGGAGGAGGGCGAGGAAGAGGATCACGGTCGCCTGGATCAGCCCCCGGGTCGTGATGAAGAGGATCTTCCCGTAGAGGATGCTCTCCCGCGAGGAGGGGAGCGCGAGGAACTTGTTCAGGAACCCGAGGATCTTGTCAAAGATCAGGAGGGAGCCTCCCTGGAGAGAGGCGCCAAGCATCGTCAGGACAAGGATCCCGGGCGTGATGAAGTCGATGTAGTTCTCGGTGAACGTGGTCGGGAGCGCAAGGCCGACGAAGATGAGCCAGGCGGCAGGCATGACAAGCGCCGAGATGACCGAGATTTTCCCCCGCACCCATCGGAGCATGTCCCGCTCGAAGTAGGGGAGGATGTCCTTCATCATCTCCTCCGGAGCATCGTCCTGAACCTGTGGTCGTCGAATCCCGTCACGTCGTCTTTTGCGCCGACGAGGGCGAGGAAGACGTCGTCGAGCGTGGGCTCCCGCACCGAGAGGGAGTGGATGACGGCGCCGTGCTCCTCGAGCCAGCGGAAGAGGACCGGCACCTTCTCGGATGCATGGTCGGATGAGAATACGAACTCGCCGTTCTCCTTCTCACCCAGGCGCTCGATCCCTGCAGGAAGAGTGCCGGAAAACCCCCCGCTCACCCTCGCGCTGATGAGGTCTTTTCCGAGCATCCCTTTCAGGTGGGCGGGCGAGTCGACTGCCGCCACCCGGCCGTGGTCGAGGATGGCGACACGGTCGCAGGAATGGTCTGCCTCGTCCATGTAGTGGGTGGTGACAAAGATGGTCATCCCCCGGGACTTGAGCATCCGGATGTGCTCCCAGATCTTCTTTCGTGCCGCGACGTCGAGGCCGATGGTGGGCTCGTCCAGGAAGAGGACCTTTGGCTCGTGGACGAGTGCCTGCGCAAGTTCGAGCCTCCTGCGCATCCCTCCCGAGTAGGTCCGGACAAGGTCGTCGGCCCTTCCCGCAAGGTCCATCATCTCGAGCACCCGGTCGATGGTCTCGTCGCGCCGCGCAATCCCGTACAGTTTCGCGAAGAGGGCGACGTTCTCCCTTCCCGTGAGCTTGATGTCGACTGCCATGTCCTGGGGGACGTAGCTGATGAGCCTTCGCACCTCTTGTGGCTCTTCCCTGATATCGTGGCCGCAGACAGTGGCGGACCCTTCAGTCGGCAACAGCAGCGTCGTGAGCATCAGCACCGTCGTGGTCTTCCCGGACCCGTTCGGGCCGAGCAGGGCGAATATCTCGTTTCCGATCGAGAGGTCCAGGTGGTCCACTGCGCAGAGTGACCCGTAGTATTTCGTCAGGCCGGATGTCTGAATCGGGATCATGTGGTCGTGCGTGTCCCCCGGATATTCCCAGAGTACCTCTCTTGTGCCGGTGCTGATAGCACTTCCGACAGAAAGGAAGAGGGATCGTCTCCTCCAATGGAGAAGGGACTCCATCCAGGAATGAGGAGTTTATTTATCACATGGTAATACTTTTTTTTAGTATCGTATGATGAACTGCTATTTTTTTATCCATATACTGAGGGATTATAACCATTATTATTTATTGTATCACATCCAAAGGACTATCCATATGATGAGAGGGCACCTCATCGCAGGGACCATCCTCCTGCTCCTCTTCGCCGTCGTGGTACAGGGAGCGTTCGCCGGGGTGGTCGAACGGTCGGTCGAGCCTGCAGAACAGTCCACGTACCGCGTCGTGCTGACAATTGCAGGCGAGAGGGTCGCAGGGATCACCGAAGTCCTCCCCCCCGGGACAGAGGTGCGGGAGGTCTCCCTTCCCGCCGGCCAGTACAGGGTCGATGGGACGACGCTCTTCCTTGCGGTGATCGGCGAACCCGAGATCACCTACGTCGTGCGTGCACCAGAGGACCCCACGGGGGCGATCCGGGGGACGTGGACGGACTTCGTCCTTGACGAGGGAGGGACGGTGGCGGGTCACGCGGATGGCACAGAGAGTCCCCAGGTCCCCTCGGCAGCCCCTCTCACGGCCGGGACACCGAAGGCAGCGCCCTCACTCCTCCTCCTCCTTGCAGGGACGATGGCTGGAATGGCGTGTGCGGCGAGATGCCGGGGAAAGGGGGGGATGAGGCGATGAACAGGATGGTTCCCTGTGTCATTGCGGCCATCCTCGTCCTCAGCCCCCTCGTGATGGCAGATGCCGCCCTCCCCGGCGACCTTGACGGAAACGGGGTCATCGCAAGGGAGGAACTCGCGTCCTCCATCCTCGCCCGTCTTTCATCCGGCACCACGGCACCGGGCACCCCGCTCACGGACCTCCGCGACGCCGCATGGATATACGTCCACTGGGGCGGCACTGCCAGGACCGTGACCGATTCGTCGGGGAAGAGCCTCACCCTCACCCGCCCCCTCCGCCGGATCATCGTGATGAACAGCGAGACCCTGGAGACGATGCGGTCGCTCGGGGTCACGAGGGAGAGGATCGCGGCCGTGGACAAGTTCATCGCCCAGAAACCGGAATTTTTCCCCGAGTACGCAGGCCATCCCTCGGTCGGGTCGATCTGGGCGCCTGATTACGAGAAGATGCTCGCCATGCGCCCTGACGCGCTCTTCCTGTATGCATCGGTGAGCAGGGCAGAATGCGACGAGATCGAGCGGAGGGTCACGCTCTCAAGGCCCGATCTCCCGGTCTTCCGGATTGACTGCTACCGTCCTGAGACCTATCTCGATGACGCAGCCCGGCTCGCCGAGATTTTCGGTGCGGAAGAGAAAGGCGCCCGCCTCGCCGGGTTCTATACGGATGCCCTCAAAAAAGTTGACGCGGCAGCCTCGTCTTCCGCACCCCCGGAGGTCTACTTCGAGACCTGGAACGACTTCAAGACCGTGGCCAGGGGCTCGGGCTACCATGACAAGGTGACGATGGCCGGGGGCGCAAACATCTTCCGCGACAACCCTGCCGAGTACCCCGAGATCGACCCGGAGTCGATCCTCGCACGAAAGCCCGGGGTCGTAATCAAGCTCGCGGGTTCAGGGAAGTACGTCTTCGGGGGGTATTCCGGGGAGAACAGCACCCGGTTTGCCGAGGTGAGGGATGCCCTCATCGGGAGGGCCGGCTGGAGCAGCACCCCTGCGGTCCGGGACGGGAGGGTCTACGTCCTCCACAACGCGATCGTGGGGGGGCCCCAGTACCTGATCGGAGTGACCTACATGGCGAAATGGTTCCACCCTGACGGGGCAGAGGACCTTGACCCTGAATCGCTGCACCGCACCTACCTGCAGGAGTTCCAGGGCCTCGACCCCGGCCTCGCACGCCCTGACCGCTTCGTATTCCCGGCCACGTGAGGAGATACAGAGGCATGGAGGACGAGAGAGAGAGGATCGCCGGGCAGTACCTGCGCATGCAGGGAAAGAGGCTCCTCTTTGTCGCAGTCCTCTCGTTCCTCATCTTCCTGCTCGCCGTGGGATCGACCATCATCGGCTCCGCGGGGCTCACGTTCGGGGAGGTGTTGTCGGCGGTGCTGGCCGGGATATTCCCGGGGACGTTCTCTGCCGACCCCCTCGCATACACCATCGTCTGGGACCTCCGCCTCCACCGTGTCCTCTTCGCCGTTGTGGCGGGATTCGGGCTCGCGGTTGCGGGGGCGATAATGCAAGGGGTGCTCCGAAACCCCCTCGCGAGCCCGTTTACCCTCGGCATCGCGTCCGCGGCGACGTTCGGGGCGGCGATCGCCATCATCTTTGTCCCCGCCGCGCTCTCCGGCGAGATCTCGCTTGTGGTCAGTGCGTTCTCCATGAGCGCACTTGCCGCGATCGCGATCTACGGCCTCTCCCGGTACCGCGGGGTCTCGGCCGAGAGCATGGTGCTCGCGGGGATCATCCTCATGTACCTCTTCGGCGCCATGACCTCGTTCCTGCAGTACACCGGCACCACCGAGCAGCTCCAGGCCGTGGTCTTCTGGATGTTCGGGAGCCTCCAGAACACGTCGTGGGAGAAACTTGCCCTGGTCACTGTCGTCGTCGGCGTTGCCACGCCCCTCCTTGTCTGGCGTGCGTGGGACCTCAACGCGCTCGGCATGGGCGACCAGGTGGCACAGAGCCTTGGGGTGAAGGTCGAGCAGACCCGGACCCTCCACATGATGGTCGCATCGCTTATCACGGCCTCCATCATCTGTTTCACCGGGACCATCGGGTTCATCGGGCTTGTCTCCCCGCACATCACGCGGCTTGCCATCGGAGGGGACCACCGCTACCTGGTCGTGGCATCGGGCTTTGTCGGCGCCCTCATCCTCCTCGGGGCAGACAGCCTTGCCCGGACCATCCTCGCACCCCAGATCATCCCGGTCGGGATCATGACGGCGTTCATCGGCATCCCGTTCTTCCTCTACCTCTTCATGCGGCGCAGGGAGGAGTACTGGTGAAGCTCGAAGTTGCGGACCTCTCCTTCTCCTACGAGGACCAGCGTGTCCTCTCGGGAATCGATCTCGAAGTGGGAGAGGGAGAACTCGTGGGAGTCCTCGGCCCGAACGGCTGCGGCAAGACCACCCTGATCAAGTGCATTAACCGCATCCTCGTACCAGGGGGATCGGTCCGCTTCGGGGGCCATGACGTCGCCCGTATGGGGAACACTGAACGGGCGAGGCTCTTTGCCTACGTCCCCCAGGCCCTCTCTGTCGGGATGGCCATGACGGTCTTTGAGTCGGTCCTGATGGGGAGGAGGCCCCACGTCCGCTGGGGAGTGGGGGAGTCCGACATCGGGATGGTCAGCGCGGCGCTCGAGCGCCTGAAGATCTCCCACCTCGCGTTCCGGAAGGTGACCAAGATCAGCGGCGGGGAGCGCCAGAAGGTGGTGATCGCCCGCGCCCTGGTCCAGGACCCATCCCTCCTCCTCCTGGATGAGCCGACCAGCGCGCTTGACATCCGCCACCAGCTCGAGGTCATGCAGATCATCCGCTCGGTGGTGAACCAGAAGGGGATCGGGGGCCTGATGGCAATCCACGACCTGAACCTTGCGGGCCGGTACTGCGACCGGGTGGTGGTCCTCCACAACGGCAGGGTCGCGGGCCATGGCCCCCCCTCCGGGATCCTCACCGAGGACCTGATACGCACCGTATACGGGGTGTCCGCACGGGTGGGCAGGGAGGACGGGTATCCCCTGATCGTCCCCCTGGAGCCCGTCGGGAGCGAGTGACCCATGCGCCTGACTGCGATTGTCTGGGGGAGCGAGATCCCGATGCTCTCGACTGCCGCCGGCGAGACAGGGGTCTCGCTCCGTGCGTATCCCACGTATCGCATAAGGGACCCCGATTACCTGGACTCCTGCATCCGCGAACTGGGAGACTCTGACGTCATCCTCCTCCACCCGACAAACGACGCCTACTGGGACACCCTCATCCCCGCGCTCCCAGAAGGTGTCCCCGTCGTATCGTTCGGCCACGACCACTCCTTCTGGACCCTCTCAACCGTCCCGCTCTCTGTCACCGCGACGGTGAACGCCTACTTCACCTACGGCGGGGCAGACAACATGCACAACCTGCTGCGGTTCATACGGGGGAGGGTCCTCTCGCAGCCGGAGACATGGGAGATGCCCTCGCTCCACCTCTGGGAGGGAGTGTACCACCCGGACGCGCCAGGCGCATTTGCCACCGCTGACGAATACTGGCAGTGGCGGGGGAAGGAGAAGCCGCATACCATCGGGATCCTCTTCTACCGGATCTACTGGGCAAACGGGGACCTCCAGGCAATCGACGCCCTCATCAGGGAATGCGAGCGCGAATACAACACGATCGCGGTCTTCTCGGTCGGGGCCGGGGATGCCGAGGCGGGCGCTCGCGACGCGACCGATGTGATCCGGGGGTTCCTCTGGGGCGTGGACGCGCTCGTCTGCCTCCAGTCTTCCGCCCTCTCCCATGACCCAGAGGAGCCCGCCAGGGTCTTCGAGGCGCTGGGAGTCCCGGTCGTCCACCCGCTCGTCCTGTATTACCGGACCGAGCAGGAGTGGAGGGAGAGCCTTGACGGCATGGGGAGCATCGAACTGGGCTGGTCTGTGGTCCTCCCCGAGATGTACGGGATGACCGGCATGATCCCGGTTGCAAGCGCGATGGCGGAGGGGCCGCTTGGTCCCGAACACGCCTGGCACCTGCCGGTCGAAGAACGCACCCGGACCCTTGTCAGGAGGATCGGCTCCCTCATCCGGCTCCAGGAGAAGCCCGCCGCAGAGAAGAGGGTCGCGTTTGTCCTGAACAGCTCCGCCTGCGCATCGGTCGAGGCGAACGTCGGGGCTGCGGCGCACCTTGACGCCCTGCAGAGCGTGGCCGAGATCATGGCGCGAATGAAAGGGGAGGGGTTTGACGTCGAGCCCCCGGAGAGCGGGGAAGCCCTCGCCCGCGAGATCCTCGACCGCCGTGCCATCAACGAGTTCCGGTGGACCACGGTCCAGGACATCGTCGAGCGCGGCGGGGCACTCGGGCTGGTCGGAAGAGAAACCTACGAGCGGTGGTTCTCCGAGCTCCCGGAGCCGCTGCAGGCCCGCATGGTCGCGACGTGGGGGGCTCCCCCCGGAGAGGCAAGGGACGGCGTCCCGCCCGCGATGCTCTACGAGGGCAGGATGGTGATACCCGGGCTCTCGTATGGGAATGCCGTCGTCTGCACCCAGCCAAAGAGGGGGTGCGCCGGCTCCCGCTGCGACGGGCAGGTCTGCCGCATCCTCCATGACCCGGAGGTCCCGCCTCCCCACCACTACCTTGCCGTCTACCGCTACCTCGAGCGGGTCTTTGGGGCAGACCTCATCGTCCACGTGGGGACCCATGGCACCCTCGAGTTTTTGCCGGGAAAGTCAGCCGCGCCCTCGGGAGAGTGCCTGCCTGACGCAATCCTCGGCGACCTCCCCCTGCTCTACCTCTACAACTCCGACAACCCCTCCGAAGGCACCATCGCGAAGCGGAGGGCCGGCGCAGTCATCGTCGACCACCTCCAGACGGTGATGGCCCCCACCAGCCCCTACGGGGTGTTAAAGGAGCTCGAGGAGAAGATCGCCGAGTACCACAAGTTCTCCTGGTCCGACCGGGCGAGGGCCCACGCCCTCCAGCACCAGATCTCCGATCTCGTCAGGCGCGAAGGGCTCGACCGCGAGCTGGGATACCAGGCATCGCACCACGACCCCGCCGCGTTTGACCGGCTGATCGAGGGTGCGGAGAAGCTGATCTCTGGCATCTACGGCACCCGCATCCCGGAGGGGATGCACGTCTTTGGGCGCATCCCTTCCGGTCGGACGCGGGCACGGTTCATCGCGCCCGTCCTGAACCACGACGGGCACCTCCACCGGCTGATCGCCGGGATGATGGGGCTCGATGAGAAGATATCCGATAAAGAGACGGCGCTCCTCCGGGTGCTCGACGGATTCTCGGAAGAGCTTGTCTTTTCGGTCCTGGAAGGAGTGGACCTCCCGGAGGCGGCAAGGGGGGTGCTCGGGGACCGCCTGGTCAGAACCGACGAAGAGGGGCTCTCCTCCCTGCGAAGGGAAGTCCGGGAGATATCATCCGCCCTCGATCGGTCGGATGAGATCGGGAGCCTCCTCAACGGGGTGAGGGGAGGCTACGTCCCGCCCGGGCCTTCCGGCCTCCTCTCCCGCGGAAAGGTGGAGATCCTCCCCACTGGGAGGAACTTCTATTCCCTTGACCCGTCGTCGGTCCCGACCGAGGCGGCCTGGGAGGTAGGGACGCGCCTTGCAGAGGTCCTTGTCGAGCGGTACCGGGAGGAGCACGGGACCTACCCCGAGAACGTGGCACTCCTCTGGATGGCGTCAGACATCATGTGGGCCGACGGGGAGCAGTGCGCACAGGCCCTGGCCCTGATCGGCGCCGAGCCCGTCCGGGAGCACGGGAGGCTGAAAGGTGTCCGCATCATCCCGCTCGAGCGTCTGGGGAGGCCGAGGATCGATCTCACGGTCAGGGTGAGCGGCATTCTGCGGGACTGCTTCTTTGGGTGCATCGAGTTCCTGGACGACGCGATCCGGGCGGTTGCCGCCCTCGACGAGCCGCCGGAGTGGAACTACCTGCGCAAGCACTCCGATGGCAAAGAGACCGGCCCGCGGATCTTTGGCGCCCCCAGAGGGACGTACGGGATGGGCGTCAACCTCGCGGTCTATTCCTCGGCCTGGAATGATGAAAGCGACCTTGCAAACGTCTTCATCTACTGGAACGGCTACTCCTACGGCAGGGGTGTCTTTGGGGAGAAGTCAACAGAACACCTGATCTCCCAGCTGCGGACCGTCGATGCGACCTTCAACAAGACCGCGACCGACGAGTACGACCTCCTCGGGTGCTGCTGCTACTTCGGCTCGCATGGCGGGATGACTGCCGCGGCCCGCGAGGTCTCGGGAAGGGAGGTGTCGGCCTATTACGGGGACACGCGGAACACTTCCAGGGTGGAGGTCCGCACCCTCGCAGAGGAGCTCCGCCGCGTGGTCAGGACAAAACTGCTGAACCCCCAGTACATCGACGGCCTGAAGGAGCACGGGTACGCGGGCGCCGCGGAGCTCTCGAAGCGTGCCGGGAGAGTCTTTGGGTGGGACGCGACGACGGGGGAGGTCGATGATCGGATCTTTGATGACATCGCGCGAACCTTCCTCCTGGACGCAGAGAACCGCGAGTTCTTCAGGGAGCACAACGTCTTTGCGATGGAGGAGATGGCGCGAAGGCTCCTCGAGGCCCACGCACGCGGGATGTGGCAGGCGGACGAGGAGGTGCTCGAGGGGCTCCGGGCCGTCTACCTCCAGATCGAGGGGGACCTCGAGGACGAGATGGGCATATCGTCCGGCGACCGCCAGGGGGGGTCGGTCGAGGTCATCACCCCTGATGAGATGAAGGCCTGGAAAGCGCAGGTCTCGCACCTGAAGCGGCATGCGGCGGGCCAGTAATTCCTCCCCACACTTTTCGAACCCACCTCTCGTCCTGTCCTCCCGGTCGCAGAAGAGCGTGATCGTCCCATTCTCCGGGGACCCGGTGCAGACTGGCAGGCTCGCCGGCGTCCGCTGCGTGGTCCCTGCAGGAGAGGCCTGCGAACTGGTGAATGATTGATATTGTATTCCACCCATACACGGAGATACCCATGTGCGAGAACCAGGAAGGAACCCATTTCCACTCACATTTCCCCTCGTTTGAAGAATGCGTCGCGTTCCACGGCCACGCCTGCCCCGGTCTTGCGACCGGGTACCGGGTCGCGACCGCCGCGATGAAGAGGCTCGGGGTTGCGCGGCCCAACGACGAGGAGCTCGTCTGCGTCGCGGAGACCGATGCCTGCGGGGTCGACGCCATCCAGGTGGTGACCGGCTGCACCGCGGGGAAGGGAAACCTCATCATCCACGACTACGGAAAGCACGTCTTCTCGTTCTTCTCCCGCAACACGAACCGGGCCATCCGCGTGCGTGTCTGCGAGGTGAAGAGGGGCGAGCGGTCCGAAATGGACGCCCTCCGGAAGAAAGTCTTCTCGGGGACCGCCTCACACGAGGAGGAGGGAGCGTTCCGGTCGCTGATGCAGGAGGCAACGGCACACCTCCTCTCGGTCCCGGAGGACGCGCTGCTGCAGATCGCTGAGATCTCGTCACCGCCCCCGGTGAAGGCGAGGATCTTTGCCACGATCACCTGCGCCTGCTGCGGGGAGCCTGTCGCAGACGCAAAGACCCGCGTGGTCGACGGCTCGCGGGTCTGCATCCCCTGCGCCGAATCTCGTGCGCAGGGCGGGGAGCGCCGTTCCCCATGAAGATCGAGCTCCACCCCATCGGGTACGTCCGGTCCCCCTACCGGGAGCGGGGGGATGCCCCCCGGCAGGGGAGGCTCTCGGACACGGTCTCGGAGATCGTGGTCGACCCTGCATACGAGGAGGGGCTCTTCCGGGTCGGGGAGAAGGCCCACCTCTTTGTCCTCTGCTGGTTCGACCGTGCGGACCGCGGGAGGCTCCGGGTCACGCCGCCGAAAAACCCGGTCGAGCACGGGGTGTTTGCTACCCGGTCGCCGGATCGCCCGAACCCCGTCTCGATCTCTGTCGTCGACCTTCTCGGGATAGAGGGACGCATCCTTTCGGTCCGCGGCCTCGACGCACTTGACGGCACGCCGGTCATCGACATCAAGCCGTTTGCACCGGATATCGACGTTCCCGGAGGGGACGAAAAGAAGGGAGAAGAATAGCGCCACTTTTTCTGAATGTGATGGCCCATGATGACAGGAGATGTGGGATTCTCACCTCATCCGTCCCCTGGGAGAATGAGGGGGGGCTATCGCTTTCATATCCTGGAGGGACCATCCCTGGCTGTTCCCGGAAGGGGCGTCACTGAATAAGTTCGACTCTCCAATGGGTATCCCGATAATTTCGTCAAATCATCCTCCTCCACCAAAAAAAAAAGCGAGGGGATACGAAAGAGACCCCTTCCATCCCACAGCTTCCGGTCGCCTGTGCGATCCCGGGCGTTCACGGAGACTGCGTGGCGGTCCCCGCTTCTCCTGCCCCCTCCTCTGGCATCAGGATCCAGGCCGCGATGTACACGATCACGCCGATCCCGACCGAGAGCAGGGTGAGGACCACCCAGAGTATCCGGATGACGACCGGGTCGACGTCGAAGTAGTTCCCTATCCCCCCGCACACTCCTCCGAGGAGCCTGCCTTCCTTCATCCGCATGAGCCGTTTCATGGAGAATATACCGCTCCCCGCCGGGAAATACCCTTCCCCCTCTCCCAAACCTGCATATCCCACCGGGTCGAACAGTACCCCTGCATGGCCTACTTCTGCCAGCAGTGCGGGGAATGCTGCAGCGTCATGGGGCAGGTATTCTCCATTATCCGCCAACTCGACGAGTTCCGCTTCCTCTTCCGGAACGAGTACACCGGCGACACCCGGGAAGTGGAGGTGGCCCCGCCGCTTCGCCGGCTCTTTGCGGAGTCTCTGATCCCCGCTGAGTGGGAGAACCCCTGCCCGTTTCTCAGGAGGGACCAACCCCTCGGGCTCTCGTTCTGCACGGTGCACCAGACCCGGCCCGACGTCTGCCGGGAGTACCAGTGCTGGCGGGTCCTGGTCCTTGACAGGGAGGGGCGGCGGGTCGCCCGGGTCATGGAGAGGCGGTACCTCTGCCTCGAGGACGAGGGTCTCCGCGGGAAGTGGGAGGAGTTCCGCGAGTCTGCAGACGGCCTGGAGGGCGAGGACTGGGACAGGGCGGTCATCGGTTTCTTCCGGGGTCTTGGCTTTCGCGTGTGTGTATGAGCGGGGGTATGAATTTCCGCCTCTCCTCATTCATGGAGCAGTACGCCCCGCCGGTCACTGCCAGGATATGCCGAATTACCGTCCCGGACGGAGCGGGACAGCCTCCCGCGTTCCACTGGCTTTATGTACCTTCATGAGTGAGATGTACTCATCTGATGAGATGCAGAGGTGACCAGAGTGGAAGAGAAGGGGAGATCTCCTGAACCGAGCACACCTGTCGTGAATGAATGCGGGTACCCTGAATCCGGGAAGGTCATGGTGGTCCGGCGGGTAAGCCGCCTTGTCTTCCTCCTCGCGGTACTTGGCTCCGGCATCCTGGCTATCGCGCTCTTCATCTACGGCTTTCTGGTCACGATTGCAAGTCTTGGCCATGCGGTGACCCACTTCTCCATGGAACTTGAGGCCATGAAGGAGGTGATGGCAATCTCCATCGAGATCATCGACCTCTTCCTGGTGGCAACGGTCTTTTACATCATCTCGCTTGGCTTCTACGAGCTCTTCATCTCGAAGGCACCGCTCCCCGGCTGGCTCAAGATCTGCGACCTTGACGACCTGAAGGACAAGCTGCTCGGCCTCGTCGTGATCGCGCTTGCCGTCCTCTTCCTTGGCGAGGCGCTGACATGGACGGGCGCCGCCGATATCCTCGGGTACGGGATCGGCACTGCGGCGACGATCATCGCGATCTCCCTGTACTTCTGGGCAAAGCACTGAGTGGGTATCCCTTTTTCCCCCCGGAGGCCGTATCCACGTTTTTTTCCTTCGTTCGCCCCGGTTCCCGAAAGAGAATTGCAATCTGCGATTTCACGTGAAAGCACGGGCGACGCGATCTTCCTGCACCTCTCATTGCCAATAAATTTGAGTTGAGCGCCCGGGCTCTTTGCAGTCCTGGTTCCCGCAAAAAAGCGGGTTTTTCGCGCTTTTTAAAAAAGGGGATGTTACTCCTTGACGACCGCCACCAGCCGCGAGACGTATGCCCGGGCCCAGAAGTAGGCGACCCCGCTCCCGATGATGTTGCCAAGGATGATCCCTGCCCAGACCCCCACCTCCCCGTACCCGAGGTAAATCCCGAAGATATAGACAAATACGACGACGAATGCGAGCATGCGGAACACGTTGATGAGGAGCGATACCATCCCGCGTCCGGTCCCCTGGAAGACCGAGAGGGACATCATCCCGGCCGGGATGAACACGAGGAGGATGGTGATCGCCTGCATGAAGAGGGCGATCCGGGGGGCAAGGGAGGCCATGCTCTCGGTATACGCAAAGAGGAACGCGATCTGCGGGGCACATAAAAAGATGCCGACTGCCATCCCGGCGGAAATTGCGGTCCCCAGGCGTATGGCATAGGCATGGGCGGCCTTCAGGTGATCGAAGTTCCTGGCCCCGTATGCGGCGCCGATCACGGATATGAGTGTTGTGCTGATGGCGATGACCGGGATGACCGCAAACATCACGAGCCGCCATCCCGAGGTGTACACGGCCACCGCGTCGATGGTGGCCACCATGACGAGGACCGCGTTGATGATCACCCCGAGCACTGACATCAGGAGAAATTCGACGCTCGCCGGGAGGCCTACCCGCAGGATGTCGCCGGTGATCTCCCGCTCGGGGACGAAGATACGCGGGGAGATGGAGAGGTAGGTGTCTTTCTTTCCCACAAACCAGTAGAGGATCACGAGTGAGACGAGCGCCATCGAGATGACGGTCGCGATCGCCGCCCCCGCGATCCCCCACCCGGCCCCATAGATCAGGAGGGGGTCGAGGATCACGTTGAGGATGGACGAGGCGGCCATTGCATACATGGTCCTCTTCGTGTCCCCCTCGCCCCTGAGGATCGCGTAGGCGATGGTGTTGAAGAGGATGAAGGCGGCCCCGGCAAAGATGATCCGTCCATACTCGGCGGCAATGGGCGTGACCTCGCCTGCACCAAGGAGCGCGGCGATGGGTTCTGCGAAGATGACGAGCGGCAGCGTCAGGACTGCCGCGATTGCCATGCCGATGAGGATCCCGTGCACCGCGGCATTCTCTGCCTCTTTCCTGTTTTGTGCCCCGATGTGCCGTGCAACCGCCGATGCGACTCCTGCGCCGAGGCCGTTTCCGAGCCCGATGAAGATCATGAAGAGGGGGGTGATGAACCCGACTGCTGCAAGAGAGCCGGGGCCAAGGCCCGCCACCCAGACTGCGTCTGCCAGGTTGTAGAGGGACATGAGGAGCATCGCGAGGATCATCGGCCCCGAGAGTTTCCGGATCGCGACGCGTGGGTCCCCGGTCAGAAGAGAGACGCCCCTCGTGATGGCTCGCCGGTGTTCTTCGACGTTTGTGTGAGCAGGAGTGGTGGTACCGCTCGTGTCCGGGGGGCAGGGATCGCTCGTCTGGATGGAGATCACCTGGGTGTGCGGGCGTGGCCGGGGGTGCCCGGCCGCCGCAATTGTGAGAATAAACTCGGAATAATTGGCTGCGTGTGCCCTAATACCTGCCGGTGGAGGGCAGAGCGGAACCTTTCCACGAATCGCTGCCGCAAGTCTTTCTCTGAACGTGAGTGGCGTGACCCGGGAATCCCGTAATTTTCCGGGGACACCCCCCCGCGACATTGATATGGTCCGGCCCCCACCGGATGATCATGCGAGTGGTCGCGTTCAACGGGAGCCCGAGAAAGGGAGGGAACACCGAGGTATTGTTAAAAAAGGTGCTCGGTGTCCTGGAAGACGAAGGGATCAGGACCGAACTGGTCCATATCGGGGGCGGGAAGGTGCACGGGTGCACGGCCTGCGGGAAGTGTTTTGTCCAGCAGGACCAGCGGTGCGTCTTTTCTGATGACATGATCAACGAGTGCATCGAAAAGATGATCGCCGCCGACGGCATCCTGATCGGATCGCCCACCTACTTTGCCGATGTCTCGACCGAGACAAAGGCCCTCATCGACCGTGCAGGGTTCGTTGCGATGGCAAACGGCGGGCTCTTCTCCCGGAAGGTGGGGGCTGCGGTCGTCGCGGCACGGAGGGCCGGCGGGATCCACGTCTTTGACACCATCAACCACTTCTTTGGCATCAGCGGGATGTACACGGTGGGGTCGATCTACTGGAACATCGGGCTCGGCCTGAACCCCGGGGAGGTGGAGAACGACGCCGAAGGCCTCAACACCATGCAGGCGCTCGGCGAGAACATGGCCTGGATCCTGAAGAAGATGGCGTCAGGGTAAATGCGGTGCGGGGGCGCTCATTTCCCGGGAGAGCCATCCCCTCCTGGACTTCCCATCGGCGGGGTGCCGCCCGGACCCCTGCAGGGAAGCCTGAGGTACCGTGAGGGGGACCAGCCACGCGTCAGTGGGTGTGGGCGCGGTGTTCCCCTGGGTGCAGGCAGCGATCGGGCCTGCGATGGGGACGTTCAGCCGGCCCCCGTGGCTCTCACGGGGAGGAGAACTCCTCCCACTGTGTGTTACGGGAGCGCGCCTATCCAAGGTACTCCGTCGACGGGGTCATCATGCGCAAAAGAGAGGGATCCCTCTGGGCCTCGCCTGTCAGCCCAGCCGCTGGACGAGGTCTTCAAAATCCCCGTCCATTGCATCCACCTCGACCAGGATCGGGCCGTAGCAGGGCTTGACAAACGGGACCAGGATCTTTTTCTTCTTTCTCTTGAACCCCATTGCCATCGGGGAGGGGAGGAGGAGGTTGACGCCCCGGAACTCAAAGCCTGGGAAAACATTGTACCACTCGCTGCAGGTGTCCCTGACATACGCGTTCACCTGCTCCACTGTCGTATCCTTGAGGACGATCCCTGACATCAGCCTGTTGATGCACCGGGTGGGGACTGCCATGGGCGAAGAGTGGGAGCCAAAAGCCCATAAATGCAGTGAAGAGGGAACGCCCCTCTCTCCCTTTCTCAGTGGCCTGCCACGGGGAGGAGGAAGATGACGATCTCGAATGCGATCAGGAGGATGACGATCCACTCGAGGAAGTGTGCGTGCTGGATGTTGACCTCGTCTGAGAGCATCCGGTAGGTCTCCCGGATGGTCGCGAGCTTCCGGTTCACGCTGTCGGTCCACTGGCCTGACCGGAGCACCTGGAGGGCGGCGGCATATACCCGTGCGTAGTAGACGTCCTCGGTGACCTTGATCAGGTTGTTGACGTCCTCGATAACCTCCGAGACCTCGGCCTGCTCGCTCATGAGCCCTTTCATCAGCGCCCTGTAATGGAAGGACCGCGAGATCCACCACTGCCGGTCGGCGTTCTCGATGTCGTCGTACATCCTCTCCATCTGGCGCGAGAGTTCGCGCTCGTAGAACCGGAGCTCAAGCACCTGGACTGCAGCATACTCGATCAGCTCTATCAGGTCGAGGGGCGGGTCCGGCGAGAAGAGGATGGCCCCGTTCCAGGAGAGGACGGCCTTCTCCTCCGGGTAGTAACTGAAGGTATGCCGGAGGGTATCGTCGCGGACTGCCTGGGAGAACCCTGCGTTCTCCCCGAGAAGGATGGCCACCTGGTCGAGAGCCGGGTCTTCCCGTTCGGCAAGGTAGATGGTGTACTCGTCATAGAAGTCAGGGTCCACGGGACGGTCGCCGATATGGGGTCTGAGGATCTCCATGAGATCTGCGAGCGCCCGCTCAAAGTGCAGGGAGAGCCCCTCGTGTGCCGCAAAGGCGAGCGCCACCTCCTCGAGCGCACGGGCAGGCGCATCCATCTCCTCCAGGGTGAGGCAGATGCTGACCGCCCCGAAGTCATAGACCCTGGCGACGGCTGCGAGTGCCATGTCTCCCCGCGGCGTCCGGATCTGGGCACCCTGGAGCCGCACGAGGAGGGGAGGCTCCTTGATGGTGATGGAGGTGGGCCGGACCCGGTGGAACTGGGACCGTGAGATGGGCATGCTCGCCGCGAGGTCGCGTTCCAGCAGGGGAAGCCCTATCTCGTCCCCGATATCGTATATCCGGTAGAATCGTATCGCATACATGGGCAGACCGCCTCCATACCTGGGAGAGGGTGCACTGCAAAAGACGATAAGGGTTTGTCGCACGCGGCATGCTGCAGCGGGCCGGATATACGGGCGCTCCTCTTCCGGAACCAGGATACATGAAGCCTGCCGGGGGAAAGATGGTGGCGGTGCGGGGGAGGGCGAGGCAAAAACCGGTGGTGATTCAACGGCCCGCCGCTTTTTTACCCCGGGACCGGGCCAGGGGGCCAAAACCCCGGCTGCACGAGTGCCAGCCGGTCGCACCCATCCCTGCGGTGGAGGAACCCTTCCCCGTGTCCAGGCAGGATACCCCCGGCCCGGGGGCTCTCCCCCTTCGCCGGATACGACTCGCACATTTTTGAGCGTGGAACGCATACATTTCTCCGATGGTGGATGTGTGGATGGGGGCTGCTCACCGTTCGTGGGCGTATCTCTTTGCCATGGGGGTGCTCGGGGTCTTTTTCGGGGCGCTCCTCTTCCTTGAGCCTGCGCTCATGATCAGGCTCCTTGTCTATTCCCTTGGGATCGTCGCCGTGGTGGTGGCGGTCCTCTTCTTTGCAGGCGCCGCGTTCTTCTCGCGGGGCGGCGGTCCACTGGTCCCTCTCCTGCTCGTGCTCGGGGTCCTTGTGCTTGCGATCGGCGTGCTGGCATTCCTTAACCCTGGCCTTTTCGGCGGCTTTGTGGCGGTGATTGCAGCGGCCCTCCTCATCGTCGGCGGCCTTGGCATGGCCGGGACCGCAGTGTTCCAGCGGGCCTCCGTTGCCGGGCGGGTGCTCTCGGCAGGCGGCGGCATCCTCCTCGCAGTCCTCGGGCTCCTCTTCCTCTTCCACGCTGCCTTTACCGCGTCACTCGTCGTCCGCCTCGTCGGCATCTTTCTCATGGCAGCAGGCGTGGTATCCCTTGCGGGCTCACTGGTCAGGTGGTGGAGGGAGAGGAGAGCGCAGCCCCGCTATATTGATGCAGAGCTCGTCGAGCACTGAGTGGGAAAAATGTGAACTCTCTTCTCAGAGCGGGCAGACCCTGATGCACATCCCGCACCGGAGGCCCCCGAGTTCCCGGAACATGTAGTCGGCGCACCGCTCGCGGTCGAGGGTGCCGTCCCGGGAGAGCGCCTTTGCAGGGCAGATATCCGCGCATTTTCCGCAACTCTCGCACGCCGGGTGGAGGAAGGGGGCAGGTCCCGGGTCTCCTGCCTCGAGCGGCGCATCGGTGAGGATGCCGGTCATCCGGACCCTGGCGCCGTAGTCCGGGTGGACCAGGAGGTGGTTTCTTCCAAACGAGCCGAGCCCGGCGTGGTATGCGGCATACTTGAGGGAGAGGTCTGCCTTCAGGGTGGCGCGGTCCGCGTACCAGTACCCGTACTCGCTCCCCTCTGTGGGGACGATGGTCGCAAGGTATCCCTCGCGCTCGATCTGCCGTGCGAGGAAGAAAGCGATCACCCGGAGCGTCGCGGTCCCGGCCATCAGGGTGTTCGTGTACTCCCCTCTCCCCTTCGGGAGCGTTGAGAAGGCCCCGCGGGGGACCGAGACGCCGAGCACGACGACGGAGGTGCCGCCCGGCATGATCTCCTGCGGGCGGTTCCCCTGGTAATCGGGGGAGAGGAAGCACGATGCGTCCGCCACCCCGAAGAGGTCTGCGCCGTGCTGGAACGCGGCATGCCTCAGGTTTCCGGTCAGCGAGTACCTGCTCATGTGTGAAGAGAGGGTGGAGTGCAGGCAGTATTAGGATGTTGTGAAGGGGGCCCCTGCATCCGGGGACGGTGGGGAACCGCCCGCCTCTGCCGGGAGCCTGCATCGCCCCGGCTCCTGCGCTCAGTCCCTCCGGAAAAGTCTCCGGGCGCAGTTTGAGACCATGAACGCCGAGCCAAGCACCCAGACCCCGAAGAAGTCCCTTGCCACAAAGAAGAGGGACTGGTCGGGGAACTGGGAGTCCCGGACGTTTCGGAGGGAGAAGAACGCAAGGAACAGCCAGATGACCCCGACAAACGACTGGGCGATGACGGATATCCAGAGGCCAAGCGACGCAAAGATCCCGCTGATGCAGAACAGCAGCACGCTGGTCAGGCTCGCGGTGAAGAAATTGACGACGGCGCCATGGTTCATCGTGTCCCGCAGTTGCGGGATGAGCAGCACCCCCGCAAGGAATATGAAGAACGTGAGTGCGATATCCTGCCAGCTCATGAGGAACTCCTGTAGTGTCCCGTTTTGCTGGATATAATTGACGTCAAGGCATATGAAAAGATACATCGGTGCCGGCACGATCGGCACACCGGGACTATCACGTGGTCTCCCACTGCACTTCGGGCGCGCCATTCCCCCCGCGTGAGGGGCCCTGCCACCCCGATTGCCGCGAGCGCGAACGAGACAGGGGGAACGGTCCTATGAGAGACCCCGGGTCCCCCGGGGTCCCCGGTCACCGGGACCCTGGCGCATCCCGGAACGCACAACATGCGTGGGGGGGGGCGGACCCAATGCCTCTATTTCTCCCTGGCCAGGTCTCTTCCCGCACTCCATGCCGCTCCGACCTCTTCGCCGACGGTCCAGTACCGGTTGTCTGGCATGGTCAGGAGGAGGGGATTGATCTTTTTGATATCCGGTTTCCCTTCCGTCATGAACTGCTCGCGTGTCCAGGACGCGACGATCTCCCCCACGAAGAATTCGTTTGTCGGATTCTCCATGGAACCGACCAGCCGGCATTCGAGGCAGAGGGGGCATTCACGGATCATCGGGGCGGTCCCGGTCTCCCCGTAGAAGACCGAGAAGAGCGCCGACTTGTCGACGTCCCTTCCCGACACAAGCCCGCAGTAATCCACCTCCCTGATCATCGACGCATCCGGGACGTTGATGCTGAAAGTCTGGCTCTCCCTGATCCCGAACGTCGTATGATGGTGCTTGCCTACCCCGCACCCGATCAGCGGGGGATTCGCGTTGACCCGGGAGAACCACCCGAGCGCCATGAAATTGGGCTTCCCATTCACCACAGACCCAAGGAGCGCAACCGGCATCGGGTAGACAAAGACGTTCTTTCCCGCACTGATATGTTCCATACCGGGTAAGTGAGGGGTCTTTTGGTAATCAACCTGCTGCCCTGGAATCTTCCCCGCAGTCCTGGCAGGTCATGATGCCCGCAGGTTCCCGCCGCCGGAAAGGAACCGGGCACAGGGGAAAAAGAGCCGGACTTCACATTTCACGCGAAATCTTTCCCCCGGACCTGAAAAATTGATGACACCGGATCCCCCCCTGGATTTCATCCATTCCTTCGCACAATTGTGATCGACTATCTTATCCCTGCACGTGAATACATTGTATAGGACCTTTTCCTGCGCGAGGGTATCTAAGCCAGGCCAAAAGAGCCGGACTTAAGATCCGGTCACGAAGGTGTTCGTGGGTTCGAATCCCATCCCTCGCATTCTATTTGATGACTTACCGATATGTTCCTAAGATATAATTTGCACTCTTTCAGTGTAATACAAAATTTTATCTATTTTTTTGTATTACAATATATTATACTACAATAACTCATTGAGAATTATGACACTTCGTGATGCCATCCTATTGCAGAAAAGGGAGCTCGAGCTTCGGAAAAAGGAAAAGTATGTCTCACGGGACGCGAATTTACCCGGAGAAGAAAATAGACTTATTAAGGTGATTATAGGTCCAAGACGGGCAGGCAAATCATTTTTTACCATCCATTGGCTGATTGACAAAGAGCCATTTGGCTATGTAAACTTCGATGATGAACAGCTGACAGGTAGTCAAACAATATCAGAAATCAGCCCGGCGATTGAATCAGTATATGGCACCGTATCCACCCTGCTTCTTGATGAGGTGCAGAACCTCCCCGAATGGGAACTATTTGTTAATCGATTATCCAGGCAGGGGTACAATCTCTATATTACCGGGAGCAACGCCCACCTGCTCAGTAAAGATCTTGCAACGCATCTTACTGGCCGACACACATTAACAACAATATTGCCGTTTTCTTATCGAGAGTATATCCGGTTTATAGGAGAGGAACTTACCGAGAGCGAATATCGGGAACACCTGGATCTTTATTCGGAAACCGGTGGTTATCCCGAGCCATTGGTAACGAACATCAACCGGAAAGAATATCTTTCAAGACTTTTTGATGCAATTATATTCAAGGATATTATCAGGAGATACAAAGTTAGAGCACCACAGGGGCTTGGGGATCTTGCGACCTACCTCTGTTCGAACAGTGCGTCAGAATATTCTGTTCATCGATTAACCAAAGTAACCGGTTGTAAAAGCGATCTGACGGTAAAAAAATATCTTCATTATCTTGAAGAAGCGTTCCTGTTTTTTTCTGTACCACGTTTCTCTTTCAAGGTAAAAGAGCAGTTGTCATCACACAAGAAAATCTATTGTATTGACAACGGTTTCATCACTGCAAAGGGATTCAGAGTATCTGGTGATAAGGGGAAGCTTTACGAGAATCTTGTTGCAATCGCATTAAAGTATCTGGAATTTCAGGATAATCTGAGGGTATTTTACTGGAAAAATTCTCAAGCGGAAGAAGTCGATTTTGTAATCCAACGTGAGCGGCAGGTGTCGGAACTTATTCAGGTATGTGTCGATGCACAGAGCCCTGCTACACGGCAGCGAGAGATGAAAGCCCTGGTGAAGGCAGGACGCGATCTGAAATGTGACAGACTTCTTCTCCTTACCAGAGAAGAGGAAGGAGAAGAGCAAATTGAGTGGTTTGGCATGAAAGGAGTTGTTCGAATCATGCCTCTCTGGAAATGGCTCTTGGATACTGCTTTAATACATTGAAAGAGCATTAATGCAGACGCATAAAAGAAAAAAATTGATAATCATGAGATGAGGGTATTTTTCCCATCCACTCAAGGAGGGATTATGCCTCTTTTCCAAAGCTCTCCATTCTCGGATTTTCATGGGATATGACGTCCCATCGTGCTCGTCTCCATTTTACTTCGTTCCGCTCCGGTCGGTGCTCACTCCGCTCCATTCCGCTCACACCATGAGCCTGTTCTTCTTCGTTGACTGTGTATGATGACGCTCCCGTTTTCGTCGTTTCACTCCTCCACCGGCAGCTGCTCCCACACGCTCCTCGCACCATGCTTCGCATCGTGCTCGTCGCTGTGTCTCATACATCCTCTGACGCCCAGTGACTCGCGGTGCTCGATCTCGTGCTAATGCACTTCGGTAACCGGCGCTCGCTCGGGCCGTTGCGGCCACTATCCTTGTCTTGCACGGATTAGGAAAGAATTGTCCGTAGTATTTCCCTGACTGCCCCTACCCCCGGGGGCCCTTCCCTAATCACCGTAAAACAGAGGGCTCATGCTCAAGGATGCAGGGGTCGTCAGGAATGTGAAGAACCTTTGTAAAATGCACATCTTTCAGATCCTTTCTGTAATTTCTTCCTGCTGCCTGGGGTGTTCGGTTCATCACAGGGATGCTCTCTGGGATCCCGCACGGGTATGCAAGCCGTGAGAGATCTTTTGCAACTGCCATGGCATTGCAGGACGGATCGGAAACAATGAGGGCAGTAGTGAATCCCTGGGCGATCACCCGGCCGAAGTGTTCCAGGCCGGATGATCTTTGGATTGATCTGGATCTCCATCGGCATTCTCGTGTACGAACATGAGCTCAAGGCCGACTGGAATGATTCAGAATAGGAATACGGCTGCTCCAGGCGCCGGCCTGTCATGAGTCAACGGCCCGAACCTTTCCTGAACTTATCCTGAACGAAGTGTCCCGGCTCTCCGCTCCACCAGGGCTGAATACCTGTGGTAGAACCATCTCTTCGCGACCTCTACCAGGACCAGGTAACCTGCCACGAGGCCCGCAAGAACCGCATAGAACGAGAGCGGGGGGTGGACAAACCCGAAGATACTGCCGAGGGACGTAAACGGGAGGATACAGGCTACGAACACGACCAGGAACGTACTCGCCATCAGGAACCGGCTTGGTTTACTCCGGTAAAAGGGAATAACTTTGGTACGGATTACGAAAATGACCAGGGTCTGGGTGCAGATCGATTCGATGAACCATGCGGTCTGGAATAGGGCGGCCTGGGCGGAGAAGATGAACAGCAGGATGAAGAAGGTGAGGAAATCGAAGAGTGAGCTGATCGGGCCGAAGATCAGGATGAATTTCTTGATGAAGTCCATGTCCCATCTCTTGGGGGAATCCACGTAGGACCTGTCCACATTGTCGGTCGGGATGGTGGACTCGGAGAGATCGTAGAGGAGGTTGTTGAGCAGGATCTGGATCGGCAGCATGGGCAGGAAGGGGAGGAACAGGGAGGCGCCTGCCACGCTGAACATATTCCCGAAGTTGGAGCTTGAGCCCATCAGGAGGTACTTCATCGTGTTTCCGAAGGTCCTCCTCCCTTCGATCACCCCGTCATGCAGGACCCGGAGGTCCTGCTCGATGAGGATGATATCGGATGACTCGCGGGCAATATCGACAGCACCCTGGACCGAGATGCCGACATCCGCTTCCCGGAGCGAAGGGGCATCGTTGATGCCGTCCCCCATGAATCCCACCACGTGACCGTTCTGGCGGAGGGCAACGATGACACGGTTCTTCTGGACCGGGGTCATGCGGCAGAAAAGGGGGACGTCCTCCACCACCCGCGAGAGGGTCTGGCGGTCCATCTTCTCGATCTCTGCCCCGGTGAGCACCCCTTTCACATCGAGGCCGATCAGGGAGGAGATTTTCTGGGTCACGAGCTCGTTGTCCCCAGTCAGGATCTTCAACGCGATCCCGGACTCCGCCAGCTGCCGTATCGATTCCCGGGCGGTCTCTTTCGGCGGATCGATGAAGGTGACGAGGCCGATGAGGGTCATGTCCCGTTCGTCGTCCACGCTGAAGAGGAGCTGGTCGGGTCCAAGGTCCCGGTAACAGACGGCGAGCGTCCTGAACCCGTCTGTGCTCTTCTGCCGGTACAGCAGGGAGACCTTCTCCCGGTCCTGGTCGGTGATGGCAGTTCTTACGCCATCGCGCTCGATACGCGAACAGATGCGGAGGATCTCTTCCGGAGCCCCTTTGGAGATCAGGAGGCGCTCGGGTCCCCGGCAGACGGCAATGGAGAGGCGGCGCCTGACGAAATCAAAGGGGATCTCATCGATCTTCCGGAACTCCCCGGGCTCCTGCGGGTGGTGGGCGATGACTGCCTCGTCGAGAGGGTTTTGGATGCCGGAATGGAAGTAACTGTTCAGGAACGCATAGAACAGGACCTTGTCGCTGGGTTTTCCCTCGGGGTCAAGGTATTCGATGAGCGAGATGCGGTTCTCGGTGAGAGTCCCGGTCTTGTCGGTGCAGAGGACGTCCATGCTCCCGAAGTTCTGGATGGATTCCGGGTGCTTGACGATCGCCCCCTTCTCCGACATGGCGACCGCCCCCTTCGAGAGGTTGAGCGAGAGGATCATCGGCAGGAGCTCGGGGGTCATTCCCACCGCAAGGGCGACGGCAAACAGCAGCGATTCCAGCACCCCATGGCGGAAGAGCGCGTTGACGAAGAACACGAAGATGACCAGGGCAAAGATGAACCGGGACATCAGGAAGCTGAACTGGGCCAGCCCCCGTTCGAACTCCGTCTCTTCCGGCCGGTCCACCAGGGTCTGGGCAACCCTGCCGAACTCGGTCTCCATTCCCGTCCTGGTAACAACGGCCGTGGCGGTCCCGCTGACCACCGAGGTCCCGAGAAACACGTAGTTCGCCGCATCGGTCAGCGGTGTGCCCGGCGATGACAGTACTGCGTTCTTTTCAACGGGGTAGGGCTCCCCGGTCAGGGCCGACTGGTTGACGTAGAGGTCCCGCTCTGCGATGAGCAGTGCATCTGCAGGTACGATATCGCCTGCAAAAAGGAGGATGATGTCCCCCGGGACGAGGTCCGTGATCGGGACGTCCTGCTGCCGGCCCTCCCGGACCACGGTCGCGTGGCTGATGATCTTCTGCCTGAGCAGTTCCGCCGCGTTCCCGGCCTTTGTCTCCTGGTAAAAATTCAGGGTCACACTAGCAATGACAATGACGATGATGATGGCAGCCGATTCAAAGTCTCCCACAAAAAACGAGATGATCGCCGCAAAGAGCAGGATGAGTACGAGAATGTTTTTGAAGTGCTCCAGGAATCTGAGAATTACCGGCCGCCTGCGGGCCCGGGAGATGTCGTTTGGGCCGTATTGTTCCCTCCGCTGAAGTACCTGGTCCGGTGCCAGTCCTTCTCCGGAAGTCTGCAATACCGCATATGCTTCATCAGGAGTGCGGGTATGGAATTCGATCTCCCCGGACTCTTCCATGCTCCTGGCAGCGTGCGGTTCCATGGACAGTCCCTCTCCCGGAATGAGTGGTTGTCGCTGCACCTGATTATTTTTAGCAGCTGGGTGGATTATTCATTTATCGGTTCCCATTTCTTCGCCGTGTG
>JADFCY010000010.1 GCA_018263335.1 Methanolinea sp. | reverse complement strand
TATCTGTCTTTTTCCCCGGAATCCACTTGATATGATACGGATTTGCGACGATCGTCTCTACGCTTCCCTCAAGGATGTCGTAAAGAGGTATCCAGTATTCTCCCGTTGATTCAAATGCTACAACTTCGCATTGTTCCTCAAGAATCCATTCCCGCAATTGGAGGAGATGTTCCAGTGAATTGGGAACCTCTTTTATTCTTTTCTCTCCTCGCCGATCAAGAATTGTTGCAACGAGAAATTTCTTGTGAACGTCTATCCCGCAAACTTTACTTCGTGGTTTTCCCATATTTACCTCTTGTGGGCAGAGTGATTCCTCGGAGGCCACTTTGTCATCCGCGCTCTCGGGCGCACTTCGGTGTTCGATGAATCACATTTGGCGAGTTTTTTTGACAGGATCAATGTCCTAAAAGTGAAACAGCCTTCACTGCCCACAAAAGAAGAATAGTACACAGAGTCAGATTTTCATTGCTTCGGTGTGAAGACACATCTTCATGCAGGTTTTTTTTGGCGATCTCAATTATCACCATAGATCTGCTCTAATTTTGCAGACAGACCTGCCTTTCTCTCCTCTGTATTGCCGGGGATTATATCGTAGCCCTTTCCAGATATGCCCGGACTTCCGGACTGGCGGGATATTTTTTGCACGGGATCTCGCGAAGGGTCGATTTTCATCTGGCGGGGCCGGCCGCTTATTTCAGAAAATACCTGGTTCATTCGCTCCAATCTTTTCCCGGCAGAAATAAAGGTGCCCCTGAATGACATCCGGGACACCTGCACGATCCGAACTATTATTATCCAGAAACTGAATTCCGGAGGTGAGGAGGGATCCTTCTGTCAACGCTTCGATTCTTCATTACCCATGCGATCAAGGCGAAGAAGATCAAGCTTGCCACAGGCCTCCGGTGTGAGCTGTGCGGGAAGCAGGCCGCACTGGAGGACCTGGAGATCCATTCCCTCATCGACGAGGAGCAGGCAGTTGAACGCCCCCCTGTCGATCTCGAAATTTTTCTGCTTGTCCTCTGTTTCCCGTGCCACTACGATCTGCACCGGTATGGCACTTCATTCCATGAGCAGGCATTGCTGGTCAATCAGCGACCTGCTGAGATCCGCATGAGAATGAGAGAGATCCTGGCATACGTCCCCCGACCATACATCCCGCCGGATACAGACCTGGAAGAGGCCTACAAGGACGCATGCTCCTCTCGTTTCCGGTTTGGGGTCTGAATAGGTGGCATATGTGTTTCAGCGGCATGAATACTTTCGCAGAAGTGGCAGAGATACAATCAATGAGAAGTCCAGGATTGGTTCCCACCTGGAGAATGGCCCCTCGTTGAGCTACAGGATATGTGAGCACATAGTCCTCCCTGTCTGCATCACATAAGTTGGGTTGATGTCTTATCTGTATTGAAGGATAACATGTCCAGGATGTCTGATTTCATCCTCGCTCCACTGACCGAATCCGACAAGGTCGAGGTTGTGGATCTCTTCAATCATTACGTCAGGACCACTTTTGCAGCTTTTCTTGAGGACCCGGTGCCGTATGAATTCTATGACATGCTGATGCAGGCAGCCCATGGGTACCCTGCAGTTTCCACCCGGGACAGGGAAGGAACACTGGCAGGATTCGGGATGCTGCGCCCCCATACCCCACTTCCTGCGTTTGCACATACGGCCGAGGTCACCTATTTTGTGAGACCCGACATGACCGGCAGAGGAATCGGGACCGCAATGCTCCGTCATCTTGAGGAGGAAGGAAAGAAGCGGGGCATCTCCGCCATCCTCGCCCACATTTCCTCCCGCAACGAGGGAAGTATCCGGTTCCACCAGAAGAACGGGTTCTTTGAAGCAGGGCGGTTCCGTGCCGTGGGGAAGAAGAACGGGATAGTCTTTGACACGGTCTGGATGGAGAAGTTAGTATAAGGAGAGACTGGAGTGGGGAAGCAGGTTCCCTGATTTTTTTTGGAATGCGAACGTCTGTACATGCCGGTGGGCCTTCATCACTCATGCCGAAAGGACCATCCACATCCCGGCTTCTTTCCGATGGAACATTTGAAAGGGAGAAAAGAGATACCATCTCATGAATGCTCCCTGAAGAGTGGTCATCCGGTTCCCGCGCCCTTGTACTCGCAGGATTCTTCTTTCTCGTGATTATCGGCCTCAAGTTCTGTGCATACGTCGTCACGATCATCGTCATCTCCCTCATCCTCACCCTCATCGCGTGCCCTGCAATGGACCGGATGAGAAAGCGGGGCATCCCCGATATTGTGTCGGTGACCATCCTGACACTGGTTGCAATTGCGGCAGTCCTCGCGCTGATAGGAATCTCTCTCTACTCGTTTGGGGTCCTGATGCATGACCTCCCGCTCTACCAGGCAGAACTCAACCAGCGGCTGGCGCATATCTCAGGAATCCTCGCAGGCCACGGACTCCCGGGGGGTTTCGTCCCCGCATCTCCCGACCTTGGCTCCCTTGTCGGCCTGATCCTCTCTTCGGCGATGAACCTCTCTGACCTCCTCCTCTACCTCTTCTTCATCGCGGTCACCACCTTTTTCATGCTGCTCGAGGCACCGCACCTTGCAGAGAGGCTCACCCGCCTCCCCGGGATCAATCGGGAAAAAATGGTCCGTCTCTCTCGCATGAGCGGGTACATGATAGACTTCGTGGTGGTCAGGACCGAGACGAACCTGGTCCACGGGGTGCTCTTTGGAGGTTCACTCTTTGCCATGGGGGTCCATGCCGCCATGTTATGGGGGGTCCTGACCTTCGTCCTCGCGTACATCCCGTTCATCGGGCTTATCATCGCCGCAATCCCGGCCATCTTCTTTGCCTGGCTGCAGTTCGGCCTTTGGGGTGCCGCGGCAGTCATCGCGATAGTATGCATCCTGAACCTTGTCGTCGAGAACCCCGTATTCTCCTACTTTGCCGCACGGAAATTCGAGATCCCTGCGCTGCTCGTGATACTCTCCGTTATATTCTGGGGGTGGCTCCTTGGGATTGCGGGGATGGTCTTTGCCGTCCCTCTCACCCTTATGGTGCTCATCGCGATCCAGTTCAGCGAAGACCTGGCGTGGGTAAACGTCCTGCTCGGAGTGGACCGGATATTCGGAGAAGATACGGGGGATGCATGAGCCGTTCCCCACTCATTCCAGCCTTCCCCGGCAGGGGATATCCGATGATGATGGCCATGTGGGGTTTCCCCGGAGGGAGAGGAAAATTCCCGCACCGCTTCACTGCAGGACAATCCTCCCCCCTGGCACCCGCGGTTGAGGTGGTGCCTTGAAAGGTATGACAGGGGGGCGGGAGGTGGGGTTCCCGCCAGGAGGAGAGGTTCGGGATGGGCAGGTATACATCAGCGCCCTCACCCATGACACGGCCGAGGAGGCTGCAGCCCTCTATACCCGGGTCTTCCTCAACGACGAACCGATGACCTGCCGACACGGGATCGATCCTGCCCGTTTTCTCCCGTTTGCACGGGAATACCTCCATTTTTGTGCGGAACAGGGATTGAGCATCGTCGCGGCCGACCGCGGCACGGATGAGGTGGTCGGGTTCGCCCTCTGCAGTGACCTTGCGACTGACTGGAATGCAGTATCGCCTGGTATCTCCACGCTTCTCTCTCTCTTCGGGGAGAGCATGGAAATCCTGGGTGAGGTGGAGTCGCGTTGCCCGGACCTATTAAACCCGGAACCCGGGACAGTGCTCCACCTCTTCCAGCTCGGGGTGAGGGAGGCCGAACGCGGCAGGGGGATTGCCATCTGCCTTGTCAGCAGCATCCTCTCCCTGGCATTGCACCGGGGGTATTCCAGGGTGATTGCAGAATGTACCGGGCCGGGTTCGCGACACATCTGTGAACGGTGCGGGTTCTCTGGTGCCGCATATGTTGCCTATGATGACTTCGTTGTCAACGGCCAGGCATTCTTTGCCGGGATTTCCGGGGGGATAACCCTGATGATCCGGGATCTCTGACCCTGATCAGGGACAGGTCAATCTCCTCCCTTCTAAGTAGCTTCAATGTGCATTTTTCGCGGCTGCAAATGGAACGTATTCACCCCGATGGAGAGACGAACACGGAGGTCAATTGGAGCAGGCTTGCCACCACCATCTTTTTCGTTCACTCTCTTTCAGGTCTTCAGAATTCCTCTGCGAAGATATTGATCGGAAGAAGGAAAGATGGCGTCGGATTCTCCGCAGGCGTTGTCATTTCCCGCTTTATTGTGACAATTGGCTGAAAGAGAACACCGGCAGATATCATTGTGCGTATTCTTGTGATTCCCCAATCGATGCGATTCCTTTGTTAAAAAAGGTTCTTTGCCATCTTTTAATGACAGGACTGAAGAACAATAGATATTTTTCAGGGGCTTTCTGCTCCCAAATCCCCCTATGTGATATATTTGATGCAGGCGCCGTCCCAGAAGGGCATGCCGGTGGCAGTTCATTGACAAAAAATACCTGGCAACAACCTCGGATCAATTCCCTTACAAAACTGTGCAAAGGCATTCGATGAGTCCAATTGAACCATTTCAGGCATAATCACACATAGGTTTATTAATATCCCTTCTAAAGCCCTATTCATGGCAGAAAGACCTTTGGGCGTCACGATTATTGCGATCCTCTGGATCATCGGCGGGCTGGCAACGCTGTTTGGGGGAATAGGTTTTGTGGTCCTCTTTGGCGAAGCGCTTGGATCGCTTATGGAACCATTCGGTTTTATCTACCTGATTCTTGGAATACTGGGAATCGTTCTCGGCATTGGTGCATTCAGTGCATGGAGTTGGGTATGGACCGCAGGCGTTGTCATCACCATCATCGACCTCATCATGGGAGTTGCCAGTTTCTTCTCTACAGGAATCATCAGTATCGCCATCTCCGCAATCATTCTCTGGTACCTCTTCAGGCCTGAGGTGAAGGCATATTTCAATAAGACCTGATCGGCGCCCCGGGGCTGGAAAACCACTCCTGCCCCATTCTCATCTCCGTTAGGTGGAAGACCCGCGCTCTCCCATGGATCTCCCATAGCTTTATCATCTCCCTCATTCAAGCCACAACCATGGCAGAAAGACCATTGGGAGTCACCATAATCGGCATCCTCTGGATCATCGGGGGATTGATCATGCTGCTCGGAGGGCTCGGTGTTGCCGCGTTCGGTGCAGTAATCGGAGGCCCGATCGGGGGCGTAATCGGCCTTGCATTGGGTTTTGTCCTGGTCATCGTCGGAATTATCGAGATCATCCTCGGTATCGGGTGCTTCAAGGCATGGGGCTGGGTATGGATTGTCGGGGTCATCATCACAGTCATCAGCCTTGTAATGGGAATTATTGACCTTTTCACCAGCGGCATGGGAGCACTGATCGGAATTATCATCTCGGCAATCATTCTCTGGTACCTCTTCCAGGCGAACGTGAAGAGATATTTCGGAAAGTCCTGACCTGATCTCTTCAAAATCTTTTTTCTCACACAATCTGGGTTGAAGTCAATCCAGATATGCCGCACCCGCGGAAACTATTTCTGTTCTTCCATCAATGCCACTTTAAAACCCAGGACATGTCGGCTATCGAGTTTCTCATAGTGGCTATCACGTCAATCATCGCGATCATGAACCCGGTCAGCACAGCGGCGGTCTTCTCGATCCTGACCGAGAAGTTCACTCCTGATCAGCAGAGAGAGGTGATGATCAACTCGCTACGGATATCGACTGTCGTGCTGATATTCTTCGCCCTCACCGGCCAGTTAATCTTCACTGTCCTCGGGCTCACTCTCCCTGCATTCAAGATTGCAGGGGGTATCCTCCTTGTCTCGTTTGCAACCGGGATGCTGTCAGCAAAAAAGGAGGTGTATTCCCCGGAGGAACTCGAGAACATCGCAGTGGTGCCGCTCGCATTTCCGCTCACCTGCGGTGCCGGGACGATCACGGTAGTGATACTTATTTCGTCACAGGCAGTGGGAATACTCGAAAACCTCCTGGTGATCGTCGCGGTGCTGGTTGCAATCGGTGCATCTTACATCGCCATGAAGTACTCGTCATGGATACTCGGGTTTATCGGCGATCAGGAGCTGCGGATCATCACCAAGTTCCTTGCCGTATTCGTCCTTGCTATTGCAATTCAGTTCATCCTGAATGGGATCTCGGATGCAATGCCGGAGATACTTGCACATGTGAAGGATTAATCCAATCAAAAAAACAGGGTCCGCTCTCTGTCGGAGATGTGAACGTGGCCCGGAGTAAAACGAACTATTTTTATACCGAAAAAAATGCCTTTGTAAATGAGGTTACGCATGAAAAACCCATCCAGTCTGATCCTTATCCTCTCACTCGCTGTCATCCTGGCTTTTTTTGCAGGATGCACCTCGAATTCCTCTCCAACCCCGCCCGCTCAACCCCCGGCCACCAGTGTTGCGACACCTCCTGCCCCTGTGGTGGAACAAACCGGGGCAGGCGATATCGCGGCCCCTGATACCCCTACCCCATCCACATCCCCTCAAACCCTGACTCCGGCCACTCATGTCGGGGAGCCCCCCCTCCCTCAGGTGGAACCTGCCGGAACTGGTGTTGATGGGGTGCCTGAAAGTCCTGACATGCCCACTCCTGTGGTCACTGAATTGCAGGGATATCTCCTCAATACAGCCGATTTTCCTGAAGGCTATACCCTGATACACGAAGGAGCGATGCTTCCCGTGGACGAGGAGTGCCCTGCCGGCGAGTTCTGCTCCCTCGACGGCTATTCAATCTCGATGGTCACAGGGGATGCACAGAACACTACACTCGTTGACCAGATGATCTCTCGCTATACATTGACTGCAACCAAAGAGACGCTGAATGATGTTCTGATGGACCAGTTCCCCGAGATTGCAGCAGGCAGCCCTGCCGAGCTTGCGGCACCCTCCCTTGGCGATGCAAGTGTGGCGTATCGTTTCGAATTTCCCTCAATCGAGGCCCCGCTCCAGGGATACCTGGTCATATTCGGAAAAGGAGACCTGTATGTGACCATCATGATCATCGGCAGCGACGCCGATGAACACCTCGCATATGACCTGGCACAAAAGGCCTCGGCGAAATTGCCTTAAAGACCTGGAAAAGGGAGGAATTCTCCCCCGGGTCCACCATTCTTTCGAGGATTGCCTCATTTTTAAAACCAGGTATCCCGGGGGTTTCATCCGGAGCCCATGGTCATTGCCACTCTTCGATCCGCTGGATGCGATGAGTATCCGTCGTGAAAGAGTGCCGGTTCCTGCATGTGGTTCCCTCGCGTTCTCAATGGAGATCGGCGAGTATCTCTCCAAGCCTCATGAAATCCTCTTCCAGCGCTGCACGCGCAGGGGGGTTGTGAGTGATCACTGCCGGGTGATAGACAGGGACGATGCGCATCTCCCGTCCCGTCTCCATTTCACTGACCAAAACGCTCCTTCCCCTGACTTCCCTGAACGAAGGGAAAGATACGCCATACCTTGAAAAGATGGCCGACGTGGCAACCCTCCCCATGGGGACAAGGACCGCCGGCGAGAGGACTGCGATCTGGCGGTCGAGGAATGGCATGCAGGCTGCAATCTCCCCCTTCCCCGGGGTGCGGTTTGCCGGCGGACGGCACTTCACGACGCTCGTGATGAATACGTCTTCGCGCGAGAGGCCGATTCGGGCGAGAAGGTCGGAGAGGATCGCCCCTGCCCGCCCCACAAAAGGCCTCCCGCTCTCATCCTCCTTTTTCCCCGGCCCCTCGCCGATAAGCATGACACGGCAGGGGGCAGGGCCTTCACCGGGAACCGTCCTTGTCCGCGAGAGCGCGAGAGCGCATTTCCGGCACGATCCGATCTGCCCGGCAAGAGCCTCCATTGCGTAAAGAGGGGTGCCAGGAGTTTTAAAAGGCATGGGAGATCACCCGGCCCGCGTTCGGATATGTATCTTGAGACTCCAGGTCGCGCAGGTGGAATAATATGGCATCCTGCAGATTTTTGTGCATGGGAACTGGTTGAATACCATGATGCAAGGATGCATCGATCCTGAACAGCCAAATGTGCAGAATGTATGAGGCAGGGGCACCTCTTTGATGAAGGGATAACCAAATATCCCTTTATCTCTCAACACGAATCCATCATCAGGAAAGAGACCGCGCGATGATCCAGACATTCTTCCTCGGGCTTCTCATCGGCCTCACCGGGGCGCTTGTCCCAGGCCCCACGCTTGTTGCCACCATCAACTCGTCGGCAAGGGGCGGGTGGAGCACGGGCCCCCGTGTCATGGCGGGTCATTCGGTCATCGAGGCGGCAATCTTTCTCCTCATCATCCTTGGTCTCGGGTCGGTGGCCGCATTGGAGGAATATATGGGGATCATCGCGGCAGTCGGAGGTGTCGCACTCCTTGTCTTCGGTATCCTTACGATCAGGGGGGCGGGAAGGGCGATGCCCGAAGGGAAGGCTGACCAGGCGTTCGTAAACCCCTACCTGGCGGGTGCGCTCACCAGTGTTTCGAACCCATACTTCTGGATGTGGTGGTTCTCGGTTGGCAGCTCACTTGTCCTTGCCGCAGCCCAGAAGGCATTGCCTTTTGCGCTCGCGTTCCTGATAGGGCACTGGTCGGCCGACTTCGGGTGGTACACCATCGTCTCGGCGAGCGTTCACCAGGGACGGCGGGTCTTTGACGAGAGGAGGTATGCATGGGTACTGCGCGGTTGCGGGATCTTCCTCATGGCCTTTGG
The DNA here is from genome assembly GCA_018263335.1 of Methanolinea sp. Classification (GTDB taxonomy): domain Archaea; phylum Halobacteriota; class Methanomicrobia; order Methanomicrobiales; family Methanospirillaceae; genus Methanolinea_A. The sequence goes on along the minus strand of JADFCY010000010.1, from coordinate 68,633 downwards.
TGCCTATTACCTTGCGACTGCGGGTGCATGGGTCCTGGACGGATGAGCAGGAGAATATCCCTGGAGCAGATCTTTTTTTAGTCCTGCTTCAGAAAAGGGAGGAGAAATCAAGGGGCGTACTGCGCTTGCGGTAATACAAAAAGAGGTCTTCGCCCCATCCCACCGCCGCGGGATCATCGCTGAAGAGGTCAGACGAGCTGTCATAGAGGTTGCTATCTTTCTTGAAGAGTCCGAGCGAGAGGTTCCTGTCAGTCACGGTAAGCCCCACCCTCAGGATCTCCCCTGTTACCCAGACGTGAAAGTTCTGTGATGATGCGAGGGCTTTCATATGGCCCGCATAGGGATCCTGCTTCAGGATATCGATCACCTCCTCGTTGACAACAAGCTCGACCGGCACCCCCTCGTTGACCTTCTCTGCAAGGAACTGTGCAAGGCCAGGGCTTGCGACTGAGGAGATTCCATGGATATAGCGGGCCTCCTTGATAATAGTAAGGTAATGGGTGTAGACCGAGAACATATCGACGGTCGTATCGGTCTGGATATGCGATACCTGGAGATCGCCGATACGCGCCAGGAACCTTGGAGGGAGTCCCGAGAGGTCGTGGGTGACCCAGAACTGCTGATGAGAGGCGATTCCCCCCATGAGGGTAACGTAGGTCTTCACCTCGCTGGCAACCACGCGCCCGAGGGTGCTCAGCCGGTATTCGTACCCTTCCGCCTCCACGAGCGCAAGCGCCTCGAGGTTCCGGATCTTGGGGATAATGGCCTGGGACGTGCTCCCGGTGATGCTCCGGAGTTTCGAAAGCGATGCCTTCCCCTGGAGCAGCGTCAGCAGCACCTGTATCTTGAGGCGCGAGTTGTAGATGGAGTGGATCAGCCTGGAATGCTGATGGTAAATCTCCAGGATATCCATATGTGATATACATATCACAGACCGGAAAATATATTCGATCGGTGTCGGGAGAAAACTGCCTCCCAGGTTCACTATTGCCATGAAATTTCCAGGTCTTACATCACCCACATGAATATGAACCCTGCGAGCGCGATCACAAGGAACTGCCCGTCTGAAACCACGTCGCAGATGAACCCGTCGTGATGAGTCTGCCCGATGGCAAGGATGCAGCCCTGCGAATAGACGAGCGAGAGCGCGATTACCGCCGCAGAGCCCGCAGAAAGGAGACCAGTCCCCAGAATCGCGAGGATGATCGCCGACAGGAGGTTGAACGCGGTGAGGAGCACCCGGGTACCCTTCACTCCACAGAGGACCGGGATCGTCAGCACGCCAGTTGCGGCATCGCCGGCTCTGTCCCTTACATCCGGAATGACTGATGCGATGAAGGTCCAGCAGAAGATGAAGGTGAATACAAGAAGTGATGCGGGTCCCGGTTCAATGCCGAGCATCGTCACCGGCAGAAGTGAGAAAGAGAACCCCCAGGCGAATGAGACCACAAGGTTCTTGCAGACCGGGATCTCCTTCAGGCGCCGGTATCCGGATACTTTCGGGAGAAACGGCAGGCTGTAGACCAACCCTGCAGCAAGGGGCAGAACAGCGACGGCAATGGCTGCGGGTCCGGAGAGTCCGGCGATGCAGAGAGCGGCCATATACGCGGCAACTGCCATTCCAAGGAGCGGGTGGGAGAATGTGCTCGTGATCCTGTGACGGTTGGCGTGGTTGAGCGCGTCCTCTGCCTCATCAGTCTTCCGGTTCAGGTTATACACCGAAAAGACCACGAGGCCAAGTGTCGTTGCGACCGGGAGAGAGAAACCGGCTCCCTGGATAAGGCAGGAGATGTACGCCATTCCCACTGCCGCAGCGCCAAGATAAGTTGAGCTGTAAAGGAAGAATTCCCAGGTTCTTTCGAGAGATTCAAGCCAGCAGCGCCTTTCATGCTGCCCCGGCACCTCATGGAGGTATGGTCCTGCATATTCCATGAGATTAAGAATCGCCGATGAGATTCACATTCATTGTGATGATGAATATTCATCGCAGCGATGAATGTGAAACCCCGTGATAAATATGGGGCCATGCACCGAACATAATCAATGGAGCCAGGGTTCTCTGGAGAGAGTATGCTTCTCAGATCATGCAGAAAGAACCAGACACTACCAACTTCTGTGGGGAGTATGCTCCAGACTTCAGCCTCCCCTTCACCCAGGGCATGGAGATCCGGGATTGGGGGGACACACCGGTGAATGGACGGTGGGATTCCCGGATGGGGGAGATCCTGCTCCAGTTTCTCCTTGCACACCAGGTCTTATCGTGTACCGATTGCGGGTGCCAGTCGGATTTCTTCAGGCAGTTCCTTGCACCGTTCAACATCACCGTGCATGATGTGGACATTCACATCCTGGAAAGGACCACTCTCGGTGGGGACGAGGTTACGATTGGTTCTTTCTATCTCTGTTTTGAGAGGGGTGGCGCTCCTGCAGGAAAGAGCGTGGCCGCACAGGGACTCTACACTGTCCGTTGCAATGACTCAGATACCTGGGTAAAATTTACCTCAAGCACGTACCAATTCAGAGTGCATATCAGGGGACCCGATCCGGCATCAGTTACCATCACGCACAACGGGCAGGTCATAGAGACAGGTCCTCTCCCTTCCGGCCAGACACCGGACCTCACCAGTTCCTAAAAAAAATTCACTGTGTGCGAGATGGTACAGGCAGCGTTGACGAACCACCTGCATTTTGGGGGCCCTTTGCCCCCCTGACAACCATATACGATAACAACCCACCGTCTCCGGTTGGGCGGCCCTTCCCGGTTCGATGACTGAACCGGCATCCGGGAAAATTACTTCAAATCAGTTCCCCTCACAAAACAACGGGAAGGACAAAAAATGTGCGGGAATGGGTGTTACTCCAGGAGGAGTCTCCTCTTTTCCCTGTACCTTTTTTTTAACCCTCGCGACAATCACCTGGTATCCCACAATGACGTTGAAGGACGATCTCCGGGGGGTGCTTCCTCCCGAGGTTGCGGAAATGGTCCCACGGGGGTTCCAGGTCATCGGCGACATCGCGGTCATCTTGCTGCCCCCGGAACTGCATGAATTCAGACACATGATAGCAGCGGCCATCCTCTCCCGCCACCGCAATGTTCACACAGTCGCATCGCGGGAACAGATCCCCAGGGGGGACTCTCGTGTCGCAGACCTGGAGGTGATTGCGGGTATTGACCGCACGATCACTCTCTACAGGGAATACGGGTTCTGCTACAGGCTAGACGTGAAGAGTACGTTCTTCTCTGCAAGGCTGGCATCTGAACGTCGGCGGGTCTGGATGCAGGTGAAGCCATGGGAAGAGGTGCTGGTCCCATACGCGGGTGTGGGTCCTTTCGCCATTCCCCCGGCCAGCCGGGGCGCGATAGTGACTGCAGTCGAGAAGAACCCTCTCGCCTGCCGGTTCCTTCGGCAGAATGTATCCCTCAACAGGGTGGAGGGGAGGATATTTATCCATGAAGGCGATGTCAGCAAAGTCCTTTCTGAAATTTCCGTCGAGTTTGATCGGGCGATCATCCCGGCCCCGTACGGGCATGATCAGGCACTTTTCTCTCTCCTCCCGGTGGTAAGGGAAGGTGGCGCCATCAATTTCTATACGTTCAAGAGGGCTTCACAGGTCCCTGCAATCCAGAGCGAATATGAGCGGGCAGGTCTCGAAGTACGCTCTATCCGGAAGTGCGGATACGTGGCACCGGGGATTGCGCGATACGCTTTCGACATGGTCAAACGGCGAAAGTGAATATCTCAGGACTGATTTTTTTGGGGGGCCCATCTCCTCCCCTCTCAAATTAAGCCGGTTCCACGACCCATACCATTATGGGATGAGAATGGAAGAGTGCAGGACTATGAAACAGCCAAATCCTGTCCAGGCCGCAGTCTTTCTCATCCTCTTTCTGCTGGGACTCTGGGCCGCATACTCGCTGTACACCTTCACAGGTCAGCTAATCTTCCTTGGGATAGCGCTTGCGGCACTGGTGGTTGCCGTTTCCCTTGCTGCAGCAGTTCAGCTCGCCAACCAGTGGGAAAAAGCGGTTGTGCTCCGGCTTGGGAAATACAAGGGGCTCTATGGCCCCGGGGTATTCATCATCACTCCCCTTGCCGAAACTGTCGCATACTGGATAGACACCCGAATCATTACCACCTCCTTTACGGCGGAAAAGACCCTCACGAAAGACACCGTTCCCGTCGATGTCGAGGCTGTCCTCTTCTGGAAAGTGGTCGACCCGCAGCGGGCGGCACTCGAGGTCGAGGATTACCGGACAGCGGTGAGCTGGGCAGCACAGACTGCGCTTCGCGAGGTGATTGGGAGGTCGAACCTCGCCGAGATGCTGGAAGGGAGGGAGAAACTGGACCTCGAGCTCCAGAGGATCATCGAGGGCCGTGCCGAGCACTGGGGCATCCACGTCTCATCGGTGGAGATACGGGACGTGCTCATCCCTGCCGAACTCCAGGACGCAATGTCGATGCAGGCGCAGGCTGAACGCGAACGCCAGGCCAGGGTCATACTCGGGGACTCCGAGAGGCAGGTCGCAGAAAAGTTCGAGGAGGCGGCCAGGACCTACCAAGACAACCCGACTGCTCTCCACCTCCGGGCGATGAACATGCTCTACGAAGGCCTCAAGGAGAAGGCAACCCTTGTCATCGTGCCGGCATCTGTCCTTGATACCATGACCCTCGGGGACACGTCGGGAATCATCTCTCTCTCGCGGCAGCTCCAGGACCAGGCCATCGTAAGAGGCCAGAGGGAAAAGGGGCGCGAGCGTGGCGAAAAAAAACCGGAAGAGAAGGACAAGACTGTTGAATGGGTGCAATAAGCACCCACTCTTCACCTGGGTATCGTCCCTTTTCTCTCGATTCCTGCTATTCACATCAGGGTGTGTAATGGCGTGCCAACTCACTCTTCTGTCGCAGACAATGGTGCTCTCACTCGAGTGACAGGAGGATCGCTTTTCGAAAGAGCATCTCGGGGGCCCTTATGCAGCGTGCTCCCTGTTCGTCCCTCACTATCTCCACGGCAGGGACAAAGGCCTGGCACCTTGATGAGTGGCAGATGAACTGCGCCCGGTCGCACTCGCGGAGCAGGTCTTCGAGGGGGCGGTCGTTGAGAAAGAACCCCCTGTCATCCGTGGAGATATCCGGGCCGGAAAGCTCCTTGCCGAATACTACCCCGATGCCATCGCGTTCCAGAACAGGGATGACCGAAGAGAGGAGTTCGAGAAACGCAAGGCCCGAATCGCTGCAGACTGCGCAGGGTGGGGGGTCACTTGTACGGGGCCGCCATGTCACCGTGAGTGTCCGTCGCATCAGGAAAACCCCTCGCCCATCTGATCAACCCGGGATTTGGGCCGAACAACCCCCTTCAGGAGCGCCATTGACCTCTCGAAGGGAGAAGTCCTCCTTTCGCCAGGGTGTCGTGGGCTATGGAGCCCAGGCATGATATCAGAAATGAGCGGGCCATCGAATATCAAGGTTGCGAGTAAAAAGAGAGGATGATCCTCGTCCTCACCTCTCCAGGAGCTCGATGTGGGCGTCTGCCTTCTTGCAGAGATCGTGCATTCCCTGGAGGTTCGCGATGTCCCTGATCGCTTCGAGGACATGGACCGAATCCTCAAGAAAGGAGAGGATATCTGCAGGGTAGAGGTCGATTCCGTACTCCTCCTGGAGGTACTGGGCGATCTGCCGGTGGTCGAGTCCATTCTCACGGAGTTCCAGGATCTCCCGTGAGAACTTCTTCTCCGGGCAGCCACACATGGGGGCGTCACGGCAGGTGCAACGCAGGAAGGAGTGGATGAAGTTGAGGATCTGCTGGTGGAGCGTGTGGTCAAGACGGCCGAAGTCGAGGCGGGAAGAGATCGCCTCAAGGGTGGCGCCATGGAATGCCTGGTCGGGAAGCCGATAGCCTGCCAGGCGTTCCAGTTTCCGGGAATGACGGAACCGGGCTTTCTGGGCGATCACGTCTCTCCGGCCTCTTCGTCAAAGTTCTTCAGGGAAGAGACTGCCTCTGCCATGCTCTCGACCTCGATCAGCCACTCGTCAAAGAGCGAGGGCTGCTCGATGTCGTCTTTTACGTATTTCGCACAGCAGGAGGCCCCATTGATCACGTTTGCCGCGATGTCGGCAGCGATGTCAAGCGCCTTCTCCATGTCGGATTCGATGCACTTCTTCCCGTCTTTTACGAGCGCCTTGATATCAGTCTTATACTCGCCTTCCAGGAACTTCCGGCATCCTGCAAAGAGGACCAGGAGCGAGAGCTGCAGGGACTCGATGTACTCCTCCAGGTCATCCTTCGGGCACTCCCCCATCACGATGGCCTCGACCGCGTTGAGCTTTTCGAGCGCCTCGTCCTTCGTGTAACGGCCGTTCTGGAAGAGCCTGATTATCTTTAAGACCGAGAGGGTGATGTCCATCGAGAAGTTATAGAGGGTTGTGTATCCATCCGGCATCTCCTCGCTGTCCGGACCCGCATCGAAATTCGCCTCTCTCAGGGTATTGATCCAGTTGTCCCACCGCTCCTGATTATAGAAGATATAGAACAATTTGAGCGGCTCTTCGGCACTTGCCGCTTTCTCCTTCTTTTTCGCCATTGTCATACAGGTTTTCTCCTGTATCTTAAAGGTGTATCGGAATAATGCAGGAACCTCTCCCCACGAATTGCCCGAGGAAGTTTTGGGAAGTCGGAATGGAGGTGTGCAATCTTCTGCCATGTGGATCTCGGGGAAGAGGCCGGTTATCTCCCTTCACCGCAGGAGGATATCAGACCACCCGCAGCAGGCGTGTCGACTTTCGCATCTCGCGGATGGTCGCGGCCATCCCCTGAATATGAAAGAGCATCCGGGAGATCGTGCTGCCGGCAGTGCTCTTCCCGCTGGATAAACTGATGACGTGCTGGTGGTAGTGCCGTGTGATCTCAACCCGGAGCGTCTCATCGATGGACCGCATTGCAGCATCGACCTTGTCGGACATATCGGGAAATGCATCACGGAGGATCCCGACATTCCGCTCGCAAGATGACAGGAGGTCCTTTTGGATCAGTATGGAATCCGGGGGGAACTCCAGTCCGCGCTCCCTGCTCTGGAGCAGGATATCAGAAAAGTCCCCCGCTTCATCTGCCAACACTCGTCCATGGCTCGAGATCCGGAGAAGGACTGCGTAGTAGGCGGCATCGCCCCTCTCCAGGTCCCTCCCGGACATCTCAAGGATTGCATCAGCGATCTGGTCGTCCAGGTAATGGGCGTACTCCCGGAGCTGCTGCACCCGCTGGAACGATGTACCTGGCGTATCAAGGAGGTGGTTGCACTCTCTGAGCATCTCCCCTCCCGTCTCCAGGAGGTGGACAATCTCCTTCTCGACCATTCCGACGGCAGCTTCTGCGCCATCAGGGAGCGGCTTTTTAAGAAAACGGGGGAGGAAAACGATATCGTCATCCCTGCCCGGCACGACCCGCTGCACGAGAAATGAGAACGGCCTGATCGCGAGGAGGAATATTCCTGCGCAGCTGAGGTTGAATATAAGGTGGGCGTTTGCCACCTGTTGGCCAGGAGACCCTCCCAGGTCAACCACGAGATCAGTGAACGGCCCGAGTATTGGGAGAAAGATGAGGACACCGAGGAAGTTGAAGAGGAAATGGGCCATCGCGGCCCTCTTTGCCGCCGTGTTCATCCGCCAGGCGACAAGGAGCGAGGTGGTTGGCGTCCCGAGGTTTGCCCCGAGAAGGATGGGGATCGCCATGTCAGGTGTGACGAGCCCGTTCTGAGTCAGGACGATGACAAGGCCAGTTGTGACGGCACTTGACTGGAAGATGGTGGTGACAAGAAAACCGAATGCGATCTCGAGGAAGACATTGTCGAGGAATGAGAGGAGCGAGATGAGCTGCGGGTCGAACCGGTAGGGTTCCATGATGGTTGAAATCATGGAGAGGCTGAAGAAGACCAGCCCAAAGTAAAAGACAGGACGACCGAACACCCTGTATCTTCCCCCGACTATCCCGATGAGAAACCCCGCGAGGATGAAGACCGGGGCAAAGGCGGTCAGGTTGAGGGCGATCAGCTGGGTAGTGAATGTGGTCCCGATGTTTGACCCGATGATGATCCCAAGAGAGGCAGCAAATGAGATAATGCCGGCATTCACGAGCCCGACCGTGATAACCGTAGTTGCAGTGCTCGACTGGACCAGCGCGGTCACGATCGCGCCGGCGATTGTTCCCCGGAGAGGGGTGCTGGTGAACTTCTGGATCAGGGCGCGGAACTTTTCTCCCGCGGCAACCTGGAACTCTCGCGAGAACTGCTCGATCCCATACAGGAACAGGATGATGCCGGGGATGATGGCAAAGATGAGTTCCCAGGAGATCATCGGTGCTGCCTCACGACAGGGTCACGAACGGGGGAGCGGAATGGTGTCGTTGCGAGGGCCCTATCCCGGCGAAAAAGAGGAGGGAACAACAGAGATCGGCCTTGTGCAGGGTGCAAGAGCCGGTCCATGACGCTTCATTCCGTTCCGGGTTCGAAACGTTTCAGTACTAACACAGGAATATCGGCGTTCCGCGTCACGTTCATGGCGGTGCTTCCCAGGAAATTTCTGATAAACCCTCTCTTTCCTGCGGATTTCAGCACTATGAGGGAGACTTTATTCTCCCGCGCATGCCTGATGATCTCTTCTGCCGCATCTCCCTCGCAGACCGTTGCCCGGACAGGGATCTGGAGGCTCGAATATTCGTCACGGAGTGCCTTGAGCCTCGTCCAGGCATCACTCGAATGGAGGTGCCCTCTCTCGCCGGAGTCCTGCGTGCTGACCACGTGGAGGAGGGTCACCCGGGATGCAAAGGGAAGCTCCTCCTTGCAGAGCGCAACAATGTCTGGTGCGGAGAAGTCCGTGCAGACCAACAGGTGTGAGAAAAGGGGGAGCACTTCTCTCTGTTCCTGTTTATCAGATTTTTTTGCCTGAGGGGCATGTAAAAGGAGGAGGTCGCGGTCGCCGTTCCGAAGTACTTCTGATGCGACACTTCCGAGGAGGAGTGTCTCGATGACACCCATCCCCCTTTTTCCCATCACGACAAGCGATGCGCTCTCTTCTGCCGCGACGCGGTTCACCACGGCAGAGATATCGCCACCGGAGATCGCCTCGATCCGGGTGCGTACCGATATTCCTTCCCAGTCGATTGACCTCGCATACTCTTCAAGACGCAGGCGGGCATAATCGGCCGAGGGATCCATTGTTCCGGCATCAGGTTTTGGGTACTTGGTGTAGATGACGTGGAGGAGGACTACGCGGGAAAGTCCCGGGATCTGTGTGAGGTGCTCTATCGCATGCCGGGAATCGGCGGAGAAGTCAAATGGGACGAGGACTTTTTCATACATATCTGAGACTCCCTGAATACCCTGAAAGGTCAAACGGCTTCTGACTCCACCCGGAGAGTCGCGCTCTCTTTTCGGGATCTCCTTCTCATGGCCCTTTCAATTTTGTATTCCTTGGGTTTTTGGTGGATTTAACATTTACCGGTTGACCGGTACGCGGTGAAGGGGAAGGGTTTCTTTGAGCACGATCAAGGGATAGCGAAAAGAGACCTCTGGCATCATTGCTCAAGCCTTGGGATTCACTGCACGCATCTCCCTTTTATAAGAACCCGCACGTCCAATATTCAGGAAGAATGGATTCCCCTGTGTCATCCCAGAAGGAGCAGGTAGTCATGCTCCGTTACGGCGAATTATTTCTCAAGAGCGAGCCGGTCAAGCGGCACTTCGTGGGGACACTCATCAGGAACTGTGCAAGAGCGCTCGATGCCGCGGGACTCTCTCACCGGGCCGAGGTTCATCGAGGGCGGATTCTCATTCATGGTGCGCAGCCGGAAGAGATTGCATCGGTGGTGTCCCGCCTCTTCGGAGTGGTGGACGTGTCGGTCTGCACCCTGACAATCCCGGAACCTTCTGCGGTGAGAGATGCGGCGGTTGCACTCGCGAGCGGAAAACTCGGGCCAGGGAAACGTTTTGCGGTCCGTGCGAGGCGGCAGGGAGTCGAAGGGATGAGCAGCCAGGAACTCGGGGCTTCGGTCGGAGCGTCTATTCTTGACGCGGTTCCTTCAGCGAAAGTTGATCTCGATTGCCCCGAGTACGAGATATTCACTGAACTCCGGGAATTCGGTGGACTCGTCTATGACACCCGCATCCCCGCACCCGGCGGCCTCCCGTGGGGAACGCAGGGCAGGGTTCTCGCGCTGCTCTCGTCTGGCATCGATTCGCCGGTTGCGATCTGGCTGATGATGCGGAGGGGGTGCGAAGTGGACGCGTTGCATGTGGATTCCGGGAAGTTCGCCGGTTCTGACGTGCGCGCAGCGACCCTTCGCCACCTCTCTGTGCTCTCATCATGGTGTGCCGGGTTTTTCGTCACCCTCCATCTTGCGGATGCCGGCGATTTCTACGAAACGCTGGTGCAGCAGGCAGAACCGCGTTTTCGCTGCGTGCTCTGCAAGCGGTTCATGGTGCACCTTGGCAGCAGGCTTGCGGGTCGTGACGGGTATCTTGCGCTCTGCACAGGAGACAGCATCGGCCAGGTTGCGTCCCAGACCATGGCCAACCTTGCGGTTGTCTCGGAGGCAGCGAGGGTCCCGCTCATCAGACCGCTGGTAGCCTTCGACAAGCAGGAGGCAGTTGACCTCGCAAAGAAGATCGGCACGTTCGAGCGGAAGCCAGGTGACCTCTCGTGTGCGGCGGTACCGAGGGTTCCTGCCACTGTCTCGCGACTCGAGGAGATAATCGCAATGGAGAAAGAGATAGGCATGGATGCCCATATCTCGTCGGTCCTGGGCAGTATGCAGGTATTCCGTGCACTCAATGGGACCATTGTGGAGGATTGAAGAGCCCCGCATGCTCACGCAGCCGCGAGGGTTCCTGTCGTGTTGGCTGTCTCGTTGACGGCGATTGGGGCCGGGCGGACCCCGATATATGAACAGTACCCCTCGGAACAGGCGATTGCCCCCGAGACCTGGGCAAAGAAGAGGCGCTGACGGTTCCCCGGGTCTGTGATCCAGGCATCGATTGCCTGGCGCTCGATCCCCGGAGTATACCCTGTCCATTGCCCGTAGAGTGTCTCAAGCAGGGTCTCGTTCTCGGAGAACCCATGCCACCGCTTCAGCGCCAGCGCCGAGGAGCCCGTCTGGGGATTGGTGTAGTTGAGGTACTTGTAATCTGCCATGTCCTCTGCCCGGGCAAGCGCAAGTGAATAGGCACGGCCGTCGTAGGCGATGGGAAGTATCCCTTCCGCGACACGGAAGCGGTTCAGGTAGATTATCGCCTGCTGGCTGTCTTCTGGGGTGGAATTTTTCTTGACTGTCTCCTGGGCGAGAAGGTGCATCCACCCGCCTGCCATCGTGATCAGCCCCTGGAGGGCATTCGCTGCCGCCACTTTGACACCAGGAAACGTGACCACGATGAATATGCCGACAGTGAAGAGGCCGAAAATGGCAAGCAGGATAATGAGGGTGGTCCGGGAGACGAGCGGCCTTCTTATCCTCCGGGAAGCAGGGACACGCGCGCTCCCATCCTCAAAGGAGTATTCCCTGAGCCCAAGCCCGTTTACGATGGCATCCATGTCCTGGATACGCAACGTGTAGCCTGAATCAAGGAAGCGCATCTTCTGGATGAGATCATCCGCAGTGACGATGCGGAACCACTTCACTTTTCGAAAGTCGATCTGCCCCTCCGCAAAGGTGCTCCCCCGGCAGAAGTAGAGCCAGGAACCAATCTTTCGCAGGTTCTTCTCGCCGATGTGCGGAAAATGCTGCCTGCAGATTGGTATCAGCCTGTCAATGAAGTCCTGGCGGTGTATCTTGGCCTGGAGAAAGAGATTCGGGAGGGGAATCGGGCCATCCTTGGTCGTTACTACCCAGTTCCCATTCTCGACCCCGGCAATCTCGCCCCTGAATGCCTTCAGGTCAAGGATGAGCGGTCCGTTCTTTGTGAGGATGACACAGTCTATCTGGCCGTTTGCCACGAGTACGCCAGTGAGAAGATACACGGGCTCCGCGGGGTACTCCTTTCGGAGGATCTCAACGATCTCGCGAAGTTGGGAAAATTCATGCTCGTACTTGATCTTCTGCCCCTGGAAAAACCGGATGCCCATAGCCCGCCCCTGGTCCAGATATGGTATAGATTATTCTAATCACTGATATTGACCCTCATTTTTGATATAGCTTGCCAGAATGTGTTGCCGGACCAGGGGGGGATAGTCGGGGATTTGATAACCCTGTCGCGCCTACGCACATGATAGGAGTCACATGGGACGATTTGGAGGCTGGAAACACGTGGAGATCGTTGACGACGAGGGGATCCGCCGTGATGCAATTGCCCCGGTGATCGTCTCTGCCAGCAGATCGACCGATATCCCTGCCTTCTTCGGAGAATGGTTTCTCCATCGGCTCATGCGGGGACACGTGGTATGGAACAACCCCTGGAATAGGCAGGGCATTTTCGTTTCATTTGCGCATACCCGGGTATTCGTGTTCTGGTCCAAGAACCCGCGGCCTTTCATGACGTCCCTCTCCAGGATCGGGGAGATGGGCTACTCGTATTATTTTCTCTTTACCCTGAACGACTACGAAACAGAAGGCCTCGAGCCTGGCATTCCTGAGTTGGCCGAACGGGTGAAGACTTTTTTGGACCTCTCCCGGATGATCGGGCCCGGAAGGGTGGTCTGGCGCTACGACCCACTTCTCCTCTCGGATTCTCTTGGCGTCGACGACCTGCTCTCGAGAGTCGAGAAGATAGGGTTTCGCCTCGCCGGGCATACCCAAAGGCTGGTGATCAGTTTCATTGACATACACAAATATCCGACTGTTCGCAGGAATCTCGAAAAGAGCGGTTTTTCTGATATCAGGGAGTTTTCGGACCGGGAGATCGGCCTCTTCTGCAGCGGTCTGGCCGAGATGAATGCGAAGTGGCGGCTCTCCCTCTCTGCCTGCGGGGAGCCGCGTGATCTCTCGCCCTATGGTATCAGCAGGGGGCAGTGTATCAGCGGGGACCTGATGAGAGATGAGTTCGGGCACGATCAGGCACTCATGCAGTTCCTTGGCGAACCAGACAATAAAAGGGTAGAGCGGCCCGGCCGCATGCCGTTTTGGCACCTCAAGGATCCCGGCCAGAGGGGGTCATGCGGGTGTATCGCGAGCAAAGATATCGGACAGTACTCGACCTGCATGCACCTCTGCCGCTACTGTTACGCGAATGCCTCCGCCCCAACCGTTGAGGAGAATGCCCGGAAGCATCATGCCCTGTCCCAAAGGGGAATCTTCCCAGAATCGATCTGCGGGAACCAAAAAAGCATATAACTTCCGCCCGGCAACACCACCGCATGACAAGAAGGGACCCTCTTACTCCGGAGATGAAGTGGCAGGTCACGTCCCGGCTGGTCACGAGCCTCCCTCTGATGTATGACATCACCTTCAGGGATGTGGTGGGAGATCGCTATGATACGCTCGAGCAGCAGATTTGGGTACACCTCGCACGCGAGGCAAAAGCCCTTGCAGGCAGCGCAAGCCTTCCCACCCGCGATGCCCGCGACCTGATGGAGACTCTCCGGGTGATACTCGGGGTCTTCTTCGGCCCCGATCTCCGTACAGAGGAGGTTGCTATCAGCCCGGAAAGGGCAGTCCTGATGATCAAGCGCTGCCCGTTTCTTTTTTGTGAGAGGGAATCGAGAAGTGGCTCCGAGCATCTGCTCTCCCGTTGCCTCTCGTTCTCCATTGCGACCGTGGAGGCACTGAACCCTGCATACACTCTGCGGTTCGTGAGGAGCATGTGCACCGGGGACCGCACCTGCGAACTCAAAATCATGAAACGCGAGGATGCAGAGAAGGACGACTCCCGCTGAACCTTGTTCCTGCCCCGGTCCTCCTGGCAACGGCCATTTCCCCGTCTTCCCGCACTTCAGGGATCACGGACCTCTTCGTTCCCATCACCGCGTTTTTTTCCCCGCACCAGGGAGAAGGAAAGCCCAATGACGCAGAGGGCAAGGAAGAGCAGGAACGCGAGGTGGATGCTCTCGATCAATTCAGGGATGTTTCCCTCCCCTATCTCCTCTTTGCCAATTATCACCGCAAAGATGGTCATTGCAAGCCCCATCGAGAGCATCTGCCCGAGAAGGCGCATTGTGCCCACCATGCCGGATGCGACACCGTAGGCCCCCCGGCCCACCGATCCGAGGATGGCATTCGTGTTCGGCGACGAGAAGAACCCAAAACCCACTCCGAGTAAGAGAAGGCAGCCCAGCACAAAGGGGATAGAGGAGTCTGCATCGAGGAACGTGAGGAGAAAGAGGCCCGCAACCGTGACAGCCATCCCTGCAGAGGCAACGAATCCAGGGTCTATTTTATCGGAGAGCTTTCCTGCCAGTGGAGAGAAGAGCGCCTGCATCGCAGGCTGGGCAACGAGGATCAGCCCGGCATACTCGGCAGAAAACCCCTTCGCGACCTGGAGATAAAGAGAGAGGAGGAAGGTGACTGCGTAAGTTGCGCTGTAGTTGATCAACGCAGCGAAGTTCGAGAAGGCAAAGACCCGGTTTCCAAGGAACAGCTGCATGTTGAGTACAGGCGAGGGGACGCGGAGTTCAAGGATCCCAAAGGCAACAAGGAGGACGATTCCTGTGCCTATCAGGGCCGCTCCTGCAAGGGAAGGGAGGATCGACAAGCCGTATATTGTTGCGATAAGAGATACTGCCCAGAGAAGCGATCCCGCAATATCGAACTTCTCACCCGGCTCATCCCTCCATTCAAGCGGGAGTTTCCAGACGGTTAAAAGGATACAGAGTATGCCAAGCGGGGCATTGACGAGAAAGATGCTCCTCCACCCGAGCCTCTCGGTCATGATTCCTCCTAAAGACGGACCGAGCGAGAGACCGAGGTAAACTGCGGCAATGGTGATCCCGAGCACTTTTCCGCGCTCTCCTGGGGGATATGCCGCGGAAAGGATGGCAAGACTCGTCCCGAATATCATCGCGCATCCGGCGCCCTGGAGGAGGCGCAGACCAATAAGAACGCCGGCATTGCCCGAGAATGCCAGCAGGATCGACGCCGCAGAGAAGGTGCTGATCCCGATGAGGAATATCCGCTTCCTCCCCCTCATGTCGGCGAATTTTCCAAACGGGACGAGGAGAATGGTGATGGAGAGGAGATACGAAGTGGTGATCCACGAGAGAGTCACTGCATCGAGGGAGAACTCTTCCCCAATGGCAGGGAGCGCGATGTTGACCGCCGATCCATCAAAAGGAGTGATGAAGCTGCTGATGACCGCGATCAAGAGGATGACTCTCTGCATCGTGGGGGTGATAGTCCCTTGACTGGCACTCTTTCCCATGCGGTATCATCACCGGTCAGGTTGCAGAGAGGTGTGCGCCGAAACCTGATGAGTATTTTGAGTTTGATTTCGGCAGGGGACTTCGGAAAGGTCACCCCCCTCACCTGGAATTACCGGGCTACCTTGTCTTGCCAGGTTCCCGTGACCTTCTTCTGCTCACACGCCAGAATGTGAGGGGGAGAGGAGACCCGGTGAGACTCGGCGTGCTCTGTTCAGGCGGGAAAGACTCGCTCTTTGCCTGCTACCGCGCAATGCAGGAGGAGGAGGTCGCCTGCCTTGTCACCCTGGTCCCCAAGAATCCAGAGAGTTATCTTTTTCATACCCCGAACCTGCACATGGTCCCGCTCCAGGCGAAGGCCGCAGGACTTCCGCTCGTCTCGGAGATGACGACCGGGATCGAGGAGAAGGAGGTCGATGACCTCTCCCGGGCGCTCGCGATTGCCGCCGAGCGTCATGGTATCGAGGGCGTGGTGACCGGCGCACTTATGTCGGTATACCAGTCCACCCGGATACAGCGTGTCTGCCACGACCTCGACCTCTGGTGCTTCAACCCCCTCTGGTACCGCGATCCGGGCACTTACATGGAACGGCTGATCGCATCCGGCTTCCGCGTGATTGTATCCGGGGTCTTCTCTGCTCCGTTCGATGCCTCCTGGCTCGGACGCGAACTGGACAGGGACGCGCTCTCTCTCCTGATGCAGTATGCACGGGACTTTCGAATCACCCTCACGGGCGAAGGCGGAGAGTATGAGACACTGGTCCTGGACGCACCTTTTTTTCACAGGAGAATCGTGATCGAGGAATCAGAGCCCTGGTACCGGAACTACAGAGGTGTCCTTGACGTGAAGCGTGCACGCCTGGAGGAGCGATGATCCTTCTTGTGGACCCCGCCTTTCGGGCAGGGTCCCTATCTATGGACGAATTCGTGCTCCCTGTCGGGAGAATCGTGGAGCGGAGCGAAAGGACCTGGAGATACCGCCACTATGCAGACATTGGGAGGGAAATCCCGGAAGAAACTGAAGGCGTCATCATCTGCGGGACTGCGCTGAAGGATAACAGTTTCCTTTCTGCTGTTGACCGGTTCGACTGGCTGAAAGCGACAGAAATTCCGGTGCTCGGCATCTGCGCGGGGATGCAGGTCCTCTGCCTTGCCTTTGGAGGAACGGTGGGTGAGGGATCCGAGATAGGGATGACAGAGGTCCATGTGATCCTCCCGCATCCACTCCTCCCTCCGCCCCCCTCATTCCAGGCATACGAGCTCCATTCCCACTCATGCGAGCCGCCCCCGGCATGGGAGACACTTGCTGTCTCGTCTGCGTGCGTGCAGGCGATACGCGACCCCCATCACCCGCGTTATGGAGTGATGTTCCACCCTGAAGTGCGCAACGATTGCGTGGTGGAGGCGTTCCTGGAGATGTGCGTCGGGTAGGTGGAGGTAAAAGTCCTGCCCCTGCCGGCACAGGGGACGTATCACCTCACAATGAGACCGTTTTCTTCTGCAATCTCGATAAGCGAGGAGGCGACATGGCCGGCCTGTGCCCGGGTCATGCCATAGGTGTTGAACTTCCACACTTTGGTCGCACCCGGGATCGTGCCGGCGATACCCCTGGCCATGAGGGCGCTCGAGAGAAAATACCCGCGCTTCTTGTGGGTCTTTGCAGCCATGTCAAAGGATCCCGTCGTGTCCACGCGGGTGAGGGTATGCTTTCTCGGATATTCGCTCCGGATCTCGGTCCCCTCGATTCGCCTCAATGCATCCACGACCAGGGCACCGTTTGTAAGTTCTTCATCCCAGCGCTTCACCCGCTCGCGCACGCGTGGAAACGATGCCATCATCCCAACGAGCGTGACTCCCATGAGCGTGCAGCCCATCATCTCCACTTCCTTGATCCCAAACGTCCGGGAGGTCACGTCTGTCTTGACCGAGGTGGTGCGAAAGACCCGGTCCGCCCACTCGGCGGTTGTGGCCAGCACGCCCGAGGGCGCCGGGGAAGCCATGCTCTTGTGCCCCGAACCCACGACAAAGTCGGCGCCGAGATCCTTCCCGTTCACATCCATGATCCCGACCGTGTAGGCCCCGTTGACGAGGACCGGGATATCGTACTGGTGTGCGACTTTCGCAACCTCCCTGACGGGATGGAGGTTTCCGTACTGGTAATCCACCTGGTCGATGAAGAGGAGAGATGGTGCCTTTCCCGTCTCCCTCTTTACAGACTCTATCTTCTCGGCCGCCGCATCGGGAGTGATGAGGTTTCCGGGGCTCGTTGGTATCTCCCTGATAAGACCCCCCCTTGCCTCGATGGCAAGCACTTCGGTGTAATGAGAGAGGGCCGTGATCAGTACAGGGTCCCCCTTCTCAACGCATGTGTCTGCCACTGCCTGGAACCCGCGGCGTGCACCGGGGACGACCCGTGCGACATCCATGTGCAGGAACGCCGCAAGGTCCCTGAAGAAGACATCGACCGGAGGAGTCTTGATAAAGTCGAGCCGGAAGGGTTTTCGACAATGATCGCAGACCGAGTATCCGTCCCCGTACGCGATGACCGCTTTCATCGCTTCCGGGGTGAGCCGCCCTCCGACCTGGATAGGATCGATGTTGATGCATGACTCATCAAGGTCCCGGACATCGATTGCGCCCGCGCACTTCATGGAAGGAGCTCCCGGCGCAGGGTCTTTACTCTCTCCTCGAGGCCGTCAAGCAGTGCGAGCGCTTCCTCACGCTGGGCAGGCGAGAGGACGTGGGCAGGCGCTGTCTGGCGAAGCATCACCCGAATGTCTGTGAGGATGAACATCGCCTCGAATACCGCATCGATTGCCGGTCTGGACACCATATCACCATATCAATATGAAGGATCCGACTTTAAGATACCCGGTCAGGAGCGTATCAGAGGGAGGCCCTCTCACACAGGCGGCACTTTCACATGGATCACATCGAGCATTCTGGAGTGGATTCGTCATGATCGTTCAGGTGCCGCGGAGAATTCCTCTCAGAAACCCCTTTCCAGCCCATCAGATATGGGTGGGGCATGGCTCCTGTTCAATACGCCTATATAGTCCTCGAACCTGTGGATCCGGGTGCTGACCGGGAACGGGATGCCGATGGTGCTGATGATCGCCTCCCCCCGGTCGAGGGTCTGGATCTCGATCTCCATCCGCGAGAGGTCCTGCTTGGCACTCCCCATGATGATGTCGCGGTCTCCCCGGTCACCTAGGCCCATGACAACGAAGGTGTTGATCTGCGCGAGTACCTTTGGATCGATATTTTTCGGTTGCTGGGTGATGACACAGAGCCCGACGCCGAATTTTCTCCCTTCCATTGCACACTCGCGGAAGACCTGGGTTGAGGCGCCGCCACTTGCGAGCACCCGCTGGGCCTCCTCGATTGTGATAAGGACCTGGTGAGCGGACTCCTGCCGCTCGTCGATCCCGAATGTCCGTGCATCAGAGCGGTGGCGCTCCATGATCGTGCGGGTGATGATCGAGAGGACGAAGAGCTCGCTCCGCTCGCTCATATCCGGGATGTCGACCAGAACCACGCGGTTGTCATGCAGATGGGCGATTATCTCGGGGATGGACGACCCCTTTGGCTTGAAGAATGCCCTGTTGCCATTGACGATGTTCTCGATATGGCTCTTGAGCACACGGACAGGGCCGCCCATGGAGTTTCGTATCTTCCATGCGAGGCTCCCCTCGCTGACACCTGATGCGGCCGGGTCCCTGACAGGGAAGATCTCAGGGTCAATCGACTTGAAGAACCCGATAACCTCGCTTCCGGGAACGCCGGAGAACGCCTCCACTATCTCAGCCTGAGCCGGGGAGAGATCGTAGAGGATGGCGAGGTCTCCCATCCTGAAATCGTCGTACTCGATGGAGAGCCGGTTCAACCCATACTTCCTGCGGTCATCCTCGGAACGTATGGTAAAGATTGAGAGCCCTTCCCTGCCCGCAGTGTAATGGACCAGGCCTGATGTTGGCTCGCCGATGGATGATCTGCCGCCGCGCACGTACTCCCCATGGGGGTCCACGACGAGCAGGCCGAATTTCCTCTCCTTCATGCAGGAAGCACAGAATACCCTCATGAAGTTACTCTTGCCCATCCCTGTCGTTGCAAAAACACCCATGTGCTGTGGGAGAATTCGACTCGGGATACAGACGGCTACGTCGCGAATCACGTCCTGTCCGCTTCGCATGAGGCCCACCTCTATCTCTCCCATGAGATCGGTCAGGAAAGAAAAGTCCTCACCGTCAGGATCATCGACCAGGGAGAACTTCGAGGGGATCGTCCGCGGCTTATGGAATGTGCCGCCCGAATTCTCAACGTATCCCAGGGGGACTGCGTCCACCGCGAGGAAGACGTCCTCCCCGAGGCCGTAGAACTCCTCGGCATAGACCCGCGTGTCCCATCGGGAATCTGCAAAGTTGCTGTCGTGGGAGAGATCGGTGATCTTTGCAAAAAATGTCACATTCTTCGTGGTATCGGTGATCTTCTTGATCTGGCCGATGTAGAGTGCAGAATCATAGGGTGCAATGAACTTATACGAGAGGACAGATCGCCCTATCAACCGGTATTTCGATGGGTCACCCGCGTCAATATCGCGCAAATTCATCATGATAATCTCCGAACAGGATCTCATATGTTCGTCTTTTTATTCCGGAAGCGGCAAGGCGTCTCATGAGGTCAGACCTTGCCACCTCCACGATCTCATCGGTCAGCACCACCGTCCTGTGGGCGTCAAGCAGGGGATAGGGGTAACCCGGAATCCTCCCATCCCCTGAGCACCCTGCAAGGCGGCCCATGATCTCGGTAACATGCGTGTCATGGATACCGGGAAACAGGTCAACCTTGAGGAGCGATCGTGCCTTCCGGTGAAGACACACGACATATGGATGGCCATGCTGCCACTGTGTGTACTGGGTGTGGTCAAGCATGTCCGGGTCGACCCGCATCCACCAGGGGGCTGGGATCCCGAATATATCTGCAATCCCCGCAATCGATGGGAGAAGTGGATACCCCCCTCCCCAGGTTGCCGATGTCCTCTTGCTCACTCCCGCAAGATCGATCTTTTGGTCCCGGCACGCCCTGGCAATCCCGGAGAGAACCGGGTCATGGCTCGCGTGGGAGACCCGCAGCGGCCCATCGCGGAGGAGTATGGCCCCCGGCGAGAGGGAATATGCCATCTGCTGTGTGATCCAGAACTCCAGAGTATCACGAAGTATACCCGCAACTCGTATGCGGTCATCGTTTTTCAGCTGCGACCCCGGCGCCTGGCCGAAGCATTCCTTGTACAGCCCGGGAAAGTCCTCGTTTATCTCAGCGGGACCGATAAGAGAGAAGTAGAGCGGCGAGAGGGATCTTTTGACCCGCTCCCGGTCAAAGAAGGTGCTCTGCGCTGCACGGTATACCGCGACCCCCATGCTCCCCGTCTCAAGCAGGAGTGCATTGCTCCCGTCCACCGCACACACCTCCCGGCTCGGGATGGGGGCGCAGGAATGGAAATCATCTTTTGTGATCCCCTCTTCCCGGCAGAAGCGATCGGCGAGGTCTTCCGGGACGATTGCCCGGATACGCCCAGCGGTTGCCTCTGCGAAACTCTTTGGGGGGTGGTCCTTTGGCATCACGCCACCTCCTGTACCCTGCTTGAGAGATCGCTCCCTATCTCCACCATCAGCGTGTTCGAGAACTCGCCCTGGATGTCAGGGATATGGGATATCAGGATGATCTGGGGAAACCTCGATTCCTGTGTCCGAAGCGCGGAAAGCAGGTTGTTCCGGCGTTCCTCGTCCTGGCTCCCGAAGATCTCGTCAAATATGAGCAGGGTGCTCTCGTGAACCTGATGAAGGCCTGCTAGATACCTTGAGAGGGCGATCCTGAGCGCGACGGCGATGTCGTCCTGCTCTCCGCCGCTGAATCGCTCGATGGGATAATCATTGTCAATATCCCTGACGAGAAGGTTGAAGTCCTCGTCAAGCAGCACCTGCTCGTAACGCCCTCCCGTGATCTCGGCGAGTACGAGGCTGACTTCAGCCTCTATACGGCTCCGGACGACCTGCATCAGGTAGAGCACATACTCCCCGATCACGGTTCGTGTGAGGCGGAGGAGTGCGGTCTCCTCACCAAGTGCGGAGGTCTGCTCTTTCAGGCGTGCGATGGCGTCCTCCTCGCTCCTGTGCCTCTCGATCAACTCCTCAAGATATCTGATCCGCTCGGTGATACGTGCAATTTCGGCTTCTGATGCACGGATTGCAGAATCTACAGCAAAAAGGGCCTCTTCGAGCCGTATCCCCTCGTCCGGGTTGAATCCGGACTGGTCAATCTTTCCCCTGACGGCGGTCAGTTCTTCCTCCTTTTCTCCAATCCGGAGTTCGAGATCGGTCACCTGGGTCTTCAGGGCATCTGCACGTGCAATGATCCTGCCAATCTCAACGAAGCGCCGGTGGAGGCGTTCGAGTTCTGCGACTTCCTTCTCGGCGGCTGCATGGCGGGCCTCATCGAACCCCATCCTCTCGATTCGTTCCCCGATGGTGGAAAGGGACGCCTTTTTCTCCTGCAGCACGACGGAAAGTTCACGGATATCAGCATCAATGGAATCCCGGCTTTTGAGCCTTTCGGTGACCTCACGGATCTCCCGCAGGACTGGCCTCTGCCGGATGAGAAGCTCCTTCTCCCTGTTGAGGCGGTCCTCCTCGCCGCAGGCCCGGAGCGCAGCCTCCTCGACCTGTTCGAGCCGGGATGAGAATTCATCCTCTATCCGGGAGAAATGGTCGCCGAGTTTCTGTCGGCAGAGCGGGCAGACGCCGTCAGGGCCGGCAGACTCGATCACGTTCCAGTCTGATACGATCGCTTTTCTTTCGGTGACCAGGTGCTCAAGCCTCGCCGAGATATTTCCAATGGCATGGATGATGCGGGCCTCTCTCGACGCAACCTCCTCCTCAAGGGTATGATCAGGCACATCGGCCCCGATTCCGAGGTGTTCACGGATACCCCTCCGGAGGGATGAAAGCCTTTCCGCCTCACGATCGAGTGCTTCTCTCTTCGCTCGCTCTTTTTCGATCCTTGCCTCGATATCCCTGCATTCCTGCTGTGCAAACCTCAGGTCAGAGAGGAGGCGATCGAATTCCCTCCTCTGTTCACGTAACAAAGAGAGCTGCTGAACCTTCGCCTCAAACCCGGAGAGGTCATGCTCGAGCTGCCTGTATTCCCGTTCCTGTCCGGCTATTGCGGCAACCTGTGCGATGACCAGGTCTTTCTGATGCTTGAGTCCAGTAACTTCAGCGAGAAGTGAACGCTGCCGTTCAACAAGCCGGGTATGCTCAGTCTTCTTCTCGGAAAAATCCTGTATTTCCCGGACTACAGCCTGTCTTCGGGTCGCAAGGTCATCACGCTCGCGTGCGAGATCCCGGAGGGTGACTCTGCATTCGTCGGCGGTAACCTCCAGGTTTCGCCCGGCGTCCGGATCGTGCCGATCGACAAGGCCTTTGAGCTCGCCCTCCCGTAACCGGAGTTCCCGTTCCTTTAAATCGATCCGCTCCTTCAGGACTCGGTCACTCTCGTTCTTGAGGTAATCGATACCCAGTGCGCGAAGGAACCACTCCTTGCGTTTGCCCGGAGTGTGTTCGAGCAGGGTGAGGAGATCCTTCTGGGCTGCATAGACGGTGTTCCGGAAATCTACCGGCCCCATGCCAAGGGTTCTCCTGACCTCCGTCTCGACCTGGCTCACACCAGCTGCACGAAGTTTTCCTGCCCGGTAGAATGACGCATCATGCTGGACAGTCTTTGCCTTCCTGAACGTGCGGAGGACCGTGTACTCGTCACCGCCAACCCTGAAATCGAGCCGGACCTCGCACTTTCCCCTCGGGCTGGCAAACGAGGAGACGATATATTCAGAGAGAATACCCGTTGCCTGGACACCGTACAGGGCAAAGAAGATGGCCTCAACGATGCTGCTCTTCCCGGCTCCGTTGTTTCCGAGGATCCCGGTGATGCCGTCCCTGAAACGGATCTCCTGCTGTCGGAATCGCTTGAAATTCTTCATGATGAGGCGGTCGATGATCACTCCGCCTCCTCCCTGTGACGCTCCATCACCAACCCGAGGACTGTAAGACCGCACCGTCCGACATACTCCTTCTGGCCGGGAGGGATCTCCTGCCTCTCAAGAAAGGTGGAGAACTCCTTTAGGTAGTCGACGCTCCTCACATCCTGCTGGAGGGGGACGGCCTGGCCTGTATCAGATGCCCTTACCCGTATCTTCAGGTCCAGCAGTCTCTCCCTGATGGGAATCAGCTCCCGCGTATCCGGCCCCTTTCCATGTTCACGGGAGAGGCCGTCGAGGGTCACCTGCGCCATGGAAAAAAGAGGGATATCTCTCTTTTCCACCCGGCTGACGATCTCGCCAGTGATCTCACCGGGAGTAACTCCTTCGCAGGGTATCGTCCCGAGATCGAACATGGGTGTGTGAGGAAGCAAAAACCGCGTGACGCAATGTGAGTCGAGGCTGGCCAGGAGGCCTCCCTTTGAGTCAGAGATCTCCCCGTAGGTGAGATACTCGAGAGACCCGGAATACCAGGCATTGTCGGTTATCTGGGACTGGCAATGGTAGTGGCCGAGAGCGATGTAATCGAACGAGTCAGAGAGGATGGTGCTGTCCAGTTCATGCTCTGCGACGGTTGCCAGTCTCCGGTCCCTGACCTGGGTTGCAAGCCCGTGGGTCACCAGCACGTTATGGTGGGTATTCGAAAGGTCGACTGCGTCGTAGGCACTCCGGTAATCTTCTGCGCGAAGCATGTTTGGGATGAGGTGAAACATGCAGTCTCCGATCTCTTCTCTCTCGTACCGGAACGAGTAGGCGGCAACGATATCCCCGGGGTGGTAGACAAGCACTTCGAAGGGGGATGTCGTGTATCGCGTCTTCACCATGCTGTGGTTTCCCGCGATGACGACCATGGGGATTCCCGCATCATGGAGACGTTCGAGTGATTCAAGGACAGTCGTGTAAGCCCTGGTCTTTGGTTTTACCTGGTCAAAGAGGTCCCCTGCATGAACCAGGACATCAGGCCTTGCTGCGATGATCCGATCGACCGACGATAAAAAATTCTCATAAATCTGCTTCTCCCGCAGGTTCAGGCCTGATTCGGGGTCGAGGCGGTTGAACTGCGAAAGGCCGAGGTGGGTGTCGGCGATGTGGATCAGCTTCATCTGTTCTTCTGTCTGTTTGGACGGCCGGGGTTATAAGTGAAAGGGGGGTGGGGTGAAAGTAATGTTGCCGTGGGGGTGGGCAGTGGGGATATATGCAGATATCTTCAGGATGTGGCACTCCCATGGACTCCCGGAGAGAGACCGGGAGGGGAGATACAGTCAAGAATTTTAAAAAATATTTCGAACACGGCGTTCAGCTTTTCCGGCTGGAATCAATGCACAAGTCCGGGTCTTTCCAATCTGTTCCATGCAGGATTGGCGAATCATCAGGCTATTTGTGGGTGCGCTCTGCACCTCACATATTCGCATGCGATAGAATCCTCTTCGTATGGGGGGTCCCATCTTCGGTCCCCCGGACCTTCTCTTCCCACGACCAGGATACGTGCATGCAGGGATGACTTGGATCCTTTGGTGCTTGTGAGATCTCATGCGTTCTTTTCACAATACCAAGAGGAAGCGGTTTCTTGTGGGAGAAGAAGAGGATCCCCTTCCGAAGAACTCAAGTCCTTCTGAACAAGGGGCTAATCGCCTGATTTTTCCTTTGATTTGGATTTTGTCTCGATGACCTTGTCGATCTTTGTTATGGCAACGGCGTTGACCACGGGGTCTCCCCCCATGATGTACCGCTTCATGACCTGCCCATAGACCTCCACCACGTCCCCCTTCCTTATCTTCTCCCTGGGGGAAGTGAACATCTTGACAGAGATCTCTCCGCTCCTGTCGGCAACCAGGAACTGGGGGCGGTTCAGGAACTGGAAGTAGACCCTTTCGACGAGGCCTTCGATCTTCACGACGTCGCCGAGCATGTGCTCGTTGATCATCTTGATGCGGACCGGCCTGGCTCTTGCCCGGTACATCGGTTCGAGTTCGGCATACTGGCTCTGGCTCATGTAATTGAGCGCCATCGGTATAAAGAACAGGAACAGGATCGTTGGGATGCCCCAGACGAGATACACCTGATCGCCGGTGAGAAAATACGTGTAAATTAAAAGAATAGAGAAGATCACAACCACCGCGATTGCGACGATTGAGATCTTCGCATTAACTTCTCCGATCTTCATCAGGTCACGTTTACTTCAGGGCCGCGATCTCTTTCCTGAAGGCAACCCAGTAGATGACTCCTACGAAGAAGAGACCTCCCACGATGTTGCCTATGGTAACGATGATCATGTTGTTGGTCCAGAAGGTCACCCAGTTCAGCCCGGCATTGATCTTCGCCGGGTCAGTGATGAAGCCCTGTGTCAGGATGCCCGCGGAGATGAAGTACTGGTTGGCAATGGAGTGTTCGAATCCGGTGGAGACGAAGGCCATGATCGGGAACCAGATCCCGAAGAACTTGCCTACCGCGTCATCTGCACAGATACCGAGCAGGATTGCCAGGTTCACGAGCCAGTTACAACCTATACCCTTGAGGAACGCCGACCACATACCCATGGTGCCGACATAACTCACTTTCGCAGACGCGATCGCTATAGCCCTCGTTCCGAACGCGGTCACCGTTGCAGCTCCTGCAGCGTCAAACGTCACGAACGGTCCATTTGCCATAATGTACGCATATACGATGGACCCGATCAGGTTTCCAATGTACACCCAGACCCAGAGGTTGAGCACCTGGGCCCATGAGATCTTGTGGATGAACGCTGCCATCGGGGCCAGCATCGCGTCACCGGTGAACAGCTCTGCGCCGGTCAGGACGGTGATGATAAGCCCAACAGGGAACACCGCTCCCGTGATGAGCTGGGAAAACCCGGCACTCGCAGTGCCATAGCGCATCGCTGCATCGGTTGCGAGGATACCAGTGCTGCACACTGTGGCAAGTCCGCCACCCATGGCGATGTATGCACCGGACATGAATCCACGCATGATCATGTTCCAGGCAGGCAGACCTACCTTGTACTTCCCAGCATCGCCAGCTTTCGCGACGATTGCTACCGGGGGATGAAACACCATTTGTTACACACCTCTTTCGAATGTCCTACCTATACCATAACCCACTAGTTCACTTCGCGTATAGGTTCAAAATTAAAATCCTTTCTGGTGTTATTAATACCTTTCTAAATGATTTTTGCACTGCATTGGCAGTTTGCAATCATTAAAAGTAATATAGCATCAAAAAGAAGGGAAAATTCATTACACAAAAACTTATCTTCTGTGATTACCTATACAGGGCGGCGCCGCCCGCTCGCGTCGCGGGAATAATCCCCGAACTCGCTTCTTTGCAGGATATCGCCACGGAATACAGGCCCGTCCCTGCAGACTCTGAGGCCTTCCGGGTCAATTGCGCAAGATCCGCATACCCCGATCCCGCATTTCATATACCGGTGCAGGCTGAAATACCCCCTCTCCGGACACCCTTCCCGAACGAGGAGATCGAGGACCGCCTTCATCATCCGCTCGGGCCCGCAGCAGAAGATGCTGTCATACTGGCTGAGATCCTCGGATATAAGGAGATCGACCACGAATCCCCGGTGACCGCACGTCCCGTCGTCGGTGGAAACGGCAAGTTGCGTGAAGGATTCAAGGATGCGGGGAAAGAGGAGTTCTTCAGCCGACCGCGCACCAAGGAGACACTTTTTGACGCCACCGGAACGGATTACGGGCAGGAGTGGAGCCGCCCCCACGCCGCCCGCAATCGCGAGCACGCGATGCGCCTCAGGGAACCCGTTGCCGAACGGCCCGCGTATCCCTATCACATCCCCTTCCTGCAGGGAAAAGAGCGCAGAAGTCGCCTCCCCCACTCTCTGAACGGTGATGGACGATGCCGAAGAGAGCGCCATCGGGACTTCATCCACACCGGGAATCCAGACCATGACAAACTGCCCCGGGATGAAAGAAAAATCCCTGTCAAACGTGAATGTCCTGACCGATGGGGTCTCTGCGGTAACAGCCGTGATGCGTACCGGAACGGGCAGGCGCTCATTCATGGGCACACCCCACGATGGAATCGGAGGGCTCTCCTCTTTTGTCATAGAGTTCCTGCGCAATCCTTCGGAATATCGAGATATCTTCCTGGACCGCCGTCCCAATCTCGACCGCTGAGGCGCCTGCCATCATCATCTCCAGCACATCCTCGGCATTTGAGATGCCGCCGCACCCGATGATGGGAATTGAGCAGGCCTCATAGAGATCGTACACACACCGCACCGCGACCGGGAAAATTGCCTTTCCCGAGAGGCCTCCCACGCGGTTCCCAAGTACAGGCCTTCGGAGTCCGACCGAGATGCGCATCGCTTTCAAGGTGTTGATGGCCACAAGCGCGCTCGCCCCCCCGCGCTCGGCAGCCCTTCCAATCTCGGCAATGTCAGTCACGTTCGGGGTGAGCTTGACCCAGGTGGGAGTCCCGTGTGCCGCAACCGCGCGGGTGCACTCTTCCACCAGTTCCGGGTCACTCCCAAGCGCCGCGCCATACCCCTGGGCATGGGGGCAGGAGAGGTTCAGTTCAAAGCCACCCACCTTTCCCGCAAACCACCCTGCAACATCCGCAAATTCGGAAGCGCTTCCCCCGAATATGCTGACAATCACGGGTTTTCCGGCGAGTGGAACCAGTTCGTCCAGGAATTCCATCGAAGGGTTCGGGAGGCCCATCGCATTCAGGAGACCCCCGCTGACCTGGACCAGGCACGGGCCGGGATGACCCTCGAATGGGACTGGCCCGATGGACTTGGTGACGACCCCCCCTGCACCCTGTGAGAGGACCCGGCCGAGAGAGGCCCCCGTGGTGCCGAGGATACCTGCGGCGAGCACGAGGTGATTTCCGAGCGTAACCCCCCCGACTCTGACAGGGGCGGGTGCAAGTCTGAGCATGTAAAGAAAAGATCACAGTAATTGTAATTATTTATTCTCCGGACGGAGAATGATAGAAGAGTATGACGACACTATCGGTGCTGGGAGTGGGCAGGATTGGGGGGGAGATTGCGTACCTCTCGGCAATTCTGGGTCTTGCGGATGAACTGGTCATGTACGACGCGGTCCCTGCGTTCCTTCATTCCCAGGTCCTGGACCTCAAACATACCGGGCTTGAGATCCCCGTGAGCACCGATTGGAAGGACGTAAAGCAAAGCGACATATGCGTCTTTTCTGCGGGCCTTCCCCGAAACCCCGATGTGAAGACGAGGGCAGACCTCCTCCAGGCGAATCTGCCGGTTGCATTCGAGTGCAGCCAGGCGCTCCGTCATTTCGACGGCGTGCTCATCACCGTCACGAACCCCATGGATGCAAACAACTACTACCTGTGCAGGAAGAACCACCTCGAGCCTTCCCGCTGCATCGGGTTCGGGGGCCAGCTCGACTCCGCGCGGTTCGGCCTTGAACTGAAATCACGGGGCATACGCGGAGACCCGTGGGTGATCGGTGACCACGGGGAGTTCCAGGTGCCACTCTTCAGCCACCTCAAGGACCAGGTCAGGAATCCTGTTCGTGAGGAGATCCTCCAAAAACTGCGCGGGGCAAGCATGGAGATCATCAAGGGGAAAGGGGGGACAGTCTTTGGGCCCGCGTACCACCTTGCCGGGCTGATACAGGCGGTGGTTGAGGACCGAAAGGCCCCCATCGCATGCTCATGCATCGTTGAAGGTGAATACGGGCTTGACCACTGCTCAATCGGTGTCCCCGCCATTGTCGGGAGGGAAGGGATCTGCGAGATCCTTGAGTGGAAGATGGACGCATGGGAGCAGTCGCATTTCCAGAGCGCGGGCGAGTTCGTGACCGGCCTCTGCAGGGAACTTGGAGTCTGACCTGCCATGGATCCGGGGGGGTGGAGCACGAAACCGACTGAGAGTGGACCCACCCTGACGAGTCTTCCTGCTGGAGAGGTGGCGATCTCCGTCACCCAGGTCGAGTATTCGAACACCCCGGACGGTCCACTCATCCACATATTCGGGAGGGAGCCTGGCGGTGCCGCACGGCACCTGCAGGTGACCGGTTTTCGGCCATATTTCTATGCCCCGGTCGACCAGGTGAGGGCGAGGCCCCCGGCATCAAACGCTGTCCCCGACTGGGAGTCGGTGCACACTTCGATCAAGGGGGACCGCGTGGTCCGGATCTACACGCAGCGGCCGACTGATGTTCGCGAGGCGAGGGAGCAGTACCAGCACTTTGAGGCCGACATCCCGTTTGCGACCCGTTTCATGATCGACTGCGGCCTCACGGGGGGAGTGATCGCTCCTGGAGTGAATGCGGATTACCGCGAGATCCGGCCCGCAGTAATCTACGCCCCTGCGCGTGTGTGCATGCTTGACATCGAGTGCGAGGACCAGCGGGGGTTCCCGGAGCCCACGCGGGATGCAATCATCTGCATCACATGCTGGGACTCGTACATTGACAGGTATGTGACCTTCTTCTCTCCCTTCCCCGGGCAGGAGGAGGGCGCAACGCAATTGGAATCGGCGACGCCGAAAGCATCGGGCTGTTTCGATCCGTCGCGCCACGAAGTGAAGGTCTATTCCACCGAGACAGAGATGCTGAAGGGGTTTGTGTCCTATATCAGAGAGACCGACCCGGATATCCTCTCGGGCTGGAACTTCCTCGAGTTTGACCTCCCTTATATCAAGCGGAGAATGGAGGCGCTCTCTCTCTCCCCTGCAATGCTTGCAAGGCTCGAAGGAGATGTGGAGCGGCTTGCGATCCGCGGCAGGGCAACCTTTGACCTCCTCCCCGCGTACAGGAAGATGCACGCCACGCAGAAGGAGTCTTACCGGCTCGACGCGGTCGCGGAGGCTGAGCTGGGGGAGACGAAGATACGGTATACAGGTACGATATCGGACCTCTGGAAGCGCGATCCCTGTCTCCTGGTGGAATACAACCACAAAGATGTTGAGCTCTGTGTCGCAATCAACGAGAAGAACAGGATCATCGAGTTTTACCAAGAGATCGCAAGATACCTCGGGTGCCCGCTTGAAAAGACCCTGAACTCGTCGAATGTGATCGACATCTTCGTGCTCCGGAAAGCCCATGGAAGGTATGTCCTCCCCTCAAAGGGGTATGCCCCCGCGGAGGAGTTCGAGGGAGCCACAGTCTTTGACCCGAGCCGCGGTGTAAAGGAGAACGTAGTGGTCCTGGACCTCAAGTCCCTCTACCCGATGGCGATGATGACAATAAATGCGTCTCCCGAGACAAAGGACCCGCAGGGGGAGCTCCGCGCTCCGAATGGGGTGAGGTTTAAAAAGGCCCCGGATGGCCTCACCAGGAGCATCATCAGCGACTTGCTCGTCGAACGGGACGAGAAGAAGGCAACACGCAACCGGTATCCCTTCGGGTCAGCTGAGTATGTCCTCTACGACATGCAGCAGAACGTCCTCAAGGTGATCATGAACACGTACTACGGGGTCAGTGGATATACCCGGTTCCGCCTCTTTGACCGGGAGATCGGGGCTGCCATCACTTCTGTCGGGCGTGCCATCATCGAGCACACGAGAAGGGTGATCGAGTCCCTCGGCTCGCACGTCATCTACGGTGACACCGATTCCTGCATGGTGGCGCTTCCCGGCCTTGACCGCGAGGAGACCATCAAGAAGGCAAAGGAGATAGAGGCGGCACTGAACGCAAGTTATGCGGAATTTGCGCGGGAAGAACTGAACGCCGAGACCCATTACTTCTCCATCAAGTTCGAGAAGGTCTACAAGAGGTTCTTCCAGGCCGGGAAGAAGAAACGGTACGCAGGGCATCTTGTCTGGAAGGAAGGCGCAAAGGTTGACGAGATCGATATCGTGGGCTTCGAGATACGGAGAAGCGACTACCCCCTTGTCACGAAGGTCGTGCAGCGCAAGGTGATGGAGTTGATCCTCCGCGGTGAAGGGTACGACGCAGTCAAGAAATACCTGGGGGCGGTGATCCGGGACTTCCGGGCAGGGAAGTATACCCTCGACGAGATCGGCATCCCCGGAGGGATCGGAAAAGACCTTTCGGATTACCAGACGGACGACGCCCACGTTAGGGGCGCAAAGTATGCAAACCAGCACCTTGGAATGGAGTTTGCCAAGGGCAGCAAGCCAAAGAGAGTGTATATCAAAAACGTCACCTCGAAGTACCAGAAGACCGACGTCCTCTGCTTTGAGTACGGGGACCAGGTACCCCCGGAGTTCCAGGTGGACTGGGAGATGATGATGGAAAAGACTGTGAAGCAGCCGATCTCACGGATCATCGAGGCGCTTGGCTGGGAATGGGCCGATATCGACCCCTCGCGGACGACACTCGCACAGTGGGGGATCGGGTGAGGTCGCTATGCGCCTGCCGGAGTCTCATGAGTGGTCTATCCAACCGGCCCGAGTCTCAGTGTACTGTTATTCAGTTCCCTGCCATCAGGTGACCGGATGACCATGGTGACGGTATATTCAGATTGTGCTTTCCGGGGAACCTCGAAGATGATATGGTCTCCTGTCGTGATGTGGGAGATCCTCTGGTCTTTCCTATCGATCAGGACATTGCCATCCTCAGCCACGCTCCAGCTCGCAATACAGGTCTCCACGTTTCCGCCGACAGGGATGAAATGGATGATGATGCGATCCTCGAAACCCTCCGCAACGCTCCGGAAAAAGACATCCTGGCCGGGCGAGACCAGATGCTGAATGCCGGGTGCATGAACGCCTGCGGCAAGGAATGCGATACCTCCGGCAGCAAGTATGGCAGCCATTGTCAGTATCGCCTTTTGCATCGGTGTCATACTCCAGGAATCGGCATGAAAAAAGAAGAAATTTACCAAGATTGTCAATATTTTCGCACCTGTCGGGGCTTTGCGGTGGGAAGGACACCTTTCAATACTCAATACGGCTACCTAAAGGGTGAGTGATGATCCAAAAACCATCAATCCCGAGAATTGTTATAGCGGGGACCCACAGCGGATGCGGCAAGACCACGGTCGCTCGCGGGATCATGGAGGCGCTGACCCGAAGGGGATACACGGTCCAGCCATTCAAAGTGGGGCCTGACTTCATCGACCCGACACACCACTCGGCGATATGCCGCAGGGTTTCACGCAACCTTGATGCATTCATGATGGGCGAGGACGGCGTCACGGAGGCTTTCAGACGTGCATCGGCCGGCGCCGACATCGCGGTCATCGAGGGGGTGATGGGGATGTACGACGGCGTGGACGGGTGCGACCTCGCGAGCACCGCCCACGTGATGCGCATCCTCTCTGCACCAGCCCTCCTGGTCGCAGACGCCCGGGGGATGTCCCGGAGCGTCCATGCCCTGGTGAAAGGGTTCCTCGAGTTCGAGCCGGGAATAAAGATCGGGGGTGTCGTCTTCAACAGGATCGGAAGCCCGCGGCACCGGGAATTGATCGAATACGGCCGGACAGTTCCTGCCGTCGGGTATCTCCCAAGGACACCCGGCCTTGAGATAGAGAGCCGCCACCTGGGCCTTGCGATGGCCCACGAGACTGCACCGACCGCAGGTCTCGGAGAGTTGATGGAGGAGCATTGCGATATCGACCAGGTGATAAGGATTGCAGGGGAAGCTCCACCTCTTCCGGCCGGCAGCACAGATCAGCAGAAGAGGAGTGCCCGGGCAAGAATTGGCGTTGCAATGGACGAGGCATTCTGTTTTTATTACCAGGACAACCTTGACCTCCTTGAACGCTCCGGGGCAAGGCTCGTCTTTTTCTCTTTGTCCAGGGACGAGTTCCCTGACCTCGATGCGGTATATATCGGTGGAGGGTACCCGGAGCTTCATGCAGCCGCGCTCGAATCCTCGCCCTGCAAGAAACGCATTGCGCAGGCCGCATCTGATGGAATGCCAGTGTATGCCGAGTGCGGCGGGCTCCTCTACCTCTGCGAATCACTTGAAACCGACATGACATACAGGATGGCAGGGATTCTGCCGGCGGATGCCAGGATGACTGAGAGGGTTGTGGCCCTGGGATACTCGGAAGGCACCTGGTCGGGCGGACCGGCACTCGCACCCCCGTCTGGCCGGATCATCGGTCACGAGTTCCATTATTCACAGGTCGACTGCAGGCAGGACGCAAGGTTTTCCATCACTCTGACACGCGGCAGGGGAATTGCGAACGGAAAGGACGGCATGTATTCCGGGGAAAGCCTCGCAGCCTACATGCACGCCTACTTCCCGCCATCATTTGCCATGTCGATTGTGGATGCCGCATCCGCTTATCGCAGGACCTGATCCCTCAATTTCCTTTGGTAACTGCTCTTTTCTCCTATCGGAACCTTCCAAATGGCACGGATCCCGGGTGCGCATTTGATTATGCAAGAGGAAGAGAACTCATGCACAGGGGGAATAGGAAGATGCAGCCATCCAGAATTGACGCGATGAAGAGAGAGTTCCACAGGGCGCCGGACACCGTGCTCTCGTGGTCCATCGGTCTCACTGACAGTGAGACTGAACTTCGCGGCAGGGGGGTCCAGAATGACTGGAACAATACCGGCCCCGGCCAAACCGCTCCCTGGTTTCTGGCCGGAAAGAGAGGCGAGGAGATCATCCCTGCCGGCAGGGTGCCGTTTGGTTTTCGGGATGCCCGGGATGTGTGACGGGGAGGCGATGGGCGACAAGTGGATGCGGCACTCCCTCACCTCGCGCGAGAGTATGACGGGTGCCATTGAACTGATCGTGGAATCGCATCGGTTTTGCGGGATTCTCCTGCCTGGAAGATGCGACGAAAAGATGCCTGGCATGCGGATGGAGGCTGCCCGCTGCAATATCCCTGCAAATGCAGTGACCGGAGAAGCCAATATCCCCGGCTCACAGGAATGCCGCGACTTCTTACCCATCGTTCTCTTCGATGACGTGGGAACGCGGGCTTCCGGGAGCCTGAGCGAGAAAGACCTGGTGGTCCCGGAATGTGCCGCGGGGGTGGTCTGATGCCGCAGGAAGACAGGCCTTCCGGCATCACTCTCCCTGACCATGTTTCATCCCGCGAGCTGGACGATGACCAGTACCATGCAATTCACGATTCCCAGCGGACCAGGCTCGGGGAGCTCCAGCGGAAGGCACATAACCTGGCCCTTCCGGTCGTCATCCTCTTTGAGGGATGGTACGGATCAGGGATCTCAATGATGGTCCGTGACCTCAACCGGACGCTTGACCCGCGGGGTTTCTCATATCATCCCATCGCTGCTCCTGGTCCACTTGCAAGGGACCACCACTTTCTCTGGCGGTTCTGGATACGGACTCCTGCCAAGGGACGCATTGCCATCTTTGACAGGGGCTGGTACGCGCGGACCATCCTCGACCGCATGGACCCCAGGAGCGAGAGTCGTGTATCGGGCCCGCATGTGGATGAGATCCTCGGTTTCGAGCGCGCCCTTGCAGACAGCGGAGTCGCGCTGGTGAAGATTTTTCTGCACATCAGCAAAAAAGAGCAGAAGCAGAGACTGAAGGGACTCAAAAAAGACCCTCTGACGATGGGGTATCTTGAGGGTGACCTGGACCGGTACATCAAATATCGCGAGTATCATCGCCTGGTTGAGGACCTCCTCACCCGCACCAGTACCGACTTCTCGCCCTGGCATGTGATCGACGCGGCAGAGAAGAAGTACATCGCAGTGACCGTATTTGACACGATAACCCGGCGGCTGGAGGAGGCGATCGGAGAATCTGCAAAGATCAATACCTATACCGGAAAACTCCAGACACACCGCGGCAAATATCAATCCCAGAAAGAATCCTCCGCGCTTGGGAAGGCCGACCTCACCCTCTCGCTTGACAGGACAGAATACGATCTCCGCATGAACTCGCTTGGAAAGGCGCTCGCGGAATGCCAGATAAAGCTTTACCAGGAGAAGATCCCTCTCATCCTCGTCTTCGAAGGGTGGGATGCAGCAGGAAAGGGCGGAAACATCATGAGGGTGACCCGCTCGCTCAACCCGAGAGGATATGCAGTGATGCCTGTCGGGCCACCGGATGCAGGCGAACGAGCCCACCATTACCTGTGGCGGTTCTTCCCTGCGCTCCCCGCCAGGGGTCACATCACCATCTTCGACCGCAGCTGGTACGGACGGGTACTCGTCGAGCGTATCGAAGGCCTCTGCACCGATGACGAATGGACAAGGGCATACCGTGAGATCAGGGAGTTCGAGGGGTCTCTTGTAAAAGACGGTGCAATTATCAGGAAGTTCTGGCTGCACATCGACCGGGATGAGCAGCTCCGTCGGTTCCGTGAGCGTGAGGCCGACCCTTCCAAGCAGTGGAAGATAACCGAAGAGGACTGGAGGAACCGCGGACGCTGGGACGAGTATGAAGAAGCGGTTGAACAGGTGATCCAGTGTACAAGCACGCCTGAAGCCCCCTGGGTCGTGGTGGAAGCGAATGATAAGTACTATTCCCGGGTAAAGACGCTCCAGGTCATCGTCGATGCGATCGATCGCTGCCTTGCAAACAGGTCATGTTCACCTGAATGAAATACCAGGGGCTTTTTTGTCCTGTTTCGGGTCTCTTAAAAAAATAAGGTATTCCAGATGGGAATGGCTCATCCAGTTCCGGGAGACATTTGCAAATGCTTTAATTTTGTACCTGTCGAAATTACCATGAATTGAATGACTGATCAGGAACACCCGCGATACGAGAAGGCCCGTTGCTGCCACTGCGAAGGGGCCGGCTGCATCTACTGCGACAAGACCGGCTACGTGCTGGTGAAAGCACCCTCCTGCCTCTGCAGGCATTGTGGCGGGGCAGGCTGTATCTACTGCGGGTTCACAGGCTGGGCCGGTCTGAAAGGAAAATACGACGAGTAAATACTCAGATACACCTGTCGATTCCGGCTGAACGCCGTATGAATCCTTCTAAAAGAACACAGGCTCCGCATTTTATATGCGTGCATCCCGTTGAATATCATGTGATCTTTTTTTTAATCTGAAACGGCAGGAAACAGGGCAGCTTTCAACTATTGCATCCTCGATTCGGAGATATCATTTCCTGCACCTGACGATTACCAGCGTGATGTCGTCGGACTGCATCGCACCCCCGGTAAACCCCGTCACCTGCCTGAAAATGGCATCGAGGATCTCCCCGGCACTCATGTCCCTTGATGCATACACTGCATTCATGAGCCTCTCTTCTCCAAACTCTTCGCCATTCTGGTTGAATGCCTCTGTCACCCCGTCGGTATAGAGAACGAGCAAGTCCCCCGTGTCAAGGGTGAAGTGTCCGACCGAGTAACTCAAATCCGGCATCACACCCATTGCCATCCCGGTTGGGAGGAGGGTGCGCAGCCTGTTCTCCTTCCAGGAGTAATGCAGCGGGGGGTTGTGGCCGGCATTCACATACATGGCTTCTCCGGTCTCCCTGTCAAGGATGCAGTAAAAGAGTGTCACGAACATCCCTGCGGCAGCATCGGCTGCGATCAGGCTGTTTGATTCCTCTATCGTCTCTTCCACGCGCTGGTCGGCAGTCGCGATTGCACGGAGTATGGAGCGGGAGAGGGCCATGAAGAGTGCGGCGGGGATCCCTTTCCCCG
This sequence comes from Methanolinea sp., assembly GCA_018263335.1. Taxonomy (GTDB): domain Archaea; phylum Halobacteriota; class Methanomicrobia; order Methanomicrobiales; family Methanospirillaceae; genus Methanolinea_A. The sequence goes on along the minus strand of JADFCY010000010.1, from coordinate 31,697 downwards.
CAACATCTGCGATGACCAGCCCAAGGCTCCGCTCGTCTAAAGAGATGAAGTCATAGAAGTCGCCACCCACCTCCTGCGCAGGGATATTCATGGCAGCAATTTCGAACCTTGCAGATTCCGGAATTTCTCTTGGTAAAAAAGTCCTCTGTATCTCGGCGGCGATCCTGATCTCTGCCTTTTCCCGTTCGATCTCCTGGGAGAACTGCTGTATCTTGCCGATCATCATGTTGATGCTCTCTTCCAGCCGCCGGAATTCTGGGTTAGGCATGCTTCGGATGGTATGCCCAAGGTCCCCCTCTGCAATTTTACTGACGTCTTCGAGGATCTCAGTGATAGGGGTGGTGAGAAACCGGGCGATGACGTACGCCATGGTGATGCCCATCACCACGGCAATGAATCCAATGAGAGTGTAATAGATGAGTATCTGTGAGAGCACCCTGCGCAATGGTTCCTGAGTGTATGTTATCTCCGCGACCAGGCTCATATCAGACGCGGTAGATGACTCGCGAAGGTCGATAAAGATGTAGTGGAGGCGCCTGTTCCCATCCTGCCCCGGGATCTCCATGTCTCTGCCGGTCGTAAAGATCTCTCCAATGAGGGTCTGGTTTACGCCCGTGTGGGGGTTGACCCCGCGTTCCAGGAGGAGATTTCCATTCACGTCAAAGATCCGTATCAGTTCGATTGAGGGGTTCATCTCCTGTATGCGTCTTGTCACCTCGACGTAGGAGAGTTCCGACCGCTGGTTCTCGAATCCCTCCATGACAAGTCCCATCTCAAGGAGGTAGCGGTGATCGGGAGTCGGGAAAAAGGCAAATTTCCGGAGCTGCCCGGAGACGGTACCTTCCGACGTATTCATGACAGAGCGGACAACCCTGTCAGCCACGAATTCATCGCCTTCCCGGATACGTGTGATGGAACGGAAAAATTCGGGGTAATTCTTGAAATCGAGGTACATTACTTCGGGGACCGTCGACGCGACAATAACCCCGCTCTCGTTAATGATGTAGAGGTCGAGCTGGCCCCGAAAGTCGGCACCAAGGGCGTCCCGCACCGTAGGCAGGTCCATTCGGCTGATGTCACCTCCTGATGCACGATATGCCGAGAGGTATCCTGAGAATGCCTCCTCCATCCGGGAATCAAGCGTGCTGTCGTAGAGGCTCAACCCCCTGTCAGCGAGAAGGATCGACTCTTTGAGGTACATCTCTGTGAAGAGCGCCTGCTCGTGGTCCTGCCGGACAGTCCATGAATGGGCCTGTGCATACGCGGCGGCCATCAGGAACATGATCACAATGAGGATGATGGCGGTGATACACAGTATGAGAGAAGAACGAAGGGAGAGTCTTGAGAGAGGGGAGGACGCAGCCATGTGGTATCACCGGAATGCCATGCAGAACCACCCTCGTTTCATTCCAAACGGCCTTTGTACTGGCGCTGTCGCGTGGAACCCCGAAAAAATTGTGTTTCTGGGAGCAGACATGATGGCATGAATCCCACACTGGGTTCAGGGAGGGTATCGTTGAGGTGACCCGGGCATGTTATGGGTCTTGCCGGAACATCAGTGTCCCTGCGATAATGTCGTGCAGCCCCTGCTTGTAGCGGGTGAAGGCCGGGATGATGAACCCCACGCAGAGAGTGAGGAAAGAGAGCGACATCGCAAAGAAACGGAGCGTTCCCCGTGCAAATGTGATACGGCTCCCCTGCATATCCGTAACGGCGATTCGTGCCACGAGTTTTCCAAGCGTTGCCTGGTTCGTGGAGCTTTCAAGCCACGCGAAGTAAATCCAGGGAATCAAAAGGAATAGCAGTCCAGCGGAAAAAATAATCTGGGAGGGTATGGCAGCGTTCACGACATTTCCATACGCATCCGTGCGCGGGACATGGCGGTAATACTGATAGAGCATCACGATGGACTCGGAGACTGGACTCGGCCTCTGCAGGAATGACGATATGGAAGAGATTATGCCGACCGCAATCAAGTCAAACAGGATAAGAAAAAGGATATCGACAAGACCGGAACCAATCCTTCTCCCCAGACCCGCGTATTTCTCAGTGCTGATATCTCCCACTCTCTTTCGGAGGACCGCTCTTGGCGGCGCGACGCGCGTATCCGCCCCGCACCACTGGCAGAATCTCCCCCCGCTCTCCGTCTCCCTTCCGCACTTGGGACAGTACATCCTTCCCGCTCCTTCTTCGTATGGTAATAATCGATGCGAGTGACTTCAATGTATCGAAATACTCTGTCTCAAGAGGGAAGAATAGGAAAATAAAGTGCATTTTATCGTTTTTTGGTTCGCGACCCGGAATCGGTGGGAAAAACCATATGGTGCCTACTCTCCCGGTGCCCGAGTGGAGACCCTCCCCGAATACAGGTGGGTGAGGATGCCAAGCCCGCCGCAGAGAATAAGTGTCCCCCCAAGGATGCCCCATTGTTCGGGCACTGGCAAGCCTGTTGCAAGCAGTGCAATGAGGTTCAGTGGGTTGTAGGGAAATGCGAGCACGATCAGCATCAACACCACGACGGCAGTAGAGAAGATGAACTGCGCCGCAGTCCTCTCCCTGTAGTAGAGGGCGGTGAGGGCACCGATCAGCACCAGGATAAGTGAGAATGAGAGAACCTGGGCAAGAATGTGCGGGATGTGTGCGATGGGGATGCGGTTGAGTGTCAGGAGGAGAAGCCAGGATCCTGCCTGGAGAGGGACAATGATGATGCAGGCGGCGATCTTTCCCCACACCACCTCAGCCATGGTCATCGGGGTGGAGAGAAGTGTCTCAAGGGTGTGGTGCTGGTACTCTTCGGTGACAAGATCGATGATGAGCGCGGCGGAGATGATAGCCGGCATGAAGAGGAGGAGCGGGATTAGCAGGCCATAGATGAATTCATAGAAGCCCGGGCCTGACCGGCTTTCCGGGAATTCCAGGGAGACTGGGAGGAGATCGAGTCTCTCCGAGCGGACACGGCGAAGCTCCTCTTCGTAGTCCAGGAAGACCTCCTTTAACTTCACGTTGACGATGGTGGACTGGATATCGTTCTGAATGCTGTAAAGGGTGATCTTGACCGGGTCCCCGGCATCCTTCGGTGTGGGGGGTATGTAGATCACTGCAGAGAGTTTTCGTTCTCCGAGCGCGGCGACCGCGGTCGAGAGGTCCATAGGGTAGACCCGGAACTGGCCGCTGTTATTCAGGAGTTCCTCGAGATCAGATGGCTCGCCAACGTATGCGACCTGGTATTTCACCCCCGAGAACCTGGCAAGGGATGAGGGGTCGTACATCGAGGTGAGGCCGACCATCAAAAACGAGGAGAAGAGGGCAACAAAGAGCTGAAGCAGGATGGCAAGGACTATCGTCCTCTCTCTTCCAAGCCCCCGGAGATCCTTCTTCATCACAAGTGCAATGTTCCTTGCCTTCACGACAGCCACCCCAGGAAGAAATATCCGTTATAGATGCAGTGGACGAGAGTTGCAATCAGGATGCCGGGAATATACCCCTTCGCACCGTTGTGCCGCACGAGAGCAGCCACGCAGAGCACGCCCGTGAAGTGGAGGAGGAAGGGGAAGACAAGGACTCCGGAGGAGAGAAAGAGGATACTTCCAAACACACTCTCTGTGACCTGTGTCAGTGTGACCAGGAGGAGAAGTTTCTCGGCAAAGAGGAAGGCAGCAGCGGTGACAGCAGACCCGATTACCACCTTCGCCCAGGACCACCGGGAGGGTGTATCGAGGAGAAAGGTGCAGATACCGACAGACTTTGCGAGCTCCTCGACGAGCGCGGCGGAGACAATCAAAAGGATCAGCGAGAGAGGCATGGGCAGGTTGAAGAAGAGGACGAGGAGGAGCATCTGGACCATAAATACAAACGGCACGACAAGTGCATTGACGACAAAAAGGGAGGCCCAGGGGTGCCGGGAAGAGAGCGAGGTCGAGACGAACTCTCGCACTCTGCGAAAGATGCCGGCCTGTGAAAAGAGCCTCTCTTCGCGGAAGTTTGCGATCCCGACATAGAAGAGTACGGCGCTTGTGAGGAAGAAGAGCGAAGTGGAGAAGAAGTACTGGCTGATCGTGTAAGTCTCTCCCTGGAGTGAAAGGACGATCAGGGTCAGGGGTGAGACGAGGCTGATGACATGGACGTTTGCAAAGATGCTTGGAAAGAAGAGGTACGAGGTAGCGACTGTTGAAAAGAAGATTGAGATGAAGGAGAGCTCTTTGAAGCTCCTTGCGATCATCCCGATGATAAGGGCGTTTGCGAGGAAGAAGAGGATGACGGGGAGGAGGGGAAGGAGGATAATGAGGGGGGCGGAGAGCCAGAGCGCAATCCCGGCGGATATTGCCACCATCCCGATGAAGTACGGGAGTGCCTTTCCAACAATGATCGCCGGTGCCCCCGCAGGCGTTGAGAGGAGTATTTCGCCTTTCCTCTCCAGTCGTTCATGCATGATGCTCATCATGGAAAACTGGGACATGAAGTAAAGGGGGAATATGAATAGGAAGACAAGGATGATAGAGTCAAATGGCAGCGGGGGTGAGAGTTGAGACGGGGTCCTGAACGACCCGAACGGGCTTTCGGGTCCTACGAGGTCGGAATACCGTGCAAGCTGGCTCTGCGGCACCGATGACTCGATGAGCCCCTGACGGAGTTCTTCAGTTGAAAATGCCACGCCAGGTTCGGGTTCGGCAATCTCAACCACGGGCCGTTCTGGGACCGGTGGGGCAGTGGATGAGGGGGCAACCGAGATCTGCATCCCCGACTGGGTGGCAGAGAAGTCGAGCTCGCTCTTTACCTCCTGCAGGTCTATCCAGAGGGGATAAGCGGCAAAAAGGTCCTGCTGAAGGCTGTAAAGGGAGTCGAGGTACTGCTGGTAATCCCTCTGAAGAGCCTTGAGCGCTGACCTTCCGCGCTCGGTATCATGGACATAGACCTGCCCGCCGATGACAATGATATCGTATGCGGCCCTCTCCCTGAAGAGATCCCTCCCATCGCCAATGGTGATGGTGAACCGTTCGTCCCCGGAGAAGATCTCCCCGACGACCCGGTCATCGACTCCCAGGCGATAGATGCCGTCCTGCAGATGGAGGCCCCTCTCGGCGGCAAAGCCGGTCGCAGCCACGAGAAGGACGAAGAGGACGACTGCCATGGGGAGCATCCCCTTTCCCATGACTCCGAAGGCCCGCTTCACCTCCCACCGCGCAAGCGTCCCAATCCGGGAGAGAAATAGCAAAAAGTTCACGCCTTGTGTCTCTTTTATGGTAGGTTCGGTACCTATAATATCTTGCAGGTCGAGGAATTGTGAGGAATCGGACGAGAAACCCATGATCGCTGCCCGCAATATCACCAAGTGCTACGGCACCACCACTGCCCTCGACCACGTCAGTTTCGATCTTGACCGCGGGCAGATATTCGGGATCATTGGTCACAACGGGGCGGGAAAGACCACGCTTCTCAAGATCCTTGCGGGCCTCGTTGAGCCCTCCAGCGGAGAACTTGTCGTGGACGGGGTCGATATCCTGCGGAATCCTGATGGGATGAAGCAGATGACCGGCTACCTCCCCGAGGAGTCCCGCCTCTATGAAGCGATGAAGGTGGACGAATACCTCGCGTTCTTCGGAGAGATATACGGGATGGACCGGTTGACCATCAAAGCAAGGAGCAGGGAACTTCTTGAATGGCTCGCACTCGAGCCGAACGGAAAGAAGATGGGCGAATTTTCAAAGGGGATGAAACGGAAGGCCGCGATCGCCCGGTCCCTGATGCACGACCCCTCCCTCCTCATCTATGACGAGGCGACATCGGGACTGGACCCGATGACCTCTCGGCACATCGTCGACTTCCTGAAAGATCTCCGGGAACGCGGCAAGACAATCGTCCTCTCTGCCCACAACCTCTACCAGGTTGAGGCGATCTGTGACAGGATCCTCATCCTCCGCAGGGGAGCGCGTGTCGCATTCGGCAGCATGCAGGAGCTTCGGGAGATGTTCGGCTCGATATTCTATTTCATATATTTCACAATAGGGGATATCACAAAAGTGGAAGGGCTTGCGTCATACGTCAAGGATGGGGGGTATTTCCGGGCAAAGGCGACGAGCGTCGAGGAGATGGGGAGGATCTCGAATGCCATCGTTACCTCCGGAGGGGCCGTGGAACGGATCGAGTCCCACTATCCGAGCCTCGAAGAGATGCTGGTGAAGATAGGGGCATAAGAAGTCGGCCGGACCTTTTTTCCGGCCTATCTTTCGGTGTCCTCTCTTTTTCCTTGAGGGGATATATCCCGTAAGTCCCGGGAAAGAGAGAGATGCAATTTTCATTCTTTCAAATTGAAGTGAAATTGGTTGTATATTGGGCCTTTCCTATCTTCGCTTCACTGCAGCCGCGACCAATAAAGCGGCAGTCACCAAGAAGAAGGGGAGTGCCGCCTGAGTCGGGGCGGTTGATTCTTGCGGTATCATGCAGTCGGATTGCACCTTCGCAAGGTCCACACTCGCATTCGGTAACCCTGGCCACGGCATGTCATACTCGGACGTAATTGAGAGGGAACGCCGAAGCGATTCAATTGCCCCGCTGCAGTCTCCCATCCCGGCCAGCACTTTTCCTTTCACGTGCCAGTAATGTGCGTTCCCAGGCTCAAGGGCGAGTGCGGCATCGGCCGCTGCGTGTGCCCCGGGATAGTCCCCCATCGCAAGGAGTGTCTCGGCTTTTAATCCCTCTCCGGGAGAATAGGATGAATTGAGCTGGATTGCCTGCTCCGCGTCAGCCAGTGCATCGTCAGTCTTTCCCATCGCCAGGAATGCATACCCCCTGTTCGCAAACCGTGCCGGCCGCGGGTCAAGAGGTATCGCCACGTTGAGAAGGTCCACGGCCTCCTGGAAATGCCCGGTCTTCCTGAGCGCATACGCCTCCAGGCACATCAGTTCGGCTTCATCAGGATAAATAGAGAGACCATCGCCTGCGAGCGTGATGAGTCCGTCCCAGTCATGGAGAGCCATCAGCGCCTTGCCCTCCTCCTCGTATTCCGAGGCGGTCTTTGGGAGGTGATCTGACGGGCTGGTGGAGATGGATGCAGTGATGGGGGCACCCGCAGCCGGACCCACCAGGGAAAAATAACTACACACAATGAGAATCACAGCCAGAAAAATGGTCTTTCGCCTTGCCTGATGAGAGGCTGGACAACGCTTCATACAGTATAAAGGAATCGATTCGCTTATAGAAATATCTCGGGATATCAGGGAATGCCCCGGCCAAAATCGTTCATTCCTGTGTGCGAACGCGACCTGAAAAGAGAGCGGGCCTGAAGGGATTTGAACCCTTGACCTACGGATTAAGAGTCCGTCGCTCTTCCGAACTAAGCTACAAGCCCATGCCTGATCGGCCTATATTCATGGTTCCGAATTGAGCATAAATGTTATTGTTTTTCTGCCAGTCACTCCCCTGCGGCGGTTTCCAACGTGTAATCTCGCGATACGGGTTGTAACCTTAATATTATCCCGGAGTGACATTGTAGCATGCCAGAGGCGGGCGGATATGGAACCGGAGAGAGGGTAAAATACGCGGTCCTCGGGTGCGGGAGCACCGGATATCACGTGGCCACGGAGTTGTCGCGAAAAGAGGGACGGGTCCTCGTGCTGGACCGGGACGAGGGACGCGTGAAGGAGCTCCGGGACCAGAACCTTGATGCCATGATCAGAGACATCAGCGACCCGGGATTCCTCTCTGGGCTTCCCACATGTGAGATTGCGTTTGTCCTCACCGGGAATCACCAGGCAAACCTCGCTGCAGTCCGGACGCTCCGCCAGAAACTCCCTCAGATGCATATCGTGGCAAGGGCGCTCGATCCCATTGGCGCAGGAATGCTCGAGGCCGCCGGGGCTGACTTTGTCCTCTATCCCCAGCAGGTGGTGGCGAGGGCCGCCATCAACCAGGTCAACCGTCTCCACGTCAGCAGGCTCTCGCAGAGGCTCCACGATCTCCTCGCCAGCTGGGAGGGGACGCTCGGCATCATCACTCACAAGAACCCTGACCCGGACGCAATCGGAAGCGCCATGGCCCTCGCAGCAATCGCAGGGAATGCAAATCCACAGAAACTCACCTGCAGGATATTCTACGACGGCATCATCGGTCACCAGGAGAACCGGACCATGGTGAATCTCCTGGATATCAGGATGGAGAAGATGGAGCCTCAGACCATCCAGGACTGCACGTACCTCGCCCTCGTCGACTGCCCTGCGCCAGGAATGAATAACACACTCTCGCCGAGAACCCGGGTTCACATCGTGATCGATCACCACCAGGACGGGCACGGCCTGGAAGGTGCGGCATTCGTAGACGTCCGCCCCGGGATCGGCGCCACTGCTAGCATCCTCTCCCAGTATCTCCAGGAGCTCGATATCCCTGTTGACAAGAACGTCGCGACCGGCCTCCTCTACGGCATCCGTTCTGACACGAGGGACTTCCGAAGAAACGTCACTCCTCAGGATCTCTCGAATGCTGCATTTCTCCTCCCTCTCACTGATTCTGATCTCCTCGACCAGATCATGTCCCCCTCCCTCTCGCAGGAGACCCTTGACGTGCTCGGCAATGCCATCCGCAACCGGCGCATCCAGAGCGGGTACCTCTTCGCAAATGTCGGCTTTGTCCGGAATCGCGACTCTCTCCCCCAGGCGGCCGACCTCCTCATATCTCTCGAGGGTGTGAATACCGCGCTTGTCTATGGCATATCTGACGATGCCATCATCATTTCATCAAGGAACCGGGACATACGGCTGCACATCGGCAACGTCCTCGAGGAGGCATTCGGCGATATCGGCGATGCCGGAGGCCACCCCAACATGGCTGCCGCAACCATCCCTCTTTTGTATTTCCGCAGGGTGAAGAACAAGGAGGAGCTCCTCTCGCTTGTCATGGACCCGCTGCTCAAGAAGTTCACTGGCCTTGTGGGCCTGGACACCGAGGCCGGGAATGAACTTTGAGGACTGGGAACCGGTCTACCAGGAGATTATCGAGTATTTCGGGTTCGACCGCGAGGAGGACGAGCGTGCGGCCGCAGTCCTTTCAGACCTGCTGCCTGGGGACGATATCATCCTACTCGAAGAGGCCTGCAGGGGCCATGAGATCTGCGTATGCGGGAATGCCCCCTGCCTCAAAAACGAGATCTCGCGTGTGAAGGGGACTGTCTTTGCGGCTGACGCGGCTTCTCTCGTCCTCCTCTCACATGGCATACGGCCTGACGCCATCTTCACGGACCTTGACGGGGCTACCGATGAGTTCATCGAGATGAACAGGGACGGGACGATCGTCGTCGTGCATGCGCACGGGGACAACATCCCGCTGCTCCGGCACTGGGTCCCGAAGTTCCCGGGTCCCATCGTGGGGACGACACAGAGTCGGCCTCTCCCCCACGTGCATAACTTCGGCGGGTTCACCGACGGGGACCGCGCGGTCTTCGCGGCACATGCGCTTGGAGCCACCTCTATTGCAATCCTTGGGTTTGACCTCGAGGATTCCCGTGTCGATCACATGAAGCGGGGCAAGCTCCTCTGGGCAAAAAAGCTCCTCTCTCTCCTTGAACCATGACCGGGAAGTCCGCGTTTGTCCTGGACGGCTACGTCGACGAGCCTGCATGTCTCGGCGTCCCCCCGTATATCTCACCCTATATCAGGACTGTGACAGGCGCCCTCTTATCCCATGGCTATTCACCAGGGTACCTCACAATCGACCAGGTGAGGAAGGATGCCGGGCTCATCTCCGCGATGAACGCCTCAGACCTTGTGGTGATGATAGCGGGCGTGACTGTTCCGGGGAAGTATCTGGGAGGAACCCCTGCATCACTCACCGAGATCCGCCTGATAGGTGCGCAGCTCCGACGCCCCGAAACATTTCTTGCCGGGCCAATCGGCTTTGGCTATGCCCCTGGCGGCGGCCGGAAGGCAGTAAAGGGAGAAGTCTCCGGGTTCGATCACCTCCTCTCGGGATCTCCTGCGTCCGCGCTCGATGCGTTCCTCCGGGAAGGAAAGACCCATGGGACACACGATTATCGCCGGGAAGACCCCTGGGCCGCTGCCGGGGCGTCGGTCATACGCGACCATCCATCCTTCCCATGGGTAATGTGCGAGATCGAGACGGCACGAGGGTGCTCGAGGGCACATTCCGGGGGGTGCTCTTTCTGCACAGAACCGTTCTACGGTCCGCCCGTATTCCGTTCTGTTGAGGGGATTGCCAGCGAAGTCGAATCGCTTTACGCGGCCGGCGCACGGCACTTCCGCCTCGGCAGGCAGCCCGACATACTGGTGTATGGATCATCGATGGCAGAGGAATACCCGGCGCCAGTCCCGGAGAGAATCGATGAGCTCTTCTCTTCAGTAAGGGATGCTGCTCCCGGGCTTCACACGCTCCACATAGACAACGTCAATCCTGGCACCATTGCGCGCCACCCCGACGAGAGCAGGGCCGCTCTTTGTGCAATCGTCGCACACCATACGCCAGGTGACGTCGCTGCGTTCGGGATGGAGACCGCGGACCCCGAAGTGATCCGGAAGAACAACCTGAAGGCCAGCCCATCGCAGGTGATGGAGGCTATTCGGATTGTCAACGAAACTGGTGGGACGCGAATGGAAGGCATCCCCCACCTCCTTCCCGGCCTCAACTTCATCGCGGGGCTTGCAGGTGAGACCACCCGGACGTATGAGATGAACCAGGAATTCCTTGCAGGGGTGCTTGCATCAGGAAATCTGGTCCGAAGGGTGAATATCCGGCAGCTGATGCCGTTTGACGGGACAAGGGCATTCCTGGAGAACACACTCGGCGTTCACCAGGCGCAGTTCCGCGCCTTCAAGGAGCAGGTGAGGAAGGAATTTGACCTCCCCATGCTCCGCAGGGTGTATCCTCTCGGAACACTCCTTCGTTCGGTGGTAATTGAGGAGCAGGGAGTCCCCTCGTTTGGCCGGCAGATGGGTTCATACCCGGTGCTCGTCGGTGTGCCCTCCCCTGTGAGGCCGATAACCGTCATTGACGTCGTGGTGGTGGACCATGGGATGAGATCAGTGACCGGGCTTCCTGTTCCGGTTGACGTCAACATGCTCCCGGTAACGACGCTCTCCTGGATACCCGGCGTGGGGAGAAAGATGGCGGGGAAGATTGCAGCAAGGAGACCGTTTTCGAACCTGCATGAATTCCGGGCCTTCGTCGGGCCAACCCCCATCGATGCCTGGCTCTCGTTCTCTATATCTCCTTCAACTCGATGACCTTCAGGATATCCGTCCGGGTGATGATTCCGACGAGGGTATCGTTTTCCATGACGGGTATCCGCCCGATATTGTAGCGCGACATCAGCCGCAACCCGTCAATGACCGGTGATCGGGGAGAGAGCGCGATCACTTCACGCGTCATGATGTCCCGGACCTGCATCGCTTCCCTGTCAAGAGTCGGGATCTTGTGCACGTCAGCAAGGGTGATCATCCCCACCACGAAACCTCGGTCCATTACCGGGAACCCGAGGTGCTTGGTCGAGTACATGAGATCGATTACCTCCCTGATCGGCATGGTGGGAGGAACGGTCATTACCGACCTGGCCATGATATCCCCCACGTTCACGTCTTTTAAGAGGAAGTTGTACTTGATCGCCGCGGACTCCTGCCCTGCCCCGATGTAAATGAAGAACGCGATCAGGATCAGGATTGGAGAGAAGAATATGACGCCGAATATGCCGAAGATCACCGCAAACACTTTCCCGACATCAGCCGCGATGCGGGTGGCACGGTGAAGGGGCATCCTGCCTGCAAGGTATGCCCGGAGCACCCTTCCCCCGTCCATAGGGAAGGCGGGCAGGAGGTTGAAGGCGAACAGGAATATGTTGAGGAGCCCGAGGTACGCGAAGATGAAGACGAGCAACCCTGCAAGAGGCGGGTCCGTGACAGTCGCTTTTGACAGGTAAAGGAGTGCGGTGCATATCAGCCCCACCGCAAGGCTTGTAAGCGGTCCCACGAGCGCCATCGGAAGTTCCACCTTTGGATCCGGAGTGCTCTCTTCCATTGACGAGACTCCCCCGAAGATGAGGAGGGTGATGCTGTTGATGGGGACTCCCATCCTTTTTGCAACCAGGCAGTGGGCGATCTCGTGGACGAGGACGCCACCAAAGAGCGCGAGCGCGACGAAGATTCCCAGGATGTAGGGGTTGTATCCAGATGTGAGGTACGTCAGGTCGATCGCGACGCCGAAGAGATCCGAGAGGAGCTCTGCAGTGAGGACGATCTGGCTCCCTATGATCCATGCAAAGAGGGGGATGATCACGAGAAACGTCCAGTGCAGCAGTATGGGAATGCCGAATATGGAACCAATTTTGAACGACCCGTTCATTCAAAGAGTATCTTTTTAACTATCATGGTATATATCTTCCATGATCACGATGAAAACGCAGATAACGGAACTTTTCGGGCTGAATATTTACACGGAGAAGAGCGTGTTCGTGGGTGAGGTTGAAGACGTTATCCTCGATATCGAGGGCAAGAAGATGGAGTCCCTCGTGGTCGGAAAGCTGAACCAGGAGCTTGTGGACATCAAGAATTACAAGGGATTGAAAGTTCCCTTCCGCATCATCCGCAGCATAGGGGACATTGTCATCATCCGCCACCTTCCCGGCGCCTTCAAGTCGGGTGACTTTGGAGAGGCCGGAAAGTAGCGACCGGTTTTCCTGGCAGGGTCTCCCTGAAACCCGGGTTTTTCCTGATTTTTTTCATGAGACACAGAGAGCTTTTCAGCAACCTGGTGGCCCTCCCCCCAATTTTCCTGCGCCTTGACGGCCGGACCTTCCACCGGGTCGCAGAGACCTGGCACCTCGAGCGGCCCTTTGATGCCCGGTTTGCCGATGCCATGGCCCGCGTCTGCGCCCGACTCATCTCAGACAGCGGGCTCTCCCCTGATGCCGCGTACACTTTCTCAGACGAGATAAACCTCTACTTCTCCCATCTCCCCTTCAACGGGCGTGTGGAGAAGCTCGACTCTGTCTGCGCATCGTTTGCCGCAAGCGCCCTTTCAATCGAGATGGAGAGTACCGAGCCGATCTCTTTTGATGCCCGCATCATCCACGTCATCCCGGAAATGGCCCCCGAGTACCTTATCCAGAGGCAGGGGGAGGCCTGGAGGAACCATCTCAACGCCTACTGCCAGTATGCCCTGATGAAGGATGGGATGAGCAGGAAGGAGGCGGCATCGTTCCTGAAGGGGCGTCCATCGCGCGAGATGCACGAACTTGCATTCAAGAGGGGCATCAACCTCGCCCTGACGCCTGCATGGCAGAGACGCGGGATCCTCGTCCAGAAGAGAACCTACATGGTCAGGGGATTCAATCCAAAATTGGGGAAGATGGCAGAGAGCGTGCGAAGCGAAGTGGTCACTGGCCGAGACCTCCCCGTCTTCGCTTCGCCTGAAGGCCGGGCCCTGCTCGCCTCACTTCTCCGGAGCCCGTGACAGCGAGAGGGTCATCCCCACACCCTCCACGTCCCAATCTTTCGATATCTCGTACGATGTGGCTGCAGGGGAATTGCGATCAGAGACTTCGAAAGAGACAGCCCTGATCTCTGCCCTGATGGTATCCTCCCATGACTCGGCTACCATCCGGCAGATCCTCGGATCCGCGATGAATGCGCGGGCAGTGATGAATTCCTCAACCCTGAGGTTGCGCTGCCTTCGCATCTCCTGGAACCGCCGGATAATCTCCCGGGCATACCCTTCGGCCTCGAGGCCGGGGTCCAGTCCTGTATCCACGTATACTGTCCCTCCCTGCATGGGGGCCGAGAAGACTCCCTCCGGGAGCTGTTGCACGAATGTAACCTGGCCCGGGACGACCTCGAAGCGTTCATCTCCCTTTACCACCGTAAACGCTCCCCCCGCGTCAATGGCAGATTTCATGGCATTCCCATCGGCGCTGATGATGAGATCCCTCACGATGGGGGCTTTCTTTCCGAACGCAGGCCCGAGCGCCTTCATCACTGGCTCGGCCTTCCACCCGATCCGATCCCATGTCCCGCAAATTGTGCGCACCACTTTTGCATTCGCTCTCTCCCTGCAGATGTGGTTCAGCGATGAGATGGCATCTGCGACCTCCTTTGAGTCCGCGACGATCACGCACTCGCGGACCGGCCAGCGGAGCTTTCTCTTCCCTGCCTGTCGGGCATTTGCCTGTGCCTCGTCGAATGACCTGACCGTGTCCATCGCCCGTTCCAGCGACTCGTCCCTGAGCGCGTCATCTCCCGGGAACCAGTCCAGCATGTGCACACTCTCGGGGTCCCCCTCGAGCCTGAGGTTGCGGTACATCGCATCGGCGATGTGGGGGATGAAAGGGGATGCGACTGCAAGGAGGGTGCGCAGAGCGTAGTAAATGGTCTCGTATGCACGGGTCTTTTCCGGGGCCTCACCCTCGAGCCACATCCTCTCCCTGACCAGCTGTACATACCATCGCGAGAGGTCTTCCAGGATGAACGCGATGACCGCACGGGATGCCCTGTGGAGCTGGCACCCGGAGAGGTCTGCGGTCACGTGGCGAGCAAGGGAGTGCACGCGTGAGACGATCCACTTGTCCTCGGGCGTGAGCGTTGCGAAATTTCGCCTGATGAACCTGTCGTCCCACCTCCCAGAAGGTGACTCTGGCAAAAACCCGTCCATGATCATGTAGGGGAGGGGGAACCGGTAGACATTCCAGAGGATGTTCATCGCGCGTGCAACATTCTTCACGCCGTCCCAGTTGAACCGGAGATCGTCCCAGGGGGCGTTCTGGGAGAGCACATAGAGACGCAGGACGTCCACGCCCTGGCTCTGTATGACCTCTTCAGGGGTGACGACATTTCCAAGGCTCTTTGACATCTTCCGGCCTTCTGCATCCAGGGCAAAGCCGTGCATCAGGACACTCCTGTACGGGGCCCGGCCGAACGCAATGGTGCTCGCCCCAAGCTGGCTGTAGAACCATCCCCTGGTCTGGTCCTGGCCCTCCGTGATAAAGTCGGCAGGCCAGAGCCTCTGGAGCGCGTCCTTCTCTGCGGGGAACCCGAGGGTGGCCCAGGAAGCAACTGCCGAGTCGAACCATACATCGAAGATATCCTCAACCCTGCGCATGGTTCCGCCGCACGAGCAGGTGATCGCAAGCTCGTCCACCCACGGCCTGTGGGGGTCGGGGACCGGTGATCCACTCGCCTCCTCGAGTTCGGCGATCGTGCCAATGACCCGGTGTGTCCCGCAGGACCCGCAGGTCCAGATCGGGATGGGAATGCCCCAGTAACGCTGGCGCGAGATACACCAGTCCCTTGCCTCCTTGATCCAGTCGTAGAATCGTGCGCTCCCTGCCCAGTCCGGATACCAGGTGACCTCCCCGACCTCCTCAAGCATGCGATCCTTCAGGAGCGAAGCTTTCAAAAACCACTGCGAGGTTGCCCTGAATATGATCGGGGTTTTGCAACGCCAGCAGTGACCATAGCGGTGGACAACATGGTCGCTTGCAAGCAGGTGGTCCCCGAGTGCGTCGAGGACGACGGGGTCAGCGTCCTTTATGAACAGTGCGTTGAGCATCCCCACGTCGCCGGAGAAGTGCCCCTGGGCATCGACAGGGCAGATGATGGGGAGGTTCTCCCTGCATCCAAGGAGGTAGTCGTCCCAGCCGTGGCCTGGAGCGATATGTACCATCCCGGTATTCTCCATGGCGACGAAGTCGGCGGTTACCACGCGGTGAGAGACTGTCTCCTGGAGAGGGACCTGTTCTCGGAGAGGGGACAGGTACGTCATGCCGCACATCTCCTTCCCGAGGCGTTTTTCCGTAATTGTGTAGTCCTGGTACCTGCCCTTCCGGAGGACCGGCTCTACGAGGTCTTCTGCGATCCAGAGCACCTCTTTTGTCCCTGCCCTGACCGCTTCCACCCTGGCATAGGAGAAGTCCGGGTGAACCGCAACGGCGACGTTTGCCGGCAGTGTCCACGGAGTGGTGGTCCAGATAACGAGGAACTCTCCCTTCGCCCCTTCAACAGGGAACTTCACAAAGATCGAGGGATCGCGCTCGTCCCAGTATTCGACCTCTGCATCGGCGATCGCAGTGGCGCACCGTGGACACCAGTTCACCACCCTGAAGCCACGTTCGAGCATCCCCTCTTCATCCGCCCGCTTCAGCGTCCACCAGGCGGCCTCGATATACCCCGGGTGCATTGTCTGGTAGGGATCTTTGAAGTCGAGCCATACGCCAAGGCGCATGAACTGTTCGCTCATGATGTCCTTGTTCCTTGCGGCGAACGTCCTGCATTGATCGATGAACGCCCCTATCCCGAAACGCTCGATATCCTTCTTCGAGGAAAAACCGAGCGTCTGCTCGACGCGGACCTCAATGGGGAGGCCGTGCATGTCATACCCCGCCCTTGCGATCACGTTCCTGCCGCACATGCGGTGGTAGCGGAGCAGGCAGTCCTTGATGATCTTGTTCCAGGCAGTACCGAGGTGGATGTGTCCGGTGGTATAAGGGGGGCCGTCCACAAAGAAGAAGTCCTTGCCCTCCTGGCGCAATACCTTGACTTTTTCATAGATATTCTCCTCTCTCCAGTATGCCTGGACCGAGTCCTCGATCTCCTTTGCCTGATAACTGCTGCTCACTTCTTTCACTTACATCCCCCGTTGCTGTCGTTTCCGCAGGGAAAGAGATAGACAGTCCTGTAATATGGGCTGTACCTTCCAAAGTAGTTTGGGGAATCACCCGGATACGCACGACCTTGTGGCTGCGCCCCTTCGTCCTGCTTTTGAATTATCGGCCATCCTGGGATTACGCCGCAGGGGGCCATAATGCGCTCACGTTCAGAGAATAAAACGATCTGTCATGGAATATCCCATCACGCAGGTATAGGTAAGAGAGGATGGTATAAAAAAGTGGGCGGTCTGCTCTTCCTCCCTGTGAACAGATGTGGGATCTTTTTCTAGGGCTGCGATACACAGATGTATCAGGAACACCAGCATGCCGGCATATGTGAACGATGGAGTCCCGGAATATGGTTGCATTATCGGAGGGGAGGAGCGGTTCTCAGGGGAGATCCTCGAGGTCAGGTTCCCCTACAACGGAGATCTTGTCGCAAAGGTTCACCAGGCGACTCCGGATGACCTCGAAGACGCCCTCGTCTCTGCAAAAGATGGGTTTGAGAAGACAAGGGCGCTCTCTTCAGGCGATCGTTACCGCATCCTGTCCCGCCTTGCGGAGTTGGTGGAGTCTCGTGCGGAGGAACTCGCGGAGACGATTGTGATGGAGGGGGGAAAGACGGTCTCTTTTGCACGGACGGAGGTGCAGCGGGCGTCAGAGACTTTGAGGGTATCAGCCGAAGAGGCAAAACGACTCGGCGGGGAGGTTATTGCCCTTGACTGGACTCCCGGAAACGAGGGAAGGTTTGCGATCACCAGGCGGATGCCGGTCGGAGTCGTGCTCGGGATCGTCCCGTTCAACTTCCCCCTCAACCTGGCATGCCACAAAGCCGGGCCCGCGGTCGCCTCTGGCAATTCCCTTGTGCTGAAACCGGCCTCCGCAACTCCCGTATCGGCGCTCCTCCTTGGAAAGATGCTCGTTTCGGCCGGTTTCCCCAAGATGGCGATAAGCGTCGTGCCCTGTCCGGGAAGACGCGCTGGCGGACTCGCAGCCGATCCCAGGGTCGCATTCGTCTCGTTCACAGGGAGCCCCGAGGTCGGATGGGGACTTCGAGAGAGTGCGGGGAGAAAGCCCGTCTCACTCGAACTCGGAGGCATCGCCCCGGTCATCGTCCACGAGGATGCAAATCTCCCTTATGCTGTCTCTCGCATCATTACGGGCGGGTTCATGAATGCCGGGCAGGTCTGCATCTCGGTACAGCGCGTGTACATCCACCACAGGATATACGAAAACGCATGCCGGATGATCTGCGAGGGCACAAAGGCACTCGTTACCGGAGACCCCAGGGATCCCAGGACCGTTGTCGGACCCATGATCTCGAAGGATGCGGCAGACCGTGCGCTTGCGATAGTTCACGAAGCGCAATCCAAGGGCGCACGCATCCTTGCCGGGGGGCGTGCAGAGGGGACGATATTCTACCCGACCGTGATAGCCGGTGCAACACCCGAAACCGGGGTAAATTCCTGCGAGATCTTTGCGCCGGTCATCACGCTTACCCCTTACGAGACTCTTGAACAGGCGCTCGCTCTCGCCAACCAGGTCCCATACGGGCTCCAGATGGGTATCTTCACCCAGAACATCCAGCGGATACTCAAAGTCCATTCCATGGCAGAGTACGGGGGAGTCCAGGTCAATGACATCCCCACGTTCCGCGTTGACCACATGCCCTACGGGGGAGTGAAGGGGTCTGGCCTCGGGAGGGAGGGGCCAAGGTATGCCATCGAGGAGATGACGGTGCCAAGAGTCCTTGCCTTCAACCCTGCCGGCGGTGAAGACACGTGATTCGGGGTCGTGCCATCCAGGTTGCGGTCATCGGCCCTTCAGAGTGCTCTGAAGAAGAGGCCGCTGCCGCAGAAGAGATCGGCAGCGTGCTTGCAGCCCATGGCGCCACCCTGGTCTCGGGAGGCCTTGGCGGCGTGATGGAAGCGTCCTGCAGGGGTGCGAGGGTGCGTGGGGGCCTTGTTGTCGGGATCCTTCCAGGGCAGAGTGAGGGAAACCAGTACCTCTCAGTTGCGGTCCGCACCGGCCTCTCTCACACGAGGAATTTCCTGGTGGTGGGAAGCGCAGACTCGGTCGTGGCTGTCGGGGGAGCCTATGGGACCCTCTCTGAGATCGCCATTGCGTTAAAGCAGGGAAAGCCTGTATTTGGCCTGAACACCTGGGATATCGAGGGTGTGGCACCCTGTACCATGCCGGAAGAGGCGGCGCTTAAGGCACTCTCCGCAGGACGCCCGTGATGGAGTCGTCGTATCCTCCAAGGGCATGCAGGATCTCCTTAAAACGCGGTGAACGGATGGCGAAAAGAAGTGCCCTTATCCGGGGATCTTCGCTGAATTCCCGTCTTACGGCGAGTTCGTACCGCTCACTTGCAACCGGGACAAAGGAGAGGCCGAGAGCCTTCGCTGCCGAATAGACGCACATACCCGCTTCTGCTTCGCCGGTCTTCACTGCAAGTGCAACGCCGATATGGGTGGTCGCTTCACGGTCGTACCCAGGGATATCTTCCGGGGATATGCCCCTGGAGCCAAGCTCGTGATCGAGGAGCATCCGGGTTCCCGATCCCTTCTGCCGGTTGATGAAGGGAGTCCCCGGAAGGTCATCGATAGAGATCCCGCTCCGGGAGACGATCCCCTGTTCTCTCATGGCAAGTCCGATGAGGTCGATCTCTTCGCGGGGGAGGTATTTCGCAAGGTAAGGGACGTTATAATCTCCATCTGGCGCCAGCAGGTGGATGGTGGCAGCGTGGCAATCGTTTCGCTTCAGTGCAATTATTCCTCCCATGCTGCCAACGTGGATGGAATGGATCTCAACATGGTCTTTCTTTGCCAGTTCCGCAAGGTGGTCGAGGACCGGGTCATGGCTCCCGGTAATAAGGACGGCCTCTTCTGCTTCTGCAGGGCTGACTGTCAGACTGACCGGGACCACTTCGCCTGCCTCATACCCCTCGAGTGAGGAGATCACCTGGAGATACGCATTGGACCGGACTGCACTCATCTGTACTCCGGAGCCTCGTGACAAGGGGGTCGCCACCCACGAGGACCCGACTCGCCCTGCAGCGAGGAGAATGAACTCGTCGCTGCCGGCCTCGGAATGGAGAGTCGCGGTGAGCCTGGCAGGGATGATGACAGGTTCAGGGACAGGCATCCCAGAGAGGCGGATGAGTGGTGTGACGATCTCCCGGAGCACAGTCAGCGCTGAGAGCGGGTATCCCGGCATTCCAATCACCGGTTTGTCCAGAATCCTCCCGATGATGACCGGTTTTCCCGGCTTGATAGCAACACCGTGGACAAGTACCTCCCCAAGGCTGGCAATTGCATCGGCAGAAAAGTCCTTTGTCCCGGCAGAGGATCCTGCCGAGACAATGACAAGGTCGTTTGCTTCTGCTGCCCGCAACATCGCATCCCGGATCTTTTCGGGATCATCGGGAGTGAGTGGGTAACGCGTGCACCTTCCACCGAGGCCTGTGAGCCACGCCGCAGCCATCCGGGTATTGCTCTCGACCACCTGTCCGGGACCGGGCCTCGTGCCCGGCGGGACGAGCTCGCTCCCGGTGGGGACGAGTCCTGCCCTGAACCCCAGGACATCGATTGAAACGACCCCGTATGCGGCAAGGGCACCGATATCAGAGGGCCTGATGCGGTGGTACGAGGGAACGACCATCTCGGACTCGGCGATATCTTCTCCTGCCGGCCTGACATGCTGCCATGGGCTTGCGGGCTTTCTGACCGTGAACCGGTCACCATCGACCCATACGTCCTCGATCATGATCACCGCGTCATACCCTGCCGGGACCACGTTCCCGGTATTGACACGGCGGGCGATGGGAAGCGTGACCGGTGACTGCTCGCTCGCACCGGTTGTATCGATGCTCCGGACCGCGATCCCGTCCATTGCGGCAAGGTGCACTTCAGGCACCGAGTAAGTGGCAAAAACCGGGCGTGCGGTGATCCTTCCCGCCGATACTTCCAGCGGGATCGTCTCGGGGGTGAGGGAGACAGGAACCGTCTCGAGAAGAGAGAGTGCCTGCTCAAGAGAGATCACCGAGAGATAGCGCTTCACCACATGATCACCTCGACGCTCTCCCCCGCCTCAAGCCCCTCTCTTCCCGCAGGGATGCAGACCAGCCCATCGCTCTGGACAAGGGTGTTCAGGAGGCCTGATTTGCCAAAGAGCGGGAACGCCATGCCGCCATCAAGCCTTACCCTGATATAGTCCTCCCGGCCGCGCACGGATGGAATATTCTGTGCAAGCTTGGCGTGCCTTGTGCATACCGTTCTGGCCTTCTCACCGGTCATTGCGGCAAGGAGCGGCCTGCCGATCCTGTCAAGCACGACAAGGGCAGATGCCGGGTGGCCGGGGAGACCGAGCACCGGTTTTCCCTCACAACGCCCAATGATCGTGGGCTTCCCGGGTGCAATCGCCACCCCGTGGACCAGCACCTCGCCCAGCTGTCCGACGATATCCGCGCAGAGATCGCGGTCGTCTTTTGAGCTTCCTCCCGAGAGAACGACCGCGTCATTCCGGGAAAGGGCCTTCTCAAGTGCATCCTGCAGTGTTCGGCGTTCATCGGGGATCACTCCATAGAGCGTGGCCGTGCAGCCGGCGTGCCTCAGGTATGCCCCGATCATCGCACTGTTGCTGTCCCTGATCTGGCTCCCCGTGGGGATTTCACGTACCGGGATGAGCTCATTCCCGGTAGAGATCACACCGATGGATGGACAGGTGAAGACCGGCACTGTGTGGCAACCTGCGGCGGCAAGCACGCCGATATCCGGCGGAGTGAGGCGGCGGCCCACACACAGCACAGGGATTCCGCGGGCGAAGTCCTCTCCCCTCATGATGAGGTTCTCCCCCGGGGCGACCGGTCGCTTCACCAGCACCTGGTCATCTATGATCTCGGTATGCTCGATCATCACCACTGCGTCAGCTCCTGGGGGGAGCGCTCCGCCGGTGGGTATGTATGCGCATTCCCCGGCCCTCATCACCAGATCCGGGGCCTGCCCCATCCTCACCGTTCCCAAGAGTGTGAGCAGCGAGGGGATTGACTCTCCGGCGCCAATGGTATCAGAGGCTCTCAATGCGTACCCGTCGACGACAGATCGGTCGAAGGCAGGGATATCGACATCTGCAGAAACGGCCTCTGCGAGTACCCGTCCCGCTGCTTCTTCGAGGGGGACTTCCTCTCTCCCGGGGTGAGGCGCGATCCCCTTTGCCGCACGTATCGCCTCTTCGACGGTGACTGTACGCAAAAAAATGCTCATTTGAAGCAACCGAGTTGGCAGGCCCTGATCTTCACCCCGTGCGTATTGCAGTACCTTGCGATATCCATCTTGGAGATCCCGTATTTTTCTGAGATGGCAAACGCCTGCGGGCACTTTATGTCCTTCGTGATGCCTTCAGCCTCAAACGCATTCCGGATCTTTTCTTCGTCCATACCTGATGATATACGCGGTGAAGATATTAAATGAGTTGACTTTCCCCCGGTTGTTAAGCTGGGGGATTGGATCAGGGCAGCCGATGTTACGAGTGTCTCGACCGGATTCAGGTGAATGCGCGTAAACGAGAAGAAAAGAGGGTTATTCCTTCCTTGCCAGTGCAAGGAACCCGACTGCCGCCAGGGCAATGAGTGCAATACCAGGATAGACAGGGGATTTGGTCGGGGTTGGAGTGGGCGCAGGGTTCAGGGTTGCGTACAAATCGACAGTCTGCCCCTTTGCCGGGTAACTGGTGATCGGCGCGGTATAGGGCAGGTATCCATCCATGGTGACCGTGTAGGTGCTGTAAGGCGTCCCGGTCGTATAGACCTGGACCGTCAGGATCCCGTTCGTGATGACGCCCTGGTATGTGTTGTCAAACATGACGCTCGCGCCATTGACGTTGGCATGCACGGTGTACCACCCAATGTCGCCACCGATGACCGGGGGCTGTGTAGGCTGGGTGGGGTTGAGGGTCGCGTAAAGGTCAAAGGTCTCCCCCTTTCCAGGAACACCGTCGATAGAGTCGCTGAAAGTGGTATATCCTTCCTTCTGGACGGAGTACGTGCGGTAGGGTGTCCCGGTAGTGTACGCCTCGACATACAGGACTCCTCCCTGGATGTCGCCCTTGTAATCACCGTCAAAGAAGACGCTTGCGCCGTCCACATTGCAGTGCACCGCGTACCAGGCGCGGTCGCCTCCGATAGGCGCCTCAGCACCAGCCGGCAGGAGAGCAATACAGCATCCTGTTACCATGAATAACAGGAGAACACGTAACGAGATCTTCATCATCATCACCTCTCGAATTTGCACCGCAATATTCGATCCCTTCATTTAAAATGGATGCGCTCCACGGATGCAGGAAAGAGTGTGACGATCTTCTGCAGACGATTGAAAAATCCAGGGAGTCCTGTCCAGAAAAACGGGGGAATGGGAGTTCACGTCACCGTGATATAATTCACCCGCTCAATGGTCTCGGTCGCAAGCTTGCTGTCAGGGCCAATCATCCAGACAGTGAGTTTCACCGTGTAGTTCCCCGGTCTCCGGTACGTGTGGGTCGGGTTCTGCTGGGTTGACATGAACCCATCGCCGAAACTGTACTTCCAGAGGATCGGGCTTCCCGTCGAAGTCCCCGTGAAGGCTACCTGCAGGGGTGCAGTACCTGATACCGGGGTAGCCGAGAAATTCGTCCTGACATCTGGTCCTGGTGCCCCTTCCACCCGGATGTAATTCTCTTTTACCATGGTCTTTGAGGACAGCGTCCGCCCGTCCATCTGCCAGATTGTCAGGCTGACAGTATAGTTGCCTGGCCTCCGGTATGTATGGGCGGGGTTGGGACTCATCGATGAGAAGCCGTCGCCAAACCTGTAGAGATAACGCATGATGTTCCCATCAGAGGCATCAGTGAACTGCACGGTGAGAGGCGGGTTCCCGGAGACAGGATTCGCAGTGAAATCCGCATAGAACGGTGGTTCGGTCCTTATGTGCAGCGGCAGGTTATCGATATTGTCGTCATCGATCACGAACGGGGCGTTGCAGAACCCATCGCCGCGATCAGGGGTCACCTCCGACCACCCGGTACCATCAGGCTTTGCCCAGTAGTTGCCGCCAAGGTAAGGGCCGCCGACGATGTTTGGCCCGGCAGTCTTTGGCATGTTCCAGGACGTGGCCGTCGCCCCCGGATCGGCCATGTCGACGTTTACGGTATTGTTGAAATAATTATTGGCGATGGTGCAGTCATTCAAACCCATGATGCCCATTCCTGCCTCGCCATTCCCCGCAACCCGCATCCCCTGAACGAGAATATGCTCACTGTTTATACCCACAATACCAAGCTCGTTGTTCTCATCTGATACCCCATCCCTGATGACCAGGTTTTCCATGCCATTGACCCAGATACCGTGATGGAGGTTGTGGGATGTCCGGGTCATTCCCAGTGAGATATTCCTCCCGCCCTCAATATCGATACCTGTCCCCTGCAGGATCCCCGGGCCTTCATTGTGGCTTGCGCTTGTATTTGTGATGAAGACATCACTGCTCTCATGAATAAGCAGCCCTCTGATCGTATTGAAGCTCGTACTGCTGTGTTCGATCGTCACATTCCTGCCATTTGAGATGAAAATTCCCATTCCATCGTTTTCAATGCAGTGCACGCGGGAGAGATGTACCGAATCGCATTCATTGCCCAAATTGATACCCGCCCCATTCTGACGGCAGGTCAGGTTCTCCAGGACAAGGCGGGATGTCCCCCAGAAAAAGGCGCCCACACCGTTCTTCTCCAGGGTCGAGTCTTTCAATTGGACATCCTCGCAGTCAATCAGGTAGACTGTCCCCGGGTCCTCAGCCTTTCCTATCACCCTTCCTGTCACGTCGATGAGATAATAGATCGGCTTCCCATCAACAGTATTCGAGATGTCGACATCATGCAGATATTCGTCCTTGCTCAACCCGTCGACATAGAAATTGTAAGGATTCTGTTCAATGGTGTTTGTGCGGAGGATGTTCCCAGAGGTTTGGGCAAGGACGAGTCCGAACTCCCTGTTCTCCCTTATCACATTCGCCCTGACTTCATTGCCGCCAGAGCCGGTCAGAAGGAGAATCCCATCCTGGTTGCCTGCAACAGTGTTTTTGGAGATGAGGTTGCCGATGCAGAACATCTCGAGTTTAATGCCGCTTTCCTGGTTCCCATGGACAGTATTCTCTGTGAATACATTCCCTGATGAAGAATCCCCGGCAAGGATCCCATGCCCACCGAATTCAGATTCGGCACCCAGGCCATTCTCATTCAGGGTATTTTGTGTAAATGTGTTCCGGTGACTCTGTGCAAGGACGAGCCCGGCACCGTTCATCTTTCCATACATGATCTGCCCGCTCGCATTGTTTTCATACACCAGCAGATCCTCAGCCTCAAGAAGTGCGATTCCCCGGGCATTTTTTGTCAGCATGTTCCTGCTGATGGCTCCCCCGTGAACCCGCATGAAAGAGACGCCGTCCTCAAAACCGCTGACAGAAATGTTCGTCACCGAGACATTTTCGAGGAAATCCCCAATGGGGGCCTGGGCAAAGACACCTGTCGTGTCCTCGTCAAAGACTCCCGAGATCAGGTGCGTTCTCCCGTCAAGCACCACATCGCTGCAGGTGATATTGATGCATACGGGTTCTCCGCATTCGAGGATGTCTCCAGCCAGATAGTAGGAACCCGGTTCCGAAATCTCAATGGGACCCGTGATCGGAGTCCACCCGGGTTCATCGGCGATACATATACCAGCGATAGTTGTGCAGATCGCAGATAGAAGAAGAAACTTTAGGAGTAATGAAACAACTTTCATGCCCATGTGCCACCTTTCTTTTTACATGTGAGATACTATCCTGGATATATAAAGTATATTGTGACGACAGATCCCGTGCTCGTAAATCCCCTTACCAGGAGTCATGTCCTTTCATGCGTGAATCCCTAAAAAGACAACGGATTGAACAGGCCCTCCCCTTTGTGAGGTGTCCCCCACCTCTTTACTCCCAAAAAAGAGGTCCAGATTCCAAAACCCATCAGTGCGGGCCGGCCCTGGTGTCCGCTGCCACACACATGTCCGGTCACGCTGGTGGATTGCAGGAATCATATATCCGGGATCGCGCCCTTTTATAAAAATTGAGATGGATAGAATGGGAAGTGCCCAATGAAGATCTCGCTTGTCAGTTCCCTTGCTGACCCCGGCGGCTGCACCATCCACGAGGCACTCCTTTCGTTCCTTGCCACACCCCACGAACCCTATCCCCTGGAAATGCACGAACTCTCCCACCACAGGGTAAGAGAACGGCTGATCTACCAGGACCATCTCGACCGGGACATGGACGCCGATCTCATCATCTTTCTCTCCAGGCACTCCTCGGTCAACCCGGTCCCGGTCCTGACCGTCCACGTCACCGGGAACATCACGAGCGCTGACTTCGGAGGGAGAGCGCGATCCCTCGCCCCGGCGGCCCCCGCATGGATGCATGCGGTATTGAGAGGGTTGTCAGCGAACGCTCCCCCGGGGTACCGTGTCGCGTACGAAGTCACCCACCACGGCCCTTCAGAACTCTCCACCCCCTCGCTCTTCGCCGAGGTGGGGAGCACAGAAAAGGAGTGGCGGGACACTGCGGCCGGTGCGGCTGTCGCAAGGAGCGTCCTCTCAGCAGAACCCGCAGACTGCATCCCCCTTATCGGGTTTGGCGGGACGCATTATGCAGCCCGGCAGACCCATATTGCGCTGAATACACGCGGAGCCTTCGGCCATATTTCCCATACGAGGGAGGTGACATCCCTCGATGCCGCCATGATCGACCAAATGAGGGAGAGAACAGGGGCTGTCGCCGCCTATATCGACAGGAAGGCGATTCCAGGCAAAGACCTTGCCCGGCTGGAGGGACTTCTTTCTGAACGCAGGATAAGACCTCTCAACGAGGGTGATCTCATGCACTTTGGCGACATGTCGTGGGAGACCTACATGAGAGTCCTGTCCCTTGCCGAACAGATCGTCCCGGGATGCCGCGTCAATCTCCACGGGCAATGCCCGGACGGACAACCGGTGAAAATTGACCTTGACCCCCTGCTCCTTGAAGAGGCATGGAGGTGCAGCCAGAATGAATTTCTCGATGGGCTGGATACGCTCCCGCTGATCCGCCTTTCAACCCAGAAAAAGCCCGTATGGCCGTCTTTTATCACCATCGGTGAAAATAGCGGGAATGTACTGCATGATTTAATAAGCTTATGCGTAAACATCATACGTAGAGGGGAAATTACGTTCGTTGAGGGTGACCACCTGACCGTCTTCAGGCACAGGTTCGACCCCGGCCGGGCGCGAAGCCTTGGGATCCCCCCTGGCCCGCTGTACGGACAGCTGATGAACGGCTGCACGGTGCGGGTGGGGGATCGGGAGGTAACACCCGATATGGTCAGGACCCGCAGCGAAAAGAGGATCCACATCCCGGGACTGGAGAAATTCCTATGAGGTCTATTGTCGAAGAAGCGCTGACCAGGGTGAGGGAGGACTCACCGGATATCTCGAAGAACAACGAGGATCTCGACCAGATCCTCAAGGAGTTGCGGACAGAGATCGCCGTGATCGGCTGCGGCGGGAGCGGCTCCAACACCATCACCCGCATGAAGGAGGAGGGGATTCATGGCGCACGCCTCGTCGCCATCAACACAGATGCCCAGCACCTCTCCCGCACCGTCGCGGATCAACGCATCCTCATCGGGAGGCAGCGCACCCGGGGTCTCGGGGCCGGGTCGATACCCCAGATCGGCGAAGAGGCTGCACTCGAGAACGAGGAGGAGATCAAGCGGGCGGTCAGCGGTTGCGACATGGTATTCATCACCGTGGGACTCGGAGGGGGAACCGGCACCGGGGCAGCTCCGATCGTTGCCAAGTCAGCAAGAGAAGAAGGGGCCCTTACCATCGGGGTGGTCACGCTCCCCTTCACCGCAGAAGGCGTGATACGGATGGAGAATGCCGAGGCCGGGCTCGAGCGCCTCCGCGACGTGGCAGATACCGTCATCGTGGTCCCAAACGACAGGCTCCTCGAAGTGGTCCCAAAACTCCCCCTGTATGCTGCATTCAAGGTTGCTGACGAGGTGCTGATGCGGGCAGTCAAGGGGATCACGGAACTGATCACCCTTCCAGGACTGGTGAACCTCGACTTTGCCGATGTCCGCACCGTGATGGAGCGTGGAGGAGTCGCAATGATAGGGGTGGGAGAGAGCGAGAGCGAGGAGAAAGCCGCCGACTCGGTGAAGAAGGCAATCCGTTCACCGCTTCTTGACGTGGATATCTCTGGTGCGACCGCTGCCCTGGTCAACGTCATAGGAGGCCCGGACATGACCATGGAAGAGGCGGAGGGCGTGCTCCAGGAGGTCTACAACCGCATCGCCCCGGATGCGCGGATCATCTGGGGCGCACAGGTGGACCCCAATATGCAGAATAAAATGCGGACGATGCTGGTCGTGACTGGGGTGCGGTCGCCACAAATATATGGTAGGAATGAAAAAATTACCCCAAAAGTTCAGAAGCAATTTGAGATTGACTTTTTGAAGTGAGTGCTATGGAAATTGCCAAGCCGGATGTGAAATTCAATATCAACGAGGAGCTCTTCAGGAAGTACTGGAGGATCCTCAAACTTGCGAGGACCCCGAAGCGCGAGGAGTTCCAGAAGATCGCGCTCGTCGCCGCGGTCGGCGTCCTCATCGTGGGCCTCATCGGATTTGTGATCTACGAGCTGATGCTCCTTCTCCCCTGATCAATATGGAAGAGTTCCCCAACCGTATTTTTGCGATCAAGACGACCTCAAAGCAGGAGAGGACAGTTGCCGACAACATCAAAAAAGCGATTGAGACTGGAGCGACAGATATCCAGGTGGTCGCGATCATCGTGCCGGACGAGCTGAAAGGCTACGTCCTCGTCGAAACTCCCGAGAGCCTCCCCCGCATTGAGCAGCTGGCAGAAAAAGTCGCCCACGCGCGCACCGTTGTAAGGGGTGAGACCACCCTCTCAGAGGTCGCTCACTTCCTGGTGCCAAAACCTGTCGTCAGCGGCATCTCGGAGGGGACCATCGTCGAGCTGATCGCCGGGCCTTTCAAGGGGGAAAAGGCGGTCGTCAAGCGGATCGACACCGGTAAAGAGGAGATCACCGTAGAGCTCTACGAGAGCGTGCTTCCCATTCCCATCACTGTCAGGGGCGACAATGTGCGCGTGGTTGACAAGGGGGATGGGAATTAGGCCCCGAAATCTCCCTCCATTCCTGGTATACCTTTAAGTCTGCTGAGGTCAACCTTTCTTACCCACGCTTGGTCCCGTCCGGGACGGCATGGTGGTACAGACATGGCAGAAGTGGTCGAGGTATTAGTATCTGGAGGCAAGGCAACCGCAGGTCCACCCCTGGGACCGGCCCTCGGGCCACTCGGCATCAACGTGAAGGCAGTTGTCGACGAGATCAACGCAAAGACCGCAAGCTTCAACGGTATGCAGGTCCCTGTGAAGGTCGAGGTCGATGACAAGAAGAACTTCACGGTAAGCGTGGGCATCCCACCCACCACCGCCCTCATCAAGAAGGAGGTCAATGTCGAGAAAGGATCTCCGGAACCCAACATCAAGATTGTTGGTGACATGCCTATCGAGGCCGTTGTCAGGATTGCCCGTATGAAGCAGGGAGACATGCTCTCTTATGACCTCAAGCACGGGGTCAAGGAGGTCGTTGGCACCTGCGTGAGTATGGGTATCACCGTCGATGGAAAGAAGGCGAAAGAGGCACTCTCCGCCATCGATGCTGGCACCTACGACAAGCTCCTCGTGGAATAGACGAGAGTGAACCATAGAAGATCAGTATGGTCGTGCACTATGGAGGAAATGAA
Source organism: Methanolinea sp. (assembly GCA_018263335.1). Classification (GTDB taxonomy): domain Archaea; phylum Halobacteriota; class Methanomicrobia; order Methanomicrobiales; family Methanospirillaceae; genus Methanolinea_A. The sequence goes on along the minus strand of JADFCY010000010.1, from coordinate 2,200 downwards.
TGGTTGAAAGGGCAAAAATTGTAGATGCCGTGAAGACGGCCATCGAGAAGGCGCCTAAAAGAAATTTCTCTGAGAGCGTAGATATTACCGTCAATCTCAAGAATATTGACATGGCGCAGCCCAAAAATCGTATTGATGAGACGATACTCCTCCCCCATGGTACCGGCAGGAAGGTTGGCATCGCGGTCATTGGCAAGGGTGACATTACCACCCAGGCCAGGGAAGCGGGCGTGGACCTGGTGATCGGACCCGAAGAGGTAGAGCGGCTGGGTGGGGCTCCAAGGGAGGCCCGCAGTGTTGCCAGCGCATACCGCTTCTTTTTGGCCGAGACCAGCGTCATGCCACAGGTGGGACGATTTCTCGGTCCACGCCTGGGGCCACGCGGGAGGATGCCCACACCGATTCCTTCCGGGACCGATATCAGGCCCATGGTGGAACGTCTCCGCAATTCGGTGAAGATACGCACAAAGGACAAGAAGACGTTCCATGTAAAGGTGGGATCCACCGGGATGCCTCCCGAGCAGATCGCCGAGAATATCGATGCGGTCCTGCGAAGGATTGAATCCGTGCTGGAACAGGGCTCCATGAACATCAGGTCGGTCTATGTCAAGACGACGATGGGGCCTGCTGAGAGGCTGGTGTAGATGGCGCTGTATACTCATCACCTACCCGCATGGAAGAGGAGAGAGGTTGAGGAGATCAAGGCAGATGCCGGGAAATATGCCCTGGTTGGCCTTGTCGACATGTACGGCATCCCCGCAAGCCAGCTGCAGCAGATCCGCCGGAACCTGAAGTCCCGCGCAAAGATCAAGATGACACGGAACACGCTTATCCGTCACGCATTTGACGAGATGGGCGGGCCGCTCGCGGCACTTTCCGGTCACCTCTCGGGGCAGTCTGCGCTTATCTTCACCAATGAAAATCCGTTCAGGCTTTTCAAGACCCTTGAGAAGACCAAGACAAAGATGGCTGCAAAGCCTGGAGAGACTGCCCCGGAAGACATCGTCGTGGAGAAGGGCCCGACGAGTTTCAAGCCGGGTCCGATCGTCGGCGAACTCCAGCAGGCAGGTATCCCTGCCGCCATCGAGGCCGGGAAGGTCAAGATACGGGAGACCCGGACCGTCGTCAAGAAGGGAGAGGTCATCAGCCCCAAGCTTGCAGATGTTCTTGCAAAACTGGACATCAAGCCGATGGACGTCGGACTGATCCTGCAGGCAGCTCTCTTCGAGGGCGACGTGTACGAGCCGTCGGTGCTGTCCATCGATGAAGACCTGATATACAGCCAGCTGACACTGGCAGCGTCACAGGCCTTCAACCTCTCGGTGAACGCGGTGATCTTCACCAGGGATACTGCTGTCCCGCTGGTGGAGAAGGCTGCACGGGAGGCCCGTGGACTGGCAATCGAAGCCGATGTCTATGCAAAAGACGTCATTGATGCGATTATTGGTAAAGCCTATAGAGAAAGTGCCGCCCTCCAGAGCATGGTTGGCGGGAAATGAGAGGAACCAGAGGTAATTGAGATGGAGTATATCTATGCAGCCCTCCTCCTGCACAAGGCAGGCAAAGAGGTCAAGGAAGAGAACGTGAAGGCAGTCCTTACTGCTGCCGGTATCGCCGTGAACGACGCCCGGGTGAAGGCCATGGTTGCAGCACTCGAAGGAATCAATATCGAGGATGCCATCAGCAAGGCTGCAGCCGCACCGGTCGCAGTCGCAGCCGCCGCCGCACCTGCAGCTGCCGCTGCACCTGCGGCAGCCGCCGCTGCAGAGCCGAGCAAGGAAGAGAAGAAGGAAGAAGAAGAGAGCGGCATGGCAGGGCTCGGAGCCCTGTTCGGCTGAACTCCTCCTTTTTTATCAATCACCTCAGAAGACGTATTCTCTTTTCCATCGGGCGAAATGCCCTCCAGTTTCCCATATGGTGGTAAGACGGGAGGATCAGCCAGGCCGATCCATTGCGTTCATATCTTATATCCTCCTATAGCCCCCTCCCGGGATCACCACTCAGAAAGCCGTTGTAATCCAATCTTTTCACCAAATCCAAGAGAAATGACGAGTCCGAGTAAAAGTACATTCAAACAGACCGTTTTTTTCACAGATTTCGTTGTATATTTGTGCATTCTCCTTAAACCGAATGCATTCTTCGCCGCTTTGAATACGTCCTCGATAAGAGATCTCTTCTCGAGAAATGGTGTCTGGTCACG